>CAVTHI010000009.1:0-159693 GCA_963734525.1 uncultured archaeon | reverse complement strand
TGTTTATGTTGTAGGTTTACCTTCGGCTTCGTTGCGTATTGCTGCATACAACGCGCACAGTAGCGCCGAAATCGTTGCGAACATGGCGGACGATGTCGTTTGGCCGTTTGCCGGATACGTTCTTCTGCGCCGCGCTGGCCTTCTGACAAAGGTCAGCGAGGCCGCTGGCCGAGAAGGAGGAGGTGCTGCCGGCCTCGAGCAGTTCTTTGGCCTGTACTCCGACCACCAGCTTACCCATCTACAGACCTGGTCGGCCGGTGACTACGTGATGGCTACCTGCAAGTTCGAGGGCACGCACAACAAGAAGAGGAAGACAATCGCGACCGACGTCGCCGAGCTCGCGCACTTCAAGAACGGCAAGATCAATCGCGTCTGGCGTTTTCACGAGGATACCGCCCGCGAGTTCGCGAGGCAGATGGGCATGATGGGCGAAGCGCCCGTGGGTGATGCGCCGGCCAAACCTGGCGAGGCGCCCAAACCTGGCGAAGCACCCAAGACTGTCGAAAGGGCCAACGGTAGCCAAGCCCGCAAGGGTGACGACGCGCTTCCACGGGCTCCGGTAGAAAACAGATGGCCCGCGCCGAGCCGCTCGCAAGCCTGCGCGAACGGCCTCGGGTTGCGGTTCGCGCGGAATCGCCAGGCCCTACGCTCTACGGCGACGGAAGCACGCTCTGCGCCTCTGACACTTTGTTGATCGGCGCGCCGGTGATGCAGGACTGCAGGCGCGCGGGCATCCGCGTCATCATGGTGACCGGGGACAACCGCTACACTGCCGAAGCCGTGGGCAGGGAGCTCGGATTCGGGGCCAAGACGATGACCGGCGAGGAGATGGACGCGCTCGGCGAGGACGCGCTAGCGCTCGCCGTCGAAAAAATCGACATATACGCCCGCACCAGCCCGAGGCACAAGGTCCTGCTGCTAAAGGCCCTGAAAAGGAACAACCACATCGTCTGCATGACCGGGGACGGCGTGAACGACGCCGCCGCGATAAAGAACTCGGACGTCGGCATCGCGATGGGCATCCGGGGCACGGAAGTGACCAAGCAGGCGAGCGACATAATAATACTGGACGACAACTTCATCACCATACGCGACGCGATCAGGGAAGGCCGCGGGACGTTCGACAACATCCGCAATTTCGTCGCCTACCTGCTGGGGGCCAACATATCCGAAGTCATCATAGTCTTCCTCGCGAGCGTCCTCTCGCTCGGCCTCTCGCCCAAGATCGCCATCCAGCTGCTCTGGATAAACCTCGTCACCGACGGCCTCCCGGCGCTCGCAATCGGCGTCGACCCCCCGGCGAAGGACGTGATGGGCCGCAAGCCCAGGCGAAAGGGCGCGCGGATGATAGACCGGGACACGGTGTATTTCCTCGCGTCGATCGGCATCAGCGCGACAATCGCCATACTCGCGGTCTATGCCCACATGATTTCCGTCGGGGACGCCATCACCGCCCAGACGGTCCTTTTCGTCACCTTCGTCCTTCTCGAGATGCTCACCGTCTACGCCGTCCGATTCAGGTACGGCGGCGGGATTCAGGGCGCGCTGTCCAACAAGTGGCTCCACCTGGCGGTCGTTTCGTCCATCCTTCTCGAATTCGCGGTGGTGAGCCCGCCCCTCAACGCCTTCTTCGGCACCGTACCAATCGGCGTCAGCGAGCTCGAGGAAATCGGGGCCGGGCTTGCCGGATACGTCCTGCTCCTCGCAATCGCGCTGAAGCTGGAGCCCCTGATTATCGGCCTTCGGAAAACGGCATGATTGCGCGGCTCCGCCCCCTTCGGGCATAGGCTGATTTTTAAACCTGCTCGGCTTTGTCAATGCGGGAATCGCGAGCCAGGCTGGTAAATATGGTGAAATGCTCTTCCAAGGGCCAAGGCTACGTCGTGGAGAGGGCGCCAAGCGGCGTTCCCGGCATAGACGAGATGATTTGCGGCGGATTCGTCAGGAACAGCACCACTCTTATCCGCGGGGGGACGGGCACGGGCAAGACGCTGTTCTGCCTGCAGTACCTGTACGAGGGCATCATGAAGTACGACGAGCCGGGCATATACCTGAGCTTCGCGGAATCCGACAACCTGGTCTACCAGCATGGAAAGCTGTTCTCCTGGAACCTCGAGGCCCTTGCCGCCAGGAACAAGTTCGCGGTCATACGCTACCAGCCGCACGAGATTGTCAAAATTATCGACGAGGGCGGCGGCGTGATACGCGACACGTTCGAGGCGCTCGGCGCAAAAAGGCTTGTCATCGATTCGCTGACGGCGTACGAGATGCTCTTCGAGAACCAGTACCGCGCCAACGAATCGGTGCTCACCCTCCTCGAAATCCTCCGCAAATGGAACACCACGTCGCTTGTCACCTCCGAGAGCCCCATATCCCCCCTCAAGGACGGGCGGGGCAGGTTGGGGTTCCTGACGGACGGCATCATGCACCTGTATTACTCCCGCAAGGGCATCCACCGGCAAAGGGCGTTCGAAATCGTCAAGATGAGGGACACGGCGCACAGCGACGAGATAAGGCTGCTTCATCTTGACCGAAATGGCATCCGCATCGACAAGAGGTGCGTGAGCATTGGGTAGCAGCAAATCCGGCCAGGCGAGCATCGAATACCTGCTCACCCTGGCAGCGGCCCTCGTAATAATCACCGCGATAATCCTTATCGCCCAGGGGCAGATAGACACCATCCAGAGGCAGAAGGAGACCTCGGACGTGCTCAATTCGCTCTATGACCTCAGCTCGGCCGCCAAGGAGGTCTACGCGCAGGGCGAGGGCTCGAGGAAGCTCGTATTCGTCCAGCTGCCCAGCGGCTACGACCCGTCGAACTCTTCGATAGGCAACAAGACGATACGGATACGGGCCTACGGAACTGATTATGTCGCGCAGGAGAACTTCAACGTGAGGGGCTACCTTCCGGATGAGCCTGGAAGGAGCTGGGTCTGGGTCACGTCCGAAGGCAACCGCGTCCGCATAGGCCCGGCCATGATGGACCTCAGCAAGAACCGGATATACCTGGTCATGGAGAAGAACAGCAGCGTCGGCACGTCCTTCAGCGTCGGAAACATCTGGAAGCGGGAAATCCGCGTGGACGCCGCCGTGCACTGGCCGCACTCCGAAGTCGCGATGGACGGCGTGCCCGCCTCGTTCAACCTGACCACCAACGCCACGGGGGGGATAAACCCGCAATTCACATCGTCCGGGGATTCCGGCGGCTTCTATCTCGGCGATATCACCCTCTATGCCAGCGACGGGGCGGGGGCCTCGGAATCCGCAATCATACCCGTCACGATATACGTCCTGGGCTTCGTTCCGGAGACCGACCTTAGCGGGCCGGTCATCACGGGCATGTACCACGTGCCGGACCCGGCCATCAAGGACCAGCTCCTCAGCATGGTGGCCGTGGCAAGCGACGAATACACCGGCAACAGCACCATAATGGGATGCGAAATCCGGGCCGACGGCGGCGCCTGGCACGCGATGCTGCCCATGGACGGCGCCTACGACCGCCCGAACGAAACGGCCCAGTTCAATTTCTCGGGGTTCGCACTGGGGACCCACAGCATGCAGGCGCACTGCACGGACGAATGGAACAACACCGGGCCGAACGCATATTACTTCTTCAACGTCAGCGAGGCCGACCAGCTCGGGCCGATCGTGATGCAGATGAACCACACCTCGTACCCCACGACGCTGTCGAACATCACCGTCGGCGGCATCGCCACGGACGAGTACACCGGCGGGAGCAACATGTCCGGCTGCAGGGTGAAAATCGACTCGGGTTCCTGGCATGCCGCTGAAGCCGGAGACGGCTCATGGAACACCCCGACCGAGAACTTCACATACAACGTGGGCAGCCTCCCGGTCGGCTTCCATCAGGTCTTCTACCAGTGCAACGATTCGGTCGGGAACGAGGGCGGCATATACAACGACAGCTTCGGCGTCGTGGACGTTGACCTCATGCTGGTCCTTGACCGGTCCGGGTCCATGGTATGGATGGTGACGAACGCGTCCAACTCATCCGTCTACAGCACCACCAACACCGGCTGGACCAGGCTGAAGAACATGACTGTGACCACCGAAAACGGCGAGCTCGCCAACCTCTCGGTGGAGCTCTACGCCAGCGCGAGCGGCTGCATCGCCTCGTACGAGGCCAGGATAAACGGGGACGTCGTTGCGAGCGGGAACACGACCTCCAACTCCTATACGTATCTCACCAGCACGATAAATGTCTCGGCATATGAGGTGCCATACCAGGTGGCCCTTTACATGAAGCGCACGTCCAGTTCGTCATGCACTGTTTACACCCGCTTCTTCGGCCTGCACCAGCAGCCGAGCAAGATGTACGTCTCGAAGGAAGCCGCCAAGACATTCCTCGACATCTCCGGCAGCGCGACCTACGCCGGGCTCGTCTCCTACAGCACGAGCGCCACCACCGACAGGCAGCTCCTGATAATGAATCCCGCGAACCAGCAGAGCCTCAAGGACGGGATCGACGCGATGAACCCCGTAGGCAGCACGTGCATCGAGTGCGGGCTGGAAAACGCGGCGAACGAGCTGCTCTCGGAAAGGGGGAGGCCGACTTCGACGCGCGTCATCGTGCTGCTGACGGACGGGATGGGCAATGTCGGCAACTCCATCGACGGGGCCGTTTACTGCCGGGACCGGAACATCACGGTGTACACGATAGGCTTCGGCAGCGATGTCGACGACACCGAGCTCACGAACATCGCCCTGCTCACCCACGGCGACTACTACTTCGCCCCGAACGCTGAAACCCTCAACGATATCTTCATGAATATCGGCAAATGAGTGGAATCTTATGAGAGCACAAACATCGTTTGAGTTCATGGTGGTGCTTGCTTCATTGCTGACGCTTTTCATGATTGTCTTCTCCATCACGATAGGGGGAAGCGCCAACCTCCTGCAGGCCCGGGAAACGGTGTCCGCCCAAAGGAACGCATACGCCGCGGCCGCCGCCATGAACTTCGTCTACCTGGCCGGAGACGGGGCGCGCTACAACCTCACGCTGGGGAGCGTCCTTGATAGCGAGAACATCACCGCGGGCGATTACTCCGTGACATCCGCGAGGGACACGGTCTCGGCAAGCGCGCCCCTCCTTGACGGCAAGATGAACGCGAGCGCGCTGTCCCGGGGCGAATTCCAGATTTCGAATGAAGGGGGTGAAATCCGTGTCTCCAGGCGTTGAGCAGGGGGCCGCCCGCGCGCCCAGGTGCATGCGCGGCCAGACCTGGACGGTGGATTTCATCATGGGGACGGTCGTGCTCCTCTTCATCATGGTGAACTTCATCCTCCTATGGGACAGCCTCGCGCTGAGATGGAACATGGTCGGCAGGCATATCGACATGGAGGCGAGCGCTTTTTTCGCCTCGGAATCGCTGCTTGCGACAAGCGGGGAGCCCGAGGGCTGGGAGATGCTCCCGGCCTTCGACGGCAACGTGAGCGCGCTCGGCCTCGTGAGCGGGCGCAACGAGCTGAACCGGATGAAGCTTGAGCGGCTTGTCGCGGAGAATGCGAGCAATTACAATGCGATAAAGGACCGGCTCGGCCTGCAGCGGTACGAGTTCGGGATGCAGGTGCTCGACCTCGAGAGGAACAGGGTGCATTACGAGTTCGGGCGGTTTTCAGGAGGGGGGCTCAACAACTCGCTGAATTTCGACAGGTTCGCAATCCTCGACGGAAACCCGGTCATCGTGCACATGGAGGTATGGGGGAGATGAAGGGAATCGCCATAACGCTCGACGCGCTCGTCGCGCTCTCGCTCTTCATGATGGTGATGATGTTCATCGCCGGCCAGGCATACCAGCCCCGCTCGCCGGGGGCCATCTACCTCAAGCAGCTGACACTGGACACTATGACGGTCCTGGAGAAGACCGGCCGCCTGGACACGGCGCTTTTCGGGAACACGAGTTCGATGCAGGAGGTGGTGGAGTCCACGCCCACCCTTGCATGCATACACCTGTCGATAATCAACAGCAGCGACAGCGTCGTCGTGTCGTGCGCCCGGAACGACTGCAACGACAGCTCCGGGCTCGACATGCAGGTGGCCACGAAACCGATACTCCACCAGGGGAAACACTATATACTCAGGGCGGAATCCTGGTTCAGGAAGGAGCCGGATTGAATGGTCCGGATTATGGCTGGGGTGAAACGCTGATGCGCGGATTCGTGATTACAATCCTGTCAATCGGCTTCATGATCCTGATCGTGATGCTGGCGATGTCGCTTCGCAACGCCTACCTGGCCACGGAACGGTCGCTGCTCGAGCCCCTGCCGCTCCTGTACCCGGCATTCCTCCTGGACGATTTGGCTTACGAGTTCAACGCACTGGTCGGCCCGGGAATCTCGTTCAACCAGACGAATGCGAGCACGGCGGTATCGATAACGGACACGCTCCATTCGTACAACCACAGCGCGGACATCCTCGCCTACGAATCCTTCATCGAGGAGGAGGTGGCGGAGCGCACCACGAGCGGAATCGATGCGAACTTCTCGAACATGACCGGGGGCACTATGAGGGTCTTCATCAACGGGGATTACGAGTATGTGGGCGACGAGGGCGGCAGCCGCGTGCGTTTCTTCCGCGACGGCGGGAGCGGAGCATCATCATACGAAATAAACGTCACCGTATACAGCGTCCGCGAGAACGTGACGCACATGCAGTTCAACGAGAGCGGGACGATGAACGTCACAATCCGCTACACCGACCTGAACGGCACCGGGGTCGAGCAGGGGAGCGTGTTCCCGGACCAGGACAACTACTTCGCGGTCGGCTACCCGAACGGGACGGGCATCGCGGTCACGGCCGGGATTATGGGGGGGAACCCTGGCTCGCTTGCCATCAGCGCGTCCGGCACGTGGGCCGAAGCGTCGTTCACGGTTATCCTGCCGCCGCTTAACGCGACAAGGAAGCTCGGCTACGAATACGACGCCACGATTGACTATTCGCAGGGTCCGGTGTCCGTGTCGCGGAGGATTGGAAAATGATGCGGCGGCGATCGATGTTCCAGGCGCGGCGGGCGGGCCGTCGGCGGGAATGAAGGCATATATATAATTATACCCGGAGATGGAACGATATGCTGACCACGAAAATCGACGATATGGTCGGGCTCCTCAGGAAGAACCGGACGATGAGGCTGAATGCGCTTGCATCCAAGCTTTCAATCCGCGAGGAGTCAGTGGAAAAAATCGCAATCTGCATGGAAAAAGCCGGGCTCGCCTACCTCCATTACCCCATCACGATGGTGGAGAACCCCACCGTAACGCTCGCCCAGCGGCCGGCCGAGCCCGTAGCCGAAATACACGAAGGCAAGATTCTCCGCGAATACGACATCATCAAGGACGCCCGCCCCGCGGGCCATGTCAAAATCGTCCAGTCCCCGGACGAGCGCCGACCGCTCTACCTGATCAGCCTTCCGGAAGCGAGCCCGGCAACGCGGGCATACCTTGAAGACGTGAAGGTCGACGTCTCGAAGAACTTCCAGATATGGGCCGACGAGCGCAATCCGGCGGAGGAAAAGCGGCTTTTCGACGCCAGGGGGGCGTTCATCGGCAATATCATCCAGGGCGACCTCTCCGCACCGAAAGCGGTCGTGGAACAGCTGTCCCAGATAGTGCTGAACGAGATGTACGGGCTCGGGGAGCTCGAAGCGCTCATCGAAGACAACTGGCTGGAGGAGGTCGTCGTCAACTCGGCCAGCCAGCCCGTATCGGTCTACCATAAGGAATACGGATGGCTACGGACCAACATCTTCATGAAAAGCGAGTCGGAAACCGAGAACTACTCGCAGCAGATAGCCCGGAAGGTCGGGAGGCAGATAAGCACCCTCAACCCCATCCTGGACGCGCACCTGGGCACCGGCGAGAGGGTGAACGCGACATTGAACCCCATCTCGGCCTACGGCAACACGATAACCATGCGCCTGTTCGCGAAAAACCCGTGGACCATAGTCAGCTTCATCAGGCCGGAGAACCGCGCGATGTCGGTCGAGATGGCCGCGCTCCTCTGGCAGGCCATGCATTACGAGATGAACATACTCGTCGCCGGGGGCACGGCCAGCGGCAAGACGAGCGCGCTGAACTCGCTCCTGGCCCTCATCCAGCCGTTCCAGCGCATCGTCACCATAGAAGACACCCGCGAGCTCTACCTCCCCTCCTACCAGTGGAACTGGGTGCCGCTTGTGACGAGGATGGCGAACCCGGAAGGGATGGGCGAGGTGACCATGCTCGATTTGATGGTGAACTCGCTCCGTATGCGGCCCGACCGCATCGTCCTAGGCGAGGTGCGCCGCAAGCGCGAGGCCGAAGTGTTCTTCGAAGCCATGCATACGGGCCACAGCGTCTATTCCACGGTGCATGCTGATACGGGCCAGCAGGTTTTGAAAAGGCTGATAGAGGCGCCCATCGAGATTCCGGAATCGCAGGTCGAAGACGTCCACCTCCTCCTCGTGCAGTACCGCGACCGGAGAAGGAACATACGCAGGACGAACGAAATTTCCGAGGTGCTCTGCGGCGTGTCCGGTCCCGAGCTTAACCGCATCTACACGTGGAAGCCGCGCACCGACGCATTCGAAAGCGCGCGGTCCCCGCACCGGTATCTCGAGGAGCTGAACCTGAGGACCGGCATGACGGAATCCGAAGTCCTCGGCGACCAGAAGGACAAGGCCACCATCCTCAAATGGATGGTGAAGAACAGGCTCGAGCACGTCGACCACGTCGGGCAGGTCATGAAGGCCTATTATTCCGACATCCCGGGCCTCGTGTCGGCCGCGGAGAAAGGGACTGCCCCGCAGAAGGTGCTTTGACCATGGCATCAGAACGCATGCCCATAATGCTTCTTCCCGAAAAATTCGCCAGGCAGGCTGGAAGGAGGTTCCGCATCGGGATGTTCGTCCTCCCGCTGTTCCCGCACCTCAAGCTCACGCTCCAGAAGACGAGGATGGACATCGATCCGGCATCGTATGTGTCCGCGTCCATCCTGTCGTCCCTCATATACGGCGCGTTCTTCCTCCTCATCGCCATGCTGGCATTCACGATTAAGCCGCCCGAAACAGGCGACCCGGTTCCTGTCGCGCTCCTGCTCGGCTTCCTCGCCTTCCTGCTTTTCTTCATCCTCCACATCTACTACCCGACAATCATCATGAAGAAAATAGCCGCGAAGGAGAACAAGGACCTGCTGTTCGCCCTGAGGGAAATCATCATCGACATAGACGGCGGCGTGCCGCTGTTCGATTCGCTGAAAAACGTCTCCCGCGCCGATTACGGCTATGTCTCGGCCGATTTCGAATGGGCCGTCCGGCAGATAGAGTCAGGCGTTCCGGAGCGGGAGGCCCTCAAGCAGCTTGCCATCAAGACGGAAAGCGAATACCTCAAAAGGGCGTCATGGCAGATGGTCAACGCCCTGGAGTCCGGGGCCAAGATGAGCGACGCCCTCGAGGGCATCGCCATGGCGGTCGAGAACTACCTGTTCCGCGACATCAAGGATTATTCGACCAGCCTGAACTTCCTCCTGCTGATTTACATGCTCGCCGGAGTCGTGGCGCCGTCGCTCGGGATAACGTTCATGATTCTGCTCTCCGCCTTCAGCGGGCTCGGAGTCACCATGGACAACATCTTCCTGCTCATAATCGGCTCCTCGCTGCTCCAGATAGTGATGATAGGATACATGGCCTCGACGCGGCCGGAGCTCTTCGGCGGCTGATTCTATGGAAAATGAAACCGGGGGAAAAGACCCCCTCCGTTCGCAAAGGCCTTTCCGGCGAATCGGCGCGGCCATGCCCAAATCCCTCCAGAGGCACTTCTCCGAGAAGCTGCGGCATGCGGGCTCCCGCAAGGACGTCCGCGTCTGGCTCGGCGCCCGCGTGCTGCTCTCCTTCCTCTTCGGGACCATCCTCCTCCTCGTCTACCTGCTCCTATACGACCCCATAGCCACCGTACGAATCGGTGGCGATATCATCCGCCCTTTTCTTCGGGGGGTTCGTTTTCGTCGCTTCGATAACCTACCTCCAGCTGTATTACGTCATATCCGACCGGGCTTCAATGGTGGAGCGGGTCCTGCCGGATTTCCTGTTGCTCACCGTCTCGAACCTCCGCGCGGGAATGAGCCCGTTCTCATCGTTCGTCCACGCGGCAAGGCCGGAGTTCGGCGCGTTCTACGAGGAGGTCAGGCTGAGCACTGCAAAAACCGGGGGCAAGAGCTCGCTTTCGGAATCGCTCCTCGAAGTGTCGATGTACTTCGATTCCCACGTCCTGCGCAGGACGGTGAGCCTGTTCGCCAAGGGGCTGCATTCGGGCGGGCATCTGGCCAAGCTTCTCAGTTCCGTGGCGCAGGAGGCCCGGCGCATACAGGACCTGCGCGCCGAGCTTGCCGCCTCGACCAAGACATACACGATATTCCTCGGGTTCATCCTTGTCCTGGTCATGCCGTTCCTTCTCGCGATATCCACGCACTTCGTATCCGTTTTCCTGAAAATCAGCTCCGAGAACCAGATGAATGCGGATGCCGCCTCCTCAGTTGACATGCCTGTCTTCTCCGGGGCAATCCTCATCACCGTGAACGACATGGTGGCGGTGTCGTTTTCCATCCTGGCCCTCACCTCATTCTTTATCTCCTGCCTGATAGGCATCATCTCGAAAGGCCGGGCCACCTACGGGGTCAAGTACTTCCCGCTGCTTGCCGGCGCATCAATCCTGGGCTACATCATCTCAAAGGCCTTCATCGAGACTTTCCTGTCGGGGTTCGCATCTTAATGTGGGCCGGCGTTTTTTTGCACAATCCTTTATAATCTTATTTACGTTTTTGATGCGGTGATATATTTGTTCAAAAAAGGCCAAGTATCTACAGAATACCTCGTTATCCTGGCCGTCGTGCTTGTGATAGCGCTGGTAGTGGTTTATCTTGTCGGCGGCTTCTCGGGCCTCGGCGCAGGCTCGCTTGAGACGCAGAGCAAGAACTACTGGGGCTCGACCTCACCGTTCGCGATTAAGGTCTACAAGGTGGCTGGCACTGAAATGTCACTCGAGATGCAGAACTACGACCTCGACAGGCTGACGATAACCGACATATCTGTCGACGGCACCTCGGTCTACTCGAACAGCACCCAATTCACGAGCGGCGAGACGAAGGTCCTCACTGGGAATCCTGCCTGCAGCATGCGGAACGGCTGGCGTGCCCTACACGTACAACAACGTGGTCATAACATACAGCAAGGGCCAGCTTACCGGCATAAAGCAGTCCGGTACGAAGCCGCTCGTAGGGAAGTGCTCCTGAAGCCTTCCTTTTTTCTTATTTTTTTCCCCTTTCATTTCCGTTTTAATCAGTATTATAAATACTCACCATATACATCAGTCCACAACTCGTTCTCCCGTGATATTATGGAAGACAGCGTAAAGACAAAAGGAGTCCAGACCGGAACCACCACGGTGGGCCTGGTCTGCAAGGATGGTGTTGTCCTGGCCAGCGACAGGCGTGCCACGATGGGCTACCTGATAGCCAGCAAGGACATCGACAAGGTGTACCCGGTCAGCGACCGCATCGCGATGACGATTGCGGGCGGAGTCGGGGACGCGCAGATGCTCATCCGTTGGATGAACTCCGAACTCAAGCTCTACGAGCTCAAGAACGAGAAGCCCGCGACCGTCGAGGCCGCGGCGACGCTTCTTGCCAACATACTCGCCCAGTACAAGTACTACCCGTTCTTCGTCCAGCTCCTCCTCGGGGGGGTCGACGAGAAGCCGAGGCTGTTCTCCATAGACATGCTTGGGGGCATCACGGAAGAGAAATACACTTCGACGGGAAGCGGCTCGCCGATAGCATACGGTGTTCTCGAGGAGCTCTATGTCCCGGAGAAGGACATCTCGGTGAACCTTCCGGTGGCGGCGAAGGCGGTGAGCGCGGCCATGAAGCGCGACGCAGCGAGCGGCGAGAGGGTGGACCTCTGCACCGTGACGAAGCTCGGCTTCAAGCGCCTGGACAAAGAGGACGTCGCAAAACTCCTCAGCTCGTAAATCCATTCTTTGTTTTTTTATTATCCAAACCCGGCAATCCCCTCGTTCGTTTATTTCATTTCATCCTCAAACAATCTCTATCTACCAGTGGGGTGTTTTATTGCACTATAAGGACATCGTGAAGAAAATCTCAGAGATCATGCCTTCGGACTGCGAGGTGACGAAGGTCGAGCCGGAAGGGCTCTCCACAGTGATTTACATAAAGAACATCAGGGCCTTCTACTCGAACGACCGCCTCATCAAGGAGCTCGCGAGCGCGCTGAAGAAGAAAGTCACCATCCGCGTGGACCCGGCCAGCCTTACGAACGTCGAGGAAGCCAAGGCCATGATAGAGTCGCTCGTCCCCAAGGAGGCCGACATCAAAGCCATCACTTTCGTGCCCGAGATGTGCGAGGTGCGCATCGAGGCCATCAAGCCCGGCCTCGTCATCGGGAAGGGCGGCTCGATACTCAAGGAAATCATGCTCAGGACGAACTGGGCCCCGGTTACGCTTCGCGCGCCCACCATGCCGTCAGCGACGCTGGACGGCGTCCGGAAAATCAACGCGCTGGAGGCTGGGGAAAGGAAGAAGTTCCTGGTCAATATCGGCAAGAAAATCTGCCAGCCTTCCCCTCCGGGCGACTGGATACGCGTGATGGCCCTTGGCGGCTTCCGCGAAGTGGGCCGCTCCTGCATGCTCGTGCAGACCCCGAATTCGAAAGTGCTCATCGACGTCGGCGTGAACCCCGCGACCGGCGACTCCTCGAAATCATACCCCTACCTCAACATGCTGGGGTTCTCGCTCGAGGACATCGACGCGGTGGTCATCAGCCACGGGCACATGGACCACATGGGCTTTTTGCCATATCTGTTCGCATACGGCTACGACGGCCCGGTCTATTGCACGCCGCCCACGAGGGACTTCATGGTGCTCCTCCAGCAGGACTACCTGAACCTGTGCAAGAAGGCGTTCGACGTCGACCCGCCATACACCAAGAAGGACATCTACAAGGAGCTCCGGAACACGATTACGGTCGATTACGAGGAAGTCGTGGACATCACCCCGGAAATCAAGATGACGCTCTACAACGCCGGCCACATGCTCGGGAGCGCAAGCGTCCACCTCCACATCGGGGAGGGCGCGCACAACCTCGTCTACACCGGGGACGTCAAATTCGGCTTCACGCGGCTCTTCGACCCCGCGACCACGCACTTCCCCCGCCTCGAAACGCTCTTCATCGAGAGCACCTACGGCGGCAGGAACGACATATCTGTCAACCGCTTCGACAGCGAGAAGCGCCTGTTCCAGATAATCAAGGAGACGACGGCCAAGCGCGGCAAGGTGCTGATACCCGTGTTCGCGGTCGGCCGCTCGCAGGAGCTGCTCCTCGTCCTCGAGGAGATGTCGAGGCGCGAGCCGGATTTCAACATCCCGATATACATCGACGGCATGATTATGGAGGCATCCGCCATCCACACGGCTTATCCCGAATACATGCGCGAGCAGCTCCAGAGGCGCATCCTCTCGGACCGGAGCCCCTTCGAATCCCCGCTTATCCGGGTGGCCAAGGGCATGAGCAGGGACGAAATCGTGAACGGCGAGCCCGCAATCATCCTCGCGCCGTCAGGCATGCTTACCGGCGGGCCTTCATACGAGTACCTGAAGCTCATGGCCGACGACCCGAACAACGCGCTCCTTTTCGTGGGATACCAGAGCGCGCTGTCACTGGGAAGCAAAATCCAGCGCGGCATGAAAGAGCTCCCGATACTCGGCGACGACGGCAAGATGAAGACGCTCAACATCAACATGCGTGTGGAGACGTGCGAGGGCTTCTCCGGCCACTCGGACCGGGCGCAGCTGATGGCGTACCTCAAGAACCTGCGGCCGAACCCGGAGCGCGTGATAACGATGCACGGCGACTGGGGCAAGACCGAGGAGTTCGCCCGCTCGATAGGCATGATGATGCGCAAGGAATCGCGCGCGATTGCCGACCTCGAAGCTGTAAGGCTGAAATAACCCAAAATCCCTTTTTTTCAATTCATTTCTTCGCTGCCAGCTCACGCTCTATCTCGTGGCGCTCCCAGGGATAAACTATCCACGCCGTCGTGGACGCCACGAAATAGTCCGGCTTGAAAATCGAGTTCGGCTTGTAGTGTATCGTGGCTATTTTTATCTCCGAGGCCCCCTTCCTTTGGAGGTAGTCCTTGGCAACCATCAGGCTCCTCCCGGTGTCCGCGACGTCGTCCACGATGAGGACGCGCTTGCCCGAAAGGTCCATCGTCAGCTCCTGGGTGATTGTGGGGAAATCCGAAGGCTTCCCCATGGCCTTGTAGAACGTGACGCCGAGGATGCCGACATCCTTCACCCCTAGTATGTCCGACATTATCCTTGCCGGCACGAGGCCGCCCCTCGAGAGGCCGATAATCATCTGCGGCTTGAAATCCCCGATTCTCCCGGCCAGCTCCTCGCAGTGCGAGATTGTCGCCTCCCAGTTCATGCGCAAAATGTCCATGAAAAGCAAACACGTCGAAGATTTTTACTACTTTGCCCGAACCTTTCGCCTATGTTTAAAAGACTTCCTTCGTTATACCCTTCAAATCTTAGGTGGATATCATGAAACCGCTTAGAATGGACGAAGAGGAAGACTGGGACGAGGACGACACCGAGGAAGAGGAATGGGAAGAAGAGGAGGAAGAGTAATTCCGGTATTTCCATGAAGCCCCTTTCCCTTGACGAGTCAGAAGAACCCGACGAGGATGATTTCGAGGACGAGGATTGGGGCGACGAGGATACCGAAGACTAGTCATTTTCCCTTTTTTCGGTTAATTTTTAATTTCCCCGCATATCTTATTCTCTGTTGATTGGGCTCGTAGCTCAGTCCGCCTTTTAGGAAAAGGTGGCCCAAAACGCATTGATGAAAAACGCATCGCGTTTTTGGCCGATTCCAACTGAAAGGCGGGAGCAGCTTGGATAGAGCGGCAGCCTTCTATTGTTTGGTGAATCGGTGGTTTTTGGAGCCACCTTTTTCCCAAAAAGGTGGCAGCTGTAGGTCGGGGGTTCAAATCCCCCCGGGCCCGTGCCTTTCTTAGTCGTACCTAGGGCATGGGGCACATGAACGGCCCGCCGTTCATGGAAGCCCCGGGCCCGTTTCAGTCATCTATTCCCAGTTTCCGGTCTTGAGCATCCCTCAGGACTGAAACGGGACGGAAGTGACCGAAGGTCACGACTGGCCCGTGTATTGCCTTAGTCGTACCAAGGGCCTGGGGCGAAGCGGGCGGAGCGTTGCCCAAAGGCGGCCTGTTTTCCCTTCAGCATCTTTAAATTACTTTTCCCCTTTATTCAAACAGATACTACTTCAATCTCGGCAGGTGGGACTATGAATATGGACATCAGGCAGATAAGCGGCATGATCGACGACCTCGTCAACGATACAAGCATCCCGAAAAACATCCGGAGGGCCCTTTCCGAGGCGAAGACCCGCCTTGACAGCGGCGAAGACAAGAGCGTCAAGGTCAGCGCTGCCATCTACGTCATCGAATCCATCACCGAAGACATCAACATGCCCGCTCACGCCCGCACCCAGATATGGGCGATAATGAGCGCGCTCGAGACGCTGAACGAGCGCCCTTCCTAAGTCGCGGCCTAGCCGCGGAATTGATCCGATGTTCGGAGCACTTGCCCAGAAGGGCATCCGCCTCACGGTGGAGGCCGAAGACCTGCTGCGTTCCAACCAGTCCGACGAAATCCTCCAGAAAATCCTTCTTCTTGGAAAGGCGTTCATCTCGAAAGAGGACGTCGAGCCCCTGCTTGCGAAGGCGGCGCCGCCAAAAACCGAGGTCGAAAGGGCGGCGCAGTTCTCCCCGATAGCCAAGGAGCACGCATCCAACATCAAAATCAACCATACGCTGGACGTGACCGGGAAATCGAGGACGAAGGGCGAGGTGGACAACTTCATCGCGCATTTCCGGAACAGGTTCGAGAGGCTCTCCCGCATGCTGAGGCGCAGCAGCGGTTCGGTCCCGTCCGCCGACCTCGCGGACATCAAGCGGCACCTGAACGAGAAGGTCCGCATCATCGTGTTCATCTACGAGAAGCGCGAGACCAAGAAGGGCAACCTGCTTTTCGAGGTCGAGGACATGACCGGCACGTTCAAGGTCGTGATATCCCAGTCGCGCTTCAACGACAAGATACTCGAGAAGGCGAAATCCGTGCTGAAAGACGACATCGTCGCCATCACGGGCAAGGTGCTCGAGCCGTACATCATCGCCGAGGACATCGAGTGGCCCGAGCTCCCGGTCATCAGGGAGAAGAAGCGCTCGGAGGCGGACGTCGCGGTCGCCTACCTTTCCGACATCCACCTCGGGAGCAAGCTCCATCTCGGGAAGCACCTGAAGACCTTCAGCGAATGGCTGCACGGGCACGGCGATGCGCGCGAGCTGGCCGGCAAGGTCAAATACCTGCTCATCGCCGGCGACATCGTCGACGGCATAGGCATCTATCCCAACCAGGAGAAGGAGCTTGTCGTGAAGGACATATTCCAGCAGTACAAGATGTTCGACGACTTCGTGAGCGGCCTGCCTGACTGGGTCGAGGTGATAGCCGCGCCGGGCAACCACGACGCCGTCCGGCGCGGGGAACCGCAGCCCGCCCTCGGCAAGGACCTCGTGAGTTGCGACATCACGGCCATCGGGAACCCGTCCAGCCTCTCCATCGAGGGCGTGAAGCACCTCGTCTACCACGGCACGTCCATCGACTCCATGATAGCCAATATCCCCGGCTCCTCTTACATGCACCCCGAAAAGGTCATGGTGGAATACCTGAAGCGCCGCCACCTCTCCCCGATATACGGGGGGAACCTGATAATCCCGGAGAACGTGGATTACATGGTCATCGAGGAGCCCCCGGACGTGTTCCACTGCGGCCATGTGCACCGGAACGGCTATACGCAGTATCGGGGGACGCTCGCCATCAACTCAGGGACGTTCCAGGACCGGACGGACTTCCAGGTCAAGCAGGGCCACGTCCCCACCCCGGCGCTTGTCCCTGTTTTCGAATTGAAAAGCGGGCGCCTGCACACGCTCGATTTCAAGTCGTGAGCCCTCTCCCGGGTTTTGCCGTCATAACAATATTTATAAACATGAACTGCAAATCCGCATACAACAGCGTTTATTGGTGGTTTAATGGCCAAATATCTTATAGCAAGACAACTCTCAGGAAAAAAATTGGTGACCAACGAAGGGGACGATTTTGGCAGGCTTGTGGACATCGAAGTCAACGAGGTTAGCGGCAAAATCGAGAGCATGATTGTCGAACCGAACCCCGACAGCGGCACTGCGGCGAAGATGAAGAAGGAAGACGGCATGGTGCACATCCCTTACGAGAGCGTGCTCGCTGTCGGCGACTTCATCATCGTTGAAAAAAGGAACATGAGCTACTGAAGGCTTTTTCCCCTTCTATCCTCATTTCCATTTGGACCTGTGCTTTCTCTTTTCTCTCTCATATCCGTCCTTATTCTACGCCTCTGAATCCGTTTTATATTATCTTTCAATCATCATACGGAGCATGCTCTCGATAATAGCCGGAATCGACGAGGCCGGGCGGGGGCCCGTCATCGGCCCGCTTGTCGTATGCTGCGCATCCTGCAGGCGGGAGGACGAGAAGCTGCTCAAGAAGCTCGCATCGAAGGACTCCAAGGCCCTGACCGCGGGCCAGCGCGAGGAGGCCTACGACAAGCTCAAGAAATTCGTCACATTCAGGTGGGTGGAGATAAGCGCAAGCGACCTGAACAGGCTTATGGACGAGATGTCCCTGAACGACATCGAGGCGAAGGCGATGGCCGACCTCATGAAGAAGCTCGGCGATGGGGACACCATGATAGACATGCCGGACCGGTACGGCTGGACCTTCCGGAAACGCATGGAGAAGTTCGGAATCAAGAAGTTCGAGGCCGAGCACAAGGCCGACGAGAACTACCCCATAGTGGCCGCCGCCTCCATCTGCGCGAAAATCACCCGCGACAAGAAAATCGAGGAAATCCGGAAAGCCACGTGCGATTTCGGAAGCGGCTATCCCGGCGACCCCAAGACGAGGGGCGCGCTGAAAGACCGCGAAAAAAGGAAGCTCCTCGAGCCGTTCATACGCCAGAAATGGAAGACGCTCGAGACCGTCAAGCAGACCAAGCTTTTCTCCAGCTGAAGAGCCGCGAGCCTGGAGGAATCCAAGCCCGGGTGATGATTCGCATGGCCAGGCTAGTTCATAAAGAACGACGACATAGAGCTCGAAATCCCCGACGGCTCGGCGATACTCCAGTACCTATGGGACAACACGGCGTTCCCCCAGGCGTGCGATGACGGCAGCTCGCCCCTATGCGCCTGCGTAATCATCAGCGGCGAGGATAATGTCAGCCCAAAGACTCAGAGGGAAATAGAAACGCTCCATCGAGCCGGATTGCCGAATTCCTGGCGGAACCGCCTGGCGTGCCAGGTATGGATAAAGAAGGGGAAAGTGGAAATAGAATACTGATTTTCAAAAAGAAAATGGGAAACAAGAAAATTTCAGAAAAAAATGAAAAAGGATACATCACTCGACAACTGTGCCGTTGCTCTCGACCTTTATCGTGCCGGTGAGCGCCCTGAACAGCTGCGAGTAGTATTCGCATTCGAGCTCCTCGGTCATGGTTATCGTGGCGCTTTTCCCGGGGGCAAGCGTCTGGGTGTCGAACTTCTTCTGCCCGTTGATGTAGCAGGTCGCAGTGTGGGGCATCTGGGCGCTGTTGGTCCATGTCACCCTGTCGCCGACCTTCACCGTCAGCGAAGACGGCGTGAATTTGTCCGTAATCGTGACCGTGTAATCGACGGGAACATACACCGCGGGCTTCTCCTTCTCTATCGTGAAAGCGACCGTCTTGACGACTGCCGGGGAATACATGGTCCGGTCGTTGTTGAGGAGCTCGACCTTTATTATGTGCGAGCCGGTCGAAAGGCCGCTGATGAGGTAAGTCTTCGTCGTGACCGTCTGCGGGACCGCATCATCCACCGTTACGCGGAAGTGGCCCTCGCCGGCCTTGGCCGCGGTTCCGGGGGTCTTGACTATGAGGTTCTGCGTGCTGAGGGTGAGAGTGACGTCCGACGTATCGCCCTGTGTCATTATGACCTCGTCGGCCGTCGGGCTGGCAATCGACACGACCGGCGCCTTTGGCGGCGGCGGGGGTGGCGGCGGCGGAGGCGTTTCATTCGTGGTATTCTGCTGCTGCTCGAAAATGACGCAGCCGGATATCACTAGCATCGCCAGAACAAGTCCAAAGATGAGCGCTTTCATGAAGTCCTATCGCCTAAAATCATTTTAAATCGTTGCCTATGGGCATTGTATGATGATATCTGCTGTCCTGTTCGATTTTGACGGTGTGGTCGTGCAATCCGAGCCCTTGCACATGCGGACGTTCCTCGACATGCTCGAGCCGTACGGCGTCCGCGTGGGGGCGGGGCGCTGGTACAGGGAGTTCGCCGGAACCGGATCACGGCACATCTTCGAGGTGCTCGTCAGCGAATACGGCCTGGTCCTCGACGTCGGCCGACTGGTGGCCGAGCGGAAGATGGCCTATGAGGGAAAGGTTCGCGCGGGCGAACTCAGGGAGATGCCCGGCGTCCGGGAATTCATCCGCCTGCTCAAATCCCGCAAAATCCGGACGGCAATCGTCTCCGGGAGCCACAGGACGAACGTGCAGGCGGCGCTCGAGACGCTGTCCATGGAGGGCCTTTTCGACCTGATTGTCAGCGGGGACGACCTCGCGTTGCGCAAGCCCGATCCCGGCCCTTTCCTCCACGCGGCGAAAAAACTCGGCGTCCCGCCCGCCAGCTGCCTTGTAATCGAGGACTCCAATGCCGGATGCGAGGCCGCAAGGAGGGCGGGCATGAAGCTCGCCTGGCTCAAGCCGCCCGTGGACATGCCGACCAGGCTGCGGACACGACAATTTCCGATTTCAACGGTGAAAACAGGAAGAGGCTCGAGTTGCTGCTCGATGGCGGTTAGATTCCTTCTATAGCGCTTCTATAGCGGCCTTCATCTCGGATGCGGACTGGAACCGCCTGTCCATGCACGTTTCCGTGGCGCAGGCGATAATGCTGGCCTGCTCAACAGGTATGTTCGCATCCCGGACTATCGGGTCCTGGGGGGCGCCCATGACGCTCCCGAAAAGCCATGCCGCATTGTCCGGCGGGCTTCCGCTAAGGGCATGGCGCATGAGCATCCCGAGCGAAAAGATATCCGTCCTTCCGTCGCACCGCCCGTTTATCACTTCGGGGGCGGTGTAATCGAGGTTTCCCGGCATGAACCTGTCCCCCAGGATGTTCCAGAGGGAAAACTTGGAGGCCATCCTTTGGGAAACGCCAAAATCGAGGAGCGTCGCAACGCCCCCGCAAAGCAGGACATTGTCCGGCTTGACGTCCCTGTGGATGATGCCCACCTCGTGGGCCGCCGAGAGCGCATCGCATAGCTGCATGAGCATGTGCCTTGCTTCCGACCACTCCACCCTTCCTTCCCTTGAAACCCTGTCCTTCAGGCTCTCGCCCTCGACAATGCCGAGCACCAGGAACTGCCTTCCGCTGAAAACCCCATCCCCGAAGATGCCGCTGTCCAGCAGCCTCACGACGTTAGTGTGCCTGATTCTTGACAGCGCCCTTATCTCGTTTTCGAAGCTGATTCTTGACGATTCCGTGCCCGTCGACACCTTCAGGGCGACAACCCCGCTGATGAGCGAATCGTAACGCCCGGAATACCCGGCCCATGCACCCCGAGCCGAGCGTCTCGATGCCGTGGAACCTGGAAACGCTCTCGTAATTCGGACGCTGGGGCATGAGCTCCCGCAGCTTGTGCATAAGGCGCTTGCCCGGGCCCTTTCCCGGTTCCGGGGGTGAGCCTGGGATGTAAGGATGCATGTTATAATTAGTGTATAACTGTTATTATAAAGCTATGCCGGAGAGCGCATTTTTCATGTCTGCGGCGCTCTGGAACCTGTCGTCGGGATTGCGCTCCAGGGCCCTCATCACAACCCCCTCCATCCCGGGGAACATGCCCGGGCACCTCTTGCCCAAGGGCACGGCCCTGCCGCCAATCTTCGAGTTGAGGATTGTCCAGTCAGTCAAGCCAGCGAACGGGAGTGCGCCGCTGAGAGTCTGGTACATCGTCACACCCATCGCATATATGTCCGCGCGGTGGTCGAAATCCATCTCCTTCAACTGCTCGGGCGCGAGGTAAGCCACGGTCCCGGTTATCACGCCGGGTTCCTGAACTCGTCCGGGGTCCCCGCCTTCCAGCATGAACTTCACCAACCCGAAATCGAACAGCTTCACAAGCGTCTCATCGCGGGCGCCGCTTGCGAGGAATATGTTCCCTGGCTTGATATCGCCGTGGACGACA
This sequence comes from uncultured archaeon, assembly GCA_963734525.1. Classification (GTDB taxonomy): domain Archaea; phylum Micrarchaeota; class Micrarchaeia; order Anstonellales; family Bilamarchaeaceae; genus Bilamarchaeum. The sequence goes on along the minus strand of CAVTHI010000009.1, from coordinate 138,281 downwards.
CCCTCCTGGTGGGCTGCGCCAAGCGCATCGCACATCTGCATGAAAATCGAGCGGCACGGCCCGGGCTGCAGCGTCCCGCGGAAGAGCGTCCGCTCCCTGAGCGTTTCCCCATCGACGTACTCCAAAGCGAGGAAGGGCCTGCCGAGGTGCACGCCATGGCCTACGTATCCGACGATATTCTCGTGGCGGAGCATACTCATAGCACGGATTTCCCTCGCAAGGAATGCCGCGGATTTTTCAAGAGGCGTGGACGCGGAATCCGACGCGACCTTGATTGCGGTCATCATTCCTGTGCCCTCGTCGAGCGCCGAGTAAACCCTGCCCATCCCGCCTTCGCCAATAATGCCCATGACGCGGAACCGGCCTGCGGCGACAGACCCGATAAATCCGTCCGGTTCCTCGAGAAGGGGTTGCGGCCGGGTCCGTCCATCGCGGGCGGGCGCGGGCGGATGACGCCGGGCCGGGCTGATGATGGCTGCCGGGCCTTTCCTGTCATCCGAGTTGTTCCTGTCGCACATCATGTTATAATTTATGGTTAAATGTTATTTAAAAGGTTTGCATGGAACCACACCGGGGGCTTGCGTCCATCCGCGGGCGGTCCAAGAAGGTTTATATGGGTTCGACGCAATATCTCCTTGTTTTCGGATATTCCGCTCGAGATGTTGCTTATGATTAAGCTTGGGCTGGACCGGAAAAAGCGTTCGCTGTCAGTTCGGGAGCCGGCCGACGTCTCCTCGCTGCAGAACGGTTTCTACGGCCAGATGGTTCGCGGCGTCATTTACCTCTCACCAGAGGAAGCGCTGTACGTGATGGACATACGGAACGGCAGGTGCTACGACGAGGCCGGCAACGAGTATGCGTTCAACGAGGTCGCATCCCTATTCCTGAAGAACAGGAAGCTCCTAGCAAGGTACCTGACCTACAAGGACTACCGCGACAAGGGGCTCGTGCTCCGGGGGATGGACGAAGCAGAAGGCAACTACGGGCGCAGCATCTCGGTGAAATACGCGGAAGGCAGCCTGAAGCTCGACGCCTTCTCGTTCCAGGGGCTTTTCTTCCCTAACGACCTGATAACGCTGGTCGACGACGAGCGGGCGGGAAAGGAGCTTTACGAGCGCTACTGGCTCGGGCAGTTCGGGACGTACAAGGCGGCGCACCGCGGGCGCATATCGAAGCTCGACATCTACGAGACCATCTTCCTGCTCAAGCACGGCGACCTGACCCTCAAGAACGCGAAGCTCGCCGACGTCGAGAAGGCCGCGGACAAGCGCATCAAGTTCTTCAGCGACATGTATCTCGTCTACGAGGACTGGCGCAAGCGCGGCTACGTGGTGAAGACCGGGTTCAAGTTCGGCACCCACTTCCGCATCTATTTCCCGGGCGCCTCGCCGGTCCGCAGCGAGGAAGAATGGATGCACTCGAAGCACGTGATACACGTGTTCCCCCGGAAGAACAAGCTGATAATCTCCGAATGGGCGCGGGCCATCCGCGTCGCGCACAGCGTCAAGAAGACGTTCATACTCGCCATTCCTGGAAAGAAGAGGCAGGTCGAAGTGAACCCCAAGAGGCCGCGCCTGGACTTCCTCCTCTACCACCGGAAGAAGGGCGGGATAGAGACGCCCAAAGACGGCACGCCCCGCTACCTGATGTACTCGCTGACGGAAGACGAATACATCGGCGGCACCGGGCTGGCCGAGGCGCTCGCTGAATGCGACCGGTTCGGGCTCGAGATGATGATGGCGATTTCAGACAGGGAGAGCAGCGTCACGTACTACGTGATAAAGTCGATCGACCTCCCCGGAAGCGAGTACGAATACTACGAGATCGAATGGTTGCAGCCATAGCAACCACTCTCGCCGAAAGCTTGGCTTTCGTCGATAGAATGGATATAACCTTAGGGTGGCAGGCAATGGGTGGGAAAGCAGTAATCCAGGAAGATCCGATGGGCTGCGGCATCGCCTGCGTGGCCTTCATCTGCGAAGTCCCTTACAAATCAGGAAAATGCCTTTTCGATAGGCATGACGGAACCAAGCCCGACTGCTTCTGCCCGGACATCGTCGACGCCCTCCAAAAAGGCGGGCGGGCATTTGATTGGCGCAGGCTTAGCGGAAAGAGAACCCGCTTCGTGGATGGGAGCATCGTTTTCATCAGGAGAAGCCGGAGATTCCCCGCAGGCCACTTCCTTGCCCGCCGGAAGGGCGAATGGATGGACCCCTGGTTCAACCTCGATGCATCGTGCCCGGATATCGGCAGGGCAAAAGCGGGTTTCCGAAAAAAGCTGCCGGGCAAGGCTTCTTATTACATATTCCCCATCAAACCGGATTGAGAGGTATCGATATGCAGGTAAGGGCAAGCCATATCCTTGTGAAGGACGAGAAGACGGCGAACAAGCTGAAGGCCCAGATAGACAAGGGCGCGGATTTCGCGAAAGTCGCGAAAAAGCACTCCAAATGCCCCAGCGGCGAATCAGGGGGGGATTTGGGCTTCTTCGGGAAGGGCCAGATGGTGAAGGAATTCGAGGATGCCGCATTCTCGCTCCCGGTCGGGGTGGTGTCGGCCCCCATAAAGACCGAATTCGGCTACCACCTGATTGTCGTCACGCAGAAGAAGTGAGGCGCCCATCCAGCATTGCCGGGGGCACGGCCTCGAGGCGGGCGCATGCCCGGAATATGCAGATTCGGCCGGCGGGGGGAGCGTTCCCCTCCGAGGTGGCAATGGGTAGCTTTTTATACTATTTGTTTCATAAATTAGTTAGGTGTGTATATGGGGTGGGTAAAAAATCTTTCACTATTACTCTTATTCGTGCTTCCGGCCAGCTTCGCCGTCATCATAGTCGAATCCGGCGACAACGGCGCAGCATTCCTCAACAAGACTGCGTCAGAAAAGTGCCTGGAGCCCAATACCCAGGCCGTATACAAGTGCTCCGGCAACGTAGTCAGGGTCGTATCGTCGGTTCCCGGCGAAGGCAGTACGTTCTACAAGCCGAATGGCAAGGTGGTGAGCTGCCCGGTGGTGGCGCCCCAGGACATGGGCGCAGAATGCCTCCAGATGATGACCCCCAATTACTGCCCGGTGCAGGCTGAATGCGGCTTCTCCCCGGCCCCGGAGGTTTTCCCGGGCCAGAACGACACCCCGGAGCAGACCGGCGATACCTCGTACTACGTGGTTCCCGGCCAGGCCGCAAGCGACAGTTCCGCTAATGAAACCGAACTCCAGGCACCGGAGCCGAAACCTCCCGCCAGGCCCATGGAAAAGTCGACGGCGATAGGGAACCAGGAATTCGAGGCCCCGGCGCCGACGAAGAACAACGTCGATTCGCCGCTCGGCTACCTCGTTTACGTGGTGCTCCTCCTGGGCATCGGAGCCGTCGGCGTGCTTTTCATGCTTTTCAGGAACAGCCTGGCCGACGACGACGCCGCCTAGACGAGCTCTTCGTACAGCGCGGTAAGCCGTTTCCTCTCTTTTTCGACAGACCCGTCATTTTCAATCTTCAGATTCCTTTCCAGCCTCTGCCTCCTGAATCCCTTCAATTCCGCCCAGGCATCAGGGCTGATGTTCTTTCCGAGGACTTTGGACGCCTCGCGGTTGTCGAGCATGGATATGGTCCCGCCCTTCTTTTCGCAGTACCTCACCAGGCCTCCCACCTTCTCGTGGGCATCGCGGAAGGGCATCCCACCCATCGCAAGGAAGTCGGCTATCTCGGTCGCCTGCGCGAACCCCGAATCGAGCTCCCTCACTATCGCATCCTCGTTGAAGGAAACGCCCCGCATGACGATTGCGGCCGTCTCGAGGCATGACTGCGTGGTGCGGAGGCCGCTCATGAGCGCGTATTTCGTCTCCTGCATATCAGAATTGTAGCCCCCCATCGTCCCTTTCAACGCCGTGAGCGTGTGGACGAGCGTCCCGAAAACCCGCCCGCTCCTGCCGCGTATCAGCTCGAGAGCGTCCGGATTCTTCTTGTTGGGCATGATGCTGCTTCCGGTAGTCAGATCCTCGGATATCCCGACCAGGCCCTTCTGGGAGAGCCATACCAGCTCTTCGGAGAGCCGCGAGAGCTTTGACGAAATTATCGAGCAGGCTGCGAGGAGCTCGGCCTCGCACTCCCCCCGCGAGGATATGGTGTCGAGCTCGTTTTCCTGGACCTTGTCGAATCCGAGCAGCGCCGCGGTCTTCTTCCGGTCGATCTTCCACGGAGTCCCCGCAATGGCGCACGCGCCGAGCGGGTTCTGGTTCACGCGGGCATACGCTCCTATGAGCCTCTCCTTGTCGCGGGCGAACGAATCCACCCAGCTTTCGCACCAGAACGACAATGTGATTGGCTGCGCGACGCGGGTATGCGTGTAAGCGCACATCGGCCCGTCCTTCCCCGCGGCCGTTCCGAACGCTTCCTGTAGCGACTCGATCGCCCCGAGCAGCCCGAGCGTGCCATCCCTCATGAACAGGCGCATATCGAGAAGGACCTGGTCGTTCCTCGAACGGGCCGTGTGCAGCTTTTTTCCGGCCGATGTCGCCTTGGTGACCGCCGCCTCCACGTTCATATGGACGTCTTCGAGCTCCTTTTTCAGCCTGAATATTCCGCCCTCCCACTGGGCGTACACGTTCCGGAGGGCGCGGCTTATATCCTCGTATTCCGCCGTGGACAGGATTTCCTGGTCGTAAAGCATGCGCGCATGGGCGAGGCTGCCGAGGATGTCGTACGGGATGAGCTCGGAATCGAGCTCGACATTCTCGCCGCTGTTGAATTCGATTATGTCGGACGAGGGCTCCTTGGAGAAGCGCCCGCCCCAGAGCATCTTTTTCATGGGGGTTTCTCTGCGCCAAGCAATATGAAACATTATGGTCGTGCGGATGTTCCCCGCTCCGCATTCATCCCAATGATAATGCTCATTTCTTCTTCCTGTGCATAATGGCATGGTGCGCCATGAGGCGGATGGCGTTTATCTTGATGAAGCCGACCGAATCCGTCTGGTCGAACCCGCCCTCGATGTTCATGCTGGAAAGCTCCTTGTCGTAAAGCGAGCTTGGGGACTCCCTTCCCGTTATCGTTATGTTGCCCTTGTAGAGCGAGAGGTGCACGACGCCGTCGATGACCTCCTGGCTCTTGTCAATCGCCGCCTTCAGGAAATCCATCTCAGGGCTGAACCAGAACCCGTTGTAGACGAGTTCCGAGAACTTCGGCTCGAGCATGTCCCGGAGAGCCATGACCTCGCGGTCCATCGCGACGGACTCTATGTCCATGTGGGCCGCCCGCAGGATGGTCGCGCCGGGCGTCTCGTATACGCCCCTTGATTTGATGCCGACGAACCTGTTCTCGACGATGTCTATCCTCCCGACGCCGTTCGCCGCGCCCACTTCGTTCAGGTACGTGAAGAGCCCGAGCGGGTCCTCGACATTCTTTCCGCCGTCCTTGTTGACGACCTTGACCGGTATCCCGTCCTTGAAATGTATCTCCAGGCGCGTCTCCTTGTCCGGCGCGTCCTTCGGGGATTTCGTCCACTCGAACATGTCTTCCGTCGGGGGCGTCATGGGGTCCTCGAGCACGCCGGATTCGTAGCTGATGTGCATCAGGTTCGCATCCGTGCTGTACGGCCTCTCGTGCGTCGCCTTTATCGGGATGCCCTTCTCCTTCGCGTAGTTTATGAGGTCCGTCCTTCCCTTGAAGCGGGAGAGGAATTCCGGGTCCTTCCACGGCGAGATGATTTTTATCTTCGGGTTCAGGGCGTAATACGCGAGCTCGAAGCGGACCTGGTCGTTGCCCTTGCCCGTGGCCCCGTGCGACACGTATTCCGCATTCTCCTTGGCCGCTATCTCCATCTGCCTTTTCGCAATCAAGGGGCGCGCGAGCGAAGTCCCGAGCAGGTACCTCCCCTCGTATATGGCGTTGGCCTTGATGGCTGGGAAGATGAAGTCCGTGACGAACTCCTTTTTGAGGTCCTCGACATACACCTTCGACGCGCCGACTTTCAGCGCCTTCTGCCTCGCCGCCTCGAAATCCTCCTGCTGCCCCACGTCCGCTATGTACGCCACGACGTCATAGCCCTTGTCCACGAGCCATTTGAGGATGCACGAGGTGTCCAATCCGCCCGAATACGCCAGAATGACTTTTTTCGACATGTTTCCACTCTCCATTATATCATCGTTTTCGGCATCGAGGCCACGGCGGAAACGAGTGCCTTCGCCGCATCCGCATCCATGCCGCACCAGTATACTATCCATTCCCCGGTGTTGATGGCCCCGTCGCTGATGCGCAGGTACCATCCGTTCGCCGGGTTCTTCGCCGAGGCGCGCCATACCAGCTCGGGGAAATCTTCCCTTATCCTCTCCCAGAGCGCCTGCCCCATGCCCTTGCCCTGGCCTTCAGGGGCCACGGCGAGCTTGTCCAGGTATGGAACACCCGCCACGCTTTTTATTATTGCGATTCCCGAATAATCCTCCGCCACGATGATTTGCGAAACGGGCAGGCCGAAAAAACCGTCCGCCACCCTCTTGCAGAAGCTTTTCTCGAGGAGGCCCCTTATCGCGGCCGTATCCAGGCCTTCGTAGCCTTTGCGGACTGCCAGCACCGGCTTGTCCGGGGCATTGCCCATCGCGGGTTCGATGATGGGCGCGCCCAGCCACCCCCTGCCGATAATAATGTCCAGGCTCGTCCTCGTATGAACGGCCCTCGCATGCATTGCCGTGAGGAGGCCTGCAGGGTGCGGGACGCCGCTTTTTTGAAATGCATGGGCCGCGCTGACGGTGTTCATATCCTCCCGGGCGGACATGGCGCTCAATCGGATTATAAGCTTTTCGATTAATCTGTTACATCTGCATATAGTAATGTTATGTATGGAACAACTTCACCGCTCTTGGCGGAGGCATATTTATGGAAAGCACCTCGGAACTCGTCTGGCTCTATGTCAAGCAGAGGCCGTTTTTGAAGGAGGTCCTCAGGCAGGGCGTCGTGAACTACTCGGCGCTCGCGCGCAGGATATCCGCCGACGCGTTCGGCAGCGAGATCCGGCAGAACGCGGTCAAGATGGCATTGATACGCCTGGGCGGGAGGATGGACGAGGTCGAATCCAGCCTTGAGGAGAGGATACTCTCGGTCCTGAAACGGAGCTCGATGGTGCTGAAAAGCAAGGTCGCCATCGTGATATCCAAGAGGGAGCTGGAGGGCATCCGCCCGCTCTCGAACGTGAAATCCGGCCGCCACATCACCTACATAGTCGAGCAGAGGGAGGTCGAAAGGATTCCGCCAAAAGCGCTCTGGAAGCGGGAGGAGAACCTGAACCTCATCATCATCGAGAGCCCCGAGGACGTCGAGGAGGTGCCCGGCGTGATATCCTACATCCTCGGCTCGCTCGCGTCGGAGGGCATCAACGTGGTCGAGTTCATCTCCTGCTACACCGACACGCTCCTTGTCGTGCGGCAGGCCGATACCGAGCGAGCCTACCGGATACTATCGAGCATCATGGGATGATTGACTCATCCACCGGACATGTGGCCGATGTCGTCGATATCGCCGGAAAAGAGCAAGTCGAAGAAGTCGCGCACCAGCATCCCGGCGTATCTCCTTGTCAGTGCATGAGTGGCCCTTCTTGCCACCCTGCGCAGCTGCTCGGGCACCGACGCCCTTTCCGCATGGACCGTGATGGCCTCCGGCCTCGCGACCGCGAAGACCCTCCCGTGCATCTCGACTGCGCGCGCCCTTATCATGTCTATCAGCTCCGGCACGCTCATCCTGCCCTTGAACGTATCCGCGGGCGCTTCGATGACCGTCATGCCCATCGCAAGGCTGTCGCCGCCGAGAACGTAGCCTTTCCCGCTCGCATCGCGTATGAACGGCAGTGTCTTGTGCTCGTCGGTCTCGAAATGGGTGCATATCCCGAAGCTATCGTGCAGCTCCTGCGCAAGCGCGTAATTCGTCTGGTTCACCCAGAGCCTCCGGTTCCCCACATGCTTGCGGTTGACCTCGCGGAGGAAGCTTTTCAGCTTCGGGTCCCCGATACTGACCTCGTCCGTCTTCGAGTGCAGGCTCGGGTTCCACATCGCGATTGTGTCGAACCTTTGGGCTATCATGTGCGCCTCGTCCAGCGTGAGGGCGCCCGAATCCACGGCGCTGTACAAGCCGACTATCGGTATCGGGAGGTTCGGCGAATTGAAATTCACCGGGTGCGCAATCCCGAGCGCCGCGAGGTTGTTCTTCTGGAGCGCGAAGAGGATGTCGAGCATCTCCTTCATGCCCATGCCGCTGAAATACGACGGCATGTCCAGGCGCTCCCTCCTGGAGAGGATGCCGCGGGTCAGGTAGTCCGCGACGTTCGCGTTCTTCATGAGCACGAGGAAATGCGGGCCGTTGGGCTCCTTGAGCGGAGCCGTCAGCTCTGTTGCCGGAACCGGCAGGAACCCGAGGAAGTGGCCTGCCCAGGACATGAAGTCGAAGGCGTTTTTCGAAAAGCTGTTGTGCGTCGTGAGCGCGTAATAGTCTATGTGATAGAAGAGCGCCTTGCGCAGGTTGTCCGTGAGGTACGAGACGCCGTCGTCGTACTTCACGCTGCCCCACCTGATTTCATTGCCGTCTGGCCCAAGGAGGGGCGGGCACATCGAGCCGAAGTGGGTGTGCGGGTCGAGGAACATCTGATTCGGCTTCTTCTTCGCGGCATCCTCGGAGATTTTGCCGACGACCGCCGCCACCGCCGCGTCGCTTGCGCCCGGTGGGAGCAGCGTCTTCCGGAGATACTCCCCCCTTTTCAGCGTCGCCCCTGCCGGGTCGGGATTGTACCAGTGCACCGCCACCGAACCGTCGGTCTCGCGCGTGGCGAGAACGCAGAAAGCCGAGCTTTTTCCGTCGAGGGCGCGGTTGAAGATGAGTTCATCGTCGTGATAGAGGGCCTTGCCCATGAGCCTTTCATGGAGCGGCGCATGATTTGCCAGGGGAAACCCGGCTTTGGACATGCCTTCGACAAGCTTCTCTGCCACCTGCCCCCTGGCAACCGAACCAGCCATTCTCCCACCCGTATATTATTGTGTGTAAAAGTGTTTATAATGGGGTTGGACGTCCGGAAAATAGAATTCGTCGCCCATTTTCCCGAAGGGAAAATTTATGGGCGAAAACGGGCCCGGTGCGTTCGAGATTTTAAATCTCGTGCACCAGGCCCTGATATGCTACCGATGTCTTCACGGGCCCGGTGAGATTTGAACTCACGACCTTCGCCTTGCGCCTTTTTAGTAAAAAGGTGCCCAAAAACGGGCAGTTATTTTTACTAATTAGGAGAGCGTCGCTCTATCCAAGCTGAGCTACGAGCCCATCAGCGAGTTTGGATATGCGCGCATGATTTTAAAAACCGTTTTCAGCATCTTTTGCCCATGATTCTGCCCCTGTCCGAGCTCATCAGCCGTGCTGTCGAGCAGGCCCTTGAGGACCGGGTGGCAATCGCATTCTCCGGCGGCCTGGATTCGACGGTCATCGCCTCCATAGCGCGCAAGCACGCGGACGTGGAGCTTTTCACGGCCGGAGCCGAGGGGAGCGAGGATGTCGGATACGCGGACAAGGCCGCAACCGCGCTCGGCCTGCCCCTCACGGTGGTGAAGATAGACGAGGAAAAAGCCATGTCGGCATACGCCCGATGCCATTCCCTGCTTCCCCTCGATTTCCTCAAGCTCGAGATACTCGTGCCCGTGCATTGCGTCGCCGAAGCGGCTGCATCGAAGAAACACCAGGTCCTGCTTTTCGGCTCTGCCGCCGAGGAGCTTTTTGCGGGCTATGAACGGTATTACATAAGCAGGGACGAGGGCAAGGACGTCGATGCGCTCCTGCGCGAGGAATTCAGGACGCTTCCGCAACGCGACATGGCCTACGTGAAGAAGGTGTGCCGCTGCTCCGGGCTGGATTCCCGGTTCCCGTTCTATAACAAGGAGCTCGCCGACATGATGTTTTCGGTCCCGATAGAGGAGCGCATGGATGACCGGGCGCTGAAAAAGGGAATCCTCCGCGAAGCCGCGAAGCTGCTCGGCGTGCCGGCAATCGTCGTCGGCAGGAAAAAGAAGGCGATGCAATACGGCTCCGGCGTCCACAAGATGCTCTTCCGGCGCGTGGATGAGATAAACCGGGCATACCCCGGCTCATAGCCTTCTCATAGCGGCCTCGATGACATTGCTTATCAGCATGGCCACCGTCATCGGCCCGACGCCTCCGGGAACCGGGCTGCAATGGGCCTTATTTATCACGTTCTCGAAATCCACGTCCCCGACCGTCTTGCCGCCCACGCTTCCGGTGCCGACGTCGATTACGTAAGCGCCTTCCTTGACCATGTCCGCGCTTATCAGGCGGGGCTTTCCGGCCGCAGAAATGAGGATGTCGGCTTTTTTCGTATGCTCCGCCAGGTTCCTCGTCTTGGAATGGCAGATGGTCACAGTCGCGCTCCGCTCGAGGAGCATGAACGCGAGCGGCTTTCCGACGACGTTGCCGCGCCCGACGACCGTTACGTCCTTCCCTGCGATATCGACCTTGTAGTAGTCGAGCATCTTCATGATGCCCATCGGGGTCGCCGGCATGAACGTTTCCGATATGCCGAGGAACATCCTCCCCATGTTGGTGGAGGTCCAGCCGTCCACGTCCTTGGAGGGGGAAATCATCTCGACCACGCGCGTATAGTCTATGTGCTTCGGGAGCGGCGATTGCACGATGAAGCCGTCGATGGACGCGTCGCCGTTAAGCCTCTTCACCAGTTCGAGCAGTTCGGATTCGCTCGCGTTCGAGTCAAGCCGGTACAGCGTGGCGAGGACGCCTATGGACTCGGCCTTCTGGATTTTCTTGCGGACGTACAGCTCGGATGCGGAATCGTTCCCCATCAGGACGATTGCCAGGTGCGGGGCCCTCTTCATGGTCTTGACGATATGTTTCGCATTCTCGATGATGCCGGAAGCCGGTTCCCTGCCTGAGAGGGTTTTGTACATGGGGACGATTTGCCCGACTAATAATTTAAAACGGCATGGCCGGGGGACGGTTTATATTACGTTATCCCCCATACCCCAGAATATGACACATGTTTTGCACTCACCCCAGTCCAGGACCCGCGAAATGACGCGGGCCCTCCTATCCGAGTTCATCAAAAGGAAGGACGGCCCCTGGAGGAACGAGGCGAAACTGGCGTTCCGCTCATTCCACACCGAAGGCGCGGATAGGATTTACCCACCCCGGAAAGAGAGCGTCGAATACTCCGAGCGCCTTATTTCCAAGCTCGAGGGCGCTGCCCAGCATGTCAAATGCGAATTGCGCGGGATGTGGCTGGCCGGAGCCCATTTCGTCCCGGGCTATGAACTCGTGCACATGCAATGCCCGGAAGGATTCTTCCTGATGGACGGGAAGGGCGGGTTCAGTCCCCTCGTCGTAGCGCGGGACCAGATGCTATTACAGTGCGGCGAGCACCCATTCGTTTTCAGGTATGACCTGCATACGGACCTCAACCCCGTCTTTGCGCACGCCGTCATACCGGAGAGTTTTTTCTGATTGCTTTATAAAAGTTATTCGGCAACGTCTCCTTGATTGGGCCTGTAGCTCAGCTCGGTTAGAGCGACGGTCTTATACGACACGTTCTAGCACAGTTGTCTATACGACTGAGTGCCTATGAAAGCCGTAGGTCCGGAGAAAACTTTTTAGGAAAAAGTTTTATCAAAAACTGGCCTGCTAAAAAGTTTCTGGAATTCAAAAGAGTCGAAGGTTTCGACCTGCGATTCTGCGGCTCTCCGCAGGCCCAATTTTCCTTTCTTTTAACCGGTGCCCGCCCCAGCAATGCGGCTCATGGAAAATTGGGAAGAAGTGAAGGAGCGCAGCGAACTTCACGACAGCCCAATTATTATTTTTCATCTGCCGGCTATAGCCCTGGCCAAGTAGAACCGTGCACGCATCCGAATCCGCCTGCTGTTCCTACAACTTGATTTTTCTCCTGTATTTGATGTAGGTTGCGTAATCGATGTACTTCTTCTTGGCGATGTAGTCCTTCGTCTTCGGCGCCCTGTCCCTCGCCGCCTCAATCCTGTCCGTCACGACAATCGAGAACGAGTCGCTTCCGGCCCCCGAGCCGAACGAGGTCATGAGAATCCTCGCGCCCGGCTTCGCCTCGTCAAGCACCGCGCTCAGGCCGAGCGGTGATGCGCCGGAGTATGTGTTCCCAACTATAGGAGTGAGCAGGCCCGCCTTGAGCTTTTCCGGGGGAATCCCGAGCTTCTTCGCGGCCTCGAGCGGGAACTTCCCGTTCGGCTGGTGGAACACGACATAATCGTAATCCTCGAGCCTCGTCCCGAGCTTGGCGAGCAATCCCTGCGTCGCGCTGACGACGTGCTTGAAATACGCGGGCTTTCCCGTGAACCGCCCCCCGTGCGTCGGGTAGTCGGCATGCTGCCTGCGCCAGAAATCCGGCGTGTCCGTAGTGAACGAGAACCATCCCTCGACCGTCGCGAGCGATTCGGAGTCCGGCCCTGCGATATAAGCCGCGCCTCCGGAGGCCGCCGAGTATTCGAGCGCGTCCCCGGGCCTTCCCTGGGCGGTGTCGGCCCCTATCGCCATGCCGTATTCAATCATCTTGGCGTCCACCATCGCAAGCACTATCTGGAGCCCCGCCGTGCCTGCCTTGCAGGCGAATTCGAGGTTGGCGCACGTCAGGTTCGGAGTAGCCCCGAGGGCTTCTGCCACCATGGTGCCGGTGGGCTTGACCGCGTACGGGTGGGATTCGCTCCCAACATAAAGCGCGCCGAGCTTCTTGGGGTCTATTCCCGCCCTCAGGATGGCGTTCCTGGCAGCCTCGACGGATATCGTCGCCGTGTCCTCGTCCACGCCTCCGACCGCCTTTTCCAGTATGCCAAGGCCCTTCTCGATGCGGTCCGGCTCCTCGCCCCAAACTCTGGCAATCTCGGAAGTCTTTATCCGATAAACCGGCACATAAGCGCCATAACCGATGATACCTGCCATAAGAATCCTGCCTCTGACCTGGATGAATGGTATGTCGATTTTGCTTTAAAAAATCTGCTATTTCTTCCTTCTTGAGGGCCTGGTCCCGGCAAACGAGAGCGCGAGCGCCCCGAGGACGATGACCCCGGCGATTGCTATCAGGTAGCCGTAATTCAGCTCCTGGCTTTTCACGACAATCGGGCCGCCCTGCTCTGACATGACCTCAAGCAGGTCGAATGATGCGGTCTTGCCTGAAATCGTTCCTTCCACGCTTCCTGCCCTGGCTTCCGACACCCCGGTCGGCATGACAATCACATATGTGATGTTCGCCTTGAGTGTTTTCAGAATCGCGGCCGCCTCGGCGTTCCCTTCCTTGTCCGAGAGGTCGATGGACTTGGACGAGCCGCCGGACCCTGCGTAATCGGTCGCATTAGCCGCCACGAGGAGCCGTCCTAGCGAGTTGCTGAACCTGTCGGTGGGCACCCTGCTTATCGACATCGTATAGGTGATGGACGGGATTCCGTACTCGCTGGAGAATACGTAATACCCCCCCGAGGCGAAATTCTCGGTGATTACGATCTCCTTGGCTTCGACATCCACGCTGCAGTTGATGTCGGACCTTTTTTCGCAGTAATCGGCCATCTTCGCCAGTCCCTCTGTTGCGAGCTGGTTCGAAAAGACCGCGAGCTCCATGGTCTTCTCCACGCTGGAAGCGCCGCTCCGAGAGACCGTCTGTATGTAGGACTGGTCGATGGCTGCGCTCGCGACTAACGACATAAGCAGAACCGCGAAAATCTCCCTTCTCATAGGCTAGGGATAGCAGTGCAAACAATAAAAACCGCACGTTCAGGCTGGCCGGGAGTGGCTGTGACTGCCCGCGGGGTGATGACGCCGGCTTCAGCGCCTTTTCTTGTATTCCCGCACGGTCTCGCGGATGCCGTTTTCGAGCGGCCGCGGGGAGAATCCGAGCTCTGCCTTCGCCCTTGCGCAGTCGAACGCCCTGTCATATCCCAGGACGGCCACGTGCTCGCGCGTCAGCTTCGGCCTTTTTCCGCCGAACCGGTATCCGATTTCGGATAATGCGGCGGCGAACATGGCAATGATTCTCGGAACCCTCTTTTTAGGCGGCTCGACCGAAAGCTCGGATGAGGCTATGGAAAGGATTTCGGCCTGCGTCAAAGGCTCGCCCGCAAGGACATAAATCCCGCTTCCCTTCCCAAGCGCCTTGCGGAACGCGTCCGCGACGTCGTCCACATGCACGAACGGAACGCGATTTTTCCCGTCCCCGACAATCCTCATTTTGCCGCGCTCAATCATGGAAAGCACGCGGGTGTAATCCTCGAACTGCGGGCCGTACAGCGTGCCTATGCGGAAAATCACATGATTCGGGAATCCCGCCACTATGCGTTCGGCCTCGTATTTTGTCTTGGCGTAATCAGAGTCCAGCCTGGCCGGCGTCTGCTCGTCCGCCGGCAGACGTTCCGGAGTTTTCCCATAAACCGACACCGAGCCCGCGAAGAGAATCCTGCTCCCTTTCGGGGCGGCATCCACGACTTTTTTCGTCAAATCCACGTTCGCTTCGCGCATCTTTTTCTTGTCGAGGGTGTCGGTCGAGCCGGCCGCGATGATGATGACGGAAGCTCCGGCGAGAGCCTTTTTCAGGCTGTCCGTGGAATAATCCGTTACGACTTCTCCCTTCAGCCCCCGCTCCCTGCGCACAACCGGGATCGCGTCGATTTTGCCCAGGATGGCCCGCCCGAGCTTGCCACTCGCGCCGATGAGATATACGCTTCCCGTACCCCCTTTTTTCGAGGCCGAATCACTTGCCATGCTTTTTTGCGGCCTCCGCGATTTTTTTGTCGAGCTTCTTCTCGGCCTCCAGCCTCTCGAACTGGTAATCCTGCATGTCGACGAATTTCATCTGGGCGCCGAAGCGCGGGTGCACGCGCGATATCTCCCTGTACATCCCCTGCGCGACGCGCCGGTAATCGATATGCCCCTGCATCTGGGAGCGCAGTTCGCAGAAATGGAACGCCTCGCGCAGGTTCATCGTCATCTGCCAGCGGATGCGGTAAGCGAGCGGCACGACGTATTGCGCCTGGAGCGGGCGCTTTTTGGAGATTTGCGCCCAGGCGTTTTTCGCCGCGTCCATCGCGTCCCTGAATTCGCCTTCGAACCCGGAATCTATGATGTCCTTCGGAAGCGTGAACCCGTGCATGCAGCCGAGCGCCTGCCTCTGCTGGGTGAGCACGCGGTGCCTGTGGATGTCGCGGTAGCACCCGTAATTCGCGCAGATGTCGAACGTGTAAGAGGCCATCTCGTAGGCGCGGCCGGGCTTGTGCCTGCGGTTCGACCGTTCGCCCGCGTACACGGAAAGCACCTTCCCGCGCTCGGCGTCCGGCATCCCCCTTGCCTTTTCGAGCAGGGCTTTCATGGACGCCCCGCAGTACGGGTAAAGCGCGGCCGCGATGATGCGCTCCTCGGCATCCCCGTCATAATCGACAAGGACGACCTCGTCCGCATCCTTCTCGGGGGCTATGCACGACCCCATGCCGTCCAGGCGCGTCTTCCTGAAATAATCCTGCGTCTCCCTGCCATGCTGGGTGTTGGCCCTTTTCACGAAGGAAGGGATCACGACACCCAGTTCAGCGTGCATCGATGATGCGAGATTTCGCATCTCCGCCAGGGGGTCGGCGTATAGTTTCGTGATGAGATACTCGTATGCCCTCCCGTTTCCGTAAAACCCCATATTCGTTTTTGTCGATGCGGGGAGCAGGCCGCGTATCACGTCGCATGTTTTAGCGCGGATAGTGGCCTCGTACGCGCGAGGTGTCAGATTCGCATCCTTCGGCATCTTTTCCGAGAAATATTTCGAGACTTTCGGGATGAGCGATGCGTATGTGGAAAAGAGCAAGTCGCACGTTTCACGGTATAGCGGGGCGAATTCCGAACCCATCAGGTCCGGCTCCTCGTAGTACCTCCATTTCCCGTTCTCGTCTTTTTGGTCGAAATAAACGTATCTGGTGGATTTCTCCAGCGGGGAAAGCCCGATTCTCGCGTCCTCGACCATCTTCGTCGCGATTATCGAGATGTCCTCGAGTGCGATGTGCGCGCCGGCAAGCTCGGCCACGGAATCGTCCCCGTAGCCAAGGAGCACCCGGTCATAGAAATCCTCCGCCTTTTTTGTGTTTATGACGTCATCGAATGGGTTATGCCCTGCGGTTTGAACGTTGATCCCGATTTCTTTATTCCTTAAGAACTCGTCCAGAAGCGTTCGCCTCAGGCTGTTCGTGCTTCGGCTGTAACGTGCGAATAGCGCGCCTTTAACCACTCCCGGCAGGCGTCGTAGGGCGAAAACCGGTCTATCCATGTTGCTGACGAATGGCTCGAGGAGCCGCCTCTCCTCATCCGTGAATGTCTCCATGAGGGGGTTCTATCAGATAAGGGTTTTTATCCTGTGCGATGCGGCGGGCGAGCCGGCTGAATGCCGGGGGCGGGCGGAACCGGTCCCCTCCATCCGCCCTTATAAATTGTTTTATTTAAGGTCAATAAGTGGTTTTATGAAGCTCGCCCATATGGACGCCCCGCCGACACGCAAGCCCGCCAGGGCCGCGGCGACGGCGCTGTCCGCTTTCTTCCTCTGCTCATGCGCGGCCCCATTCGTCATGAGGCCGGAATTGTCGCCGCGGATGCCCAATCCGGTTTTGCAGCCTGAAGCGCCCGTTGGGGCTGCAGAGGCGGGGCCGCCTGATGCGAAAGGCCGCTCGCTGCCCTCGACCTGGGAGCGCGGGCAGTGCGTGTTCGAGGACGGCCGGTTCATCACATACTCGGACGTCATCAATTCGCAGAGCAGGTCCCTCCGGGTCGATTCGGATTCGCGGGGCGCGCGGAGCGTCCTGTGCTCTGAAAACTTCACGGTCCTCATGCTCGCCGACCGCGCGGTAATCTCGATAGGGGGGACCGGGGTTCTCGGGGGCACCGAGATGCTGGGGCTGATAAGCGGGCGCTTCATCAGCGCCAACTCGTACGAGGTGAGCCTGAAGCCTGTCATCGCGGAGGACGGCGGCGTTTCATCGCCCGGCCTTTCGG
Source organism: uncultured archaeon (assembly GCA_963734525.1). GTDB lineage: Archaea > Micrarchaeota > Micrarchaeia > Anstonellales > Bilamarchaeaceae > Bilamarchaeum. The sequence goes on along the minus strand of CAVTHI010000009.1, from coordinate 121,264 downwards.
GCGTAGTACCTCACCGTCCTGAGCGTGGCCGGAAGGCGCTGGAGCATAGACCTCTCCGACCCGTATGCGGGCTGGAATGTTTATTAGGTTATTTCGGCGTAATCCATCAGGTGATTATATGACTGGTCCAAGGCAAAGGCAACCCGAAGAGCAGAGAAGACCGGCGGAGATTACCGTGCCGAGGCTGAGCGAGGAGGAGACCCGCAGGCGCGCGGGCGCAGGCTTCGATGCCGCCATGAACACGGTCATCCGCCAGCGGTTCTCGCAGGTGCCGCCCCCGGCGGAAGTCGCCGCCATCAGGCGGGAGGTCCAGGCAATCCAGGCCCGGAACGAGGATGCGGACGTCACCGCCGTTCTCTCCGCCTATGTGGAGGCGAACCCGAATTCTGTCCTTGCCCGCTACTACCAGGCCACGAACGGCGCGAGCGACTGGATGGTGCTCCCCGGAAACCGCGGCATAGGGTTCAACCCGTCCGTTTTCCAGGCCACCATACGAAGGTCATTCAGCGCCGCCAGGCAGCCGTTCATCGACATCGTCGCGCAGCTCAGCAACCCGCGCAACCGCTCTGCTCCGGTGGACATGAGCAGCATAGTCACCCTCATGCCGGGCGCAGTGCCTGAGCTCGCAAGCCAGCTTCATACGCAATGCGACCGCGGCAGGAACGCGCTCCCGCTGACCGTCGCATACGATACGCCCGGCCAGCGGCTGGTGCTGACGACCAAGCTGCCGGCACCCGATACGGATTATAGTTTCGGTAAAAAGAAGGGCTGAGGGCCGGAAACCGGATGCGGGGTTACCCCCGGCCGGGCCTTTTCATCAGGCTACATCAGGCCGCGGAGGACCGCAAGGAGCTGGGGCCTTTTCGCCACCACTTTCAGCGCGGACGGGGCGAAGTTGCTCCTCATTATCTGGTCCAAATCCTTGTCTGTCAGCGTGTTGAATATGTGGTTGAGGTCGTCGTCCGACACCTTCTCGATGATTTTCCGGAGCTTCATCCGGTTCTCAATCGTGGGCCCGGTCTCGGCGCGCCACCTTCTTTCATATTCCGAGAGCGCCTGCTTCGAGAAATCCTTCTTCGCGTGCGCCTTCACCGCGGTGTCTGCGGCAAGGAGGCCGGCTTCCATCGCGAGCCCGATGCCCCCGCCGTGAATCGGGTCGACCTGCTTCGCCGCAGTCCCGATGACCATGCAGTTGTCCTTCACGAACTCATTTATCGGGAGGCCGACGGATATCACCCCGCCGAATTCCAGCAGCGTGCTCGCCTCCTTCAGCTTCCCGTTCCCCTTCACGAATTCGTCGAGCAGGCTTTTCGGGTCCGCGCCCTTCACCCCGCCAAGCTTCGGGCCGTTCTCGACAAGCCCGCCGATTCCGATTCCCACATTCGCCTTCCTGTCGGACTTGGGGAATATCCAGGCATAGCCCCTCGGGGCGAGCGAGTTTCCGAAATATATCTCGAGGAGGTTCTCGTGCTCGTAGGGCTTCATCTCGTATTCGTAGCACGTGTCCACGTCGTAGAGCGAATGGACGGTCTTGAAGCCCATCTCGCGGGCCATCAGGGATTCCATGCCTTCGGCCGAGACGATTAGCGGCGCGCTGATTTCATAGGGCTCCCGGCCCCCGTGCGAGACCTTGACCCCCTGCGGCCTGCCCTTTGCGTCCTTGACGAGCCCGACCGCCCTCGTATAAGTGCTGACCTTCGCCCCCTTGTCCACTGCAAGCTCGCAAAGCCACTTGTCGAACGCCTTGCGCTCCAGCACCCACCCGCTCGCCTCGGTGTCCTTCCAAATGATGGACTTCCCGTTCGGGGCGATGACCTTGGCGCCCACTATCTCGCTCGAATAGCATGAGCGGGGCAGGTCGAGCCCCTGTTTGATTATCTCGGTCTGCCCGAGCCCCTCGCCGCAACGGACCGGCACGCCTATCTCTTTCCGCTTATCGACTACGAGCACGTCCAGCCCGTTTCCGGCCGCGGCCCTCGCGAACGACGAGCCTGAGGGCCCGCCGCCTATAACTATGACGTCATGGTCGTATTTGGAAGCCATCTTCGCTCGCCTCATTCCGCCCCTTCCGGGAGGTCCTTCTCGTCTTTCACGCCCTTGTACATGCGGATGACGTTCGCCGGGCACACCCTGACGCAGAGCCCGCAGTCGATGCATTTTTCCGGGTACGTCTTCATCCGCGTCCCAACGGCCTCTATCGCGTTCGCCGGGCATACTGATGAGCAGCCCACACAGAATATGCATCCGTCATGCCTTATCGTAATCATCGTATCCGCCGCCTATGCCTTCCTTTTCAGCTGCTCGGCGACGGCTGACCCGAACTTCCCCGCGCTCTGCGGTCCGTCGGCCGTGACAATATTGCCGTCTATGACGACCGGTTCGTTCCTGTAGTTCGCCGCCGTTTCGCGGAGGAGGTTTATCGCCTTGCGGTCCGGGAACACCGTCGCATTCCTGCCAGCCAGCACGCCGGCCTTCGCCAGCGCCATGGGCCCGAGGCAGATGCCCCCTATGAGCTTTCCCTTCTTGTTGGAGCTGATGAGGAGCTTGATGACATCCTCGTTCTCGGCAAGGGCGGGCGAGCCCGGGCCCCCCACGACTATGACCGCGTCGAAGAACTCCGGGTTGGCCTCATACACCGCCATATCCGGCGTGATGGACAGGCCTTTGGACCCCTGCGCCTTGGCCCGTGTCAGGCTTGCGACCTTCACATCGTGGCCGCTGCGCTCGAGCACTTCCCTGGGAATAGTCAGCTCTTCGTCGCGGAATCCGCTCTGCGCGACAATCATAAGTACCTTTGCCATGCCTTAGCGATTCGCATCGAACATTTTTTTACCTATCGGAGGGCCGGGAGCCTGCTCGCGCCAAAGCCTTTAATCCCATCGATAGAAATAGTAATCATGTACCTCGTTTCCCCGAATTTCCCAGATTTGGCCGCGCCTAACATCGAAATCAAGCTCTTTCCGGACGGCGACAGCTATACGCGCATAAACGACATATCCACCTGCCAGGGCGAGGACGTGGTGCTCTTCCACCGCCTCTACCCGAAGCAGAATTCGGCCATTTTCAACGCCGCGCAGATGCTCCACACGCTTAAGCGCGTCGGGGCGCGCGTCACCCTCGTTTCCCCCTACCTGCCCTACGCGCGGCAGGACAAGACGTTCCTGATGGGCGAGTCCCTCTCCGCGCAGGTGCTCTGCAAGCTGCTTGCGGATTTCGGGACGGTGAAGCTCGTCACCGTGGACTGCCATTTCCTGAAAAAAGAGGGCGAGTCCGAGTATTCGAACCTCAAAATCCAGAACCTCAGCGCTGGGAAGCTCCTTGTCGAGCACGCGCGGAAGAAGCTCGGCCTCGAGCACCTCGAGGTCATCTCCCCGGACCAGGGAGCGAACTACCTCGTATCCGAGTTCGGGGGGAAGAGCATGAGCAAGGTCAGGGGCCAGTACGAGGCGGGCAACGCCGCGGAGGCCTACCGCTCGGTGCAGAAGGTGGAGCGTGAATTCGAGGTCGAGGGCAAGAACATCCTGATACTCGACGACATGATATCCACCGGCGGCACGATGCTCAAGGCGGTGGAAAACGTGAAGAAGGGCGGGGCGAAGAAGGTGCTCTGCGCCGCGACGCACGGCTTCTTCCTGAACGACTCGCTCGCGAAGCTCAGGAAGGCCTCGGACGGCGTCTTCACTACGAACTCGATTCCGAACGACGCCGCGGAAATTGACATCAACCCGCTTCTCAAGTCCCTTTTCGAGCAGAAGGCGGATGCCGCAGGGGTTGCGGCGGTCCCATCGGAAAAGCCGGCAATCTGATGCCTGATACATGGGGCCCGCGGTCTGAGCGCCGCACCCGATTGTTCATCCCCGCGCTATCCGCTCGTATTCTGCAGCCAGCTTTTTCGCTTCGGCCCCGCTTTTCGCCTCGGCGAATATCCTGACATAATTCTCTGTTCCAGACGCCCGGACAATCACCCACGCGTCCTTCATGTTGACGCGCACGCCGTCGACGGTGATATAAGCGAGCCTGCCGGCTTTCGCATGCGCGAGGACGCGGGCGACTATCTCCTTCTTGGCGTTCGCATCCGCATCGAGCTTGGTCTTGACATTATAGTATGTAGGGACTTCCCGGAGCCATGCGGAGAGGGGCTTCCCGCAGAGCGCCTCGGCGAGCTTGGCCGCGGTCAGGAACCCGTCCTTGGCAAGCGATGATTCGGGCCATATGACGCCGCCGACCTCCTCGCCGCCCATGAACACGCCGCCCTTGGCGGCCTCTTCGGAGAGGTATGGCGCCCCGATAGCGGTATAGTGCGTCTTGAGGCCGAACCTCGCGGCCACATCCTCCACGGCCTTGCTGGTGGCAACGGTCGTCACGACATCGCCGGCGGGTGTTGAGTTCCGGGTTTTGAGATTTGCGGCCTTCCAGAGAATCGAAAGGGCATACACCTTGTCGCCGATGACGTAGCCGCCCTTCTCGTCCACGAAGATGACGCGGTCTCCGTCGCCGTCCCATGCGATTCCGGCATCCGAATTGGAGGATTTGACGAGCGATATCAGTTCCTTGACGTTCGCTTCGGCCGGCTCGGAAGGCCTGCCTGGGAACCTCCCGTCCATGTGCGAATTCAGGGTCAGGATAACGCATCCGAGCGCCTTCATCAGCTTCGGGGCTATGAGGGCGGCCGTGCCGTTCCCGCAGTCAAGCACGATTTTCGGCTTTTTATTCTTTATTTTTGTCCTGTCGACGAAACCCATGATGGACTCGATATGCTCGGCCGTGGCGCCCTCATGCATCGTCACCCTGCCGGCCTTGCCCCCCTGCGCGGGCTTGTCGAGCAGCTTCTCGATTTCCCCGCCCCGCTCCTTCGACACCGCTATCCCGTTGCCGTCAACCGCCTTCAGCCCGTTCCATTCCGGGGGATTGTGCGATGCGGTTATGATGATGCAGCCCTCCGCCTTGAGCCTCTTCACCATGAATTCCGCGGTCGGGGAGCTGGCGATGCCGATATCGACCACGTCGCATCCTGCGGACACGAGGCCTGAGACCACTGCGGGGTGCAGGATTGGCCCGCTCAGCCTGCAGTCGCGCGCGAGAAGGATTTTCCCGCCTTTGAAATAGGCTCCTGCCGCCTTCGCGAGCCTGCGTGCGAGTTCGGGGGTCAGCTCATCAATAGTGCCCCGGACTCCGTTCGTGCCGAAGTAGCGTGCCATGGTATTCGATTCCCTTTACGCATTTTTAATCATGTCCTGCGGCAAGCGCGCGCCGGCTTTCCATATCCGGGCAACTCACCCGCCTTCGGCAGTCTGGGGATTTTAAACATGATGCGAGCAAATCGCATTCATGCTCATCGAGGTCCTCAGGCTGTCCCACCGCCTTCCGCGGGACGAGCGCATTTCCACGCACGTGGCGCTCGTCGCCAGGGCTTTCGGCGCGGGCAGGATATCCTACACCGGCCAGCACGATGCCGGTTTCGAGTTGAGCGTTTCGAGGATATGCTCGCAATGGGGCGGAAAAACCCCGACGGGCCCGGACCCGTTCTCGATTTCGTACGAGAAGAGCGCGGTATCCCTCATCAGGGCGAGGAAAAGAGGCGGCTTCAAGGTAGTCCACCTGACGATGTACGGGCTTCCCGTGCAAGACGTCGTTCCGGCATTGAAATCCTGCGATAAGCTCCTCATAATCGTCGGCTCCGAGCAGGTCCCCGGCGAGATTTACGCGCTTTCGGATTATAACGTGTCCGTGACTAGCCAGCCGCACAGCGAGGTGGCGGCGCTCGCAATCATCCTCGACAGGCTGATGGAAGGCCGCGAGCTTGCGGGCTTCGATTTCCAGGGCAAAATCTCCATCATCCCGAGCGAGCGCGGGAAGAGGATGAAAACGCCTTAAATATATCCTGCGGATAACTAACGGGGTGGTTTGGATGGCACAAACGAATGCTGATCATGCGCCTGCGCCGGTGACGGCGGCGGACCGGGCGGCGGTTACCGTGGAACTTACAAGGTACGAGCAGAGATACCAGATGAACCTCACGCCGCAGGAGCGGGAGACGATTGTCGCGAACACGCTCAATGAAATGCAGCGGATGCGGGCGAACGGGGATGCCGGGACAGTGAAGCAGGCAATCCTCCCGACCATCTTCAGTTTCGCCCAGGGGAGGAACGACCCGGCCCTCGCAAAGAAAATCGACCTCGGCATCGAGATGCACAACGCGGCCTACAACGCTTCCCAGGCGCAGGACCAGATGCAGGAAATCGAGGACCGGGAATTCCCCGGATGGCTGGGGGAGCGGGGCCTAAACCGGTTCCAGTATGAGACTCTCCCCGTCGCCCGGCAGGAGGAAATGCTCGGGCAGTTCCGCTCGAACCTTAGGGAGAACAACTCCATGTATGCCTACCTGACGAATATGCGCAATGAGATGGTCCAGGCCTACCAGGCGACGCGCGAGGGCCAGCAGGAGGGGCAATAGCCTGATGCCGAAGAGGCGCCCGGACTCATCGCCGGCCTGCCTAAACAGAAAGCTTTTTATTCTCTGCAAGATTGGTTATGGACGGGATAAATATGCTTGAAGTCATGGGTCTTATTTTCCGGGGAGGCGAAGTGAAGAAGGCAAAGGACGGCGTTCCTGCGAACATCGACATCAACATCAATGTCGACAAAATCACCCAGAAGGCGCCGGACGGCGTGATACTCGAATTCACCTATGCCGTCGACTACAAGCCGGACATCGGCTCGCTGAGGATGACGGGCGAGGCGTTCTGCCGCGACAGCCCGGAGAACCTCAAGAAGATGCTCGTCGAATACAAGAAGGCGAAAATCGTCCCGATGGAGTTCGGCGCGACCGCCATCAACATGATAAACGCGAACGCGGGCATGAACAGCATATTCCTGCTCCGCCCCTTCAACCTGCTCCCGCCCTTCATGCCTCCTTTGATTGCAACCGAGGCCAAGGTCATTGCCAAGGAGAAGCCCGTGAAGAAGAAGTAGCTTCCTATCAATAGCCGCTCTTCCTGTTTTTCTTATCCACCCCTACGCCGAGCTTTGCCCCTGCGCAGCGATAAATCCCTTCGCTCCCCTCATCCTGGTAACTAATGGGGGAAGAGGAAAAAGGCGAAAAATGGAAAAATAAAAATAAAAAAAAACTACCACTGCACGCGGCCGTGCAGCATGAGCGACCAGCCCGGTATGGCCGTTTCCATCGACGTGCCCCAGGACTGCAGGTATTCCGGCCTCGTGACGTCCCCGGGTATGAGGGGCCACGAGCCGTTCTGCGCGCCCAAGGTGAGCGAGTAGATGTTCGGTATCGTGCTGTTGGGGCTCTGCTGGGTGTAGTTGAACCCTACGCCGGTGCGGAATACGAACGCGTTGTCGCGCGGGTTGATTGTCACCGCGGCGGTGTTGCCCCCGCCCGTGTCCACGGTGCCTGAGCCCGCGCCGCTCCACGGCCGGTAGGTCTCCACGCCGCCTTCGAAGAAGAAGTGGAAGCTCATCCGGTCGCCCGTGACGACGTCCGTCCGCGCCCACTGGAGGCCGACGCCGCCCGTGGTCCTCGAAAGGTCCGAGAGGCTGTTGCACCCGGCCCCGCCGAGGGTCTGGCACACCTGCCTCATCTCCTCGGCGTTGTTGAACACATCCCCGCTCGCGGCGACCACCTGCCTGGTGGCCTGGTTGAAGAACAGGTATCCGTACCACTGCTCGCTGACGGTCGCGGTGTTCGTGCCCTGCAGCCTGCCCGAAACGGTGACGGTCCACTGGTCCCAGCGCTCGTTCCCGTATTCGCGCCTTCCGTACATGGCGCCTGCGAGGAGGTCGAGCCTGTGGTCCTGGAGGACCTGCATCAGCCCGCCGACCGTCCAGCTGCTTCCGACCCTGAATTCGGATTCGCGGAGCGGGACGGTAATCCCTCCCACGAACCGTTCGGCCGTAAGCGCCCTAAGCCTCCTGTCGCCCGAGAACGTGAAGGTATAATCGCTTCCGGTTCTCGCGACTTCGAGGCGGGAAATGCCGCGCCCTATCTGGTGGCCGTGGCGCATCCACTCGTCGAGGTCCTGCTGGTCGCCGATGACCAGCGAGCCCCTCGCCTCCGAGCGCTCCGAGACCGGCGTGTGCAGTACGTAGAACGTCGTCGCCCTGTCCCTCCTCCCTGCCGGGCTGCCGAGGTGGCTTCCGAGCAGGATGTCGTAGCGCTCCGGGCTCAGGCCCACGCGCGAATCCGCGCCTGTTGCGCCGACAAGCACGTCGAGCATGTTCTGCTCCATGAGCGTCTTGACCTCGGGCCCTGTTAGCGACGCCTGGGTGGGCGGGGCCGGCAATGACACCTCGGCCATCCTCGCTTCGACCGAGCCTCTCGCCTGCGCCCTCCGCGTGAATTCGCTTCTCATGCGGTCTGCCGGGAGGAGCATCCAGTCGAGGTCCGTGCTGTTCCTCTCGACAAGGTCCACGAGCTCGCGGGAATACCTCGTTTCGAGCCGTTCGCGGTTCGGCGTGGCCTTCCGGAGCTCGGTGAATATGTCCACGAGCGCGGCCGCGTCCTCTGCGCTGACCGTCGTCGCCCCGCTCTCCCGTCCTGAGCGCAGGTTGAGGAACGACAGCACTATCGGGTCGTCCTGGCCGAGGCGCGTCTGCATCTCGGTTCGGACCTGCGCGGCCGGCCTTATCATCCAGCTGAGCGTCTCGCGGCCTTCCTCGACCAGCGCGACCAGGGATTCGCCGTAGTCGCGGACGAGGCGCGTCCTGTTCCTCATGCCGCCGAGTTCGCGGTAGGCGTCGCGCACCGCCCCTGCGATGTTCGGCGCGCTCGTTATCGCCACTTCCCTCTGGTACCTCTGCAGGCTGATGCTCGGCCAGTCCATGATGCCGAACCCCGTGTACAGGTCGACGAACGGCGTCTGCCTGCCGCGCGTCACGGTGAACTGCCCCGCCGTGCCCGGGTTCTCGCTGATGACGAGGGGCGAATACCCGTAAGCGTGGCCGAGGATGTCCACGTATCCCGCCGCAGGCCTGCCGAAGATGAACATGCTGTACAGGTTCCCGTATGCGGTTTCATCGTTGACGTACTGGCCGCCTCCGACGGTGTATATCCTGACGCGCTCGCCGTCATACCCGTATGCGAGGGCGAAGCGCCAGATGTCCCTGCGCAAATCATCGCGCAGCGCGCGCGAAAGCCCTTCGAGTATCGTCGCCTCGTTGGCCGGGTTCTGCTGTATCTGCCTCATGGCCTGGTCTATCCTGTCGTATATCCTCGTCCATCCCGGCACCCTCTGCGCGCCCATGAGTATGCCGTGGCGCTGGGCCCAGTACATGAACATGGCACTCGCGTAATGCTGCTCCGGGTTCCCCTCCGGGCCCGAAGGCAGCGTCCGGTAGGTGCCGTCCGGATTCTGCATCGTGTAGTTCTCCATGCGCGCGTACATGTAGCTCCCCGCGGCGAGCCATCCGGTGTCCCTCGCCGTGTCCTCGGACCAGCCGTAAAGGCTCGTAAGGACGGTCTGCAATCCGCCGTAAATTTCGTTGGCATCCGCGCCCGCGGCCCTCATCTCGCGCAGCAGGTCGATATGAGAGTAGGCCGCCGTGACGCCGAGCGCGTTGGTCTGGTATCTTGAGGGGCGCCATTCGAGGCGGCCCCTTGCCGCCACGGTCGCCGGGTATCCGCCGGCCGCCCTTATCTCGGCCTGGTAGGCCATGGGGTCGATGCGCATGCGCCTCCACATGACCTCGCCGGTCCCTTCAGCGAACCTGGTGTCGGTTATGTGCTGGCGGTCCTGCTGGTCGACGGTTATCATCTCCGCCCCGCGGTAGAACGCCGCATATACGTCCCTCTGCCTCCGGTCCGCAAGGAGGCTGGTGACAGCCATGCCCGCGGCCTGCTCGGCGTGGACCGGGTCCATGTACCTCATGCTGCGCACAAGCTGGCCGAACGCAAGGGACGAGAACGAATCCCCGCCCGAGCGCGGAAGGGTGAACCCCACCGCCGCGCCGTCGAAACCGGCCGCCGCCGAGTCGCCCGTCAGCATCTGCCGCCCGACAGCCCTCGCCGATGCGAGGAACTGCTGGGTGTTCGCCCCGGCATAAAGGTAGTTGAGGAGCTGGGCCCTCGTGTCGAGGCCGTATGCGAGCTGGTAGACGTCGCCTTCGCGCGTGACGAAGTACAGCCTCGTCTTGAGCCTGTCCTCCCCGCGCTGGGATGTTGCACCGCCTGCCGACGAAAGCTCGGGCACGTGCTCGCCCGCGACGAAAAGGAGCATGTCCGTCTGGGACTGGCGCGCAATCCTCTGGTAGGTCTCGAGGAGCCCCCTCGTCCTGCCCCTCGTCTGCGTGTCCGTGACCGTAGTGTCCCCGGCCTGCCCTGCCGGCGGCGCGGTGGTCTGCGTCGTGCTCGAGTTCTCGTAATGGAATTCCTGCCTCGCGCGGTGTATTCCGACGCCCATCTCGGGTGACTGCGACAGGACCCAGTTGAGGTACTGCCTGTTGCCAGCGACGAGCTCGACGAACGGCCTTCCGTAATCCCGCTCCAGCCTAGTGCGGTCCGGCGCGGTCTTGAGCAGTTCGGTGTACGTGTCGAGAAGGGCCGCCGCGGTGTTGTTCGGCCTGAGCGTGAATATGTTCGCGACGACCTGGTCCCCGGTTCCGCGCCTGCGCTCGAGCTCGGATTGGACTTCGGACTGCGGCCTCGCCACGTATGCCGAGCCGGTTCCCTCGCCCATCCTGAACAGGTCGTACGGCACGACGCCCAGGAGCGGAAGCGGCACCGGTCCCGACAATGGGGGCGGCAGCCTGACTGCCGATGCGTTGATGTCCACGGTATCCGAAGTCGTGGACGTGGCGCTCCGCGCCTGGCCTTCGCCGGCCGGAATCGCGGTTTCGGTCTGGTCGCGCGTCCACCTGGCGGTCGCCCTTTCGCCGCCGCTGATCGTGCGGCCTCCGCCGACGCCTGCAAGGCCGCCCCTGTTCGTCGAGGTCGGCCCCCTCTCCTGGTGCGCGTAGTATGCCCCGGCTTCGCCGAAGGCGCTAAGCCAGTAATCGTTGTAATCGACCGGCATCGGGCCGAAGAGCTGGTTTATCCTGCGTATAATCGTCGATGCGCCGAGCGCGCCTATCCTGAACCTGGCAGGCACGCGCTGGCGGAACATCCTTTCCACCGGCGGCCGAAGCTGGTCGTACATGCTGCTGAATATGTCGCTCGCGCCCGAATCAATCGTGAATCCTCCCGGAACCGGCAGGAACGGGCTTGTCGGCATCGTGGGCCTCGGAAGCAGGCGTATCGGCGAGCCCTGCTGGCCGTACATCGTCGGAAGCGCCTCGAGGCCGTCGCCCTGCCAGAAGCCCGGCCTGTAGCGGTAGAGCAGCGGGCTCATGTATCCCTCGTCGGTCCTGGGCTCCGGGGTGAGGCGCAGCTCGTCCTCGAGCCTGCTGTGGTCGTAGGAGCTCGTGACCTCGGGGAGCCTGTCGCCGATGCGCTGGAACACCTCGAGGAAATACCTGCGGTTGAGGGCGTTGCTGTATGCGATTTCCCTCGTTCCCGTCTCGTACCTCTGGGTGAATATCCCGTTGAACGCCTCTATCGCGGCGACGATGGTCCGCTCGTCCTGCGAGCATGACAGGATAGCCGGGAGCACCTGGAGGAGGAACGGCCCTACGAGGTACGGGTCGCGGTTCGAGATGACGAGAATCGCGTTCATGGTCGCCGTCGCGGCCGACCGCTGGAACGCGCTGTCGGTTCCCGAAACGCTTTCGAGCGCCACGCCGAGGTAGAGCGCGTCGAGGATGGAAAGCTGGTTCACCAGGTTCGTCACGTTCGCGTCGGTGTAATCGCCGGTCGTCGGGTGGAAGTTGTTGTCCGACCTTCTGCTGCTGGTACAGCGGGAGCAGGGTATCGTTATAGAACGTCCTTCCCGCCGCAAGCAGGCTCCTCCCGGTTTCGGTGCTGATGAACTGCGAGAGCTCCTCCGGCGAATCGATGCCGTCCGCGATGTTCGGCGGAAGCTGGACGTTGTACCTGCGTGCGATGCGCTGGATGTTCCTGCTGAGGAGGTCCAGGTTGATGTACTGGTTGAAGAGGTAGTTGTTGCTTCCGAACTGCTGGCGGTAATAGGCGATGGCGTTCGCGAGCGTCGTCGGCAGCGTGTCCGTCGGGTTCGAGAACGCGAGCGCCCCGCGCAGCTGGGTGTACACCCTCGGCAGCTGCTCGTATACGCGCAGGAAGTTCGTCATGAAGCTCGCCCTGCCCACCGCAGGCCCGCCTTCGAAAGTGGTGTTGAGCCGTTCGCGGAGCTCGGGGGGGATGTTGGCCAGGTCCCTCGGCGAAGAAGTCGGGCGCTGGAGGAACTCGAACTGCGCCATGTTCTCGCTTATAGTAGCGACGAAGCTGTCGCCGTATGCGGCATTCAGCTCCCTGACGCGCTGTGCGTACGCCTGCGTCGCATCAGCCGAAGCCCCGCGGGCCGGCCTTTCGCGCAGGGCCGCGTACACCGCGGACATGCTCCTGAACATCCAGTCCTCCTGGTTGCGGAATCCGCGGACAAGTGCCCCGATGCTTCTCTGGTAAGCCGCCGGATACGCGGCCGCGAGTGCGCGCCTGACGGATTCGGGGAGCGCCTGGACCTCCGGAAGGCCTGCCGTGCCCGTTCCGAGTGCTGTCATCTGCGCCTGGTTCGCCACGACTGCGGCCACGAACTCGGGCCCGAAGAGGCTCTCCATCCTCGCCCTGTCCTCGCCTGCGGCCGGGCTCGACACGGCCCTGTAGACGCGGACGACTATGCTCGCGTAAAGCTCGTTCTCGCCACGCCTGAGGCTTGCCATCGTCGCCGCGGGGTTCGCCATCACCGAAGGGCTTTCAAGGATGCGCAGGTGCGGCGCCTGCGATTCCACGAGCGCCACGAACTGCTCGCCGTAAAGGGCGACCAGCGTCTGCCTGTTGTCCCCGCCGATTCTCCTTGTGAGCGAATATACGCGCGAGATCGCGCTGACGAATCCGGGTTCGGACAGCCCGGTTATGAACTGGTACAGGTTCGGGTCGGCGCGGTAAAGCACGGACGAGACGACCTCGCCCACCACCGGCTGCTTCCCCGTCGTGCTCAGCCCGCGGTACCACTCCGAGAGCCTCCTCAATGTCCCGATGTCCTGGTCCGTCGTCGTGACGTCGCTGAGGCTGGGCGCGCGGCTCATATCGCCGCCTGTCTCCGCAAGGTGCACCATGGCGAACGCCATTTCGACCGAGCGGCGCATTTCTGCGGGCGTGAGCATGGAGTTGATGAGCGTCGCCTGCCGTGTTTCGAGCGCCGCAAGCGCGGTCGGGTCCTGCGTCTGCCTGGCCTCCAGCCTGATTGCGTCGTTCTCCTGCCTCCAGAGCCTGATGCGCTCCTGGATGAGCACGCGCGCCGGCTCGAGGATGGGCCAGCGGAGCTGCCTGTCGATTTCCTCGAACTGCCGCACTATGCCGAGCGCGCGGGATTCGAGCACCTGCTGGAGGGGCTGCGCAACCTCTGGCGAGATTGACGGGGTGACGACCGCCTGGCGCGAAACGACCGGGCCTACGAAGACCGTGCCGTATGCGTCTGTCGCATCCGCAAGGGCGAGCCCGCGCCTGGTGATTGCGCTTCTTGCGCGGGCGATTGCGGAAACGAGCTGGACCGGCGTATAACTGTAAAGCTTGAGCTGCAGCGAGCGCGTGGTTGCGTCCGTGCTCGGGTCCTGGAGCGTCCTCTCCACCGTGGCGAGGTCGCTTCCGAGCCATCCGAGGCTCGCGCGGTTGGTCGCCACGAGCGTCACGAGTTCAGAGCCGTAAGTCTGGTCCAGCCTTGCGCGGTCCGGCGTAGGCCGGCCGAACTCGGTATAGATGTCGCGGAGGCCATGCGCGAGCGTGCCGACCGAATATCCTATCCTGGTGTTGACCGAGCGGACGAACGCGTCGTCGCGCCTGGAGCGCATCTGGCTGTCTATCTCTTCCACGGGCCTCATGACCCACTGGAGTCCGTCGAGGTTCGCCGCCACGATGTCCACGAATTCCTGGCCGTATTGCGTTACGAGCGCAGCCCTGCGCGTCCGCGCGTCGCGGAGCGCGGTGTACGCGGCCGAGAGCGATGCTCCGGCGTTTGTGGGGAAGCGCGCGAGCAGCTGCTGTGCAACCGCATCCGGCGGCCTGGCCCTCGCCCTCCGCTCAATCTCCCTCTGGACCTGGGCCGGCGTTCCGGCAAGGTATGAAAGCGAATCGAAATTCCGCTCGAGTATGGCCGTCACGTCCGGCGCCTCGACCGTGCGCGTGACCGCCCTTTCCTGCACGAGCGCGATATAAGTCTCCCTAAGCGCCGCCGGCCTGGAAACGCCCTGAGCCAGGCGGACGCCGCTTACGCGGACCGCGGCCGGGTCCTCCGCCCGCGACCTCCTCGTGATTTCCGAGGACAAGTCCGAATCCGGGCGCGCCATCCACGAAAGCGTGCCTGTGTTGGACGCGATGAGCCCCACAAGGTCAGGCCCGTAATCCGCATTCAGCCTCGCAGTGTCCGGGCTCGCCCTCGCAAGCTCCGTGTAGATGTCCCTGATTGCAATCGGGAGTATATTCCTCTGGAAGCTCCGCACCAGCGTCGCAAGGCGGCTGCTCTGCCCGATTTCCGCGGTGTAAAGCCGCGTGAACTCGTTCCAGAACACGTCGTTGTTCTCGACGTTCGGCATCTGGACCGCGTTGTTCGCAATGACCGCCAGCCTGCCGTTCAATATAGCGACGAACTGGTCCCGTGACGCCGGAGTCCCGTTCTCGAGCACGTCGCGCATGAGCGTTATCGCCCTGCCCGCCATGCCCCTTGCCACTATTGCCAGGAGCGGGTCCACGACGTTCGTGCCTTCGGCCGTGCGCATCTGCTCTATTTCGCGCGTGGTGTCTGTGCGCGAGCCCGCCGCCGCATAGAGCTGCGTAATCATTGTGGCGAACGCTATCGGGTCGGTCCCGCTGTGCCTGGTGTTGTAAGCCTGCGCAATCGCCGCGAGGCCCGAGCCGCTGTCGCGGTAAATCCTCGCCGTGAATTCCGCTGTGAACGCGTCGGTGAACGCCTGGGTGGTGTTCGCGTCCCAGATGCTGCGGAAAAGCGTGCGCTTGGATTCGTCCCCAGTGAGTATGAAGTCGCGCAGTGCGACAGCCGCCCTGATTGCCAACTGCCCTGGGGAGCGCGCAATCACTTCGCGCGTCAGGTTGTCGCCGTATCTCGCCGTCGCCTCCTCGCGGCTCGGCCTCTCCAGCTCCGCCCTCACCGCGTCTTCTACGGTGAGGCTCGTGTTGGCCTCCATCGCCGCGCGGACGCGCCCGACCTGGGTGTCCGCCCTGGCCGGCCTGCCCTGCGATTCGCGGACCTGCCGGGAGAGCCTCGTTATGTCCGCGGGCCTCGCCGTGCCCCCTTCGAGCCTCTGCCTGATGTTGTAAGTGGTATCGATGAAATCCGTGAAATGCACCGGATTGCTCCAGAGGAAGCCGAAGAGGCTTCCCCGGTCCGCCGTGAATGCGGCGAGCAACGGCTGGACCCCTGGGTCCCTGCCGATGCGGTCGAGCTCCTCGAAGAGCTTCGTCATGAACGTGGAGTTGTCGTGCAGCGTGGCACCGCCGAACGCCTGGTTGTAGGTGGTCCAGAAAAACTGCCTCCTGGCCGGGTCCCCTCCTACGATATAATCCCGAAAAGCATTTGCGGCATCCACGGCCTGTGCCTGGAGCCTTGTGATCTCTTCTGGTTCCGCGCCCCCCTTCCGCCTCGGTTGTGCCATGGCAACATTAGGACTAAGGATATTTAAATTAGTTATGCCTTCCAACGTCATAATTCCGGCAAGCGTCGCGGTGGCCAATCGCGCCACCCTGGCCGTGAAAAGGCTGCCGAATTCGGCCTGCTGCGGCGTTCGGACGGCGCGCCTTCTGGCACCTCCTTTTCCTCCCCGTGCTTCAACCTCGGACCGGCCATATGAGCATCCTTCCTTGAGAACCCGAATCACGCTGGCGGGTTCTGAGTTAGTATGAAATCCTTTCCGTTCCGGGCCGCTCTTGCGCTGCAATGGCCCGGAATCTTCTGCCACCGAGTATTGTGTCTGTCCGAGTTGTATATTGGTCAGAAAAGAATATAAAGAGTTGTCACTCAAAAAGGAAATTCGTGTATATGAAATTCTGTTGAAAACTCCCGATGCCGCCCCCAACTGCTGGGGCTGGAACCGGAAACAGGGAAAAAAGCGGGTAAAAGCCCGGAAAAACCGGGAAATCCTGTTTGCGCTTCAGGATTGCGCGGGAAGGGCGGTCCGCTGCCTTCTACTTCTTTTTTCCGGCCTTCTGGGCCGGAATCCGGGGCTGCGGCTCTGCCAGGCGGACCCTCGGGACGACCAGCGGCGGTGCGATGTTCAATGCCTTGGCCACGAGCACCCCGTTGGTCTCCGCGGAGTATTTCGCGAGGTTCACGAGCGTCTCGAACACGTCCTTGGGCAGGAACCTGTCCTTTTTCCACCCCGCAAGCAGCGAATCGAGCTCGGCCTTCTTCCCCTTCGCGAGCGCGAACCCGCAAAAGCGTATCATCGCGATTCCGGGCTGGTATTTCGTCGTGTGCGTGAAATCGATTTTAAGCGCGCCGCCCCCGGTCATGCCGATTCCGGTGATGTCGAGCGATGCCGCGATTCCCTCGAACTTCCTGTCGGACACGCATTCCGCCTCCGCCTTGTATAATCGTATTCCGGTCCATTCCATGTCAAATCTCCCCCATACCGTCTCTGCATCTACAGCATTCTTCTCCTGCGTTTTCACATGTTCAGCAATCTCAGATTAATCGTGAAGTTGTAATCGCTCGCCCTAGACTCGCCCTCCTCATAGACGAGCCCGTTGAAACTCCCCCCGAGGCTGAGCCCCTGGATGTCGCCCTCGCCGTTCCAGAGCTGGTATTCCCCGCCCACGGTTATATACAGCCTCTCGTCCCCTTCCGCAGTCCAGTACTGCACGCCCGCGTGCGCGTCGAGGCTCCAGTCCGCGGTCCCGACAGTCACGCCCGCCTGCGCATCGACCTGGTCCGCGCTGACGGCCTCCTCGTCCGGGCTCACCGGCGTCACTTCGGTGTGGATGCCGCTCACGCCCACATGGATGTCCGTCACGGTCGGCTCGGTCCCTGGTTCCGCGAGATTCACCCGGACGATTCCCGCGCCTTCGCCGCTGACAACAGTCTCCCCGGCGACCTCCTGCTCGGAGTATCCCCCTGCGAGTATGAGCCTGACCCTGTATTCGTCCTCGTCCTCACCGAGGCGCAGCCTCAGCGCGCCGGATATGCCCTGCCCCACGGTGTCCATGCCCTCGGTATAGACGCCGTTGACCGAGAAATCGAATCCGGATTCGGTCCCGAAGAACGCGCGCAAGTCAGCGCCGCCCCCGGCGCCTATCACGCCGAAAGCCTGCACCCTGAACCTTGTCCCGCGGCCTGGCACCACCTCGGCGTTCGCGCCGACAATCGGGAGCGTTTCGCCTTCATGCTCCCCTTCGCCCTGGAGATAGATTCCGAACGCGCTCAGTTCGCTCAGCCACTCGAGCGGATAAAGAACGGACACGATTCCGTGGCCGCCGGTCCAGTAATCCTCCTCGTGGACGCCGCCGCCCATAAGCCTGCTATAGATAGCCGGGACGTACATGCTGAGCGCCGCGGCCATGTGCTGCTGCCATTCCCCTTCCGTCGCGTCCGCGGGCATGTCCTCAAGCTCCTGCGTCCATACCGCTGATGCGGCCGCGGTCAGGGCCAGCACGCGCAAATCCGTGCCGCCATACACCGAACCGCCCGCAACCTGCTGGCGCGTCAACGCAAGCTCGGGCACGGTTCCCTCAGCCTGCGGCCTTATCATCTGGCTCATCATGTATCCGCCGCGCCCCCCGCCCCACCAGCCTTCGCCGAGATACGACGCGATTATTCCGCCTTCTATGTCCTCGGCCGCGGAGCCTTCCTCGCCGACCTCCCTGCTTCCGAGGAACGCGTCGATAGTCCCTCTCCTCGCCCTGAAATATTGGAACTCGCCGTGCACGCCGACGCCCGGCCTCTCCGCGCTTTGCTCGAGCGCGCTAAGATAGAGTCGCCCGACGTAATATTCGCGCTCTTCAGGATTTATGTAAGCGCCCATGAGGCCGCTCCGCTGTCCGCGCGTGTGCTCGTAATCGGCGGCCCCGCCGCCGGTGCCCACCTGGACCGCGGCGCCTGCGCCCTGGAACTGCTCCTCATCGCTCGGGAGCCCTGAGAACAGGACCGCCCCGTCCATCGCCGCCATCCAGTCCTCGCGCGCGCCTCCCGCGTCGCCGCCGCTGATTCTCGCGCCGCCGTAGAGGCGCCAGGGCTGGCTTTCGAACGTGCGCTCGTAGAACATCCGCGCCTCGTTTTCCGTGAACGTCCTGACATCCACGAGCCCGAAGCTTCCGCCTCCGAACCTCTGGAAGACATATGAGCGGTACGTGTCGCCTTCCTTCAGGAAATATACCGCGGTGTCCGAGCCCGAAGGCGCGGTCGCATCCATGGAAAGCATCATGCGCTCGAGCATGGAGCCCTCGACGTCGACGTCGAACCTGCCCCTCGTCATGGTGGTGCTCCTCTGCTCGCCCTCGCGCGTCATGCCGCCGAGGGGCTGGTTGTTCCAGCTGAGGTTGCCGAGAATGCGCTGCTGGCCGTCGCCGCCCGTGCCGTAGACGCTCTGCGACCAGTCCCTTCCGCCGCCCCGCTGGCCGACTGCTTCTCCGAAAGAATAGTCCATCGCATCCTGGTCCGGCCCCGTGACGGAATGCACCGCCCCCGAGGCGTCGGCCCAGAGCTCGTTCATCTCCTCGACAGGAATCGCATAGCGCGGGCGCAGGGCGCCGAGGTTCTCGATGACGAGCGGGAGCGAAAGGAGCGGCATCGGGACGTTCATCTCCATATGGATGGCATCGCGGCCGAAGAACGCCCGCTCGATTGCGCCCATGCCCGGCGAAGGGGCGGGCGACTCCCTGATGTCCGGAGACTGGGTGACGCGGACGACCGCGCCCTCCGACACCCAGCGCTCGTAAATCCTTTTGGGAAGGCTGATAGAAATCCTGCTCGCAGGCAGGTACAGGTCCGCGAAATCCGGCCTGTCCCCAGGCAGCCTCACGCGCACGTCGCGGAGCATGCCGCCCTGTTCGCGCGCGACGTTCCTGAGCGCGACCACGTCGACGAACAGGTCCGCTATCCGGTCGCCGATGCCTTCGTAATACTCCTCGAGCTCGCGGTACATGCCCGCGTTGATGAGCGGCTGGCTGTATGAGCTGATTGCCGTGAGGATGACCTCTATGCTCTGCGCATCATAGTCCGCAAAGAGCGTCGGGCCGGCGCGCTGGATGAGCAGCGCGGCATATGCCGAAGGCATCCCTTCCAGCCCGTTTATGACCGCGGCGATGCGCCCGATGTCCTCGCTTGAAAGCTCCCCGGACGGGCGCTGGCCCTGGAACAGCTGGAAAATGGCGAACCTCATCTCGAGGGGGCTGTTGCGGAAAATCTCGGAGGCGTTCGTCAGCCTGGTCCGCGCGTCGCGGATGAGGATGCCGTCGAATGCGGTTTCATCCGGGAGCCCGGTCTGCGCTGACTCGGCCTCCATCCGGAACCTTTCCTCCAGCAGGCCGGTGAATTCCTGGAACTCGCCGAACACCGCGCCGGATGCGATATGCGAATACGCATCGTCCAATGCCTGCAGCCTCGATGCGCCCTCCTCGCTCTCTCCCGTGTCGTTATGCCAGCTCGACACGGTCCCCATGAGGAGCCTGTCCTGGATTTCCGGGCCAAGTCCGCTGCACGCGCGCCTCACCATCGTGATTGCGCTCCTTATCGTGCCCTCGTCGTATCCTGTTTCCGCCGCAGACCGCGCCGTCTGCTCGAAGCCGTGTTCCATCGCGTCACGCACTTCCTGCGGGAACAAATCATCCGGCAATTCGCTTATCATCCTCCGCGTGCTGTCCATGTCGGATTCGCGGAAGCCGCCGTTCACCATGAGCCTGATGCTCCGCAGTAGTGGAATCGCGTCGGAAATCCTCTCGATGGTGGAGCGGACGCCCGTGCTGACCTCGCTCGTCTCCTCCCCGCTTTCCTCGTCCACGCCCGTGCTCACCACGTCCTCGAGGCGCATGTCCCTCTCCCCTAAATCCCGCGTGAACAGTATCGTGAAGAATCCGCCGGATGCCGCCCCGGCCCCGCGGTTGTCGGCCTGCATGAGGAGGCTCCGTGCCATCGAAAGCCAGCTTTCCCCTATATTATAGTAGAACGGGCGCGTCCCGTTGATGAGTATGTCGAGCCTGGAGGATATCCTCCGCGCCTCGCGCTCCTCCCGCAAGAGCGCATTCTCGGAGGGCAGGCTGCCGTTCATGGTGTTTATCGCTTCCTGGTCCGCGTCTTCGCCCTGCGCCTCCAGTTCCTCGAGCTCCCCCTCCCATTCATCAAGCGTCCTGCCGCTGATTTGCATCGTCGAAAGGCCGATATGCCTCTCCCTTGCAAACGCTCGAATGGCGTCTATTTTCTCCCGTAATATCGAAAGAGTGGCAAGGTGCATCGGCTCCTGGGCGGGCAACAGCCTCTGCATAGCAGTCACGAACGCATCCCCGTAACGCGTGCGCAGGTTGGCAAGGTTGACGGACTGCTGCTCGCCGGCGCGCAGCTCGCGCGAGACAATCCCCACATCCTCAAGGAACCGCTCGAAATTTGAGAATGTCAGCGATTCGCCCTCGCCTATTCCCACCCTTCTCTCGAACCCTTCGAGCACGGCCCTCTCGCGCTCCCCCAGCCTCCGCAGGAGCGCGCCAAGGAACGACGAATCGAATCCGTCGCCGTCGCGGTACCTCGCGAGTATCCCCATAAGCTGGCCGAGGTAATATGCCTGGTCGTGGCCGCGGCTGTCCTCCTCGTCGCTAGAGCGCGCGAAATTCCTGATGAAATCTGCTGCGCGGCCCGCGTCCGTTTCGGTCTGGTCCTCGGTCCTCACCGGGACGGGGACGGCTTGCGCGATGCCTTCCTCCGCGCCCTGCGATGATTGATAGACCGCCACTATGCCGTCGACGAATGCCCCCGCGAATTCGCCGTATTGCCTGCGTAGCTCCTCGATGGCTTCCGCGCTTCCGGATGCGGCCGCCCTGAAGACCTCGCTCACGCTGACACAAAGCTGCGTGAGGTCGAGCCCGCCGTCTTCGGTCGTCCTCGCGCCCCAGTAAGCGTTGAATATCGGCCCCAGCTCGGGGTCGTTCATCACCCTTTCCCGCAGCGCCACCATGAACGCGTCGTTGAATTCGCCGGACTCGCTTTCCTCCCTTTGCGTCCAGTCGTCGTAAATCCTGAGGAATTCCTCTGCGCGGGCCTGGTTCCCGCCGAGCATGAACTCCCTCAGCTTCTCCGTGGCGACCTGCGCCTGCTGCACGGCAATGCGGATGGACTCATGTGGCGCAACGGCATGCGTTTCCCCCGCCTCTTTCAACCCGCCGCTCCTCCCGGGCATCTTCTGGAAGGCCATTATACCATCTCCCCCGCCGCTGTTTATATTGCTTGCACCGGCCGCTTCGCCGATGCTCATCATGCCCCCAATCAGCGCGGCCTTGAGCTTGAACGGGATATTCGACATGGCCGCCTGTGCCTGCCTTCTCGCATACTCGGCCGCCCTCTCGGACAATTCCGTATTCCATTTCAACCTTGGCCCTGACATGGATGCCCGTCCCCCGCCTTCGTTGGGCTGGTATATTCCCTATCGCCTTTTGGCGCGCAGGGAATAATAACCGGTGTCCTAGTGCTGAAAATAGCGTAAATCAGGAAATGAAAAGTGGAAAATTAAAAGTAAAAAATCAGGCAAAGAAAGGCATCCGTCCCCTTCAGCCGGGGTGGATGACCCTTCTCCTCTGGCCGTCCTGGCCCGGAGGCACGACCGGCTGCACCGGCTGGGCCGGGGGCGTTGTCCTGGGCGTGATGTTGAGCGACGTCGCCCAGGCGCCGACCGCCTCGCTGCGGTGTCCCTTCCTCCAGCTGTAGACCGCGACTGCGGCGAGCGTGCGCACGTCCTCGAGCCCGTTCACGTCCAGGTTGTCGCGCGTGAGACCGAGGACGTCGCGGTTCATCATGCGGAAATCGTCGCGCAGCCTGCTGTACCAGTCCTCGCCCGTCCTGCCCGCAGTGTAATTAAGGTATGCCTGGATTGCGCGCACCACCAGCCTGCGGTCGGTAGGCGAGCTGCTCGCGCTCATCGTCACGGACGCCAGTGCCACGCCCTCGTACGGGCGCGTCTCGCCTTCGCGCCAGGTGTTGCAGAAATCCAGGAAACTGCGGTCCGTATGCAGGTATTCGTTGAAAATCCTGTCGTATGCGCGGGGTATGTCGTCGCGGCTGAGCGTCCGGAGCGCGCCTTCGAACGATGTCTCGCCCGCCGGAAGGTTCCTCGTAAGCGTTATGAAGCCAGCCGGGTTCCCTCCCTGGGCGTGGCGGTAAATCTCCGCCGGAAGCGACCTCCAGTTCCTGTCTGCGAAATCCTGGAGCGCGGTCCTCGTTTCGGTCGCGGTCGGAGCCCTTGCGAACGCGGCCTGCGCAATCCGCTGGGCTATCAAATCCCTGCCCGCGTCGTTGGGGTGCAGGCCGTCGCCGCTGTCGTACGCTGCGCGCAGCCTTGGCGGATTCCCTTCGCCGAGCGCGGACGTGTCGACCACAACCACGCTGCCGTCGGCCTGCGCCTGCGAGCGGAGCCAGGTGTTCAATTCAGCCGTCCTGCGCTGGGCTTCCGTCGTCGAGCCGCTGTAGCCCGCCCACGGAGTTATCGTCAGCAGCACGACCTTCATGCCGCGCCCCCTCGCATCGCTTATCATCCTCGTGAACGAACTTTCGGCGTCAATCACGCTGAGGCCCTCGATGCCGTTGATGCCGCCCTGTATGACCACCGTGTTGTAGGCCGGGCTGTGGTCCAGGATGTCGCGCCTGAACCTGCCGCGGATTGTCGAAATGGATTCGTTCTGGACGCCGTATGAATCGACGACAGCCTCCGGGGACGTCGTGCGCAGCGTGGTCCGGAGCGTCCTCCCGTATCTTCCGCCCGCCGTTATCGAGTCGCCGATGATACCCACGCGCGGAACGACCGTGGTCGCCGCCGGCTGCGCCGGCACCGCGGAAGGCTGGGCGACCGGCTGTGCAGTCGCATCCGCCCTCTGCTCGGGCTGGATGATTTCCGGGGCCCTCCACTGCGATATCCTCGACTGGCTCCTCCCGTTGCCCCTCTCGGGGTGTTCCATGAACCACCTGCGCATGTAAAGCGAGGCGCATGTCACGGTGTCGGCGTCCATCGGGCTTGATATATACAGCCTCATCAGCGCGGCGCGGTCGAGGTCGCTCGGCGCGCGCCCGGTCGTGGGCTGGAATGTCCTTGCGCCCTCCACGTTCCGGAGCCTCCATGCCGTCGTCGGGAGCTGGAGGATTTCCTCGCGGTATCTCGAATAGTCGGAATTCGCCGCCACGAAATTGAGCAGGAAATACCTGATGTACAAATCTGCCGCGGATATGATGCGGGATTCTGCCTGGGCGCTCAGCTGCTCGCCGCGTCCGGGTTCGGTGAGGAACGCCTGGAGCGTGACGAACTCCGAGAACACGCGGTCGCGCTCGGGAAGCGCCTGCTGCTGGGCGGCCATCGACGAGAGGTATAGCCTGAAGCTCGGAATCTGGTAAAGCTGGTTGAAGATGCTGATGGTCACGCTCTTCTGCGCGTCCGTCCGCTCGACTCCCCTCTGCAATCCGGGGTCGAGGAACGTCTCCACGAACCTGCTGTTCGAGTGCAGGAGGTTGGCCGCGGCCTGCGCGCGCCGGTCGTCGCGGCGCGAATCGCGCAGCTGCAGGTCCAGCCATACGAGCGTGATTGTCGGGCGCGGCGTCGCTTCCGCGGTCCTGCTGCCCCTCCTTCCCGAGCCGCTTCCGCGCGTTGCCGCAGTATCCCTTGCGGGGGCGGCGGGCGCCTCGGCCCTTCCTTCGGTCCTCGGCGGTGCGGGCGCCTGGGGTGCCGCCTGCTGCATTGTCCTCGCCGGAGGCGGAGCCGCTGGCTGTGCGGTCCTTGCAGGAGGCGCTGTTTGCGTCGGAGCCGGAGGTGCAGTCGGCTGTGCTGCCGGCTGGGACCTGGCCACGCTCCTCCTTATGGCTGACGCTGCCGTTGACGCGTTGATTGCCTCGACCTCGCGCCCCTGCGCCTCCCCGATTCCGTAGAAATACGGCGCGGCGGCGCTGATGGCGCGCCTCACCGCAGCTTCAATCTGGTCGGGCTGGCTGGGGTCGATTGTCACTCCAGTCGAGCGACTCGTTCCCCTGCATACGACGACTAACCTGTTTCCGCTAAGTTGGACCTCAGCCATTCAAATCACTTCTCCTTACTGCCGCCTCGGCGGCTGGGCCTGGGCCCCCGGGCCTGTTCCGCCCCTTGCCGCCGCCTCGGCGCGCTGCCTTTCCAGCGTGAACTGCCTTATGCGGTTGCGCCACGGATCGCGGGCCCTTGCCATATCGACCGTCACGCGCATCGCGTCACCCCGTGCCCGTCACCGTAATACCCCACCTGCTCCTCATTGTGACATCGGCCCGCTTGGTGCTCATGAGGATCCTGAATATCTCCTCGCGAACAGCAGTCCTTGCCCGCTCGGGCGCGGTGACATTCCCATCGACTGTCGCCGGTTCTCCGAAAGCTTGGCGAGAATCGCCCTGTCTGAGCTCCCCGGCGAATACATGCCGTCCAAACAGGCCGTCAATCATCGTGCCGAGAGCCTGCCCGCGCTCGCTCGAATAGAACGCGCCAGCCTGCTGGCGCTGCTGCGCCGTCAGCTCGAGCGTCACCGTGACCGGCGCCTGCTGTGACGGCTGCGCGCGCTCGGGGACCATCTCCAGCGCGGTCACGCCGGGGAATTCCCTCGTCGTCGCAGGCGTCTGCGCTCCGGCGGTGGCGCGGCCCGGAGCCTGCGGCACCGCCCTTCTTGCGGCCGCCTCGAGCTCGGCCCGTGTCCTGGCCCTCGCATTGAACCACCCGCTCGTTCTGAACAAGGAGGCGTTGCGGTCGGCGAACGACGCCGCATCCTGGGTGTTCCTGAATCCGCCCGTGGAGTTCTGCTGTATGTACGCGAGTATCGCATGCAGGTCAGTGATGCTGTCCCTGTTCTCGGTTATCCAGCGCATCAGCCCGCCCTGGGCGTCGCTGTATCTTGCGACCAGCCTGGCAAGCGCCGGGCCGTCTGCCGCCCCGAGCATGGAGCGGTCGGTCGCGCTTACGAGGATTGAAGGCCCTATCACGCCCTCGGCCCTTGCATTGTCGCCAATCATCTCCACGAGGTCCTCGACGGTCACCTGCTGCCTTCCGGCAATCGAAAGCCTGGAGCGGACGCGCGCTGAGCGCGAGCCCGCACTGCGAAAGCAGCGTCGACAGCTGGCCCTCGGCCCTCTGCCTGACCGCGGCGTCCGCGCTTCCCGCATCCACGAGCAGCCTGTTCACCTCGTCCGTGAAAGGCCGCTCGGTGTTGTCCGCGCCGCGCGTCCTTCCTCCCACGAGGGCAAGCCTCGTCGCAAGAGCGACCGGGTCGCCGTAAATGTCCTCGTTGTCCCGGACCGTCAGCGCATTCAATGCGCGGAGCGCGCCCGGGTTGCTCCTGAATCCAGCGAGCATCGTCTCGAACGGCGCCCTGAAGCTCTCGACAATCCACGCGCGCTCATCAAGCGCCTGCAGGAAGCTGCTCGGCCGGATTCCCCTCATGGTGCCGTCCGCCTGCGGGATGTCGAGATAGAATCCCTGCGCTATCGCCCTCCGCCTCAGCAGCTCGCCGAGGTGCAGGCTCGAAAGCTCGCGCGTGGCGCGGGCTCGCTCTTCCGGCGTGCCCGATGTCGCGGTGCGTTCGAGGGCGTCCACGCGGGCGACATATTCGCCCGGCATGTTCTCGTAGAATGAGCGCAGTTCGGTCGCCATCGCCTGCGGCGTCCTCGCGCTCTGCCTCTGCATCTCGGCAAGGTTCGTCGGCCCGCCGGGCGTCGCGCTCGCCATCAGGTACGCTATCATGTTGTCTAGGTATGTCGCGGGTATGCTGCCGGCCCTCGCCGAGCTCCACAGGAAGAGGAACGCATCCGCGTTCTCCCTCCTCGAGAAGAATTGGGCGGTGTCGCTCAATGCCGTGCCGGTCATGCCCATGTCGTCGAGGTATGTCTGCACAACCGCGCGCCTCGCGTCGATTGCGACGCCGCGCCTCTGCCAGTCGCCAAGGCGGAGCGCAGTCATGTCCGACATGTCGAGCTGCGTCCTACCCCCGCGCAGGCGCAGGAATTCGGCAATCATATCCGCAGGCTCCATAGCCTGGACCTGCGCGCTCTCGGTCGCATCCAGCTGCCTGTTCAACGAGCGCTCCTTTTCCCTGATGAGCGCGGAGCGGACGTCTTCGGTCGTAATCCCTAGCCTCCCCAGCCTCGCTGTGAGTTCGGTCCGGGCCGTCGTCCTTCCTTCTCCTGCCGCGCCGCTTGCGGTCATCAATCTGTCGTTGATGTCCGACAATGCGCCGGCCATCGTCCTTCCGTCGGTCAGCGCATCGTTCACCTTCGTCCGGTCTATCCATATGTTGCCCAATTGCTCGCTGAACAGTATGCCGCGCAAATCGTCAGGGTTCTGCGGCTTGAGGCGCGAATCGCCCACGACAAGCGAGCGGCCGAACCTCTCCCCGGCGGTGCCTGTCAGCCAGCGCGCGTTGTCCTCGCTGACGTTCATCCCGTAAATCTCGTTCGCCATCTGGTTGCCGCGCCTGATGTCCCCGGCTCCCGTATACCAGTCGCGGAGCGCGGGTATCGCATAATACATGCCGATGCCCCATCCTACGGCATGGCCGAGGCGGAGCAGCGTCCTTCCCGTGAAAAGCGAATTGCGGAGTCCCGCGCGCCATCCTCCCGCGCGCGCTTCGGCGGCGAATTCGCCGATTCCGCTGCGGACGCCCCAGGTCGGCTCGGCATAATAAAGCACGCGTCCTGCCCTGCGCGCCTGCCTTCCCGTCCATTGCCCGACGCCGAGCGGCCTGCCGGCCGCAGCCCTCGCGCCGCCCTGCGCCCTCGTCGCGCCCATTATAGTGTTGAAGCGTTCGCCGAGCGTGCCCATCGTGGTGAGGCCGTCTGAAATCTGCGGCGTCGCCCTCAGCCTCGAGACGAATCCTGTCACGTCCGACATGTCTTGGGCCATCCTGGCCCTTGCGGTTGCAGGCAGTTCCAATGCGCCTTCGGCCGCCGGCGCTCTCATGGACGCAGGCAGCCTGTCCATCACTTCGGCGAGCGTCCCCTCGCGGACGGCCGCCTCGTAGCGGAGCCTCGCCTGCCTTCCATGTGCGCGTTCCACTGCAGCAGCGACCTCCGGGCTCCTGAGCGTGTCAAGCACCGTCGCATCGAAACTTCTCGCCGGGTCCCCGCCAGGGACCTGGTTGTTGCGCACCCTCCTTAGGATTCCCGTCCTGATGGCGTCGGAAACCGCGTTCCCTTCGGTGGATATCGCTGAAAGCGATTGAATCGCCTCTCCCCTGGCCCGGGCCATCTCGTTTACAACCGCACCCTGCGGAATCCTGCCGGTCTCCACGAGGCGCAGCAGCGCGTTCGCCCTCTGGGCGGCGTTGAGCTCGAGGCCGAGCACCTCGGCCGTTGCCGCAAGCGGCGGCAATCCCTGCGCGGCGCCTTGCGCTTCGAGCGCATCCACCATGATGCCGCGCTGGACCTGCGTCAGTTCGGGAAGCGAATCCAGGTATGCCTGCCTTCTAATATCCGGGGTCCTGCCAGTGACACCCTGCACCTGCACGTTCGTGTCGATGCCGCGCACTATGTTGCCCTGCATCTCGGCAATCTTCGGGTCATATGCAACTGCTCTCGGATTTGCCGCGGTGGCCGGCCTCGAGTCTGCCGCGGCAGCGATTAGCCGCTGGACCTCGGGGTGGCGGTATAGCCCCTCGAGTATCTCCATGCACTGGGCGCGCGTGGCCACCCTCGTCTGCGGGCTCATAGCGCGGTCGTAAATCATCCTCATCATGGCGACGACGTTCTGCGGGCTCTGTGCGACAGTCGCGTCAATCCTCTGCGCAATCATCGCGTCCGTCTCGGCTTCGAGCACCGGGACGTTCTCGAGCGCAGCTTCCCCGCGGGCCCATCTTCCGGCGGCGCGGTATCCGCCTGCTACTCGCCCTCCTATCCACCTGCCTGCCCGGACAACCCTGCCTGGTTGCGGAGCCGGCGGCTGGACTGTGATGTTGATTTGCTGGCCTCCTGCCTGCGCGGGCGCTTCTCCTTCGGCAGGCCCAC
The DNA here is from genome assembly GCA_963734525.1 of uncultured archaeon. GTDB lineage: Archaea > Micrarchaeota > Micrarchaeia > Anstonellales > Bilamarchaeaceae > Bilamarchaeum. The sequence goes on along the minus strand of CAVTHI010000009.1, from coordinate 93,002 downwards.
GCGGGGCGGCTCCCCTTGGCGGCCTCGCGCCGCCTCCGGTTCCCCTGCCGCCTCTGGCAGGTCCGCCTATCTCAGCAGGCCCGGCTCTTCCCGGGACGGGCTCCCCGCCTCCGGTTCCCCTGCCTCCGCCTGTAGGCCCTTCGCCGGCCATGGCGCGGACCGGAACTGCGGTTCCGACGCCTTCGGCCTGGCCTGGGCGCAGCGGCACGGGCTGTCCCACCGCATCTTCAATCGGCAGGCCGGTCGTCGCTTCGAGAACCGCCGCCTCGCGGACCGGCTCCCTCACGTTGCGTGCGATGCCGCGCGCTGCATTGCTCAAGCCTCTTGATGTGAACGGGTCGATGTCTGCGAATGCCGGCGGCTGAGCCGACGGATTCGCCGCGCGTTCGCCTTCGATTGCTGCGCGGATGGCCGGATTGCCGGCTATCCCGCGCTCAGGGTTCCCTACGATATTGTCGATTGCGTCCGCTACCGGAGTCGTCCTCGGGTCCAGCCTCAGCCTTGCAAGCGTCGCCCTCGCGGCGGCCCTCGCATTCAAGGCAGGCGCCGGCGCGCCGTTAGGCACCAGCAGGTCCTGGAGGAATCCGAAAAGCCCCCCCGACTCCGACAATCCCGCGGCATCCACTTCCGGTCTCGTCGTCCTCGGCCCGCCTCCGCGCGGCCCTCCGCCAGGTCCGCCTTCGGGCGGAAGCTCGGGCGTGAGCCTTCCAAGCGCGCCTTCGAGCTCGGCCCTTCCGTACGGCGTCAGCTCCCCGCTCTGCAGGGAACGCAGCAGGTTCAGGTATGTGGCGTTGCCGATTCTCGCATCGCTGGCGAGCCTTGCGACGCCCGTCCTCATCGCGGCATTCGGAATCGTCGCCAGCTCGGCCTCTGCGGCCGCGCGCACGCTCGCCTCCGTGCTTCTCAACTTTCCCATGAATTCGAATAATCCGTCCGCAGTCCTGAGCCTGCTCGCAAGGGGCGCCTCTGCGGCCTCTCCAGGTACGAGCTCCCTTGCAGGAGTTATCTCCTCGAGGGCGGCCGCCGCCCTCATGCGGGGCGGGGCGGTCATGCCCCTGTATCCGTACGCCACTCCCATGTGGAGCAGCGGGAACAGTCCCATGCCCGCGGTGAGCATGGCCTGGTGCAAAAGCGCTTCCTTCCTCACCGGGTCGTTCGTCCTCTGCGACTCCTGGTACATGCGGTATGCGCTGAACTCCATGTATCCGGACATGCCGATGCCGAGGCCGAGGGCCGTGCCCGTGAATGCGCGGCTCGCCATGGCGTACCTGCTTGCCGAAGCCATCATCTGCTCGGCCCTGGCCAGGTTGCCTGCGAGCGCAAGGCTCTCGGCGCTCACGCGCGCCCCGATCGCGACCGTACGGATGACGCCGCCTACCGCCGCGAAGCCGAGCGTCGCGACAGTGACTCCGAACATGACCCACGATTCGGTGGATACCGTTCCGTTCATCCTGTACTCGGTGACCATCCCTTCGACCTGCGAGCCGATGAATATCGCGCCCGAGATGTATATGCCCACGACCGGGATGAACAATGTTGCGATAGCCAGCCCGAGGACAGCGACCTGCGCCACCATCCTCGCGCGCTCGGCCTGGAGCTGCATCGCTTGTATGGTCGAGCGTGCTTCGTCATATTCGCGCGTGGCGCGGGCCATCTGGTACTGGCGCTCGCCCGGGTCCGCGGTCCTCATCGCCTGGTCCTCGGCCCTCCACCCAGCATAGACCGACTGGCGCACGCTGGCCTGGTCCCTCTTGAAATCGCTGAGAATCTGCTGTGCCGTGGAACCGGCGGGTATGCCGAACACCGACGATTCAATCATCACCGTGCCCTGTATCCTCCTCTGCATGCGCTCGCCGTGCGCACGCGCGGTCTCGCCGGAAACGTTGCCGAAAAGCAGGTCGCGGTAGACCGTCCGGTGCGCTTCGCGGTACGGGGCGACCTCCAATTCGTCATGCTGCATGCGGAGCACCGGGAAGAACCTCTCGTCAGGCCTGTCCAGGTGGCTTGCGCGGTGGACGGACATCGCGTCGGTCAAGGTCGTGACCGACCTCGCCCAATACGTCTGCATCGCGTCAATCCTCGCTTCGATGGCCCGGTCGTATGCCGTTGCGGAATCCTCGAACCTGCCTTCCAATGCCGCCGTCTTGGCTTCCGCCAGCCAGCGCCTGCTTTCGTCCAGTTGCCTGCGCGTCGTTGTGGTGATTTCCCCGCCCGGATATCCAACTGCCACCCTGAACTGGTCGCTGAGCGAAGCCTGCTCCGTTATCACTGAAATCGCGAGCGAGGTCCTCCGTTCGCGGTCCACGTTGCTAAGAAGCTGGGCGTAGGTGTCCATGATGGACGGAGTTTCGCCCACCCTCGCGGTGATGTCCTCGTTAGTGTATCTTGCGGCCTCGAGGCGCGTGATCAACGCTGTCCTCGAGGTCTCGAGCGTCCTCCTGCGCTCGACGCTCCCGTCGTATGGCGGGAGGCTGCCGGTGAAGCCTGAAAGGCCGCCGAGCTGGGTGACGACGCTGTCGATGGCCTGCATCCTCGCGGCGCGCTGGGCGACCAGCCAGAACCTTCCGCCGACCGTCGTGCCCGTGCGCGAATCGTACCTTCCGAATATCGCCTCTACAATCCTGTTGTATCCGCTTATGTCGCCGTTGTTGGCGGCGGTCTGGAGCTGCCTGAAAAGCGCCGTGAGCCCCATGCCCGTCCCGAGCGCAGGGTCGCGCGAATGCGTGCTTTCATATTCCCGGATGCGGGCTAGGTCCAGGTAAAGCGGGTTGTTCTGCGCATCGTATCCGATGACGACCCTTCCCACGGTCTGCGCATTCCCGTCGATGAATGCGATGGTGCCGTCATATCTCTGGCGCAGCTGCGCTGCGCTCGCCATGAGCATGTCGCACTCCGCTATGCGTTGCGTGCCGAGCTGGAAAAGCTGCGCTGCCGCGCGCTGCCTCTCGGGCGTCGTGGCCTCGGCTTCCATCCGCATCGCGTCAATCAACCTGTTGCGGCCTTCCACGAATCCCGCGCCATCTCGCGCGGCCAGCCTGTACCTCCAGCCCTCGGACCTTGCGGCCTGGGCCGGCAGGCCTCCCGAAGCGGCCCTCGCCGCGGTCGGAGCGCCGTAGAATTCCTGCACGTATCTTAGCAGCCTGAATGCGCCCTCGTAATCCCCCTGCTGCGCCCTCGCCCTTGCGCCCTGCAATGCGAGGTCGACGGTTTCCCGCCCGATTGTCCAGCGGTTGCGCGTGGCCAGATCCCCCAGCCTCGCCGCTTCGGCATCCACCGCGGCCCTCTGCGCCGCCACGTAGCTTTCATTGAATACGGTTTCGACGCCCCTTCCGTCAATCTGCGTCTGCCCGCGGGCGAACGCCCCGAGCGCCCTCTCCATGCCGGTGCCGTCGAAGCGCGGGTTCATGGATTCGATTTTCCCGCCCCTGCGGATGCCCAGCTTGTCCACCGAGTCCGCATACATGATGAGCCGAAGGAGCGCACCCTGGGCCTCCCTGAAATTGCCCTGCGCAATCAATTCTTCGACGTGCGTGAGCCCGCTGTCGACGACCCTCTTCTGGTCTGCGATGCCCCTGCCCCATTGCGAGAGGCTGGACCTGAAGTCGGTTATCTGCGCCGCGAACTGGTTGCGTGTGATTGCGTCCTCGAACGCCTGCTGGCCGTTCTGGCCGCGGATTTCCATGTCCAATGCGGATTCCATCTCTCCGGACGCCGCCCAGTCCCTTCCCCGGGCGCCATCAAGGTACATTGCATACCTGGATGTCATGTCCAGGAGCCTCCTCGCCCCGGCTATGTCCCCGGCGTCGATGCGTTCCCTGGCGGCTCTTGCCGCCTCGTTGATTCTCGTGAGCCTTTCCCTGGCCGTCCCGCGCCCGCGTATGCGGTAGCCCCTCTCGAGCCTCGCCGCGTCAGCGCTGAGTGTGGCGACCTCGATTTCGGTAGCGAACTGGCTGGCCCGTACCGGGCTCAAATCCCCGCGCTGGGAAATCACCGCCACAATCGCGTTGTACCTATCGTCCCCGAGGATGGCCCTCGCCCCCCCGGTCGAGCCGGAAGCGGTCCTTTCAAGGAACCCCATCGCTACCGCAAGCGCTGCGATTTCCCTGTTCCCGCCGGTGATCAATGCGAGCGCCTGCGCGCCGAACCATTCCTGCGTCCCTTCGCGCGCCGCGCTGCGGTCGCTCCTCGTGCCGGAGCCGCGGAGTTCGGCCGCGCTCAGCTGGAGCTGCTCGTCGCGGGCCTCGCGCGTCGGCACCGGCGGCCTTCCTGTGAGCATGAGATACCTGTTCTCGAGCGTGAGCATGTCCTCGTCCCGCACCTCGCGTGCGGTCCGTTCGTTCCCGAGCCTGGCAAGGAGCGCGTCCATGTCCTGGCGGAGCGATTCCATCAGGCCCCGCGACGCGTCCTCCGCAGAGAGCTGCGTCATGCGCCCGGTGATGTCATCCTTCCATGCCGTGACCCTCTGCACGTTATCCTGCCTGAGCATGGCGCTGATGCGGGCGATGTTCGCCTCGAACCTCTGCAGCCTCGTCTCGTCGCGCGCGGCCTGCTCCGCGGTATAAGGATTGCGCTCGCGCGCAGCCTTGTCCGCCCCCGCCCTGACTCCGTTGTCGAGTATGAACTCGACGAGCGCATCCCTCTCCCCGCGGATTGCGACGTCGTCGGTGTTGTATGCGGTCTCGTTCTGCACGTAAAGGTTGAATGCCCTCAGCACCCTGTCGGAGCGCGCGGCATTCGCCGTGCCGACATCGAGAATCACGACCTCGACAGAGTCGAGCAGGTCGTTGTGCGTCTGCGTGCCGGCCCGAAGGTTCGGCGGCACGCCGTTAATCATGAACCCTACTTCCCCGGCGTACAGCCTCCCGAGGTACTGCATCATGGCCGTCCCCCGCTCGAGGAGCGGCAATGCGTCGACGCTTCGCCCGGCGTCGCTCGCCCGCTTCGCTAGCGCGAGGACCGACAATATTTCGTCAAGCTCGTTGTTGTACCTGTCCTGGAGGTACGGGACGCCGGTCCTCCTCATGGACTCGACAATTCTCTGCCTGCTCTCGATTTCCGCCCGCACGTCTGCCGGCAGGGTAATCGTTCGCGACACCTGCTGAAGCTGGCGGACCGTTGCGACCGCCTGGTCGTAAAGCCTCCTCGTCTCCTCGGTCTCGGCTTCCCCCGCCCTTCTCGGGATGATTATCCTTCTCGTTTCCTGGCTTTCTTCCGGCGTCCTAAGCTGTGAGCCCCCCATCGTCAACACCTCATGAATACATCTTGCACAGAACTACGAAATCCCTCAGCCTCTTCACCCTGGACTTCTCATCGCCCTTCCCCCGCGAGCTGACTGCATCCTTCTGCCACTCGCTGAGGAGGTCGTGGAACTTCCTGATTTTCACTACCTCTGGGAACATGCTGTCGGGCTTGCTCTCGGAAGAATCCCATCTCGCGAGGAATTCCCCGAGCGTCCTTATCGTGCGCTCGACGCGTGAAATCGTCTGCTCTTCCAGGGCGGCAGAATCAGTCCTTATCGGAACGTTCTTCGGATTGGCCTGGCTGCGGACGGCGCTCCGTTCGCTGCTTCCGGGATTCGCCCTTGCGTTTCCCGCCACCCTCGGAACCTCCTGCGTTTTCGCGGCTTTTTTGGGCATCGTGAACACCTTATAGGAATCCACTGTGCACCTTTATATATATTAGGTGCCCCCGCAGGGAAAATACCCTCGTTCGGCCCGCCGCAACGGCGGCGTCCGCGCGGTGTCCTCCCTGCGGTGGGGGATTGGAAAAAAAGAATTGGATTTTATATGAATAAAAAATGGGAAAAAATTACTGCCTGCCGAGTGCCGAGACGAACCCCCTCATGTGGTTGAGCATGCTGTTGCGGGCCTTCGCCATGTCGCGCGCGGTCGCGGTCATCGCCGCCCCTGTTCCGGTGACGTCGATGCCGTCCCTTCCCAGGATGTCGGCCTGCGTCGTCCTCTGGAGGAAAATGAACATGTCCTCCTTGATTGCGCGCTCCATCCTCGCCTGGTCGCCGGCGAACCTGCTCGCCATGACGCCCTGGAACACCCTTCCGTCGTTGCCCCTGCTCGTGAATGCGCCCCTCATCACGCCCTCGAAGAATCCCGTGAAGGGCTCGTTCGCCGGGTTCGTGTAGAACCTCTGCCCGTTCTGCGAGAGGTCGACTATCGGCGGCGGCCCAGCGGGCCTCGCGCCTGCCGAGCCTGGAGCCGCCGGGCCTGCCGTCGCCGGGCTTCTCGCCTGGCTGTCCGCGGCGCCCGCGAACGTTTCGGTGTTCTGGATGTATCCCATCTGGATGGCATACTGCACCCTCACGCCCGCATTCGGAACCGTCGAGTACGGGTTGTAGTCGTCGAGGCTTCCGCCCATCCTCTTGTGCTGGTCGAGCACCTGGATGAACTCGTCCGAGCGGCCCACGTTTATCGAGTACGAAGAGCGGGAGCCGAACTGCCGGACAAGCTCCAGTATGTCCGGCTGTGCGACGAGCACGTCGAGCGCCGTGTCGGTCTGGATTGCAAGCTCCTGGACCTGCATCGCCGCCTGCCTGCGCTCGTATGCGTGCGTCCTGTCCATGAACCAGTCCGGGTGCCGTCCCTTGACCGTATTGAACGCCTGCTCGAGAATCTCGCGCGTCGCGTCCTGCGTGAGCGGGTCCGCGGGCCCCGGTGCCGGCTGGCCTTCGACGGGCGCGGGCTGCGCGGCGCTCATGAGGGCAGCGGTCTCCGTCCTCCATTGGACCGAGAACTCGTTCCTCCTGATGTCGCGCAGGAACTCCGGCGATTCGGCTTCGCTCGAGCAGCGGGGCAGGAGCAATGAGCTCGCCTCGGCTCCCTGCATCAGCAGGAAGCGGACGTTGTCGCGCTCGTTGACCCTGAAGCGGGTGATTATCTCGGCTTCCGAAGGCGTGACGAGGTACCATTCCCTGGCCCACCTGCCGCGGTTGCCCGCGTTCGTGAGGTAGGGGTAGTTCACCGTGCCCCCTCCGGCTTCGACCGCCATGAGGAGGTCCACGAATGCGTCGGCCATGTACGTGTTGAGCTTCAGCCCGTCTGGCACGCGCCTGCTTGTCACCTGTATCGTGCAGCAGACCTTCATGCCCGGCTGGTAGCCGTCGTTCGGGTCCGTCACCGGGCGGTAGTCGCGCGCAAGCTCGGCGGTCGTGACGCCGACGCTCTTGCAGCTGTTCGGCGCGTTCGCCTGCGGGGGCGGCGCGGCGGTCGCTGTCGCGGGCGCAGCCGGCGCAGCTCCGGGCGCTGCCGTCTGGCTTCCGGCCGGCGCCGCAACCGGCGCCACCATCGTTTCCCTCGGCTGGTTCGGCGCGCGCGTCGTGAAGCAGTTCTCCGGCCTGTCCCCGACCACCCTCGCCTGCACCTCCATGTTGAGGGTCGTCCTCTCCTGGAAGAATGTCAGCACGTCCTGGTGCCTCTGGAGCCACTCCAACCTCCGGCCCATGCCGGAATCGTCCTGCTCGGTCGCGAGCCTGTGCGTCCCGACGCCGTATGCATGCTTGTAATACTCCACACCGCGGCCCCTCAGCCTTCCGGGTATGTCGTAGTTGTCGTCAATCACGCGGCGCATCTGCCTCTCGGATGCCTTGGGCATGGTGAACGACCACGGGAAATACCAGTGGTCCTGGCTCTCCGGAAGGTAAATCGGGCGGCTCCCGTTGAACGCCCACTGGGCGGCTACAGTGGCCGGCCTCCCCACCCACGTGAGCGGGTTGTACCAGTGGAACTCCTGCGTCGTTATCGCGGCCCCGCCAATCAGCGTGCCGACGATATAGCCCTTCCATGTCAGGCCCCAGATGCTGTCGAGGACCCTCGGCGTCCAATTCTTATACGGCGTGCCGTCCGGCCTCCTCCCCGGCTTCCTCGTCAGCCAGTTGCCCGGGTGCAGGCCTTCGATGTCCGAGGCAATCGACCACCTGTAGAGCTTGACGAGCTTGCCCGGCCTCTGCCTGTCCCTGCTGACCCATGATTCAGTCGTGAAGAGGTGGTATTTGACATTCTGCCAGAACCTGGCCCATTTCCCCTCGGTCCGGCCCGGCCTGCCTTCCAGGTCGCCGGTGCGCGCCTCGTAGGCCATCCTCGCGGCGATTTTCTCCTGGTCCGTGATGCCTGCAAGGTTCCTGTAGCTCCTTTCGCCGAGCGATTTCACGGAAATCTGCACCGCCCTCCTTAGCGGCTGGCTGTGCGCGTTCCTCACCTTGCCGATTTGCTCATCGATGAAGCTCGACTGCACGCCGAAGTGCTTGAGCCCGCGGACGATGCCGCGCAGGGGCTCCTTCGATGATGCCTCCGGGGTGTCCGGCAGTTCGGCAGTTTCAATTGCCCGCTCGAATTCAGCGAGCTTACTCTCGAACTGCGGGAGCCTGTAGCCTATGATGCTGTGCGCGACGTCCGTCGTGCTCTTGCCTTTTCCGCCCTCTTCGCCGGCCGCGGCATCGGCCATCTGGCTGCCGACGAACACGTGGGCGAACTCGTCCCTCTCCCGGGCAAGCTCGGTCGCCCTCGCAAGGAGAGAATCGATGACCGGGTTCGGGAGCCTCGGCGCAATCCTGTCCGCGACCAGCCCGAAATCCACGTTAGAGTCGCGGTTCTCCTCGAGGAGCGACTTGAAGTGCGACGCCAGTTCGCGCGCAAACGCCTGCGGGTTCGCCTCGGCCTGGTACTTGGCGCATTCGGCTTCGCGCCTCGAGAGCTCCTTGTCTACCTTCGCCTTGGCCGCCTGTGCGGCGCCGAGCCACTTGGTCGCGGCCTCGAGTTCGGTGTTCTTCGCCTCTAGGAATGCTCTCGCCGCAGTGAGCGCGGTCGCAATCCTCGGGTCGTTTTTTGCAAGTATGATGTCCGCCCGGAGCGTGATTTTCTCGCCCTTGTCGGTCCTCTTCTTGTAGTCCGAGTAGCGGTTGACCTCCTTCTGCGCGGCTTCGACCGCCGCGACCGCGGTGCCGTGCGCCGCCACCGCCTGCTCCAGGCTGACCTGGTTCTGCGCGACGACCTGCCTCGCCTGCTCCACCCAGGCATGCTTCTCTGAAAGCGCCTGCGCGTAGCCCTTCTCGTAGTCTACGCCGGGCATGCCGAGGGCCGGCTCAATCTGGCTTGTAGGTGTGGCGAACAGCGTCGCGGTCAATGAGTGGAAGCTCTCCACCGCGGTGTCTATCGGGTATGCCGATGTCCGGTAAAGGTAATCGTTGATGAACGCCCCGTCCACAAGCGTGCGGAGCGTCGTGTCGCCGGTGTCCACGAAAGTCCTCGCGACCGAGAGCTTCTTGAGCACGTTGCCTATGAACGCGCCTTTCGATTCGGGCCTCTCCCTTATCGCGATGCTTTCGAGGAACATGAAAAACGCTTCGGGCGGCTTCGGGAGCCTCTCCGGCCACGGCGCGTTCTGCCATATCTCCACCGCGCCCGGCGTCTTGGCTATCGCGTCGTCTTCTGGGGTGCCGAGCATCGTCGCGTAAATGATGTCGAGTTCGTGCGCCGTGAGCTCGCCGATCATGAACTCCTTCTGCTCCTTGGCCTTCATGAGCTGCTGGGCGAGCCTCTGCCTCCTTCCGCCCATCTCCTTCTGGTATTCGGTGTCCATCTGCTCGAGCGGCGTCCTGACCGTGACGTTGGCTATCGCCCTGATGAAGCTGTCGTGGCAGATGACCTCCCGGATTATCGAGTCGGCGCTGGTGGCCTGGATGGTCCTGCTCTGCCCCCTGCGGACCGCGTCGAGGAAGAAGCGGTTGAACTCGGTCATGTGGGCGCCCTGGATGGCCTTTTCGTCGATTTGGGGCGCGGCGGCATCCTCGGCTTTCTTCGCCTTCTCCGCTTTCGCATCGAGCCTGCGCTGGGCCTCCTGCTTGCGGGAAAGGTCCTTTTCATCCTTCTTGATTTTGCGCTCCTCCCTCCATGCTGAAAAACCTGCAGCCATGCCTTTGGCAGTATCCGCCGCCCTCTTGGCCGCTCCGTCGACATTCCTCGCCTGTCCCATCCCCGTCGGATCTGGTCCGCCTACGATTGGTCCCGCCATGTGTTCACCTAAAGCAATATGTCTTCTATGATACTTTGTAGATTAATATGGCGAATAGTCTTTTTAAAAGTATGGATTTATGGTTTTTCGTGCTATTCTGAAAATTAGCGCTAATCCACGATGCGGCTCACAATCCTCTGCGGGTCGAAGCGCTCGAGCGCGTCGTATCCCTGCCCTATGCCGACGTAAATAATCGGCACGCCTGTAACCCTGCTGATTGAGAGCATCGTGCCCCCTTTCGGGTCGCAGTCCAGCTTGCTCAATATGACCGCGTCCACGCCGACCTCCCTGTTGAAGGCTGAAACCTGCTCGAGAATCGCATTCCCGGCTATGCTCTCCCCGATGTAGATTGTGATGTCCGGGGAAATCACGCGCTTCATCTTCTTCATCTCGTTCAGGAGGGAGATGTTCGTGTCCTGCCTGCCTGCGGTGTCTATCAGGACCGCGTCCGCCCCGTGCGCCTTAGCGTAGTTCACCGCGTCGTATGCCACCGAGGTCGGGTCGCTGCCATATTCGCGCGCTATCATTTTCACATTCAGGCGGTCTGCATGCACCGCCATCTGCTCGATAGCCGCCGCGCGGAACGTGTCGGCTGCTGCGAAAACCACCTTCTTGTTCGCGTCCATGAGAAGCTTGGCCACTTTCGCGATGGTCGTGGTCTTGCCCGCCCCGTTTATTCCAATGAACATTATCTTGATTGGCTTCTCGGCGCACGAATCGACCCGTGAAACGATGTCGAAATCCTTCTCGTTCGTTAGCATGTCCACGAGCGTCTCCTTAATCGAGCCGCTGATGAAGGAATGGAGCTTGTCCTTGCCGATTTTCGAGCCGACGAGCTTGCCCATCAGCTCCTCCTTTATGCTTTCGGCCACGCCTATGTCCACGTCCGCCTCGAGCAGCTCCAGCTCCAGGGATTCGACCATCTCCTTGACGTCCTTCTCGCTGATTTCGACCTCGCGCGTGATTAGGCTCTTGACCGCCCCGATGATGCCGAGCTTGATTCTTTCCTTGGGCTTTTCCGCTGGTTCTTCCTTCATTATCGCAGGCGCAATCTTCGGTTCGGGCGCCTGGGCTGGCTTTGGTTCAGGTTCTTTTACCATCTCCGGGGCAGGTTCGGCTTCCTGCTCCCGTCCCGGAACCTCCTCGATTTCACGTTCAGGTTCGGGGGCGGGTGTTATTTTTGGTTTGGCGATTGGGGCAGGTTTTGGTTCCGGGGTTGGTTTTGTCACCGGCTTGATGATTGGCGCATGTGGCGCTTGCTTAATCTCCGGAGCGGGTTTTTGCGCTACAACCGGTTCGGGTTTTTTCTGTGCGGGAACCGGTGCCTTTACCGGTTCAGGCTTGGGGATTGGAACGGCTTTAGGGATGGGTTTCCCTGCGATTTTTTCCGGGGCTTTCTCCGGCGGCCTTTCCGGCTCTTTCTTCGCTTCGAGGGCCGGCTCTCTTTTCTGCTCCGGCCTGGCTTTCTTCGGTTCCTGCTTCGGAGCGGGCTCTTTCTCCCCGCGCTCTTTTTTCGGGGGCGCTTTCGCCTCCTCTTCTTGCAGGTTTTTCCTCAGGCCCGGAAATCGCTTCCGGTTCGGGAATCTCCAAAACCAGCTCCTCCTCTTTCTCCGGAGGCTTCGCCTGCGGGGGCTCGGCCTTCTCCTCCTCCTTCTTGGTGATGCCGTCGATGAAGCCGCTGATTTTTTTCTTCAGGAAGTCAAACATGAAACTTTCCTCCTGCTCCACACCGGTAAAAGTTTCATCAAACGTCATCCGTCTGCGTCCGACAGACTCGTTTCATGAAGCAAGACCGGTTCAACAACGGCATGAAAAGAATGAAAATGAACGAAGATGAAAAATGAAAAACTAGAAAATCAAATGTAATCCTCGCGGATGTTGCCCTCGACGCGCTGGTTGATCTGGTCCTGCACCTCGATTTTCTGGAGCTGGCCCGAGACCTCGCGCAATTTGCTGGCAATCCGGTTGAACTCGACGTTGAGCTTCTCGACGGCCTTCCTCGTCGCGTCGATGCGCCTCTTCATCTCGTCGGCCGCCATGTCCTTGTCCATCTCGAGGAGGTATTCCGCCCCGATGGGGACGAGGACCATCGTGTTGGATATCGCGCCCCGCGCGAGCGCGCCGCCGCCGATGGGTATGAGCGCTTCGCCGCCCTGGAGGCTCTCGACCGTCTTCAGGGCGTTCGTGAGGTCTATCGTGGTGAGGCTGACCCTCTCGGTCTCCCTCTTTATCATCGCAATCTGCTCGCGGTAGACCGCAAGCTCGTAATTGAGCTGATCCTGGCCCATCTCTGCTTCTTCAGACATTATATCACGAGACCTTCTCGACCTTTTCGATTTTAATCTTATTCCTTTTCACGCCATTTGCGGAACCGAAGAGCGCATACGCCCTGTGCTTGGCCGCGTTCTCTGTCTCGGCCTCGACTTCCTTGGAAAACGCCCTCACTTCCGTGCCGAGCGTTATCTTCCCGCTGACATTGAATTTCACCATTTGTCCTCACCTTCGATGAATGCTATCTTATCAGTCCGAGGCCCTCTTCAAGCCTCCCGATTTCGAACGCCGTCGTGTCCTCGCCGACGATGTACCCGTTCCTGTTGACGACCGCGCCGTAAGCGACGAAGCCGGTGCCCGTGTTCATGGTGCCCTTGCTCCCGTCCACCTTGAGGGCGTCCTTGAGCATGCGCAAATCATCTTCGCCGCATTTGTAGTGGGCGAGGAACCCGGTGTTCGTGGCGATGCACGCGCTTCCGACCGTGGTGAATCCTGCGATGCCCATCGGGACGAGCTCCACGCCGAGCGCGTCCGAGATTGCCCTCATTTCCTCCGGCCCGACATACGGGTTGATGATGCCGCCCTTGTCGTTCGCGGCGATGTTGTTCCCGTTCGCGTTGTGGTTGTCCTTCGAGACGTAAACGTTCAGCCCGAGCTTCTTCAATGCCGAAATCTCGGGCTCGCGGGCGACGTTCGGGAGTATCACGCCGTTCGAATTCATGGCGATGTACACACCGAGCAGGTTCGAGTCCGCGACGCCTATCTTCACGACCTCGGTCTTGAGCCGCTCGCGGACCATCGCCTCCACCTTCTCCATGGTGTCGACTGGCATCACGGTGTACTTGTCGTTGGTTTTGATGAACATCCCTATCCAGGGGTTCCCGAAGTATGACGTCTTCATTTGTTTTTCACAGCCCGATTTCCCGCTTTCATCATGCGCTCATTTCTTCGCTTCGTTTTTTGCGGGCGCTTTCTCCTCTTTCTTCTCGGCCTTGGCCGCGGGCTTCTCCTCGGCCTTCTTCTCCTCTTTCCTGGCCTCGGATTTCGGGGCATCCTTCTTCTTCGGCTCCTCGACCTTCTCGTCCGAGAGATATGCGCGGATGACGCCCTCGTCCTTGATGAGCCTCACCTTCACCCTCCTGGGCGGCTTCTGGATGCTCCTCACCCAGAGGAACTTGTTCAGGCTCTCGCTGATGAGAATCCTCTCGTCCTCGGCCTTCATGTGCCTGCCGATGAACGTGCGGAGTATCTTCACTGCGCGCGGAACCCTCTTGCTCCTAGACTGCTCATAAGCGTCCCCGAGGGGAACCGTGTAAATCCTTTCGAGTTTGACCATATGCATTCACCTCAATTCAATCGGAGTCCTCTATGCGGAGCTTGTCCGTCCTCCAGTCCCTTTTCCTGCGGTTGAACGTGACCTTCCTCTTCGTCCTGACCATCACGAAAGCCGGTATCCTCTTGATTTTCCTGCCAGCCTTCCCAAGCTTCAATTTCTTCGCAAGACCTTTTACGCCCATAATCAAAACCCTGTGTTTTTTTTGCTTTTTATGGAATGGAATAAAAGGAACCAAGGTTCCTTTTTATCCTCCTTTTTTTTACTTTTTATGGAATGTTATCGTCGTTTTCGTCTCGTTCTGCTCCTTTATCGCGCGCAGCAGCGAAAGCAGCTCCTGCTCGTTCACCTTGCGCCCCGAGCGCTTGTAATACATAAGCACGCTCTTGGCCGCGGAAAGGTACGTCTCGCTGTTGGCCACCGAGACGTTCATCAGGCGGTCGTAGGCCGCCTCGTCGAGGGCCACCCTCAGCGTGGATTTCAGCTGCTCCTGCGCCTTTTTCGCGTCGAGCTTCTTCCTCCTCGCTTCCTCGAGCTGCTCGTCATCGCCCATGTCAGACGCACTCTTTTGCGGCCGCATCGAGGAGCTTCCTCCCCTTGGGGGTCAGCGTCCTCCCGATTTTCTGCTTCGCGAGCAGGCCCGCTTTCTCGAGTTCCTGCATCGCCTTCCTTATCGTGGAGCCTCCTGCCTGGGCGTGGTGCGCGGGCTTGACGCCGTTGCGCTTCTTCCCGCCGTAGTGCCTTCTCAGCCTGTTGGTGCCGATTTCACCGTTGACGTACGCCTGCCTGAGGATGGACGCGCACCTGAAATACCAGAAGTCCCCGTCTGAGGGAGGCCTCTGGGCGTGCATGCCCGTCTTGACAAGCCCGACGAATGCCGGCTTGTGGATCTTCATGTCCTTCAGCTTGTGCGCTGCCTTCTCTATGAGCCTGTTCGCTTCTACATCGTTTGCCGTGACCATATTCGCACCTCTGTTTCGTGCAACCCAAAATCCTTTCTGCAACCCTTACTAAGACGGAAAATTGGATGTTTTTTCGCAGGGTTAATGTGTCCATAATGGTATTAAAAGTTATCCTTTGCCCCGCCCGTACCATATTAAATCGTTATAAGTGCGTAAATCCACCTTATGGAAAACGTTTACCCCGGGGTCTTCCGCAAGGATGGCTCCTTCCTGACAGAGAACGCGGATGCGGGCCGCAGGGTGTATGGCGAGAGGCTCGTGAAGGAGGGCGGCAGGGAATACCGCGTATGGGACGCGTTCCGGAGCAAGCTGTGCGGCGCGATGAAGAAGGGGCTGAAGGAATTCCCGTTCGCCCCAGGCACGAAGCTGCTGTACCTTGGCGCTTCGACCGGCACGACGATTTCGCACCTTTCAGACATCATGGGCAAAGAAGGCGAGATATACGCCGTGGAAATCGCCCCCCAGTGCATGAAGACACTGATTGCATTGTCCGAGCGCAGGCAGAACATCATCCCAATCCACGGGGACGCGCGCCAGCCGCAGGAATATGAGGACGCGGGGCAGGTCGACTCGATATACATGGACGTGGCGCAGCCCGACCAGGACGACATACTAATCAAGAACGCGAGGATGTTCCTGAAGAAGGGCGGCATCGCGATGATCGCAATCAAGAGCCAGAGCATCGACGTCACGAAGGACCCGAAGGCGGTGTTCGAGGCGGTCGTGAAGAAGCTCGAGACGGCGTTCGACGTAATCGAGAAAATCAGGCTCGAACCCTACGACAAGGACCATCTTTTCGTTGTGGTCAGGTTCCGCGGCAATTAATAATCTTGTGGTATATAATTTACTTATATGTCAATACTTGCTGCTTCCACGCACCCCATCCCGAAAGAGCGCCTCCGCATCAGGCTGGAGTTCGGGAAGCATGGCTCAGCCGGGGACGTCCGCGGAATGCCCGCCGTCTTTTCATCGTTCAAGCCGCACGTCTACGTCCCTGAGAAGGCGGGGCTGGACGACCAGGCGCGCCTCAAGGAGATTGCGGAGATGAACTCCATGCTCCTGTCCGAGGGCGGGCTCGAGCTCCTGTATACGCACTCCCGTTCCGGATGCGTCATGTCCGATTTCGAATCATTCGCCGAGGAAGAGATGCGCATAGTCGGGCGGTTCCGCCCCATACGCATTTATCTCGCTGAAAGCGGAGTCCCGATGGACGCGATGTCGCTATTCTATATGCTTTGGGGCTCATCGTCATCGATGCAATCGGTCGCGGAATCCATCCGCACCGGTGACGTGGAGCGGGCACTCGTTGCCGCGGAAGCCGGGCTGCGTGAATTCGCAGGTCCGGCTCTCGTCGAGCGGAACGGCCTGGTTGTCGAAGGGATGGGGAGGCTGCTCGCCGAAGCGCCGGCTCTTTTCCCGGAGCTTGCGGCGGAAAGCGAGCTGCGCGTCCTCCTGCGCTACGGGACCGCGC
Source organism: uncultured archaeon (assembly GCA_963734525.1). Taxonomy (GTDB): domain Archaea; phylum Micrarchaeota; class Micrarchaeia; order Anstonellales; family Bilamarchaeaceae; genus Bilamarchaeum. The sequence continues at coordinate 76,945 of CAVTHI010000009.1, read as the reverse complement.
ACGCCGCGCTCACCGGCATGCTCGAATCGAATGGATTCGCCGTGGAATCCGGGGAGCTCCCCGCGCTGGATTTCAAGGCGGAGATGCTCCTGAAGCTCAGCCGGGACTTCCAATCCCCTCTTTCCCGCGAAGACCGGGTGAAGCTCGTATTCTCGGATTTCTTCATCGAAGCGCGGATGAGTGCGCGGAATGCGCTTCGGACGACTCCGAAATGGGAATGCAGCGAGGCATACGGGCGCATAGGGGGCGAGTCCGGCTTCCTCTCGATGCTGGGGGCCGCCGCCGCAGGCTCGTCCGACGCCGCCTCGTTCGCGCTCATCGTGAACCGGGCTTTGAACGCTGCGGCGATGCATGTCGGGGGCGATATGCATGGCTGATGACATTTTCGGGACGCTTGCGAAGGAGGCGTTCCTTTATCCGCCGATGGAGCCGTTCGAATCCCCGTTTCCGGACGCGCAGAAGGCGATGTCCGCGGTGCTTGCCAAATGCAGTGCGCTCTCCGGGGCCGAGAACTGGCATGGAGACGGGCTCAAATCATGGCTTTCGAAGATCCGCCTCCGCCACGATATCGCATTCTACGGGGCTGCGCTGAACGCCACGGCGCATGCGAAGGATATCGACATCCTGAGATTCCCTTCAAGGTCTCTCCCGCCGACATGGTCTAGGCCGGATTACATTCACATATTCGACGTGTTCGAGGCTTCGCAGGGCGAGCTTCCTGGCTACGCCGCCACCTTCCTCTCCGGCGCCCTCCTTTTCCCGGAGCAACCCGAGACGTCCCTCCTGCTTAGGATCGAGGCCGAGCGCCGCGTTTTCGAGCGCCTGCCGTTCTTCATTGGCGGGCTGGGGGAAACGCTCACATACGCGGCCTTCAAGGCCACGGAATCCATATCAGCGGAGAATGCGCAAGACCCGAATTTCCAGACATGCATGCGGTTCCGCATCGAGAGGCAGTGGTTAGACGGCGCGAACATGCGGATGGTGGTGCACACCCCGCACGGGCTCAACGAGCAGATACGGGACCAGATGCGCGAGCTCCAGGACCCGGAAGTCCGTGCGCTCGCGATGGCTGCGATGAGGCGCCTCCGGGTGAAGGAATCCTCCAAGGCGGCGCTGGCGGACAGGTTCGTCAGCGAGCTGCGGTGCGGCAATAGGCGCGGCTGAGCCTTTGCGGCCCCATCCTGCGGCGCCCTGCCGGGCGTCGGCCGCATTAGATAATATAATAAACCGTTAACGAGATTCCGAATCGTGGTGCGCAGGGGGAAAACCCAACGGCCGCCGGTTGAACCGGGCGATTCGGGAATCCGCAGCCATCACCAGGCGTCCCCCCGCGACTCGGCCGGAAGGGGCTTGGCCGATGTCGCAATCCGGGACTCGGAGACTCGCTACCGGCGCCTTTTCGAGACCGCTCAGGACGGCATCCTTCTTCTCGACGCGGACACCGGCCAGATAACCGATGTCAACCCGTTCCTCATTTCCATGCTCGGCTATTCCCACAAGGAATTCCTCGGGAAAAAGCTCTGGGAAGTCGGCGCCTTCAAGGACATCATAGCGAGCAAGGCGAAATTCCTGGAGCTCCAGAAGAAGGGTTATGTGCGCTATGAGAACCTCCCGCTCCAGGCCAAAAGCGGCAAGCCGATGGCCGTAGAATTCGTCAGCAACACATACCGGGTCGACCACACGAACGTAATCCAGTGCAACATCCGCGACATCACGGACAGGAAGAGCGCGGAGGAGACGCCTGAAACTGGTCGAGGAAAGGTATTCCGGCACGTCTTCAACAACTCCATGAACTGCATCGCCGTCTACCGGGCGGAAAACAACGGCAGGGACTTCACAATCGTCGATTTCAACAGGCGGCCGAGCGTGTCGAGAATGTGAAGGAAAAAGGCCATCTCGGGAGGCGCGTGACCTGGTGTTCCCAGGTGTCAAGGAGTTCGGCATCTTCGAAGTTTTCAAGAGGGTATGGAGAACAGGGAAGGCGGAATATTTTCCGGCCAAGGTCTACAAGGACAAAAGGATTGCCGGATGGCGGGAAAACTACATCCTCAGGCTTGATTCCGGCGAAATCGTCGCGATTTATTCCGACCTGACGAAGGAGAAACTGGCCGAGCAGGCCCTGAAAGAAAGCGAATTGAAGTTCAGGCGCCTGGTCGAGAGCAGCAACGACCTTGTCATGCTGACCGGCTCGGATCGGGAAAGTGACCTACCTGAGCCCTGCCTGCAGGAAGGTACTGGGCTATAATCCGAAAAAACTGATGGGCACGCGCCCCAGAAGATTCCATCCTGACGATAAGGCCCGGGTGGAATCCGCGCTGGCGGGAGCCCTCGCGGGGAAGGGCGGGGAAGGCCTGCAGTCCGCGTCATCACGCCGGAGGGGAAGGTCAAGTCGGGTATCCCATTCATGGTCCCCGATTATGCTCGGCAGCAGGCTCCAGATGATAGCCAGCGTGGTGCAGGACATCACCGGGCGGAAGAACGCGGAAATGAAGCTCAAGGAGAGCGAGGCGAGGTTCCGGAGCATCGTGGAAACAAGCAACGACCTGGTGATGCTCACCGCTCCCGACGGCAAAATCGCCTACATGAGCCCCGCATGCAAGGACATCCTCGGATGGGGTCCGGAGCACTTTGTCGGCAAACGCACCTCGATAACCTATCCTGCCGACCTGGAGCGCGTCAGGATTGTCCAGTCAAAAGCCCTGCGGGGGGAACGCGGGGCCGGATTTGAATACCGCCTCGTCACGAAAGACGGCAAAATCCGGTGGGTGTCCCACTCCTGGGCCCCGATAATGATCGACGGCAGGCTCAGGCTCGTCGCAAGCATCGTGCAGGACATAACCGAGCGGAAGGCCGCGCAGGACCAGCTCACCGACATCATCGAATCCCTTCCGGACGCCACATTCGCGATTGATTTGGAGGGCAGGGTAATCTACTGGAACAAGGAGATGGAATCCATCTCCGGAATCAAGTCCGAGAAGATGCTCGGGAGAGCCGCCCGCGATGTCGGCCGGCACTTCTACGGCTGGGAGCGGCCGGTCGGGGCCGAGCTTCTCCTCAGGCCCGACAAGGATATCGAGAAGAAATACGGCTCGCTGAACCGGCAGGGGGATATCCTCACCGCCAAGGGCTGGGTGCCGCGCCTCATGAGGGGCAAGCCCGGCTACGTGTGGGTGATGGTGCGTCCGCTATACGACTCCGAAGGGGAAGTCGCGGGGGCCATCGAAAGCGTGCGCGATATAACCGAGCAGAAACGGAACGAGGACGCCCTGCAGGAAAAAAACCGGATGCTCGCATTAATCAGCGAATGCAACCAGGCCATCGTGCGGAGCGGCGACGAAATCGGGCTGATGAACGAAATCTGCAGGGTGCTTGTCAATACCGGGGGTTACCGGATGGCCTGGGCCGGGTGCGTGGATGAGGGCCCGGCCAAGTGCGTCACCCCTGTGGCATCCTACGGTTTTGATGAGGGGTACCTGAAAACGCTTAATATCACCTGGGCCGATTCGGAGCGGGGGCGCGGGCCGACCGGGACTGCCGTCCGGACCGGAAAGCCTTCGATAGCGCGCGACATCCATAACGACCCGAGATTCGCGCCTTGGCGCAAGGACGCCCTCTCGCGCGGCTATTCCTCGTCCATCGCGCTTCCGATTCAGCTTGAGGGCAAGAGGTGCGGGGCGCTGAACATCTACTCGGAGAAACCCGACGCGTTCGATTCCGACGAGGTCCGCCTCCTTGACGAGCTGGCCCAGGATATCGCCCATGGCATTTCGGCCCTTCGGGCCAAATCCGCCCTGGTCGAGAGCGAAAAGACATTCGCCGCGATTTTCAACAACGCGAGCGACATCGTCGTATTCCTCGACAGCGCCGGCATGATACAGAAAATCAACCCGTCTGTGCGGCGCATGTGGGGCTACAACCCCGCGGATATCATCGGGAAACACTTCAACGAACTGACCCAATTGCTCCCTTCGGATTCGATATCCCTGATGGCGCAAAACTTCAGGAAGCGGGTATCCGGAATCGATGTGAACCCGTACGTAGTCGAGGCGCGCACCACCTCGGGCAGGCAGGTTTTTGTCGAGGTCCGGGGCTCCGCGGTGAGGAAAGGGAATGTCGTCACCGGGGCCGTTGTCACGCTCAGCGACATCACCAAGCGCCTGTCCGCCGACAAGCGCCTACTAGCCAGCTACCAGGTGGCTTCCAGTCCTCTCGGCAGGCGGCACGATGGCCGATACGTGGCCAGTCGTCCTGGAGAAGATATGCGCCAACCTGGACTGGGCCTGGGGCGAGATTTGGCTTGGGGACAAGGCCGGGAAACGGCTTAACCTTGCAGACGCATGGCACGAGCCCTCGAAAAAATACGTTCCGTTCGAAAAAGTCTCGTCCGAAATGCAGTTCAAATCCGGATCCGGCCTGCCCGGGCGCGTATGGGCGAGCGGCAAGCCCGTATGGGTCAGGGACATCGAGAAAGAGCGCGTTTTCCTCAGGACCGCCGCCGCAAGGGCGGTCGGGTTCAAATCCGCATGCGCCATCCCCCTCGCGATGGGGAACGACGTCGTCGGCGTGATGGTCTTTTTCTCGGAAAAGGACCGCCCGCCCGAAAAGGAACACATCCAGTCCCTCAACCTGCTGGGGTACCAGATAGGCCAGTTCATCAAGCGCAAATCCGCCGAGCGTTCCCTGCAAGACAGCGAGAACCGCTTCCGCAACGTCTTCGAGCACGGCTCGATAGGCATCCTCCTGTCCGGCCGCGATTACCGGTTCATCAGGGCGAACCCCGCGGCGTGCAGGATATTCGGCTATACCGAGCCGGAGCTGAACAGGCTGACATTCAAGGAGATAACGCATCCCGAACACCGCGGGCGCGACATCGAGCAGATGGGGCGCCTCGGAGCGGACAAGATACCGTACTACAAGACTGAAAAACGCTACATCCGCAAGGACGGGCAGGTGATCTGGGGCGCGGTGAACGTTTCGGCCGTACGGGACCAGAAGGGCGAGGTGCTGTACTACCTCGCCATGGTGGACGATATCACCGAGCAGAAGCGCAACGAGGAGCTGCTCCGGAGCCAGAAGGACCAGCTCGAGGAGCTGTCAATGCTCCGGGAGCGCTTCATGGCGGACATGACGCATGAATTGAAGACGCCGCTCAGCGTCATCATGCTGAACCTGGACATGGCCAGGAACATGAATCCCGCGACCGAAGCGGGCGATATCGCCAAGTCATTCGACCTCATGTGGCGCAACGCGATGCGGCTCTCGATTTCGGTCGAGCAGATAATGCAGCTTACGAAGCTGGAATCCGTGGACATCCGGTCCGAAAAGTTCTGCCTCGACCAGATAATGCGCCTCGTGGTGGAGGATTACATGCCCCTTGCGCGCTCGAAGGGGCTTACCCTGGACCTGAGCGGAAACGACATCGTGGTCGAAGGGGACCCCCACATCCTTTCCATGGCTGTCAGCAACCTGGTGAGCAACGCGCTCAAGTTCACCGACAGGGGCGGCGTGCGCTTGGTCTGGTCCGAGGAAGGCCTGGACATCGTGATATCCGTATCGGACACCGGCGTCGGAATCAGGCCGGAGAACAAGCCGAAGGTATTCGGCAAGTTCTTCAAGGAGAACCACAGCGCGCCTGGTTCCGGCATCGGCCTCGCGATATCTTCCACGCTGATTAATAAGATGGGCGGCAGGATTGAATTCGAATCCATGCGCGGGCATGGCAGCACGTTCAGGATAATCATTCCGAAGGTGGCGAAAAAATGAAGAAGATACTGATAATCGAGGACGAGCCCGACGTGGCGCGCAGCATCAAGATGTATCTCGAAAAGTCCGGCTACCAGGCGACATACACGCTCGACCCCATGGAAGGCCTGGAGAGGCTCAAGGACTTCGACCTTCTCCTCCTGGATTTGATCATGCCGAAGGTCTCCGGCCGGGCGGTCCTGCGCGAGATGAAAGTCGCGCGGCATAAAGACGCCCATCATCGTCCTCAGCGCGATAGGCCTGCCGGCCACCGTGGGCGAGGAGCTGGCGCGGGAGTTCCCCGGGCTGATATTCGTCCCGAAGACCGCCCTGCACGCCGAGCTCCTGCCGGCCATAAAGAAAACGCTTGGCGAATAATCCGGAATTACTGCGAATCCGGGCAGGGCATGCGCGGGAACTATAATTTCAGCAGCTTCAGCCCGCTTTCCGCATCCTGCCTGCGCCCGACAATCACTGGGAGCTGCTCAAGGATTATCTCGCAGGCCGGGCTTATCTCCGCGCTGATTAGGTGCCCGCCCAGCACCGAGAAATCCGGAAGGCCGAGCGCAATGTGCGCGTGGACGAACGGCTCGTTATCGACGGCGGTGATATTGCCGGTCAATGACACAATCTCAAGCATTCCCGCGAGCTTCCGGCTGTTGTATTTTTTCTCCTTTGTATCGAAGTGGGAGATTTCCGCGCTCCTGCAGGCGCCGATTCCGGAAAAATGCGCGAAATTCGCCGGCAGTACCCGGCAGGCCCTTTTCAACGAGGCGACGATTTCATCCCCGGCGTCGAGCCGGATGATGAGCCGTCCGCCAGCCTTCCTGACTTCCATCTGCGGTCACCGTTTTGCGGGCGGCTCCCCGCCCGTCCGACCCTTTATACGAGCTCCTCGGCGTTCGAGCGCCGCTCACAGAAATGGCACCGGTACCTTCCGTCATCTTCCATCTTGAACCTCGTCTTCGCCCCCTCCGCGGTGATGCAATTGGGGTTCGCGCAGCGCCCGAGTCCGTTCACTTCCTTCGGAAGCGCTACCGTGAACTTCTTCTCGATTTTGCTGTTCCGGATTATGTTGATGGACGCGCCGGGCGAAACGAGCGCGATGATGTTCGCGCCCTCCTCCGAAACCACCTTCCCCTCGATTTTCACTATATCCTTCGTCTTCATCATCTTGCTCGGGACGTTTATCAGGATAGCCACCCTGTGCGGGTAGTTCTCCCCTATCTCGAGGAGCTTCATGACCTTCGCCGCCTTCCCCGCCTTGATGTGGTCTATGACCGTTCCCATCTCAATCTTGTCGACCTGCATATCACCGCCTCCTCTACCTGCCCAAAGCGTATTCCAGTACCGCCTGCCTCACCGGCACCCCGTTGTGCGCCTGCTCGAAATACTTCGCCTGCTTCATCGAATCGATGGAGTTCTCGATTTCGTTGATTTTCGGGAGCGGGTGGAGGATGACGAGGTCGTCCTTCGCGCCCTTGAGGTCCTCCTTCCTTATCATGAACCTCTCCGTGACGCGCTTGGCTTCAAGGGGGTCCGCGAAGCGCTCCTGCTGTATCCTGCACACGTAAAGCACGTCAGCCTCGGAGAACTCGGGCTCGGTCTTCACCGAAACCTGGAGATTGAACCTCTCCTCGAGCTCCTTCACGTAAGACTGGTCCATCTCGAGCCCCTGCGGGGATACGAGCGTCACCTTAGCCTCGAACATGCCGAGGGCGTACGCGAGCGAGCGCATCGTGCGCGCGTGCTTGAGGTCGCCGAAGAGCGTCACGTTCAGCCCTTTGATGCGGCCCTTGTTCTTCCTTATCGAATACAGGTCGATGAGCGTCTGCGTCGGATGCTGGTTGCCCCCGTCCCCGCCGTTTATGACCGGCTTGTTGAGGATGTCGGCCGCGAGCCTCGCCGAGCCCTCCTTCGGGTGGCGTATCACGAGCGCATCTGCGTAGCCCTCGACAGTCTTCACGGTGTCCTCGAAGCTCTCGCCCTTCTTCAGCGAGCTGGTTTCGGGCAGGAAGTCGATGAATTCCATCCCGGAGCGCAGCGCCGCGGACTGGAAAGACAGCTTCGTGCGCGTCGATGCCTCGAAAAACAGCGTCGCGAGCACTTTCCCGGAAATGCCCGGCTTCTTCTTGCCCGCGTGAATGGCCTCAGCCGAATCCAGGATTCCCTCTATATCCTTCTTTTCCATATCCCGAATCGAGATTACGTCCATAGAACAAGCCTCCCGCTCATGAATAAGATGGAAAGGTATAAATCTGCTTTGTGCATCTTCCATACCAGCCAGGGGCGAAAGGGAGATTACCATGCTTGTTGTTTTCGAAGGCATAGACGGATGCGGGAAGGAGACCCAGATAAAGCTGCTAAGGCAGAAATTTCCGGATTCAATCGTGTTCAAGTACCCCACGAAGAGCTTCCAGATGCTCAACGACTACCTGGAGAAGAAGCTGGAGCTGTCCTCGAAGTCGCTCTTCCTCCTGTTCCTTTCCGACATCGCGAACGAGCAGGAGCTGGTCCGCGTCGCGATGGACTCCGGGAAGACCGTCATCCTCGACCGCTACGTGTTCTCGACCATCTCGTACGAGCTTGCGGACATCCATTTCCCGCAGGCCAAGAAAATCGTCGAGGGCCTCGGCTTCCTCAAGCCCGACAAGGTCATACTCCTCGACATCCCGCCGGAGGTGTCGCAGGAGCGGAAGGCGAAGCAGAAGAAGCTCGACCGCTACGAGGAGAACCGCGAATACCTGGCCAAAGTGCGCGGGAATTTCGTGCGCCTAGAGGAGGAAAGATTTTTAACACCGAATTGGCATAAGGTCGATGCGGGCAAGGGCATAGAGGCCGTGCACGCGGACATCATGAAACTATTCAAGTAGCCTTTTCGAATATTCGCTCCGTTCGTCTAGACCGGTCAAGGATAGTGGACTTTCAGAAACTTTTTAGGAAAAAGTTTCATCAAAAACTGCCTGAAAAGTTTAAAGTCCTCCATCGACCTGGGTTCAAATCCCAGACGGAGCATCTTTTTAATTCCATCAACCATAGTAATACCCTGTAGGTAACACTATGTCGTTTCTCACCAGCCCGGGCGCCTCATTCGACGACGCGTTTTCCGCAGCCCGCGCGAAGCGCACCCCGCTGGTCCGGAACAAGCTCGCCGACCGCGTGATACTCGAAGAAAAGGCCGAGCTGCCGCGGTTCTGGACAGGCACGGTCGTAGCCTATCCGGCGCCAGACTGCCCATTCGGCGAAACGATAACCTTCCTCGACAGGATACGCCGCCTCCGCTACATACTGGAGACCGGGCGGCTCCGTGGCGAGCGGGGCGTCGCATTGGTGCTGGAATCCGGGACGTACGACCTTCTCGGGAAGGGAAACGACCGCATTTACATCCCGAACCGCCCGCCCATCATCCTGCCTGGTTTCCCTAAGGAAAACGGCTGGTTTGGCATGGACGAGGCGACCGCCCTTCCGGTCTATGGTCCGCGCTCGATGAGGTTCCTCTGGCGCATAGGCGGCGAGGCTGTCTTACCCGTGGCGCGCGAGCGGAACAGGACGGGGTGGGCGGCATCCGACATCTTCCTGAACCAGAGGCCGTCCGCCCGGTTCGCGTCATTTTCCCAGCCCGAGCTGGAGTCTGCGCTCGCACATCTGCGGTGCTGAACGATTTTTAACCCCATCCTGGCGAATACAGCCTATGGCATCTTCTCAATTAAGGAGGCCGGAAGAGCAGGCGAAAACCGAACTTGCGACATCGAATCCCATCCAGACGTTCTATACCCCGAATTCCCAGAGCCCGGTCGAAGTGCAGTTCTTCGTCCAGGGCCCCAGGCAGAGGGTCGAGGCGTTCTTGCGCGACTACCACTCGAGCCACGACCCCGGGCACCTCAAGAGCCTCCTCCGAGACTACCAAGACATATTCCAGCGCTTCAAGGTGGGCAACCGGGAATATACGGACTCCCGCCAGGTATTCACCGAAGTCTGCAGGCAGCTTGGCGTCAATCCGCAGGACCTCTCATGGTAATCCCTATGGGATGTCCAAGGGGAATCCTGCCCCTCTCGCTACTTTTTTTCCTGCTATCGTCCACGACGGCGATGGCGGCTGAAGCGAACATCACCCGCTATCTTTCCCTGAGCCTGACCTCTTCCTGCCCCGGCAACATGCTCCTCATGAACACCACGGCATCGGACGGCCTTCCCGCACCCGATGTCGAGCTGCGCCTCGTGCTTTACCTGCCCTACCAGGGCCTCCGCGCAATCCAACATACCGACAAGGACGGCCTGGCGTCCGTTGAACTCACGAAAAACGGGAGCTACCGCGTATATATGAACACCGGCCTCTACGAGCACGAGAAATACGTGGAATTCGATTATCCTCGCATGTGCCCGCCCCCGCCACCGAAGCAGATGGACGTCTCGGTCGAGCCGGACTGCGATGCCATGCGGCTGTCCATCACCGCCCGCGCGAATGCGACCGGCTCGCCCCTCGAAGGCGTGTTCATCCTCGCCGGGAACTGGTCATCGTTCACCGGGAAAAGCGGGCTCGTTTCCATCCCGTTCGAGAAGGATTTCATATTCATCCGCGCAGAGCGCGCGAACTACACGGGCCGGGAGTTCTATTTCGATGCGAGGTGCCTCCCGCCCCCGGAATGCGTTTCGAGTTCGGATTGCGATGGTTTCGAGTTCTGCGGGCCTTCCGGCGATTGCGAAAATGTCACGGGCGTTTGCGGCTATCCCGAAAACCACACGTGGGTGGCGTATGGTTGCTGCGAGGATGCCGATTGCGGGAATGAAAACATGTTCTGCGCTAACAACACTTGCGAAATAAAGCCGCTCCCGCCCGAGCCGCCAATCCTGAACCCCGCCAACGAAATCAACCAGACAAATGCGACGAACCTGACGAACGCTACAGGTAACGAAAGCGGCGGAACGGGGGAGGAAGCGCAATCAGGAACCTGCGCCGGAATGATTCTCCTATCAGCATTCACGATTCTTTGTATAATGAGAAGTGGGCTTCCAGTTTGACCTCCCTCCGGTCGGTCAAATCAGCCCACTTTCCGTGAGGTTGAACACAAGATACGGAACTGGGAACTAATGGAAAGTGGGCATCCCGGTTAGCAATGGCAGATATGCAAGGAGCCTCAGACCCTACACTCGGTCCTGAATCTTACAAGCACGGCACAAAACGCTTAGGGCTGCTCCTTCCGGCCTGACCCGGTTCACATGTTGTTCCGCCATATAAGGCAGGACGTCAACGCTTGGGAATAAGGGCATGCATACAAGACAAAACGCCCCGGGCATTCGAGCCGCCTAAGGGGACTTGCGGTGCGGGGACCCCTGGCCCCCCTCTAGCCCGTATGCTATTCCACCGACGTTCTTTATAAGCATAACTCATGGGTTTTGGGTTTCCAGTTCGGCCCGCGCATCCGCTCTCACCTCACAAGTTCCCCAATATATACGATTTTCCATAAAAGACAACTTTATAAACACTTTCAGCCATATTATTACCTATGGCAAGGCCCCTCATCGCGACGATAGAATACAACCACGACTGCATCTGCTCGGACGTCCCGGAGCGCCACCCGGACACTTCCATCCGCTACCTTGCCGAGCTCGGGGAGCGGGGCAAGGCAATCAGCCACTTCTTCAACGTGTCCGGGCCCGATGTCCCGAAGTTAATCAAATCCCTGCGGGCCCACCACACCACGTTCGATGTCAGGGTTGTGAGGCGGGGCAAGGGGTCTTCCGAGATAATCACGGTCACGAAGAACGACGCATCCACGAAATACGCATTGAAGAGCTCCGGCTGCGCGTTCCTCTCGAACCCCGTCTATTCTGAAGGCATCGAGAAGGCGCACCTGTTCGCGCCTTCATTCGACTCCCTGAAATCCTTCCTCGATTCGCTGAAGAACAGCTATAACGTGAAGGTCGCATCGAAGCACTTCCTGAAGGAGGACGAGCGCGTGCGCCCGGACAGCCTGATCAAGAGCGGGTTCATGGAGTTCGTGTCCGCGGCCGACCTCCTCACGAAAAGGCAGGCCGAAGCCCTTCGCCTGGCCGGCAGCCTCGATTATTACGACATCCCCAAGCGGACGTCGCTGGAGAAAATCGGCCGACAGATGGGCATCAGCGAGGCCGCGGCCGGAGAGCTGCTCCGCAAGGCCGAGCGCAAGCTCATGCCGGCAATCGCGAAAATAATAGAGCTTCAGAACTAGTCTTCCGCGTCTGAAGGTTATCTTCCCAGCGCCAGCCACGTCAGAAAAAACACATAACCGCTTGCCTGGACAAGGATTAGCGTAATATCGCGCTTATTACACTAATTACTTCATGCAACCACTACAGAAGAAACTGGATTTCCCGAAAGTTGATGTGAAATTCCCCGGACGCTTTCCAGCAGGCCACGTTAATGACGTGAAGGGCTGGAATTTCCCCCAATCCGTGCTTACAGAATCCGCGCAGGCGGGGCGGATGCTCTCTATAGATTTGGACATGACTGGCAGCGCGAGCTGCAGCCTGCGCTGCGCGCACTGCTTCAACCCCACCGCGAAGCTGATGCAGGTCCGGAACATGCTTCTGACCGACTCCGATGTACTGCGCGTCGTGGACGAGGGCAAGGCCCTCGGCCTGCGCTCAATCAAGATAATCGGCCCTGGGGAACCGCTCGAAGACAAGACATTGCTCCATTTCCTCGATTACCTTGCAAAGCGCGACATAACCCCGCTAATATTCACGAAGGCCACCGCCCTCGGGGACGAGCGCCTTTCGAAGAAGATTCACGGCCTGTCGAGCGAGGAGCTGGCAATACGGCTGAGGGACGACTTCGGGGCCACGATACTCTTCGGCGCCAACTCGTTCCACCCGCAGACGCAGGCCGGGATAGTCGGGCGAAGCGGCTACCCTGCCGTGCGCAACCGCGCCATGGAGCTTCTCGCGGGCATCGGTTACAATGATTTCATCCCCGGCGAACCGACGAGGCTCTCACTCATAGTCAATCCGATATTGAGGAGCAATTACGACGAGATTTTCGACATCCACGTCTGGGCCAGAAGGAGGCACATGTACATCATTTCGTCGCCCACGATGGTTTCAGGCTCCTGCAGGGACGCCTCGGTCTTCAACGCCATCAACCCAAGCGAGGCCGAGCTCGTCAGCCTGTACGTGAGGATAAATGCCTGGGCAATCCGGAACGGCATCTACGCCCTTCCGGACATCGAGCGCGAAGGCGTCAGCCCCTATGTGGGCGTCCGCCCATGCCAGCAGGTCGGGCACGGCATGTTCGTGCGGAGGGACGGGCTCGCCTTGAGGTGCCCCGGCGACGACGTAAGCATCCAAGGAAGCCTGAAAACGCAGAGCCTTGCGGAAATATGGGCGCAAAGCGAGAACCTCCGCCGGTTCGGCGGCATGATGAACGTCGGCTGCCCCCCCAAATGCGGCAAGACGATACCGGACGGGTTCTTCGAAAAGGTGCTTGAAGGCATCAGGGCGGCCCTTGGCCAAGCCGAAATTGCCGGCCCCAATGATGGTGCAGGCGCAGGCTAAAGCGAGTCCTTCAGCAGCTCGTAAAGGTCCTGGTGGAGGAACGGGCCGGCGGCGATGATGCCCGCAGAGCGGAGCGTATAAGGCTTGCCGTCCGTGCCGCTCACGACCGCCCCGGCTTCCTGCATTGCGAGGTATCCCGCGGCATGGGCGGTCTCCAGCATCGGCACGACCAGGCCATCAATCCTCCCCGTGGCGAGATATATGAACTCTGCCACCGGGGAGCCGAGGTTCCTCCAAATTATGGCATTCCTTGCGAGGGCCTCTATCGTGCCCATGCTTAGCGGGACCAGCTCCTCGTTGTAGATGTTGCATCCGCAGCATACAAGCGCCCTTGAGAGGGTGCGCCTCCCGTTTAATTCGACCTTCTTCCCGTTCAGCCTTGCCCCCTTCCCTTCCTCGGCAACGAGCATTTCGTCCGATTCAGGAAGGTACAGCGCGCCGAAAACGGCCGCGCCGCCCTCGATAATTGCAGCCATCGACCCGTAGGGGCCCACGCCGCGCTCGAAATTGACCTGCGCATCGAGAGGGCATAGCGCTATCGCGCTGCGGCCTTCCGCGTCCTCGCCATAAACGCTGATTTGGGGCATCTCGGAGCGCAGCCCCCTGAGCATGATTTCACGCGCCCGTTTCTCGAGCTCATAAGGAGTCTTCTTGTTGCCGTTCGAGTCGCGAAGGTATTTCCCTGCCGCCTGGACGGCATTGACTATCGCGCCCCTCTGCCTCTCATCCATGGATTATATTCGCAGGAAACGGTTTAATATGTATAATACCCGGAGATGCCTCAGAAAGCGTACCTGACCCTCTTCTCGACGTCCTTCACGCGGGTGAGGACGGACTTCGATTTGGCGTAGTCTGAATAGCCGCTGATGAACGCGTCCTGCTTCCCGTCCTTGCCGATGGCCCGCATCATGGTGAACACGTCGACCGCCTTGTCCTCGATATCGTTCGATACGAACCCGAGTCCGAAGTCTATGACGAACATCCTGCGCCCGCCGCTTTCCAGAATCAGGTTGGCCGGGGTGTAGTCCCCGTGAATAATGTCCGCAGCGTGCAGCTTCGCAAGGATTTTGCCGGCTTCCCTTGCCTCGGCTGCGCCCATCACAGGGCGCTCGCCGTCAATAAAACCCATCGTAATAGAAAAATCGTCAATCTCAAGGACTGTCGGGCACATCACGCCGGCCAGCTTCGCCTTGTGCAGGAGCCTGGCCTCGCTTCTCGTCCTTTCCTGGCGCAGTTTCTCGTCCAGCTCCCTGGCCCTGTATCCCTTGACCATCCTGGCCTTCACGACGCAGGCCCCCCCAAGAAGGCTCTTTTTCGTCAAAACGGCCTCTGCGCCCCGCATGCAATCATCCGAAAAGCAGCTTCGAGAGCACGCCGAACAGGAGCAGCATTATGCCCCACCCTATGACTATCCCCGGGCTTATGACCACGGCGCCGAGGATGAGGAGGAACGAGACCGCGCCGAACCATATCAGCTTGTTCCAGGCGAAGACCTTGCTCCCGTCCAGGGGGAACGCCGGTATCATGTTGAAGAGCCCGAGCATGATGTTCATCGCCGCGCCGAACCTCCACACGCTGAGCACCCCGGCGCCTATCCCGAACGGCGCGAAGTCCGCGCCCGAAAACAGCAGGAAGCTGAAGAACTGCCGTATCGGCGCGAGGAATTCGAGCGCCAGGAAGAAGAACATCAGCACGACGTTGAGCGCGGGCCCGGCTATCGAGATGATGCCGTTCTGCCTCTTGTTGATTTTATTCGAATAGATATAAACCGCGCCCGGGGCGGCGAAAAGTATCCCGAAGAACGATGTCGCCAGCATGAAAAGGAGGCCTTGAGTCCACATCCGGAATTTCGCCTCCGCGCCGTAGTAGATGGCGACGAGCTTGTGCGCCATCTCATGCAGGATGAACCCGCTTCCGACGGTGACGATGAGCGGGGCGAGGAAGAACAGGAACTCGCGCGGATACGCGAGCATCCCCTCCGCGCCCGCGAACACTATGCCGAGGGCCAGCGATATGGCGAGCACGCTGATGGTTATCTGCACGACCTCGTCCTTCTCCAGGTATAATCCGTACAACTATTCCACCAGCTTCTCTTCGTATAATATCCTTATCTTAGGGGGGCTTATAAGCCCGACGTAGCTCTCCACCACGCCGATTACCTCGTTCCCGTTCGAAAGCGTTATCTTGATTTGCCCGTTCTTCCTGCCTGATGCGGCCGCGATGCCCATCCTCCCGATGATGCTCGGGATGTTCGAATCGTTGACGACCGACACCGTGTCGCCGGCCTTGATTCCCCGGATGTCCGGATAGAACGCCGTAACGGCTATGCTGATGACCGTGCTGAGGGCAAGCAGCTTGAGCGCCTCGATTATCCCGACGCCCGGGACGAGGGCGAATGCCAGCAGCGAGATGCATATCGACGCAATCATCAGCTTGAAGAATATCGCGATTCTCATCAGACCACCAAACACGCGCGCCCTCGGTTCCACGCATCAGCCATCGGATGCCGCAAGCCCATTCCGCTCACCTGTACATCGTCGCGGCCGCCATCTTGAATTTCTGGACGCTTTCCACGTCCTCCTTCTTCACGCTCGGCACGATGTTCTTGAACGACAGCTCGAAATGCCTCGGCGTGACCTTCTTCGCCCCGTCCCGGATGGCGCTCATGCCGGCCTCCCGGACAAGGTTGTCGATGTCCGCGCCCGTGTACCCTTCCGTGAGCCGGGACAGGTCCTTGAGGCTGACCTCCTTGTCGAGGGGCATTTTCGACGTGCAAATCTTGAATATCTCGAGCCGGGCACGCTCGTCCGGGGCTGTGATTTCCACGAGCCGGTCGAACCTGCCCGCGCGCATGAGCGCCGGGTCCAGCATGTCCGGCCTGTTCGTCGCGGCTATTACAACTACGTTCTTCAGGCTGCGGAGCCCGTCCATCTCGGTGAGCAGGGTGTCCACGACGCGCTCCATGACGAGGGTTCCGGATTCGCCCCTCCCGCTCCTGCGCATCGCTATCGCGTCGATTTCATCTATGAAAAGCACGCACGGCGCGGCCATCCTGGCCTTCTTGAATATCTCGCGGACCATCTTCTCGGATTCGCCGACGTATTTGGTCAGCACCTGCGCGCCGCTTATTGATATGAAGTTCGCCTCGCTCTCGTTCGCGACGGCCTTTGCAAGGAGCGTCTTCCCGGTCCCTGGCGGCCCGTACATCAGGATGCCCTTTATCGGGCGGATGCCCATCTTCTCGAAGACCTCCGGCTTGTTCAGCGGGAGCTCGACGGCTTCCTGGATTTCGCGCTTGATTTCCTCGAGCCCTCCGATGTCGTTCCATTTAACGGTCGGGCGCTCGACGTACACCTCGCGGAGCGCCGAAGGCTGGATTTCGTGCATGGCGTTGAAGAAGTCGTCCTTCATGACGATGATTTTCTCCAGCACCTGCGGCGATAGCGTCTCCTCCTCGATGTTTATTATCGGAAGCACGCGGCGGAGCGCCTTTATGGCGGCCTCCTTGGTGAGAAGCGAGAGGTCCGCGCCCGTGTATCCGTGCGTGATGTTCGCGACCTGCGCCAAATCGACGTCCTTTTCGAGCGGCATGTTCCGCACATGGATGTTGAGGATTTCCCTCCTGTCCTTCTTGTCCGGCACGCCGATTTCGATTTCGCGGTCGAACCTGCCCGGCCTTCTGAGTGCCTGGTCTATCGAATCCGGCCTGTTCGTCGCGCCGATTACTATGACCTCGCCCCTGGCTTTCAGGCCGTCCATTATTGTGAGGAGCTGCGGAGACCATCCGTTTCTCGACTTCTCCCGTGACCTCCTCCCGTTTCGGCGCGATGGCGTCGATTTCATCGATGAATATTATGGACGGCGCGTTCTCCTGCGCCTCGGCGAACAGCTTCCTCAGCCTCTCCTCGCTTTCCCCGACGTACTTGCTGATGATTTCCGGGCCGCCGACGTAGTAGAAGTTGGCGTCGGACTCGTTTGCGACGGCCTTGGCGAGCAGGGTCTTGCCGGTCCCGGGCGCGCCGTAGAGCAGGATGCCCTTCGGCGGGTCGATTCCCAGGCGCTCGAAAATCTCCGGGTGGCGGAGCGGAAGCTCGATCATCTCCCGGACCTTCTGTATCGTGTCCTTCAGGCCGCCGACATCGTCGTATGTGATGTTCGGGACGTTCTTGATTTCCTTGATCGGCTCCTTGTTGATTTTGACCTCGGTCTCCTCGTTTATCATGACCGGGCCCTGCGGGAACACCTGCGCGACGACAAGCGGGATCGACGTCCCGAATATGCCCACCGGTAGCAGGTTGCCCTTGAGGACCGCCTTGCCGATCAGCCTCTTCTTGACATACTGGTCGAACCCCACCGAATAGCGGACCGGCTCCTGCGGCGCGAGCACCACCTTCTTCGCGGCTTTCGCTGGATTTGCTCGATGCGTCACCTTCTCGCCCAGGCCGACGCCGACGTTCTGCCTGAGGATGCCGTCCATCCTTATCATGTCCAGGCCCTCGTCGTCCGGGTGCGCCTGCCAGACAATAGCGAGCGCCGCCTTCTTGCCGGTGAGCCTGATGATGTCGCCGGTGGAGACGCCCAGCTCGCTCTTGGCCTTGGAATCAATCCTCGCGATGCCGCGGCCGATATCGTTCTGGAACGCTTCAGCGACTTTAAGCATGACTGGAGGCATATCATCACCTTATGACGGTCTTCCCGCCCTTTTCCTCAATCCTGAGCGCGATTCTACTATTTAATAATGATTCTTTTTTAAGGCTCACGACGGTGGAAAGCGCGATGTCCTGCGCGGCCTCCACGCCCAAAAAGCGCAGGGCGCTCGCGCGTTCCAGAAGCGCATCCTTCCCCCCGACTCGGACATGAAAGCGCGTCGCCCGCGCTTTCAAGCACCGTGATTTCCCCAAGGAGCATCTCCTTGCTCCTCCTCGCGAGCATGCGGCTGTGCTCCCCGATTTCGATATTCCCGTTATGTATCCCTGCGCTTTCGATTATCATCTCATCCCCGTCGCGTATGTGTTCCGCGCGCTCCATGCCCTCGAACACCACGCACCGGCGCTCGTTCTTCCCGTCCGATATTATGAATGCGAATCCCTTCACTGTCCGCGTCCCCCGCACGAACCCGTCATATCCCTCGACGCGGGAAACGACGCCCCTCAGGTGCACCGTCTCCCCATCGGCAAGGGCCCCGAGGTCGGAAAATGCCGCCTTGTCCACGATTTCGAGGCTGCCGCTGTACCCCAGGTGCAGCTCATTGTTCTTTTCATAGGCCCCGCGCACCGATATCTTATCCTGCGCCCTGAGCTTTGATGCCAGCTCGACATCACCGTTCCATAGCACGAGGGGTTTTGCGCCGGTTTCGTCCTCCACGTCCACCACCCTGGACTTTTTGCCGGATGAATAAGACGCAACGGGCCATACCCTCTTGACGCTTGCGCTGAATGTTATCCGCTTCTCACCCTTGGGTATCTCGGAAAGCCTGAACGTTTTCTCCTCGATTTTCAGCAGCCCCTTCTCCTTCGCTATCAGCCTGATGGCCACTTCGCGCGTGAGGAAGCCGTGGAAGGCCTCTATCTTCCCCGAAACCTGGCGCTCGAGCTCGTCCTTGGAAATGGATTTGAGCAGCTCTGGTTCCAGGTCCATGCACGGCTTTCACAGAGAACTGATAAAAAAGATTGGGAAGCTACTCCCGGTCCGGATAGACGGCAAGCATGGGTATTGTCCGGCCGAACTCCACGACCGCGATTTCCGGAAGCGCGGTCTCCTTGCAGTAATCCGGCATCCGGTAAATCGCATGCGCGTCGAGTTGCGGGACGAGCGAGCCCGGGCGGAGGCGGAACAGGAAGTCGCTTCGGGACCTGATTGCCGCCTGCACGGACCATCCGGTATCCTGCAAAGCGGTATCATCGTGCTTCACCGGCACGACCATGGCATAATCGTTTCCTTTCGCGTCCACGCGGAAGACCGCCGCGCCGATGTATCTCGGCTCTTTGATTTCGCTGTATCTCGGATTGAGCAGGAACCAGGTTGGATTGCTGTCCGGGCCCACTCCGATGTCCTGGAACATGAACCAGCAGAACGTGAGTCCGGCCTCCCCGTATTTCGCATCCAGGCCGCTCAGGCTCACCAGCCTCCCTCCGCGCATGACGCGCACATCCGCGTGCGCGATGACGTTGATGTCGTTGCCGATTGCCACCCTTTCCGGGCGGATGCCGTCCTCGAGCGAATAGATGGCGATGCTGCCCCGTGGCGGGTCGTAGAGATGCTCCTGCGCATGGGCGCAACCGATTGCCCCGGCTATTGCGAGCGTTGATAGGCATTCGGCGATGGGCCTGCCCCATTGGTTATGCGCAGCTGCCCCCGCACGCGCGGCCTTTGCTTCGTCGCCTCTCCTTAGCCTCATCGATTAATGCTTTGCGTCTAACGTTTTATAAATAGTCAGTAATAATCACTTATTATCACTACTTCATATTTCTTTAACCTCCCCGCGCAATTCTACCCCATGCACAAGATGTCGAACCTCGAATACTCCTTCATTGTCGGCGAGCTCGGCCGCCAGCTTAACGGCAAGCACTTCGGCCGCATCCGCAAAGTCGGCGACGGCGTTTACCGCATGAAAATCGCCGGAATCGAAGTCATATGCGAGCTCGGCGTGCGAATCCATTCCACGCGGTACATCGAGCCGGCCGAATCCGACAAGTTCACGGAAAAGGTGGAAAAGGAGCTGGACAACGCGCGCCTCCTGGAAATCAGGCAAATCAACAACGACCGCATCGTCTCGTTCGTGTTCGACAAGGGCGAGCTGATATTCGAGATGTTCGGGCAGGGGAATGCAATATTCGTCAAGGACGGAAAAACGGTCAGCGCGCACAAGTACGAATCCTGGTCGGACCGGGAAATCAAGGCCGGAAGCCCCTACAAGCCGCCCAAGACCGCCCCGGTGGAAAAGCTCGAAGTCACGGACAAATACATAATCGTCTCGCTAATGAAGCTCCCCCTCGGCAAGGACTATGCGCTGGAAGCCCTCGCAAGGGCTAAAATCGATGAAAAAACGCCCGGCAACTCGCTGAGCGGCAACCAGATACTGAAGCTGGAGCAGGAAATCTCCAATATCGTCGCGCAGGCGAAGCCCGTCGCATTCTTCAAAGAGGGCAAAATGTCCGAATACTCGCTCGCCGCCCTCGCCGCATTCGCGAGGCAAGAAACACGGGATTTCCCTTCGCTGAGCGAGGCCGCGGACGAATATTACGCGCACGCCGAGAAGCCGAACCCGAAGCTCGAAAGGCTCCAGGAGCGCCTCGAGAAGCAGAGGGAGCGCCTTTCCCAGCTAGCGCTTGAGGAGAAGGCCGGCAAGGAGGCCGGGGATTACATATACTCCAATTACCAGAAAGCCGAGGAAATCATCGCTCTCGCGAAATCCGGCAAGCAGGACGAGCTGGAAAAGAAATACAATGGAAAATTGGATAAAAAGGAGAAGTCGGTCGAAGCCGACCTCTGATTCTCAATTCAGAAGAAACCGCTCAGATGGCCGAATCGTTCGTTATCAGGTGCGGCTGGAGGACCAGCGCGGCCCGTTTCGGCTTGTCCACGACGACTGAAAGCACGGTGTTCGCGCCGTCCTTGGAAAGCACATGGACGTTCTGGACGTTCACGCCCTCCTTCGCGAGTTGCGTGGTCATCTTGTTCAGCTCTCCTGGCTTGTCGGGGATTTTTATCACGACCGCGTTCGGGTCCTCGCACTTGTAGCCGGCCGCCTCGACGACCTGCTTTCCCTTGACCGCGTCGGAGAGGGCGAGCGAAATTATCGCCTTTCCGCCAACGACGTCAACGTTGATTGCGTCGATGTTGATTTTGCTCTTGGCCAGTATGTATGATATGTCCGCAAGAAGCCCTACCTTGTCGTCCGCTACAATAGTGACTGATTTCACATCCCCACCTCTAAGGTTATAATCTGTAAATCTGGATATAAGGCGTTTTCTTTATATACATAACGTCCGTTTTCCCGATTAATCCCATCTTTATCGCCACACCGACCGCTTCCTTTCCCACAATATTGGCCGAATCGAAGCTGGCAAGGGCTTCTTCGACTTCCGCGGCTCCGGCCTTGCGTTCATCGTAGAAGGACCTGTAGCGGTCCAGGTCCATGTATGCGCCCTTGTCCTCAAGGACCTTGCCCAGCAAATCCTCGTCGCATACCGCGACCACCCTGCCCCGGGGGTTCTTGTGTATTCTGAGGTACATCCTATCCCTGCCTACCCATGGCGCGCTCAGGTTTATATGGCCGCGCAACCCATTCTAATCATGAGGCTCATCTTGCTCGTTTTCGCAATCATGCTCGCCGGATGCGTCACCCAGGAAACCGCTGAAAACAGCTCCAACTTGACGGACCCGCCTTCCATTTCGCCTCCGGCAAACGATTCGCAGATTGCCGTGCCTCCCCCGGAAACGTCCGGCAACATCTCCATCATTCCCGACGAAACGCCTTTACAGAACGAAACACCGGAAGCGCCGCAGATTAACGTAACCCCGCAAAACACAGAACCCGCACCCCCCAAGCCGCCCGAAGGGCTCGCGTTCGCAAACAATAGCTATGTAATCGCGCTCGACGACGTGTCCATTGTGCCGACATCGGCCGAGCCCTGCGGCATATTCAGCCTCTGGGCGGCAAACGGCTCCCTCATCGAGAAGATGTTCATCTGCCCGGGCCAGTCCGAGATGTGGGTCAGCCCGGACGGGGGGAGCTACCGCATCCTCGTGGTGAAGGTCGCAGGCGGATACACCGGCCATGCATGGGCGCAGGTCATCGTCTACGGTTAGGATTATTAACAACCTTCGGGTTATCCGCTTATGAAAGCCCGCCTCATCCTGCCGATGCTGATGTGCATATTCGTTCTTGGGTGCATCACCCCGCCGCCCCCGGCCAACGGGACGGCGTGCAGCATCAAATCGTTCGACGAGTGCGCCGCCGCCGGCTATCCCATCATGGAATCATACCCCCGCCAGTGCAGGGCCCCAGGTTGCCCGGCTTTCGCCTCCCAGAAAGACCGCTTCGACATTGACAAGGACATCTCCTGCGCTACCGATTCGGATTGCGTCCTTGCGGACGGCTCGCTGGGGTTCGGCTGCTGCTGGGCAGGCGCCTGCGACGCCATCGATTACTCGCTCGAAAAATGGGTTGCGGTCAGCAAGGCCTGGTACGAAGCCGGAAAAGGCGCTTATTGCCCCGGCAAGGCGGACTGCGGCCCGGCTCCCGGCTGCGCCGTCATGTCCGTCAACGACGATTTCACGGCAAAATGCGTAAGCGGCACGTGCACAAAAGCGCCGCAACCGGCGAATGCGGACCCGCAGCTCGGCCCGAAATGCTGCCGCGAATGCAGTGTGGCATACTCGGAGAGCCCGGTGGCCGTAGGCCCGCATGGCGCGTGGTGCGGCAAGTTCATGACCGGGGCCCCACTTAGCGGCGAATGCGAGGTTTATTTCAAGGAAAACCCCTCCACAGTCAGCCGCTGCGGCGCCTCGCCGCCACAGGAGGAACCGCCGGCCGCCAATTTCACCGAGGGCTCATGCAACGAGCTTCTTGCGAGCGGGGATATGGCGGACAAGCTCAACATCATCTTCCTCCCGTCCCATCATTACTCGGACATGTCGGATTTCGCCTCAGACACGGCAACGTTCAAGGACGCGCTGCTCGATTTCCCGTTCTTCGGCTCCCGCGAGGGTAAAATCAATGTCTTCTTTCTTGCGGAGGCTGACGCTTCTGACGGTTGCGAGCTTGCAGGGAACACGACCCCCTTCTGCAATATCAGCGCGATGCGCATGATGGCATCAGCCTGCGGATTCGACCGGGGCCGCGGGGACCAGCTCGTCGTCCTTTTCGACAATGGCGCCGTGCAGACGCCTTATGCCCGGGGCGAGGGCGAAGACAATATCCTGTTCATAGGCTCATCATCGCCCGGGATATTCGTCCACGAGTTCTCCCATTCGTTCGGGGACCTCGGGGACACTTACGACGGGAGCTGGAACAACACGATCGACCCGCCTTACCCGAACTGCGCCAGCGACACGCCCGGTTACACGTGCGCGGACAAGTGGGGCTCCCTTATCGGCACGGGGAGCGGCGCCGACGAGGTCGGATGCTTCAGGAACTGCCATGCGGAGAACTGGTACCGGCCGACGCAGGGCGGGGATGTCATGCGCGACTTGGGAAAGGACTACTACGACCCGGTCGCCCTGGCGCACATGGAACAGCTGATGTCGGCATACCGGTGACAATCACTCGACGAATACCTCGACGCCGCTCTTCTTCTCCTTCACTTTTATCATGAAGAACGCGAGCGCCGCCGAAACGAACATTATTCCCGAGGCGATGATGAACACCGTATGGTAGCCCAGAATCTGCGCCTTCAGGACCATCAGCGCGGCTATCTGCTGGAGCATGACCGGGTCGTGCGTGTTTATGACGCTGTTCCCGGATATCGCAAGGAGGCTGCTTTCCGTGGCATTCTTCAGGATGGTCGCGAAAATGGCAATCCCGAACGCTCCGGCAATGTTGCGGACCAGGGCGAGGACCGAGGATGCGACGCCTATCTCCTCCTCGGGGACCGCGGACGCGATTATGTTCGTCCTTTGCGCCATGCCGAACCCCATTCCCGAAGCCATGACGAAAACAGGTATGATTATGTCCAGGGGGCCGGAGCGGGGGTCGAGGTTGACGAACATGAGTATGCCCACGGCGGCAATCAGCGTGCTGACCGTAATCACGATTCCCGGATTCACCTTTCCGACCAGCCTGGACCCGAGCGGCGCGGCAATCATCATGCCCGCCGCCATCGGCATGAACATGAGCCCGGTCTGCGTCGCATCATAGCCGAGGAATGTCTGGACGAACACCGGGATGAGGAACACGCCGCCCATCATCCCCATGAACACGGTGAAGTTGTTCGTGAGCGCGCCCATGAAGGCCCCTATCCTGAAGAACTTGAAATCGACGATGGGCTCCGGATGCACCGAATCGATGCGGTAGAACGCGTATCCGAACACCAGGACCGCCGCGTAGCACGCCAATGCCTCGAACGAGGTCCAGCCCCAGTCCAGCCCTTTGTCCAGGACAAGGACGAGCGCGGACAGCGTGATTCCGAGCGTGAGCGCGCCCCAGACGTCGAACTTCACCGTGCGCTTTTCGGAGACCGATTCCCGGACGAAAATGAGCGCCATCGCAAGGCCGAGTATCCCGACCGGGAGGTTTACGAGGAAGACCGAGCGCCACCCGAAGCTGTCAATAAGCGGCCCGCCAAGAAGCGGCCCGAAGACCGCGGATGCGGCGAATGCCGACGACCAGATGCCGAGCGCCTCCGCCCTCTCCCTCGCCCCGCGGAACGTCACCGCGATGATGGCCATCGCCGTCGGGATAATCCGCGGAGCCCGCAATCGCCTGTATGATGCGAAACGCAATCATCGAGTTCAGGTCCCACGCGAGGCCCGCGAGCACCGAGCCGAAGATGAAGATGGAGAAGCCCCAGATGTACACCTTCTTCCTTCCGATGGTGTCCCCGAGCTTTCCCCAGACCGGGACGAAGACGGCGTTCGCGAGTATGTACGCGGTCGCTATCCATCCGGCCTCCGAAACCGTGATAGAGAAGTCCTCCATGATTTTCGGGAGCGCGAGGTTGACTATCGTCTGGTCCAGCCGCCCTAGGAAAGTGCCTATGATGACTGTGAGCAGTATCCACCACTTGAGGCTGTCCCCGGTATTAGACATTCGAAACCAGCGTCCTTGTCGTTTTCGCAGCCTTCACTTCACAATCCACATCTTCGCGGACATCCCGTTCTTCAGTTCGGGGTATGCGCGCGAGTCGAACAGCGCGCGGACCTCGAACTCGCGGGCCTCCCGTTTATCCGAGATGCTGAACACGATGTCGGACGTGCGTGCGGTCATGGCAACCGAGTCCACGTACCCCACATACTGCTTCGAGGGGAAGGCGTCCACGGTGAAAATCACCTGTTGGCCCGGATGTATGTCCTTCAGCCCCTTGTCCTCCTGCACGCGGCCGACCACGCGGAACTGGCCGGGCTCTATCATCTTGACGAGCGGGTCGCCCGGGCCCGTCATCTGGCCCGGCGTGTTCTTGGCCCAGATGATTATCCCCTGCGTCTCCGCGTAGACGGTCGTGTTCCCGACAAGCGCCACGCGCTGGCCCTGGGAAACACCGTCGCCCTCTTCGACATAAACCTTTTCAATCGGCCCGTAAACCGGGGAGCTGAGCGATATCACCGGCGCGCTGATTTCCGCCTTCTCGATGTATATCTTGCCTTCCATATCCTGGATGTAGAGGTACGCGCCCGCGATGACCACGAATACGATCAGCAGCGCGATTTCGGCAATGAGCGGGTGCTTCTTGATTCTCGATATCAGGGGGTTCTCCCCGATTCCCTTGTGTTCGCCATGGGGCGTTTCCTTCGTCTGCATTGAATGGTCGCTCATCTCAATCACTTCCCAGTTTCGCGATAATCATGTTCACCCTTTCGAGGGATTCGCACAGCCCGTCAAGATCCTTTTCGCCCAATTTCGAGAGGTTCGCCCGGATGGCGGCCTTGGCCGCCTCCCTGCGTTTCTCCATCACCGTCCTGCCCTTCCCCGTTATCCCTATCCTGATGACCCGCCGGTCCGACTTGTCCTGGCTGCCTTCTCGCTAGACCCTCGTCTATCAGCCTGCCCGCGAGCGCGGTGACGTTCGGCTTGGAGCATCCGAGCCGTCCGCTCAATTCGGACATGGTGAGCGGGCCCTCCCTCAGGACGGCCAGCATCACATACTGGGGGTCCAGGGGAGGCGGCCGGATACCCGCCGACTCGCTCCGGTTCCTCATTATCTGGAATAACCTGATGAATGAACCCATGCCCCGTGAAATCCTCTCTACCCTCGTTTCGTCCATCTCATGCCTCCGCCGTCAATCAGCTGATCGCTGGCAAGTCGGTAATTAGTTAATGCCATGAACTATTTATAAACGGATATGCAACCCCTGTCGTTCACCACGGGCCGAACACGGGTGATGTGAATAAAATGCGGGAGCGCCTGGCTTTTCAGCCAAGGCTCCCGCAATTTCTTAGAAATTGCAGGAGGAAGGATTTGAACCTTCGAAGGCGCTAGGCCAACAGATTTCCCAAACCACGATTGGATCAGGAACTTTACGCAACCGTTTTGGCGATTTGCCTCAGGGCTTTTTCCAGGGTTTTTGCCCGGAGAAAGGCTTAAGTCAAAAAGCCTCTTGAGTCTGTCACGTTTGACCGCTTCGCTACTCCTGCAAACTTTTTAGAAAAAAGTTTGATCAAAAACTGTATTGGTAAGATAAAAGAAAAACTAATATTCCACGACAACCTTGCCCTTCTTTATCTTGCAGACGCAGGGAAGGCGCTCGTTTTGGTCGCCGCCGAAGGTCGCAAGGCCCGCCTGCTCGATGTCATTCGGCGCTTCGAGGTTCTCCATGCCGGAGACGACCTTCACCTTGCACGAGCCGCAGCTTCCCGCCTTGCATGCGAAAAGTATCGAGCATTTGCCGTCGAGCTCAGCAAGGAGGGCGCCGTCAGGCACCTTGACCGTCTTCGAGTCGTTCTTGATTTCAACTTCTGCCATATGAATCACGTGGGGGAGACTTCAGCAAAAAGATTTTTTATCCGATGCCCCCGCTCACTTGCGCGCGAAAACCATGTATGCCGTGTGCATGAGCCCGAAATGCGCGGGTCGGAACCCGAACTCGCGGACCTCGAATTCGCGCATGATGCATTCGGCCGTGAAGACCTCGGCGAACATCTTCGCCGCCTCGAGGTGCAGGGCCTTGGCCTGCTCGCTTTGCAGGCAGTGCGCGGCCAGGTACCCGCCCTTTTTCAGCGCGGCGTGCGCCATCGCGGCCGCCTTGTCCGCCTCCGCGATGTCGCAGAAGACCAAATCCCAGCTCTCGTCCTTCTCCTCTATGCCGTGCAGGACGTCGTGCAGCCTGAACGTGACATTAGCGAGGCCGGCCCTCTTCACATTCGATTCGGCAAGGTCCAGGAACTCCTTCCTCTTCTCATACGAGACGACCTCCTTGGCTATCCCGGCCATCTGGACCGTCATGAACCCGCTTCCGGAGCCGAGCTCGATGACGCGCGATTCCTTGTTGAGGCCGGTATACGCCATCACCATTCCGGCGTCCTTGGGCAGCGTCACCGCGGGGCCGCCCCTCTTGAGCTTCCTTAGCAATGGCGGAAAATGAAAATCAGGCTTGAACATCCTAAAACCTCCAATCAACCAATTTATCGCTAAGATATTTAATTGGCTTCAGGCCTCATATACCCATGACCAAGGCC
Source organism: uncultured archaeon (assembly GCA_963734525.1). GTDB lineage: Archaea > Micrarchaeota > Micrarchaeia > Anstonellales > Bilamarchaeaceae > Bilamarchaeum. Next base: position 49,335 of record CAVTHI010000009.1, on the reverse strand, counting down.
CGCGCCCTGAAGAGGCGCTACATCCTTTTCGAATTCCGCGGCCGGGAAACCGGCGAAGAGGCGCTCAAGCGGTCCCTCTATGCCGAGGCGCTGAGGTTCTTCGGGGAATACGGCCTCTCATACGCCGCGCTCAAGCTGGTCAGTTATGATATGAAATCGAAAAAGGGGGTGCTGCGCTGCGAGCGGGATTACCTGGAGCGCGTCCTCGGCTTCCTGGCCCTTCTCGGTTCCCTGGAAGGCGTGGACGCCCGCCTCGTCGCGCTCAAGTCGAGCGGCACCCTGAAAAGCCTGGAGCTGGATTCCACCCAGTCCAGATAGGCCTTGTTCCCGTGGTCCACGTCCACATAGACTATCTCCGGTACGTGGTGGGGGTGAAGCTCCTTTATCCTCCTCTCAACGGCCGAATAGGCGTTCTTGCTCGTCTTTATCAGGAGGAGCCGCTCCGCATGCTCCTCCACCCTCCCGTTCCAGCGGTAAACCGAGCATTCAATCGGGATGATGCTTGCGCACGCCGCGAGCCTGAGCCGGACCAGGTCCCTTGCGGCGTTCTTCGCGCTTTTGCCGTCCGGGAAGGTTGAAAGGACGATTATCATCCTTTCACTTCCTTTTCCTTGAAGGCTTTGCGGGAGCCTGCCCCGCCGTCACGCTCACCTTGGCCGTGCCCTTGAATATGGCGAAGAGGACGAGCAGGTAGCCGAGCGCCCTTATCACGACCATGGGGTCATAGAGCGCATCTGCCGCGCCGGCAAGCGTAACCACGTGCGACAGCGCGAACAGCGAGAAAGCCAGGGCGATATACAGCCAGGCGGCTCCCCCGTCCTTCCTGTAGGCCAGGTAGCCAGCGATGATAATCAGGACGCACAAGACCAGGTTGACGGATGTTATAACGTCGAAATCCATATGGACACCGACGTGATATCCCAGGGTAGTTTATAAAGCTTCATCAGCCGGGTTTCTTGAACACTATCTCGATGACATCCCTGTGCCTGAGGGCGTGGTCCTTACCGACGGCCTGGCGTGTCTTCACGTCGATGGCCTTGATGAAGCCCCTCCCTATGTCCGAGTGGAGCTTGAAGGCGAAATCCAGCGCGGTGGTGCCGGGTGGCAGCAGGAAGCAGTCCGGAAGCACGCGCCCCTCCGAATCCTCCAGCTTTCCGACGCCGCCCGGGAAAATCGCGATGTAATGGAGGAAATCGAACACGGCCGCATTGAGGCATTTCTGGATGCCGGTGCCTTCGTACCTTTCACACACGGCCTTCATGATGTCCATGGCTTTCTGCTGTTCCGGGTTAAGGTCCGCCTTCACGCGGAACGCCTTGTCGCCGGGGACATATTCTATGAAGTTCGCTTTCGCCGCGCCCTTGAGCGTTATCTCGGCTTCGGCAGAACAGGCTATGACGAGATACTCCGGAAACGTCTTCTTGAGCTTCTGGAAGTTGTCGTAGCCGGCCGAGAGGTCGCACTTGTTCGCGGCGATGATTATCGGCTTGCCTATCTGCCGGATTTTCTTGCAGAACCCGAGCCTCTCCTCCCCGCTCCAGTCCAGGAGGCTTTTTTCGTCGAGCTTCAGTTCCTTCAGGACGCGCCCTATGATGTCCTTCGTCATCCCCAGGCCGCTGAACTGCTCCGCGAGGAAGTCCTCGTTCTTCTTCTTGTTCAATTTGGCCTCGCGGACGAGCTTCTCCCAGTTCTTGTCCAATATGCCCTTTATCCAGAAATCGAGCTCTTCTTCCAGGAAACGGACGTCGTTGCACGGGTCGTAGCTGCCTACGGGCACCTTCTCGCCCATCTCGTTCGTGGAGCCGCTCGCATCCACTATGTGGACGAGGACGTCGGCCTGCCTCAGGTCGTCGAGGAACTTGTTCCCGAGCCCCTTCCCCTCGTGAGCGCCGGGAACCAGCCCCGCCACGTCGAGAAGCTCGACCGGCACGAACCGCCTCCCGTTCGCGCAGAACCCGCTTCTCGGGTTGCACTGCTTGCCGAACTCCTTGTCGACGCATTCGACTTCCACGTATGCGACTGCGCGGTTCGGCTTGATTGTCGTGAACGGGCGCGGCGAGCGCTCGACCGGGACGCTTGTAGCGGCCATGAAAAAGGTGCTCTTGCCTGTGGACGGTTTTCCGACTATACCAATTAGCATGAACCTGCGTTTATCTGCCTCGTAAATAAAAAACTATGGAGTCGTCATGGGGGAATCGTGTATCCCCTGGCCGTCGCACCGTTGACGATGGTATCCCGCTTCTGCCCCAGGTCGGTGCTCATAATCACGTCCGTTCCCGAGGACGCCACGCCCGACCGCATCATCGGCACGAGCGCATCGACCTCGGCCTGGGCCGCCGGCCTGTTATTCGGATGGGCGGCGTTGAACCTCGCGAGCCTTATCCTGTAAATCCCCTCGTACGCTTCCAGCCTTGTCGGGTCGAGCCTGACCATGCGTTCGTATTGCGCCAGGGCGCCTGCCTGCGAGCTTGAGCCGCTCCTTTCAAGAGCCCCGGCGATGCCGACTCCGATCTGATATTCCAGGCTCCGTTGTGCCTGTGCATTCCTCACCGCAAGAGGAACGGAGCCGAGGACCGCCGTCCCGGCTGTAAATGCGCCAAGGGCTATTTTCGGATGCCCGGATGACAGGGCGCGCTCGCCTATCGCCCGGTACCGGTCCGCAACCATCACCCTGAGGGAATCCGATGCGGCGGCCGTGGAGGCCTGGCCCAGAACGCGAAGGGCGGCATTCAGTTGCGTGGCGGACGCATTGCCGGTTCCGAACGCGTCGACCATGACGTCCACCCGGTCCATCAACGCGAAGGCGGCGATATCCCGCAAAGCCCCGAATTCGTGGAGCATGGTTGCTGAGATAATCGCATGGCCCGCCCCCGGTCCGTTTGCTATGTTCAACCCCTTATACTCCCGGCTTATGGTCGATGGATTGAAATCCGGCACCCGGAAGGGGCCGCTACCAATGGAAAAATCCATGATATAGTTACTGCCGTTCATGTTCCTGACAAAAAGGGTCGCGTGCCGTGCTTCACGAGTCGTGCCGGGCTTCATGGTCGGTATCGAGATATATGCCATGCTCATTCCTGAAGTGTTGATGTTGAGCTGCCTCGCCGCAGCGATGAAAAGCATCGTCAGCTCATCGCAGTCGCCGCCTCTTGGATTGGCCGTAAGGACCTCATTCGGCGTCCTTGGCAGCCGATTTCCTGAATAACTGTACCGGAGCCCCCCGGGTCCCCCGGCCACGAGCCTCTGATAAAGCTGGAGCGCGGCGGCTTCCTGTTGCTGCGGCGTCGCATTGGCCGGAAGCGCCGCCATCCCGCCAGTAACCTGGCTCAGCAAGGCTGGATTGACCCTAAAAAAATTATCTACGATTGGCTGGAAAGGCTGCGGGCCCTGCTGGGGCGGGGCGACCTGCCCCAGAAGCGTCTTTCCCACGAATTCATTTGCTGCTCCGGATACCTCAAGAATCGGTCCACCCATGCAACTCACCCTTTCCTCATTATGACGACGCTTTCCCTCGTCTTGACCTTCTGCGGCCGGACGTCCGCGATGCGCTCGGCCCCGACCACGATTTCCGTCTCGCTAAAGCCTATCCTCTCCGCCATCTGGGCGAAAATCTCGTCGACAATCACGTGCGTCTCGTGGATGACCGAATTCGAAACGTTGACATACGCGGCCCCGCCGGGGGCAAGCACGCGGAACATCTCGCCGATGCACGCCTCCATGTCCTTGAAGTACGTGCCGACAATTGGGATTCGGAGGCCCACATCGCCGACTTCCGGGGGCATCTCATCGACATCCATCCTCCTTCCGATGAACGAGCGGACCGCGCGCATGCGCACCTCCTCGGCCTCGGCCATGCTCATCGCGAGCAGGCTCAGCTCCAGCCCGTATACCTTCGAGTAGTCTATGTTGTTCAGGTACGGCGGCGATGTGACGATTAGGTCCACCTCGCTCCCCCCTATGTCGAGTGCGCGCGCGTCGCCGAGGAATACCTTCGGCACATGCCCCTGCCTCCTGCCTTCGAGTTCGCGGGCCATCCTTTTCACCTTCCTCCTGAATATCTCCCTCGCAGGGAGCGCGCGCTTGCTGCGGTCGATTTTCAGGACGCCCCCGTCCTTGAGTATGATGCTCGACTGCGGCAGGACCGACAGCAGCGCCAGGAGCAGCAGGTTCCGCGTCCGCCCTTCCTCGTTCTCAATGGCCTCCCTGAGCGCGAGTATCTCGGTATGGTTCCTTTTCGGGAACGCGGCCTTCGTGGAGAACAGCTCGAACTTCCAGTCCATCTTTTCCGCATTGCGGTAATCGAGCTTTTTCTGCAGGAACGCGAGCGCGGACTCGATGTCCGCCTTGTCGTAGTCGTCGGTCTTCGTCCGCGAGACGAACGCGGCGAGGCTCGATGCGTCCACTCCCGCCGACTCGATTCCTTTGTCCTTCGCGCAAAGCAGGGTTGTCCCCACGCCGCAGAACGGGTCCAGCACCGTTTCCGGATTCCTGCCCCTCTTCTCCAGCTCGGCCTGGACTGCCCACTCGACAAGCTCCGGCGCATAGCCTTCCTTGTACCAGAACCAGCCGTGGACCGGCTTCTCTTTCGAAAGCTCGAAAGTCATCAGGCGGCCGAGGTCGAGCCGCTCGGTGATATTCATTTGCCCGCACCCGCGCCGCCCGCGCGCTTCTTGCCGATTTCCGCGCCCTCCTTCGAGAGCTTGTCCGCCTCGGCGTTGTGCTCGCGCGGGATATGCTCGAAATGCACCTTGAGCCCCTTGCATAGGTGCACGACCCTCTCATGAAGCGGCCGGAGGTCCGGGTCCTTGACCTTGTATTCGCCGTTCAGCTGACGGACGATGAGCTGGCTGTCGCTTTTGACATGCGCTTCCAATTCGCCCATGCCGTGCACGGTCTCAAGGGCCTTTATCACGGCGCTGTACTCGGCGATGTTGTTCGTCCCATTGCCGATATACTCGCTCAACTCCTCGACGATGATGCCATCGCGGTATATCACGATGCCGACGCCCATGGGGCCGGGATTGCCCAGCGACGCCCCGTCGGTGAAAATTACAAGCATGGATTATCCTTCGGGCGCAATGATTTAAACCTGAGTCAGCCTATCCCACTGCATGGCGCATTCTTTCCATCCTCATCCGATCGTGGGCGCGACAAAAATTTTCCTCATGACGGTTTTCCTGACGGTCTTCGTCCTGCTGGTGCGGGACCTCCTCGAGCGAATCCTTCTCCCACTCATCGCCGCGCTATGGCTCATCGGCATCGTGTTCGTCCTGGTGGCGTTCATCGCCTCCAGGTTCCAGACGCTGACGCTTGAGGAGAACGGCATGCTGTACCAGTCCGGAGTCATATCCACGCGCAGGATACTCCTGCAATACGCCAAAATCACCGAGACCACCTACACCCAGGGCATAGTCCAGCGCATTTTCGGGGTGGGGACGCTCTATGTCGATACCGCCGGCGGCTCCAACGTGGCCATCCGCATGAACGACGTCAGGCATTCCGAGCTGAAAAAAATCCTGGGCGAGATAAAGATGAAGGGCGGGCCGGGGGACGGGACCTGAAGGAGGGTTCCGGCGGCGGGCGAATCATTTCACGTGGTTGTCATGGAAAATATCGAATACTCTGAAGATTTCCTTCTCATCAAGGAAAAGCCGCTCATTCTGAAGCTGCGCAGCCTCGGCGCCGGGGTCGAGGAGGCGGAAACGACGAAAATAACCTACCTCGAAGCGGCGTATTTCGCCGAGCGCGGCGTCCTCCCGCTTCCCAAGGACGAGCTTCTGGGCAAGGCCGCGGGCAAGGACCCGCTTGCGCACGAGAAATTCCACGTGATACTCTATTTCCGCGAGCGCGGCTACATAATCCGCCCGAGCCTGGACGGGACGCCGTTCCTGCGCCTGCACCGCAAGGGCTTCCGGCCCGGGGAGGACAAGACCTACTATCTAATACAGGTCGTGAAGAAAGGCTGGCAATGCGGAATCGAATCGCTCCTCCCATCGCTCGAGACCGCGGGCAGGCTCAGGAAGGAGCTGGCAATCGCGGTCGTGGATGTGAAAGAGGCGAAGCCGCTGTTCATCAAGTTCGGCCGCATGAACTTCGACTGACCCGCATCAGATACATAAAATAATAAATCCGACCATCCAAACCACTTTTGTTCATTGGTGATTAAACATGGATAGGTCATTCATCATCTCAGGTTTGTCCAAGGAAGGGGAAAGCGTCCGGCCGGTCGCAGGCGTGCTGTTCTCCAACAGCCCCCCGGACATGGAGTCCCTCAGCCGCCTCGGCTTTTTCGACATACAGTCAGTGGGCGAGGTGAAACCCCTGTCCAGGCAGCCGACCGAGCCGACTCTCTGCCTTTTCAGCCGTTCCATCGCACCGGCTTCCGTCGAAATCATCCGCCTTGACTGGGCGAACAAGGAGGTCAGCCGCGCCAGGGTGGCGGGCGAGCCGAGCTTCCTCGTGCCGCCGGTGGAGGGACAAGCGGCCGAGAAGTTCCTGTACCCGCCAAAGGCGTTCGTGATTTGCGCGAATGTGAAGGAGTGCGGGAGCTCGAAGCCCGTCGTGGGCGTGCTGTTCATCAAGCCCCGACCGGGCGAGAACCCATTGGTTCCGGACAAGAAGACGCTGAACCGGCTCGGCCTGGTCGATTTGCAGACGGTCGAGCGCGTCGATACGGCGGCCCAAATCCCGCATTCAACGCTATACCTGTTCGACAGGTCGCCGGCCGCAAAAGCGGTGAGCGTGGCGAAGGTCTTCCCTGACGGCACCAAGGACACGGCCGGGGAACTGAAAGGCGAGCCCCATTCATTGATTCCGCCCATCACCGGCTCGGCGGCGGACCGGTTCGTCAACCCGAGGGGCGCCCCTTCCTCCAGCGACTTGGAGAAGGCGGGCGCCGCACGGCGGAGCGAACCGCCCTCATCGGCCCGGGCGCAGCGCGGCAGGCGTTTCTGAGCCCGCATCGTTGCCAGACCTACATTTAAAAAAAATGCCCCCTACGTTTAGCCATGGAAATCCGCTCATCAATCATCGCTCTCGGGCTGTTCGCGCTGTTCCTCTCAGGATGCATCTCAATCGACTACACACAGAAGGTCGACCGGGACGGGAATTCGGTAATCACCCAGAACGTGGACCTGAGCGCATTGCTGTCCATGAACAAGGACTTCGCCAGCTCGGAGTCCCAGCTTTCCGGCGCATGCGACAACATAACGAAAAACGAGAGCGATTCCCAATGCTCATACGCCTCCGGGGTCATGACAATCACGAAACCGGTGAAGGCCAGCGATAACCTCTACCTGTTCAACAAATCCTCGGAATTCCCATATATCATCTACACGCTCGAAGTGAGGCGTGTTCCGCAAATCGTCAGCTCCGAAGGCCTCTCGTCCGGCGCGGGTTCCGCCCCGCAAGTCGATTCCGACTTCAAGGACCCCTCGGCCAAGCTCGGGGCGGCGACGCTCAAGGCCGCGGGCGCATCGATGACATACTCGGTGGAGATGCCCGGCGACATAATCAGCGCCCAGGACGGCGAAATAACCCTCGACTCCTCCGGGAAGAAGACCGCCAAATTCGACGTTCTCGACCTGATGACCGAGGGGGAATACATAGTCGTGAAATCAAAGGAGCTTGACACGATGCTCCTCGTCGCAATCGGCGGCGGCACCGTCCTTCTCGTCGGCGGCATGGCAGTCGCGTTCGTCCTCCTGAAAGCGATGAAGAAATGAGGGATAAACGGCCGCGTGCGGACGATAGTTTATAATCCGCGGGTGCGTATTTCCCTTCCATGAGCGAAGCGCTGGGGACAGTGATCGCGGCCGAGGAGTCGCCATCCACGTCCGAATTCTCGTTCGTCGTCAAGGGCGGGGGCGTCCGCAAGGGCCAGTACGTCCAGTCATCCACGGCGAGGGCCTGCTGTTCGGTTTCGTTTCAGAAGTTTTCAAGTCGAACCGATATTTCGAGCGCGCGGAAAGCGTCGCGGATTACGAGAAGGGGGCGGGGATGATGGAGCAATTCCCCTCCGGCTCCTGGGAATACATGGTGGCGCAGGTGAAGGTCCTCGGCGTGTTCAGGGGAAGCAGGTTCGAGCGCGCGTTCATCCCGCCTTCGCCGGGCGACGCGGTATGCGATGCCGAACCCGGCGTGCTCCGCCAATTCCTCGGCTTCGACGAAAAGGGGCTGCATCTCGGTTCCATCGAGCATCACGACGTCCTTGCGAAAATCTCGCTGACGCGCCTCCTCCAGAAGCACCTGGCCATCCTCGCCATGAGCGGGGCCGGCAAATCGCACCTCGCCAGCGTCCTGCTCGAGGAGCTGCTGTCGCGGAAGAAGGAGGACGGGCGGGTGGCGGTCATCGTCGTGGACATCCACGGCGAATACGCCGGCTTCTCGCACGACCCTGCCTTCGGCAAGCTCACGACCGTCGTGGAAGGGCAGGACATCATGATTCCGCTGAAAAAAATCACTCCCGAAGCCATGATGGAATGGCTCCCGTACCTCTCCGCCCCGCAGCGGGACGTGCTCCGGCATGCGTTGCACTCCCTTCGCGAATCAAGGAAGGACGGGAGCGGCTATTCGTTCAAGGAGCTTCTCTCCGCAGTAGACGGGGCGGACGTCTCGAAGGACGAGGTCAAGCGCGCACTTAAGCGGAGCCTTTCCGAGCTGAAACGCTACAAGTTCCTTTCACGCAAGACCGAGAACCCGAAACTAATATCCCAGATTAAGCCGGGCCACCTGCTCATACTGGATTTTTCCCCCATCGACTCTCTTCGGAAGAAGCAAATCCTGGTGTCCCTGATGGCGCGCAGATTGTTCTCGCTCCGGAAGAAGGGCAAAATCCCCCCGTTCATGCTCCTCATCGAGGAGGCCCACAACTTCGCCAGGGAGAAGGCAGAAGAGAGCGAGGCCGTCAGCCGCGCCATCATAGAGACGATTGCGAGGGAAGGGCGCAAGTTCGGCGCATCATTGTGCCTCATCAGCCAGCGCCCGGTGAACCTCAGCACGACCGCGCTCTCGCAATGCAACACCCACATCATCCTGCGCGTCACGAACCCGAACGATCTGGACCACATCCAGATGAGCTCGGAGGGCATCGACGCGCGAGTGGCGAAGAGCATAACGGGCCTGAAAGTCGGCGAGGCCATCGTGGTCGGCGAGGCGGTGAACTCGCCCGTATTCATCGGCGTCCGCGACCGCAAGTCCCTGAAGCGGGAGAAGGGAGCGCCCCTCCAGCAGCAGGCAATCGAGTTCGAAGAGGCGGCGGAAAGGAAGGCGAAGAATGCGGAAGCGTTCCTTTGAAGGCGATATACTTCCCCCTGGCACCGGTGCGATTTATCCCGCATATGCAATTTATCCTATTTATAAATAGTTATATTTAGTATACATTTATGAAGATTAAACGCTCCCTTGCAGCCCTCGCTGTCGGGGCATCGCTTTCCTCTTGCGCAGGCCCGAGGCCCGTCCCCGCGCTGTCCTTGTCGAACCCGGCGATGGAAAACCATTCCGGGGAAAGGGACTGGTTCAGCCTCGCCCTCAACATCCAGAATCCGGCCCAATTCAAGGTATGGGAACCCGTCATAGAGGAAATAACCGGAAAGGAGGCGGTCCCCTCCGAACGCGTGGTTTTCCTTTCCGATGAGCGAATCCGGCGCTACTGCACGGACGTCCGGGACGGCTGCTACGACCCGGCGAGCGGGGGCATCGCAATCAGGGCGGATGTCCCGGCGGGGGAACGCACGAGCGGCTCATACTCTAGCGGTTTCGGCGGGTGCAGGGGACTCCCGAGCGCTGACCTGCAGGCGGACTCGCGCTTTTCGGTGTGGGTGCACGAGCAGGGCCATCACCCTGACCTTGGCCATGGCGCAGACCCTTTGGGCAGGTATATCGGCCAGGTCGAGGCCGTATCATTCGAATACTATTTCGCCGAGCATGTGGCTGCGCATTACAGCAGGCACCTCGGCCTGAACCTCATAATCAACAACCTGAAAACGGCCCGCATGGAGGCGTGGAACGACCTCGGTAAACCCGAAGCCGCTTCCTATTACGCGGACAAGCTCAATGGCGACCTAACACGGCTCATGTCCGATGTGAAAAAAGCCGATGAAGCCGGGATTGTGCACCTGGGCGTCCTTTCCCTCATGGCGTCCGGGTTCGATTCGTTCGGGGCGGTGTGGCGTTACGTCCATGCGCACAGCGATGAAGAGGTCGCACTTGCGCATCAGGCGCCATGCGCATCTTGTAACGCTGGGCAGGATAAAAGCCGACAAGCTCGTGTTTGCCCTCTCGGGCAAGGAAATACGGGAAGAAAGCGGCATTTCATTCGGCGCGGGGCCGAATATCGGGGAGCTGAGGCCGCCGGCCATTTTCACCAACCCCCCATCCCGAATCCTGGAACTCGATTTCGGCAAGGAAAAAGCGACATTCGCCCGCCTTGAGTCCAGCCGCTTCCACCTGCAAATCATGGACAGCGCAAACGGAATCGAGATATCGGCCGCCCGCATCCACTCAGGCAATCCGGACCTGTCGATAAGCGTGAAGAAAAGGGGCAGCCCCCTGCTGTCCATCGAGAGGCGCCCCGAAGGCACATCAGCCCTGGTTTATCATACGGCGGCCATGGCAGGGCCGAGCTTCTGCCATTCATCCGAGAAAGACGCGTCTTCGGAGTCCGAAACCCTCAAGCTGCAGGTCCGCATGCAGTTCGAGAACATCATACGCGCGCTGGACCGGTCGGGAAAATATCCGGAAGAAGCAAAGCTCGCCAGCCAGGTGGTGGAAGGGGTATTTGGCCAAAATGAGCCTGCGCAGCCCCGACCTCAGCATGTTTTTAATCCTTAAGACAGATATCCGCCCATGCTCAGCAGGACGACGTTCGTAGCTTTGTTGCTTGTTGCCTCGGTGGCATTCTCATTGGACCTGGTTTCGCCGGCAGTGCGCAACGTGCAGAACGGCGATGTCATCGACCTGGGCACAATCGGCCCCGGCCAGACCGTCCAGCTCCTCATCGACGCCAGGGAAGCAACCGGCGGAATCCACGGCGCGGGAGGCCTCTACGACGAGGCGGTCGTGGGCGACCTGCCGCGCGGATGGACGAGCCAGAACAGCAAGCTTTACCAGAACCCGCTCATGGTCACGATAACCGCGGACCCGGATTCCCCCGAAGGCAACTACTCGACGCGCGTCACCGTGATTGACGAACGGAACGGCGAGCAGCTCGGCAACGTCACGTTCATCGTGAAGGTCAAGATAACCTGGGACGTCATGGACTTCGACGTCTCGCCGAACTACAAGACCGTCGGCCCGGGTCAGCCCGCGAGGTTCGCGATAAAAATCACCAACAAGGGCTCGACCAGCGACGTATTCCAGGTGAGCGCCATGGGCGCGAAAAGATGGGAATTCGTCAAGCCCGTGTTCGTCCCCGCGCAGAGCTCGAAGACGGTCTATTACGAGATAGTCGGGACCGAAGAGGAGACCTACAGGACGACCGTGGACGTCGTCTCGCTCGCAAGCAAGAACATCGCCGACTCCGAGAACGTGACCCTTTTCGTCCGCTCCGACCTGCTCGGCGACTACAAGGCCACGAACAGCGGCGCGATAGTCTTCCCGATATTCGAGGCGCCGATATACGCGCTGGCCGGCCTGCTTTCGAACATCTTCAATTAACGATAAAAAGCGGTCCGTGCATTTTTTCCAATTATGTCCAGGCAGAAGGCGATAGATTCAATCATCAGGCGCATCCTTGCAGGGGATGCGGACGCGCACAGCCTGGACTGGATAAAGCGGGCGGAGTGCAAGCGGTTTTGCATCGCCAACATGATAAAGAACCCGGAAATCCTCTGCCGCTTCCCGAAAGACCGCCTGAACCCTGAAACCCGGGCCCTTCTCCTGAAACGCCCCACCCGGACGCTTTCCGGCGTCACCCCCGTCGCGGTCATGATTAAGCCGCAGGGCTCGTGCGCCCACAGCTGCATCTATTGCCCATCCACGAACCTCGCCGCGAAAAGCTACAGCGGTTTCGAGCCTGCCGCGCTCAGGAGCAGGCAGGCGGGGTTCGACCCGTATATCCAGGCCTCCGGACGGGTTGCCCAATACGAAGGGGCCGGGCATCCGGCGGACAAGTGCGAAGTCATTGTGATGGGCGGGACGTTCCTCGAAATGGACCGCGATTACAAGCGTTCGTTCATCAAGGGCGTATACGACGGCCTCAACGGCTCGGTTTCCACGACTATGGAAGAGGCCATATCCTCCAATGAAAGCGCGAAGCACCGCGCAATAGGGCTGACGCTCGAAACACGCCCCGACGTGTGCGCCGCCCATATACCGGAAATGCTCTCATACGGGGCCACGCGCGTCGAACTGGGTGTCCAGCATGCCGACGACCGCATCTACAAAACCATACGCAGGGGGCACACGGTGAAGGATGTAGTCGCCTCCACGCGGGCCCTCAAGGACGCCTCGTTCAAGGTGCTATACCACATCATGCCCGGCCTTCCGGGCTCCTCGAAAAAGAAGGACATATCGTTCGTCAGGAAGCTGTTCTCAAGCGCCGGCTTCCGCCCGGACATGCTTAAAATCTACCCCACGCTCGTGCTCGAGGGGACGCCGCTGAAGGAAATGGCGGACCGGGGCGTGTTCGAGCCGTATTCCACCGAAGAGGCGGCGGACGTGATATCGGAATTCTACCGGAACATCCCCCCTTATGTGCGCGTCATGCGCATACAGCGCGACATCCCGTCCCCGCTAATCGCGGGGGGCGTGAAGAAGAGCAACCTGCGCGAACTGGTCGAGAGGCGGATCGCGGAAAAAGGGATAGCCCCGAAGGAAATCCGCTTCCGCGAGGCCGGCCTGCAGGGCAAACGCGCACCGGACCCACGCGGTTTCGCGATGCGCCGCATCGAATATGGCGCCAGCGGCGGGAAGGAGACGTTCCTGTCCTTCGAGAACAAGGATGATTTGATTGCCGCGTTCATCCGCCTGAGGTTCCCGGGTAAAAAGGGAGAACCCGATGCCGCGCTCATCCGCGAGCTCCACGTGTACGGGTGCGAACTGCCCCTGAACGCCCGGGGCGGCATCCAGCACAGCGGCTTCGGGTCATCCCTCCTCCATGAAGCGGAATCGGTTGCCCGGGGCGAAGGCTGGGGCCGGATGCGCATAATCAGCGGCGTTGGGGCCAGGGAATATTACCGCAGGTTCGGTTATTCCCTCTGCGGCCCGTATATGGAGAAGAAGCTCTGATCCGGTTCGCGGGCCAATCCAAGCCCGCCTCCGCCCGCTATCCTTTTGCCGCGAGGAGGTCCTCCTCGTTGAATTCCTTGAGCAGTTCGTCCTGCTCCTTGAGCAGGGCGAGGTATTCGCTCTGGAGCGTGGCGAACACGCCCTCCTCCTCGTCCGAGAAGGTCTTTATCTGCCTCTCCGCGTTCTTGAGCTGGATTCTCGCGTTCAGGTGCTGCATCTTCCGCAGGTTCTCCTCAAGAAGCGCCTTCGACCCTTCGCTGACCCAGACCCACCTGTTCGGCATCTCCACCCGGGCCTCTTTCTCCCCGCCCCCGTCCGGAGCGGGGTTCAGCAGGATATCAGATGCGGCGCATGCGATCCCGCAGCGTCTCATGAACCTGGCCAGCCTTTTTCCGGACTGCTCGCCCAGGGACGCGACGCTGATTGGCGTTTCGACCGCGCCCGAGGCTATCGCGGATTCGGCCGCGCCCCTCTCCTCCTTCGCCATGCCGGCGACCAATATGAGGAGCTTTGCGATTTCCGAGCGGTTCTCGAAGTTCTTCTTGACAATCATGCCCCGTTCCTTGAGCGCCTGGTACGCCTTCCCGTCCCTTATCTTCAGGCCTTCCCTGATGGCGTCCGGGGGGAACGCTTCGAGCGCCTCCGCGTACTCGTCAAGTTTCGTCTGGTTGGGGAAAATCAGCGACACGCCGGCGGCCCTAGCCTTGTCGGCGAGCTCGTCGGCATTGGAAACGACGCGCCTAAGCTCGACATCAGGCTTTGCGCCCAGTATCCGCACCTGGAACTCCAGCTCCGCCTTTTTTTTGTTCAGCTCTATCAGCCTTGCCAGATCCCGTGCTTTCAGTTCCATGAGTTCGCCTTGTCATCATTAATAGTAGAACAAGGAATAAAAAGATTGATATCGCCCCGGCCAGGATTACCGGAAGCGCGAAGTCCTGGCGTTCTTCCTCCGGCTCGGTTTCCGCAGCGGGAGGCGCCTGCCCGCCAACGGGTTCCATCGCATCGACCATCTCGGCCGCGGCCTCATCAAGCCCCGATGCCAGCCTGGCCGTCTTGTACGCCCCGCCGGTCTGGTTCTGCGCGAGCAGGAAAGCCGCATGGGACTGGTATACCCGGCCCCAGAGCGAACTGCGTTCCTCGCCGACCAGCGCGCTTACGTTGGATTCATCAGGCATCCCCTTGTCGGCCTGGACGTTCTCGATGACGTAGACCGAATCGAATACCGCCTGGGCGTACCGGCCGTTCTCGTATGCGTCCTGGGCTATGTTGAGCCTCTTAATCAATTCGCTGTCCTGCGGGTCCAGCTCCCGCGCCCTGAGTATGCGGCCTTCCGCGATTCCCTTCCACGCGCTTTCATTGATTCTGGCCCCCCCCGAAGGCGCGGCGTTTATAAGCTCTTTCGCCACGATGCACCACGCCTGGGCGTACATCAGTTCGTTGTATGCCGCGAACTTCTCGTCCACGAGCGCCTTGTCGTCGATGTCCGTGCTGTTGAGCTTCTCATACGCCCAGCCCTGCCTTTGGTCCGCCCCGGCCACCCATTCGAAATTCCGGTCCGTCATGGGCGGCCTACCGATTCCCGTGAGGCAGATTCCGGCCTCGCCCTTCTTCCTCGCAAGGTCCGGCTCCCCGGCCGAAACCGCGGAGATGGTCGAGATGTCTATGAAGTTGAGGAACGCCTCATTCGCCGATGAGAAATAATACCCCTTGTCGATGATGCCGCGCTGCCTCGCCACCTCGGACTGGTAAAACCCCCGGATGGACGCCGCCTCATCGTCCGAGCCGTTTATCAGGTCCGCGAGCGATTCCTCGGCGTCGACCATCCTCGCGGCGACCTGGGCGAACCCATCCATCCCGCCCGCGTCGTAGTCCGGAATGTCCGGCACCCCGCGGTTGCTGATTTCCAGCCCGTCCTGGGCGATGCTCCTGTTTTCCGCCATGAACCCGATGACTTCCCCGACATCGCCTGCCTGCAGTATTTTGATGCCGTAGCTGTTCTCGATTTCCCGCAGGACCATGATTTCATAGACGTTCTCCACCGGGGTGATGAAATACTTCGCGCCCATCTGGGCGGCCCCCTTCGCCTTCTCGTAGAGCCCCCCGACCGGGCCCACCTCGCCATTAGGCCCTATGGTGCCGGTCATCACGGTGTCGTTCCTGAGGTTCTTGTTGGCGAGGAGCGAATACGTCATTACGGTCAGGGCCGCGCCCGCGCTCGGCCCGTCGATATAGCTCGTGCCGGGGTTGTCGCCGAAATCCACCAGGACGTCGCAGCCCTCGTCGCTTTCCGCAAGGCCGTAGGCGTACGATACCGCCTGCTCTATGGATTCCTGCGTCGCCACGCCGCTTCTCGGGAAGACGCTGATGTATGCCTGCCCGGGCCCCTCCTCAAGGCTTATCGTGACGTTGATGAGCCCTCCCCCGTCGCCGACGACCGCCGGGACGCGCTGGGTTATCGCGCCGGTGCACGCTGCCATTGACGATGAAACTATGAGCAACAGGAGTAAGGCGTTTCGCATGGCTTCAATTTCCTTCCCCAGGGTTATATACCTTTTCGGTCCCTGCGCGGTCCCTGCGGGCTCTCATCGTGGAAAAGGGGTGCGGCGGCGACACACCCCATTATAAACACGTTTTATTACATATAAACACACATACCCAATGCCATAGGTTATAATCATGAGCTCCAGAATAACAGTCATGGACAAGCGCCTCGAGAAGAAACTGTCAAGCCTGCGTGAGAGGATAAGGAAGCTCGACAGCGCTGTCGTCGCATTCTCCGGCGGGGTGGACAGCTCGTTCCTCATGCGGATATGCCGCGAGGAGCTGGGCGAGAAGGCGGTGGCAGTCACCGCCCTGTCCGAAAGCTACCCCCGCTCCGAGCTCAGCGTGGCCCGGAGGGTCGCGAAAATCATCGGCGTGAAGCATGTCGTCCTGGATTCCGGGCGGCAAAGCGCGGTCCTGCACACCGCAAGGGCCGCCGCCCGCGGGGGCAACGTTTACAGCACGATGAAGGGCGTCGCCATGAGGATGAAGATAAAGCACGTCCTCGACGGCTCGCATCTGGACGACGCCTCGGAGAAAGGGCAGTCGTTCATCAACGCGCGCCACTGCGGCGTGAAGAGCCCTCTCCTCGAGAGCAACCTGTCGAAGGCCGAAATCCGCCTCCTCGCCAAGGAATTCAAGCTCCCCAACTGGGACAAGCCCGCATCGTCCGAGTCCAAGGCGAAGGCGCCGAAGGCCGGGAAGAAGCCCGCGGAAGCAAAAAAATACCTCTCTTCCATCGTCCCGTCCGCAAGGCTCCAGCTGAAAGGCGGCATAGCCTGCATAAGCGTCGGAAAGAGGGGCATGGTCGCCATCGCCAGGCACATATGCGCAATCCGGAAGAAGATGGGGTCGTTCGGCTTCCCGGAAGTGATGCTGAAGCTGTCATCCTGAAGATGAAGAGATGGCCGGACGCGCATCTGGCGCATGCGGAAGAATGCTCAACCCACTTTCTTGAACGCCAGTATCCCCTTCTCGGTCCTGAAGAACTCGTAATTCTCGGAAAGGTACAGCTTTTCCAGCGTGCTGCCGGCTTCCGTGATGTAGCTGGCGATGTCGCCTGAGGGGATGTCCTCGTAAAGGTATCCTATCGAGTACTTGAGCTTGGAATCGATGGTCTCCTTTTCCCTCTCGCCGAGGAGTATCCTCCGCACGCCCCTGCCCTCGTAGGCAAGGAGCACGGCCGGGTCCTCCATATACAGGGCGTTCGGCTCCCCGCTCGTAATCTTCTTGCTTATCCATGTCGAGTTTCGCGGGCCACGCGAGCCCGACGCCGACGAGCATCCGGTTCACGGTCGCCCCGAAGCTTTTCCCGTAGGCGATGATGTTGCCCACCTCGACTTCCGTGACGTCGAAGGCGCATTTCCTCATGACCTTCACGCAGTCCTCGATGTCGTCGGAGCCCAGCCTTTTTACCTCTACCTCTTCCTCGTCAAGGAGGTGGACGAACTTCTTTTTCGGGGCTTCCACATCCTGCTTCTTCTCCGTCTGCTTGAAGGATTCAACCATTCCATTCACACGAATTTGGTGTTGCATGCGGGGCACTGCGTGAGCAGGGCTTCCATCTTATACCCGCATATAGGGCATACATAAAAAGTTTTATTAGCCCTTTCTAATTCGGCTTCGAAGCTGTAGCCGCATTTCGAGCATTTTTTCGCGTCCAATTCGACAAGGTTCTGGCATTTGGGGCATTTGCGCCTGAACATGCTCTTTACCCGTACGCCGCATTTGGGGCACCTTTCCATGCTCAGGCTGACCCTCTCGCCGCAGTTCGGGCATGCCTGCACCTGGCCCTTGCGGTCCGATGAGGCTGGGGGGCCTTTCAGCATGCCGCCAAGAAGGTCTTTCAGCCCCATGTCAACCACTCAGCGTGCACGTGACGTCGTAATCCTTCACGGGAATCTTGACGTCGCAGAAGGATTGCGCCTCCTTGATGGCCTCGATGCTCGTGCTCAGCCCGCAGTCGGCCTCCTTGTCCCCGGTCTTCGAGAATGCGAGGGGCCTGTTCACGGACGTATCGGAGGTCTTCTTCATGTACGTGTAGCGCCTTCCGTACGAGTCCTCGAGGCAGCATTTGTCCGTACGCCCGATTCCCGCGATTATGTCCAGGTAGAGGTCTGACGCGAGGTCGGTCATATTGCCTTCCTGCGTCGTGATGGTGCCGTTCGAATACGAGAAAGTGCACGAATACGTGCCGGGGATGTCCTTGCACAGCTTGCACCTTTCATCGTCCGAACCTTCCGGAATGTCTATGACCGTCTCCGCCTGGCACCTGAAATTCCCTTCTATGTCAGAGTAATCCAGCCCTAATGGCGGGGTGCACCTGACGCCGTTGTCGCACATCAGGGCGTCGGCCGTGCACTCGCCCTGCGTCTTTTCCAGGCTCTCGCAGGGAATGCACTCGCTGTAATTGGCCGCGTTCTTCATCGCGAAGACGCCTATGGGCGGCGCCGAGGTCATCATCTGCATGGCCTGCTGCAATGCGCAGAATTTCGTGTTCTTGGTGCCGGTGTTGTTCGCGTCGACATCCAAGATGCCGGTCTCGGGGCCCACGTAGATGTCCCCTATGCGCACCTGCCTGGCCGGCCCGTAGATTATGCCGATCAGCCCGGCCTTGATGAACATGTCCTGGTTCCTGAAGAGAGTCCCGAAAAGCGCGGTCTGCTTCTCCTTGGTGTTGAATACCGGGTCGCTGTTGTCAAGCGAGAGCCCTACCAGGACGGTGGGCTTGTTGTCGGTTTCGAGGACGGCCTGCGAATAGCTCGCGATATCTTCGGCGATTATCTGGCTGTAGTTCACCGTGAGGTTGGCCCCGGGGTCGATGGCGAGGATGTCCGCGCCCATCGCCGGAAGCATGCCGCTGTGGTCAGACACCGGATAATCGTAAGTCACCATGTCCACCGTGAACTTGTTCCCGATGTTGTTGGAGAATATCTCGTGCGCCCTCTCCCTGAGGCTCTCGTTGCTCGAAGGCGATGAGACGTGGAACGCCGTCAGGCACCCGTAGCACCTGCTGCGGAGGAGCGCGGTCCTCGTGGATATGTTCTGGGCCTTCTGGCTCGCGTTGTCGGAGCTTCCCACCTTGTCGACGATGACGATGACCGCGCCCATCTTGCCTATGAGCCGCTGGAAGTCGTACTCGTCGAGGTTCCCGTCCGGGTTCTCCTCCCAGTTGCTGGGGCTGCTCATGTCGAGTATCGGCATGACGCCGGATTTCATGTAGTTGCCGAGCCTCTCCTTGAGGACGGACGCTTCGGGATACGTCTGCGGGCCGCCGGAGAGGTCCCCGTTCTCGAGGCTGAAATCGTTGGCGTCCGATATCAGGTTGTTGCCGCAGCGGAGCTCGTCGTAGCTGGTCTTGCAGACCTGGGACTGCGTGGCCGACATGTCCACGGTGCCGCCGTTCTCCATGTTCGCGATGCCTCCGGGCATGTACGTCCCGCCCGCGCTGGTGCTGACGTACTGGTAGGCCAGCGTGGAGGTGGTGCAGGGCTCGCACCAGCCGAACGTCTTGATTTTCGGCATGAGCGTCGTCTTGTCGAGCGCGCAGTTGCCTATCTTCTGGTTCCCCTTGTCGTAGAAAAGCACGATGTATTCGCTGAACAGGAGGTTGTACACCGGCTGGTAGTACTCGTTCCATACGTAGTAGTTCGTGTCGTCGGCCTCCCTCGAGGGGTTGAATATGTAGCCCGCGTTCAGCCCGCGGAGCGCGCACGTCGTCCCCATGTTGCTGCCGACCTGCTCCTCGCTGAAGCGGTTCACCTTCGTCATGGCCTGCTGCAT
This sequence comes from uncultured archaeon, assembly GCA_963734525.1. Taxonomy (GTDB): domain Archaea; phylum Micrarchaeota; class Micrarchaeia; order Anstonellales; family Bilamarchaeaceae; genus Bilamarchaeum. The sequence continues at coordinate 29,784 of CAVTHI010000009.1, read as the reverse complement.
CTCGTTGTTCATGATGACGCCGCTGTAAAGCGAGCCTTCGCTGGGGTGCACGTTCTTCTCCATGTTTATGACCCATGGAAGGCCGGCGAAGAAGAAGTCGTAGAAGTACGAGCATGCCTTGGTCGGCGCATCCTCGTAAAGGGTGCAGGCGGTCGCCCCGCAGCTGTCCTCGGTGCTTATCGCCTTCATGCCCTGGTACCTCAGCTTGAAGTATCCGAGGAATGCGTTCTTGAGCGCCCCCCAGTCCTTGGGGTTTGAGGGGACCTGGACGTAATCGTAATCCTCGCCCTCGACCATGCCGCAGTTCTTGACGACGAGCAGGTCATCCGCCTGCCCGTTGCTGACGAGCGCGTATCCTATCACGGTTTTCCCGTCATATTCCGTCTGCGGGTCGGTCTTTCCGAAGAACACCGCGCCTCCTGCCGGCGGGCCCTTGTCGGACTGGCTGAACGCCGAATGCCAGGTGCCGTCGGTGTAATTGTACCATGTCATGTACGAGTTGGTGGTGTAGGTTATCTTGCCCACGCTTTCGAGGAGCTGGGCGTACTGCATGAAGCTGCTGTCCATGATGTTCGTGCACGACTTGTCCGCCCAGTTGCCGCCGTATCCCCATCCCCCGCCGGCGTATTCCCAGTCGACGAAGCGCTCCAGCTGCTTCTCGTCGAAGATGCCGCAGGCCGTCCTGTTGGCGTTATAATACCGGAGCGCGCCGTCGCCCTCGACATGCGCGAGCCTCGCGTCCACCTGGGCGAACGTCCTTGAGGGCTGCGAGCTCGGGCCGGTTATCTGGACGTCCGTGGTCGGGTAGCAGACGATGCGCGTCTTGAAGTTCTCGTCGGTGTAGCTTTCGCAGTCGGTCACTATTTCCTGGGAGATTCCGCTCGCATCAGGGGGCGTAAGCATGACCACGCGGTTGTACGTCGTCGTGGTGCAGATTCCCGAGTAGCAGTCGGTGCTCGCGATGTCGCATTCGAAGGGGGCCCTCGTCGTGTTGACGAGCGAGCCGCTCTTGCCGTAAATCGTCGCCGCATGCGCTATCGAGAGCCATTTCTTGTAGTATTCGTTGTCGATTTTCTTGTAGATGCTGAACGTCGAGAAGAACGCCGCGCCGGTGTGGTACCCGAACCCGTAGTCGATGCTGTCATAATCCAGCCTGCCCCAGTGGGCGAACTGGTAGCTGCTCTTGTCGGGCGTTATCTTCGGATATGAGAACGACGCGGAGTAATAGGACTGGACCAAAGTGCCGTTGGTCGGCGATGCCCTGAGGCTTTCGTCCCTGTTGAACGGCGGAAGCGCGCCCTCGCTGTCGACCATGCAGTTCGTCGTGATGCCCTCTACGGGGTCCCAGGCCGTCATCGCGGTGGGGTTCAGGTAGTTCATGTACCGGTCCACGCGGAGCTGCCCTTCCCTGGGCGGGTTGATTGTGCAGAACTTGTCCGACATGGGGAACAGGTAGCGGTACTGCTCGTATTCGTCGAACGACATGCCCACGCCCACGCGGAACACGTTCAATGTGGACTTCGAGCTTTTCATCACCTTCTTGAGGTTGCCGTCCATGGCCAGGAAGCGGCATTGCGCGTGGAAGAACTGCATCGCCGCCTCCTCCTGGGAGTCGGCCGGGATGTCGGTCTTCACCTGCTCGCCGTCGCTTGAGAGCCCCGGCGCAATCGGCGGCTTGAACTTGAAGTCCCCGCAGACCATGGCCACGCAGTCGGGCTGCCTGCAGGAAAGGATGTCGGATTCCGTGCAGACTGGGATGAGGTAGCCCTGGACCCCATCGGCGTATGAGACGTTGCAGTAGCTTGCCGTGACGTTGCATTTCTGCCCGTCGGCCTCGTTGTAGGTCCTGTCGGTGAGGTCGGTGATGGTGTCGGCGCTGTCATTGTAGAGGACGCACCCCTCGCGGTCGGTCGCGTTCTGCTTGAGGCAGCAGCCCAGCTTTGCCGGGGACTGGAGGCACCCCGAGAAGAACAACGCCAATACTACCAGAACCGCCAAGTGCTTCCTGTCCATTCAAACCACTTTGCCGACCATCCTTACGACTTCGAACGCGTCCGAGCCCAGCACCGTCATCATGTACCTTACGAAAACCATCGTCAGGAAGAATGCGACCAGCGGGTGGAGCATCAGCTCGATGTACGATTTCGAGAGCTCGTCGCGTATGTTCTCCTGCGCCAGTATCCTCGTCGTTCCCATGCCCCCGGCCTGGAGCGTCTGGATGACCGAGACCGTGCTCGACATCGTCGCATAGCAGTAGGGCTGGGATATCGTCGCCTGCCCCTGGTCCGCATCCATCGGCGGGGCCGGTATGAAATTCGGGTCGAGGAGGACGTAGAACATCGGGAATATGAAATACATGGCCACGCCCATAGACAGGAACAGCGCCCCCGCGCCGCGGCTGAAATAGAAGCTGCGCAGCAGGATGCCGAACGGGATGAACATCGTGAGGGCGTTAGCCTTGATGTACATCAGGAGGGCCGACTGCGCGTTCAGGCCTATCAATATCACCGTGGCGAGGTTGTTCGTTATCCTTTTCGTCTCGGTGCTCCGGTAGACGTCGCTTATCCAGTCGCCCTTGAGGAACGTGATGCCGAGTATGCTCGCCTGCAGGTTCATGATGTTGAAATAATTGACGGTCTCGGCTTCGGTGTTGATTGTGCTCTGGATGCCCGCAATCGTCCTCGCCTTCTCCTGCAGCCTGCACCTTATCGCGTCGAACGCCTCGTCCATCGTGCTCTGGTTCGTGGTGCCGATGTGGATTGCCTTGCTGTTGCATATCAGGTCGCCGGCGATGAAGCTGTGCGTTATGTCGAGCGTGCTGTTGATCATGACGATGAGGGAGCCGATCATGACCGCCCCGGCGACGCCCTGGAGAATCTCGCTCATGGCGTAATTCTCGAACTCCTTTATCGAGAACGCCCTGGCTATCATGAGGAACGCGGTGTGGATGACGAGCGACACGAAGACCGCTGCAATCGAAAGGGGGAACCAGCTGTTCATCCATGTGATGCCGCCCTTGATTGTCAGGTCGCTGAACGCGAACACAGGCCATATATCCATCATATGCACACCATTCTATACCATCTGGAGTATCCTGCTGAGGTCTATCTCTTCCCCGTACATCCTCGTCAGGTACGCAATCGTCCCGATGGTCCCGAGAAGCGCGGCCGTGGGGAAGAACACCGCCGCTATGAACGCGTATGCGGCGAACATGATTGCGCCGGCCGCATTGTCCCCGTTGGGGAAATAATTGTCGTATACCTCGCTCGTTCCCGCGACCGCCGCCTCCAGGCTCTCGCCCGCCCCGCCCTCGCTGTATATCGTCTCGTCGTAATAGTCGCTGAAACTGCCCGGCTCGTAGCTGGGCTTGTCGAGGATGGCGTCCTCCATGATGTAGAACACCGAAAGGAGGAACGGATAGACGGTCAGGAACGAAATCGACACGGAAATCAGGAGCGCTCCGAACGTGCGCATGTACGGCATCGAGCGCATGAAGATGCCTAGCGGCAGGAACATCACCACGAACCCGCGGTATACGTACTGCAGTATGAACAGGAAATTAAGGGCCGACATGACGGACATGATGGCGGAATTGAAGAATATGCCGAGCGCCGCCTGGTGCGCGCCGTAGCCCCCCAGCGCCTGGATGTTGGTGCCCGAGTAACCGAACATGCACCCGATGCCGCCGAGGAACTCGCACTGGAACACGCTGAGCGCGCCGAGCACGCTGTACGCCTCGAGGTGGAACCTCACGACCGTGAGCGCGCGGATGGAATACTGCCCGGCATCGGTCAGGTATTTCGCGGCCGCGTCGTAGACCGATATGGAGTCGGAGCTTTTCCCGAACAGCGTCGCGACCTCGCTCACCTTCATGGAGCAGAAGGTGTTCATGAGCATGATGAGAAGGAAGACCGAGCCCGCCGAGAATATGAGCTGGACCGCCTCGGTCTTCGCCCACAGGCTGAGCTTGGGATTCGTCGTCACCTGGCTTATCATGTAGGTGAAGCCGCAAATCAGCGCGCTCGCAATCGTGGCCATGGCCGAAAGCGGCATTATCGTGTTCTCCATTATGCCGTCGAACCCGGAGATTGCGCACGTGTCGACCATCAGACGAACCTCCCTAGCGCGCTTACGTCGACTTCCGCGCCGCCGAGCGATGTCAGTGCCCGTATTCCTGCCGTCATGATGAGGAGCGCGAGCACGGGCCCGAGCGTGCCCCGCACCAGGACGCTGAAGACGACCTGCTGCAGGTCCGTGCGGAACGTGGCCAGCGTGTCCTGGGCGCCCGTGTCGCCGCCATAGACGCCTATGCCGGCGTCAGGGTCGCATTCCGAGACCGAAGTGCTCAGCCCGCCGTTGTATCCGGCCCCGGCCTCCGCTATGAACGTGTCGACAAGCATCTGGTTGAACAGGATGCCCGCCGGTATCAGTATGTGCATCGATATCGCGGTCGCGATGAGGAACCCTCCGGCCCCCCTCGTGAACTTGAACGTCCGAAGAACGATTCCTATCGGCAGGAGGAGGCTCATCGCGTAGTTCTTGGAGATGTTGATGAGCCTTTTCATGGAAAACAGCTCGCCGATCGCGAAGCCGACTATGCTTCCGGACATCGAGAGCGGGGTGCTGAGCATGGAATAGCCCCCGCAGGCGCTCACGGTGTATCCGATGCTGACTATGCTGCAGGACATCGTCTTAGAGCTTTCCTTCGCCACCTGGTTGTCCATCGTCGTGACCGAATTGTATATGCCCAACAGGCCGTATCCCGGGTTCGTCAGGGTGTCGTCTATGATGGCTATCCCAGTGTCCTGCAGGTTCTGGCCCCCGGAACCCAGGCCGGCGGACAGGCCGTCGATGACATTGTTGCCGCCTACCAGGAGGGCGACGAGCAGGCCCGTCGCAATCAGCTGGTAGAACTCGTCCTTGGACATTATCTGGAGCTCGTTGATGCCGAAGCCCATCCCCACCATGAAGGCGATTCCGAGGAACCCCCCCGATATCGCGATGGCCATGGCCGCGGTCCCTTCCCAGCCCCCGGCTGCGAATGCGGCTGGCATGAGCGCAATCAGGAAGACAATCGTGAGTTTTCCCATCAGAACACCTTTGATATGCCCGGGATGTCTATGTCCCCGCCCAGGATGGTCGAGAGCCCCTTGATGAATATCAGGGTCGCTGCGATATTGAACAATGGAAGCACGTAGGCCGGAAGCATCAGCTTGGAGACGTTCTGGACCTCTGTCGGCCCGACAAGCCCCTCGCCTCCGATGCCGGTGTAAGCCCCGGCGCCCTTGACGGGCACGTCGTCCGTGGGCCTGCACATGTCGTTGCACGCCGTCTGGATGGGCGGCTCGAACATCTCGCTCTCCTCGCTGAACAGGCACTGCTCGCACGAGTTGCGCGGAATCGGGACCCGGTCCTCGGCCTTGCAGTCCGTGTTGATGTCGCATGAGCCGTTGAGGTAATCCCCGGGCATCGTCTCGCCGTATGTGACTATCCTCCTCTCGGCGAGGCATCCCGAGCACTCGGGCGTGTCCAGCTCCTCGATGTACGTGGCGTTGACCTTGCACCCGACCGGGCACTGCTGGCACGGGATCTGGAGCTGGTTCGAACTTGAATTGATGCACTGCGAAGGCAGGTTGTTTATATTGTCGGTCGTCACGCGGCAGATCTCAGGGCAGCCCGTGCACAGCTCGACGCAGTTGCCGGTCTCCGGGACGGCGTATGAGCATGACTGGTAGGCGTCGTTTGAAACCGGGCACGCCGCCGCAGCAACGCACCTTGCCAGCTGGTCCGCGTCAACGCCTTCAGGCGGGTTCGGGGCCCACTCGAAATCGGTGGCATCGTTCCCGCTATAGCCGATTCTCTTGTAAACGCGGCAGTCCGTGCGGGACGCGAGGCAGCCGCCCGTGTCGCAGTTGCCGCGAAGCGGGGGGATGACCTTGCATTCCCTGGGGCACATGGAAAGGACCGGCTTCGTCCCCGCGTCCGGTTCAGTCACCGTTGCCAGGCGCCTCACCCAGCACTTGTCGGGCAGCGTCGCGCAGTTCTGCGGGACGTTCGCCGACAGGTTCACGCACTGCGTGAGCGATGTCGGGTAGGGGAGCTCCCTGCACGAGAGCGGGCAGGCGGCGTCGGACACCACCATGCACGAGATGACGTTCATGCCATTGTAAGTGCCGTCATTCGGCACGGCATTGGCCACCGAGCCGTCGATGATGCCTGTCGCTATCGCTGCCTGCGAATTGGGGAATGCGTCGAATACCATTTTCATGGAGCCGAGCTTCACGCCTTCGGTGGAGCCGTCCTCGATGACCGCCCACGCGTGCGGGGACTTGCATTCCTCCGGGCAGAGCGGGCTGGACGCGTCCTCGTTCGCCTTGTCCCCCGTGAGCGCCGTGTTCAATGTCAGCCAGTCGAACACGTACATCCCGGGGAAGAAGAACATTATGCCCGCGGCGACCGCTATCAGGAGGCCGCCGATTTTCCGTGTGAAGAAGAACGTGCGCGCCACTATCCCTGCGGCGAGCAGGAGCGGGCCGATGTTGAAGGAGATGTGCGTGACGAAAAACTTCTGGGCCTCGAGCGAGGCGATGAGGTTGGCGTAATACTCGAACACTATCATGTACCTGTCCTGGTCGAGCATGTAGTGGCCCACGACCGAGAACGACGTGCCGATCTGCGCGCAGAGTATCGTCAGGCAATACAGCCCGAACCTGCGGTTGGCCCATCCGGCCGCGTCTATGCTGTTGATTGCAACCGCTTTTGCGTCGTCGCTCGCCACCGATATGTACGAATCCAGGTATGCGACCGAGACGTTCCCGAGGCAGCTCTGGCCGCCCGTGCAGGGTATCGCCAGGCCGCTGTACTGCACCATCTCCTCGGCCACCAGGTCGAGGAGGGCTATCGTGGCCATGAGCGTGATGATTATCAGGACGTTCGCGAACGCCTGCACGAGCTCGTTGCTGGCCCACGCCTTGATTTCAGGCATCTCGAGGCCGATTCCGACCGCGTAGCCTATGCCGATGAGTATGACGGATGTGAGTATGGCCAGGACCGAGAGGAGGCGCCAGTCCCTGAATATCTCCGGGAGGCCGCTTTTTCCGGTCTGCGAGCCGAACGACTGTTCGAACTCGGTCGCCGCGAACGCGGCCGCCGCCAGCAGCAGGAAAACGAATGCAATCTTCTTCATCCTATCACTCTCAGCGCCTTGTGTATCGACGACAGGAACGTTATCACGAGCGCCATCGTCAGGTTCGGCAGGAAGAACGCCTGCGGAATCAGCCTCGCGACGTTCCAGAGGCTGTCTGCGTTGCCGCAGGTCGTCTCGCATCCCGCGCAGGACACGTCCGTTCCGCAGCTGTTGTTGTCTATCACGTTGTCGCACGCCGCCCTGGCGAACGCGCCGCAGTCGCTCAGGACCACCTCGTACATGGAAAGGTTGAACGCATAGAGCATCGGCACCAGGACGTACAGCCCGATGGCGATGGCTATGAATATGTTGCCCATGTGGCGCGTCGGCGGGAAGAACCGCATCACGAACGCGGTGGGCAGTATCCAGCGGATGACGTTCTCGTTTATGAAAATCAAGACGAACTTCTGCATGCTGATGCTCATGAGCGCCGGCACCAGGAACGAGTTCATTATCATGGAGTACTGGTTCGACACTATCCTCTTGTACGCGCCGGCCGTGGCGGTGTACGCCTCGAAAAGCGGGAGCGCGAGGCTCCAGGCGAAGGTCGAATCCATCATGTTGTCCAGGTATTTCTGGATGTACCTCTCGGACATGCTGCGGGCGTCGTTCTTCGCCTGCGTGACGTAGCATTCCGCGACCTCATTCGGCGACGTGCCGCTCCCTGCCGAATAGCACGAGCCCGTGCCGATGTTGCCCATCGTCTGGGTGAAGAACATCCCGGTGAGGTCGCACGAGAAAACCACAATCCCGCTGAAACCCAGGAGGAGCATCATCGAGAATCCCAGGTGGTACAGCTCGTCCTTTGCGAATACGATGGCGTTCGGGAGGTGGAGCGCGTTCCCGAGCGCGTACGCGAGCGCGATGACCACCATCATGAGCCCGACGACCGCCATGATGACGGTGCCCTGCTCGAATAGTATGGTCTGCGTGGCGTCCTCTATGCATGCGGAAAACGAAAGCCCGGCCAGCAGCAGGAAGATGCAATGCAGTTTCATAGCAGCCTCTGCACCCCCGCCATGTACCATTCGCCGCCTATCACGGCCGCGACGCTCCTCGCGCCGGATATCGTGAGGATTCCGATGAAGATTACGTCCATATATATTACAAGGACCAGGTTCGTCACGTCCGCCAGGAACGGCCTGAGCTGGTTGAAGACGTCCTCGCCGTATTCGCCCGGGTTGACGACACCCTCCCACACGATGAGCAGGATGAGGTTCGCGTACTGGAATATCATGCTCATTATCGGGTAGACCACCTGCCAGACGAGGCTGTAGCATGCCGGGAACGCGCCGGGTATGACCGCGAGCGGGAGGCAGGTGATGAGCGCGAAGAGCGGGTCGGTGAGTCCGAAGAGGATGCGGAAGAACTTGGACTCGCAGATTGCGCCGAAAGCATAGACCGGGTACGGGTCGGCATCGAGGGCCCCCATGTCGGAAATCCTCGGCTGGGGGACGACGATTTCATTGTTTATGGCCTGGACGAAAATGACGGACGCGGGCAGGAAGACGAGCGTGGCCAGCGAGAGCGCGATAAGCGTGTTGCCCGTTTTTCTCGTGAACGGGATGAGCCTGAGGCTGAACGAGAGCGGGAGGAGGATTTTCGGGGTGACTATCTTGAAGAACACGAGGAGCATGCGGATGCCCTCGCTGAGGAATATCGCGTTGGTGAGCCCCTGCGTCGCGAGGCTGAGCGGCATCATGAAGACGGCCGCGCCCCCCAGCGGCGATGTCTGGTACGTGAGCGAAACCCAGTATATGGCCACGTTCGTCCCGGACGAGTACGAAGCCGCGATCCTGATTTTCTGCGCTGCGGTCACGAGGTCGGTGTACGCGGCCATCAAGTTGTCGACCCAGCCGACCATGATGTCGCCCGCCGCCTGCACGTAATCCGCTTCGCCTGTCAGCGCCACGGATACCCCGTTCGAGCTGATGAAAAGCGCGATGATTATCCCGATCAGGAAGACGCCGGCGACGAACTCCCTGATTTCGGTCTTGGCCCACGCCTCCAGCTGCGGATTCGAGATGGAGACCGCGAGCATGTTCGTGAGCGCGAGGACGACTATCATGACCGCGGCGACGGCCGGGACGAGGGGCGCAAGGTCGGTCCCGGCGGCGAATATCGTGGACGATACTAATAGTATAGTTAGCACGGCGCGCCAGGGCTGCATGGGTAGATTTCCTGCTTATCCATTTAAATGCTTATGGAGGTTTCACCAGCGAAATCCGCATCCAATGGGTAAATTTATAAATTTGCTAAAGTTACTATCTAACATGCGCATTCCGAATCTCGTGCTGCTGCTTACATTTTCCGTCCTGCTCGCAATCTCCTTACCCTACATCCTCCATGCGGTCGACCCGGCCGGATGCGCGACGTGCGAGGAGCTCATCAATGCGCCCAACACGGGAATCTTCGTGCTCGTCAACGACATCGACTCGTCCAACCGCTACCTGAACATCGTCGCGTTCTACGAGAACCTATCCGCGTCGCCTTCGAGGCAGCCGCTGAAGAACACCATCGTCCTGGTCGAGCTCACGAGCCCCACCGGCACATACGTCCTCCAGAAGACATACACCGACGACAACGGAACGGCCAAATTCCGCTACACGTCGTATGATGACGAATGCCTGAACTTCAAGGTCCTCTACTGCCCGTTCTGCGTGCCCCCGGAAGTCGAGTGCGAGGGGTTCAAGCAGTGCGTGGAATTCGGCCGCCTGGACACGAGCGCGACCAATGCGGATGGCATCACCACCGCGACGGACGCGGTCGTCCCGGCCGACCTGAACACGGTCAAATACCTTCCTAGCCTCGGCACCGCGTCATGGTGCCCGCCGCCCCCGCCGCTTGCGGCGACCCCGGCGCTCTGCTTCCCGCTCATACTCATATTCTCCCTCCTGTCCGGCGCACTATACCTCACCGGCAGGAACCCGTTCGCCGGGTTCAACATCGGCGGCATGCGCACCGGCCAGCACATACGCTACCAGGCGCGCGGCCGCGGCTTCTCGTTCAGCTTCACCCAGCTCGCCATGGCTGCCATGAGCGTCGGCGAAGCCGCGTCCACCGCATCGAAGCAGGGCGGCGGCGCGCTCGTGAAAAGGGAAAAGGACGCGGCGAATGCCCGCGGTGTCGGCGGCGTCTGGTCGCACGATGCGGGCGGGGGCAAGAGCGGCTCATTCATGGCCATCAAGACCGGATTGGCCGGCTACAGCGCCGGACGCGCATCGGAAACCACCTCGAAGACGGCCGGAGGGGGCACGGGGACCAGTACCGGGGCTTCCACGGGGCGCGGAGGCGCCTCATTGCAGCAGACTGCGGGTGGCCCGCAGGCGACGCTGACCGGCTCGCAGAGCGTCAGCGGCAGGGACATACTCGGCGGCAACTCGATTGGCTTGAACTCGATTGCCCGCATCGCGCTGTTCGTTGTGATGAATACGACGCTCGGCAGGGCCATCGACGCGTGCTATTCGGCTTCGACATGGAACGCGCAGGCCGGGCGCGGCAGCTCCATCTTCGAAGGCGCGTTTACCGACCGCAACGCCCGCATTGTCGACGCCGCGGCTACGCTTTCGGCTCTCCGGGGGCCGAATGGCGGTATGATGATAACAGTCGATACCGGCACAGGGCCTCGCCGCGTCGAGGTGCTTGCCTCGGCAGCAGTCACTGAAGGCGACCCCCCCCGCTCACTTACCGCATATACCGTGGCGGTGCCGGCCGGGACCGAACGCGGCCAGACCGCGGACGGCAGGATGACCATCGTGATGACCAACACCACCAACCCCTCCGACAGCCAGGTGGTCCGGATGGATATGGTGGTATTCATGCCCACACGCGATGCGCAGGGCCAGCCGGTCATGAGGGACGGCGTCGCGCAAGGCAATAACGAGCTTGTCAGGATACTTCCGCCGGCCGAAGCCGGAGGCACGTATGTCTACCAGCGGGGGACATCCGACCCCCCGGGCGCCCCCCCGACTTTCACTACGGTAACCCCGACCTCGACCGGAGTGCCGATGTATTTCCAGGACTACGCCATGGCAGCCGCAATCAACTCCCCCGGCGGCCTGATGCCTGGCCTGAACTCCGGCGCATTCCAGGAATCATTCAACGCCCATACCCAAGGAATCCAGGCTCTCCAGCAGACTATCCGGCAGGATGCCGCATTCGAGATGGAACGGCGGTCAGGCGAAATCGCGTCCCAGCTCGGCAGCAATCCGGATGCGCGGGATGCCGTCCAGCAGGCGAGATATGATGCTGCCACGGAAGCGGTCGCAACGACCCTTGGCATCCCCCCTCGGATGTTCGGTATGGCGGGACAGGGGAGCTGATGACCGGCGTTGCAACCGGTTCGAGCGATTTGCCGGGCCACCAGCGCGGCCAGGCGGAAACCGTGGCGATAGCGGTCCATGAGGCTGACGAATCGTCAGGGCCGAGAAGGGTCGGCGTTCCGAGCCTCACATCACTGGCCACTCCGGAAGGCGCCACAGCGCTTGCGCTTGCCGCAGGCGTGGACCCTGACCGCGTGGGCCAGGCCGGGCAAGCCCTGTCCCGGACCCTCGGGAGCATGTCGGTCGGCGACATAACAACGACAAACCAGACGAACCTGGCAGCTGCCATCCAGAGGGATAATCCCGGCGTTTCAGCGGCAGATGCGATGGCCTTCGCGGCAGTAGCGACCGGCGCACGGGAAATCGCGACGGAATTCACGGGCCGCCTCCAGGGGACGCAGGGATTCACCGGAAACGCCGACCAAAGCGGAAGGACGCTTGTCGACCGGGTGTCCGGGACAGACCTCGGGGCATTGGCTAATCTGTCGAATGCGGGCCACATGATGCAGCCGGATGGAACCGGCGCATTGCTGGCCACCCAACCCCAGACAATCGGCGGGTTCCGGATACCGGATTCCATCGCCCAGCCTGCGCGCGAGCTTGCCGCGCTCGACACGCTTTACCGGGTCAGCCAAACCGCGAGCCCGCAGACCGCCGAGCAGGTGAACAATGCCGTCTTCGATTATAGCACGGCCGTCATGGTAAACACCGCCCGCCGTACCGAAGGCGCGCTGCAGGATTCGGAATACAGCCAGGCGTCCCGCGGCCTCGATTCAGGGACATACCATTCTGCCATCGCTTCAACATCTTTCGGAGAATTGCCCGCACGCACCGCGCCGCCCCCGGGAGTTCCTCCAAGACTCCTGGGCAGAGATGATACGGCCCAGGGAGCGGGACAACCCGACATCGGTTGAAAGCGTCGAATTGAACCGCAGGGAGCGTGTAGAAGACCTAGTCACCCGGGGCGATTACAGTTCTGCCCGCGCAGAAGTCGGTGCCGCGATAAGGGAATATTCCACAGCCGCACAGGCGGCGAGGGCGCTGGGAGACACGGACACCGCGCGCACGATGGAATCCGCCGCTACCGCCTATGCCTCGGCTCTGCCACGAATAGATTCATTCGAGACCGACCACCGTTCACGCCCGAACGAGCCCGTATCCCCGGAAGGCGGCGCCGCAGTTGGCGATGCGATTGGCGGCGCAGGGAACCCGGCCGAAATAGGTTTGGCCGTTGCTGAAGTCCGTGCCGGCCACGGGACCAGGCGCTCCGAAGACATGATCGAAGTCAAGGAACACATCGAAAACCGCCTTCCCCGCGACAAGCGCCCGCCTGAGCTGTACGACACGGCCCGCGCGATGCCGCTCACGCCGACCGTGCCCGGGCTGGGCCAGACCGAGCGCGACACGAGCTAGCTGGTCGGATGAAAAAAAATCCCAGGCCGATACGGAGGCTGAAGAACCTCCTTACTAACGGCAACCTCTGGCTCTACCTCCTTTCCCTCATCCAGCGCGAGGGCGAGCTCTACGCGTACGCCCTGGACGAGCGCATCGAGAAGGACTTCATGTTCCGGCCGAACAAGATAATGGTTTACGTGGTGCTCTACAAGCTGGAATCCGAAGGGCTGATTTCATCCGAGTTCAAGGAGAGGCGGAAATACTACCGCCTGACGAAAGACGGCGTGACCGCGCTGGATTCGGCACGCGAATATTTCCGGCTGCTCTCGGCCAGGCTGTGATGGCATGCGCATAATAATAACAGGCTCCCCCGGCACAGGCAAATCCTCGGTTGCAAAGGCGCTTTCCAGGCGCCTCGGCATGACGCTCATAGACCTGAAGCGGGTCGCCGCCGGCAAAAAGCTCGTAGGAAAAAACCATGAAGTGGACATCGGCAGGCTGGCGAGGGCTGTCCGGCCCCTTGTCCGAAAGGGCGATTTCATCGTCGAAGGGCACCTTGCGTGCGAGTTCAGGATTCCGGCCGATTTCATATTCGTCCTTCGCACGAATCCCCGGGCCCTAGGAAGGCGCCTCGCCAAGAGGCATTACGGGGCCAAGAAGCTCGGCGACAACCTGATGGGCGAGATGCTGGACTACTGTTCCGTCCGGGCCAAGTCCGAATACGGCAAAACCCCCCTCGAACTGGATACTTCGGGGAGAAGCGTCGGGGAAAGCGTCCGCGAGATTGAAAACGCCATAAAGCGAAAAAAGAAAAAGCTTGACACCGTAGACTACTCTGGCGAACTGAAGGATTTGCTGAAACTCAGGTAGATGCTTATGAAGGAGGAGAAAAGGCTCATCGAGGCAGCGCTATTCATGAGCTCGCGCTCCATGACGCTCGAGGAATTCCGGACGCTCACCGGCATCGGGGCCCTCGGCTATATCCAGGGCGTCCTGGCCGAGCTGAAGAAGGATTACGAGGAGCGGGAGAGCGCGGTGGAAATCGCCGAGACGGACGGGAAGTACTCCATCCGCGTGCGGGCCGACATCCTCCCCCGCGTGCGCCAGTACGCACAGGACACCGAAATCGGGAAGAGCGCGCTGCGGACGCTCGCGTACCTTTCGAAGCACGACGGCATGCTGAAATCCGAGCTCGTGCGCAAAATCGGCACCCATGTCTATGCGGATGTAAAGGAGCTTATAGACGCCGGGTTCCTGAAGTCGCACAAATCCGGCCGCTCGTCCAAGCTGACGCTGACCGAGAAGTTTAAGATATATTTCGCACAGGAAAACCAAGCGAAGCAGGAGAGCCTGCCGAAGGAGGATGAGCCGCCCCCGGAACAGACTACACTGTAATTTTGTCCTTAGCTGAGGTCGCATAACCTGGTAGTGCGCCGGTCTTGAAGAGCCCTTTTTGGGCCGCCTAAAAGGGCTTCACCCCAAAAACGGCATAAGCAAACCGGTCCCCCTGGGATTGCAGGTTCAAATCCTGCCCTCAGCGTTTTTCCTTCACGAAATCCTATGCAAATATTTATTACACCGGGTAGTCATTATGGCTAGTGCATCACCAATGAAATCCCCGATGAAAGGCGCCGGGATGAAATCCAAATCATCAGGCAAAGGGAAGGGCGGCCGGGCCGATTCGAAGCGGTTAAACCGGCTAGGCGCAATCCTGTTTGCATGCCTCATTGCCCTGGCCGCATTGTATGCCGTAAACAACACCTGGCCGATACTTCCCTTCCTCGCCCAGGAAACGCCGTTCGTCCTCATACTCGCCCTGCCTCTCATCATTTTAGCCACATATTTCCTATACCAACAGCCCGCTGGGTATTCGCTCTTCCGAGAGCGGGTGGCCAAAGTCTTTATCGTGGTATTGCTGTTCACGCCACTCTACTACATCATATTAATGTGGTGGATGGCCACTCCGCTTTTATTGACAATTGTGCCGCTGCTCACCGACAACGGCGTGCCGGCCCCCCTCGCCATCCTCGGGGCGGTGCCGGTGGCGGCTTTGGCGCTCTTCTTTCTCCTGCCGCGCATATTGAGCTTTGACAAAATCAAGGGTTTTGGCCCCAACCCATTATTCACGCTCATCATCGCCTCCCTTGCAATCATCATCCTCTCGCTTCTTGGAACGGCAATTATTATAGGAATCAGCAGCGCCGGCGCGTTTGAATCGGCCAAGGCGACCATGCTTTTTTTCCTAATCGTTCCAATTTCCCTTAACCTTCTGACTTATCTCAACGCCGCACTCGGGTACTCCCCGCAAAACGAGATAGCATTGATGGCAATCCCGTTTGCCTACGTGATTTTTCCGATACTCGGCGTTATTCTCGGGGCAGCCAGCTTTTTCCTCTTTGGATAGCCGATGGTCTCCCCCCGCTTCCGCATCCTATATTTATTAACACGCCCGGACATCATATTACATATGAAAGTCAAGTGCGACAAGTGCAAGGCTAATCATTCGGCAGATGTCGATATCCTCATTTCGCTTGGCTGGAGCCAGGCCACAATCCAGAAGCCTGAAAGGAAGGTGTTCACGAGATGCCCCGCGCACAGGGCCGGCCTGACCGAAGAGGTCGGAAAGGCTAGGGGCGTCAGGATAGGCGGATGAGATTTGCCCGTTCTTTCATGCGGGCGTTCCCGACCAACCGTCGCTTTTAATAACATTAATGTTGGCATTATTGGCATACGCGTTTTAAAAAAAAATGGCAGGTGAGACTGATGGAAGAAGACCGGATCGTGACAGAACTTTTCTTGGAAAAGCCGAACTTCAAAGAAGCATCCCGGGTAGCAAAGGCCCTTGAAGGCGCTGGCATCAGATGCATAGTCATGCCGCCGGAGGACCGGAGCATCAACACCCACCTTATCGTCGAGAACGCGGACCTCCCGAAAATACGCCCGATACTCAAGAAGCTCGGCGTGACCGCGATGGAGAAGGAAGTCATCATCATAAAGCTCGAGAACAAGCCCGGAACGATGGCCGATGCGGCCAAGAAGATATCCGACAGGGGCGTGAACCTCGTCTATGCGTTCTCGGTCACGATGACCCCGACGCTGTCATACGTCCTTCTCGGGGCGTCCGACAACAAGGCGGCCCTCAAGGCGCTCAATTCCTGAGTTTTCCCTATTCCCGTTTTTTTCCTACCCCCAATTTTATTGCGACCTGCCCAGGTTGAACTTGTACACGTAGAGGATGGGCGTGTACTCGAAATCCTTTATCACCGGGCCGAACCTGTCGCGAATCTCGCTCAATGTCTGCTGGAGCTGCTGCGGGCCGTCGATATCGACGGAGAGGTTGATGTCCCACCTCCCGATGCAGCTCATGAAAAGCGTGATGTGCGGGTTCGACCGGCAGTACTCGTCCACCTCGGCCTCCTTCTCCGCCGTTATGCCCTCGGTCGTTATCAGTATCTCGTAATTCTGGATGCCTATCACGGACGGCTGGAAAATCGCCTTGTACCCCTGTATGACCTTCATCGTCTCCAGCCTTTTCACGCGCATCCTGGCCGCGTTCGTCGACATGCCAATCTTCCTGCCTATCTCCACGGCCGGCGTCTTCGCGTCCCTTGCCAGGATGGTCAGTATGGCGATGTCCTTCTTGTCGAGCTTTATCTTCTGCGGCGGCCCGCTGAAAAAGAGCGCCCCCTTCCTCTCGATGCCGGGCTTCTGGAGGAGGTAGGTGCGGGGGAACGACCGGATTTTCGTTGCTATGCTGATGGAATAGTTCTGGACGATTCCGGGATTGTCGGAAAGCAGCTTCCGCAGTATGTCCGAGAACGTGACGCTGTCCTCGGCCATTATGCTGAAGGCGAAATCGAACTTGCCGCCGCACGAGGCCACCCAGCCCACCTGCGGGTGCGATATCAGGGAATCCAGGAACTTCCTTTTCTTCTCCGCCTGCATGTGCCGGACCTGCACCCACACCTCGTGGTCCACATAGCCGAGCTTGGAGAAATCGACGATTGCGACGAAATTGACAATCGCCTTGTTCCCGATGAGCTTGTGCATCCTGGTTTCGACCATGCGCTTGGATATGCCGAGCTTCTCGCCGAGCTCGTTCACGCTGACCTTGCAGTCGCTCTCGAGCTCGTATATTATCCTCCTCTCGATTTCGTCAAGGGGGTAGTGGCGCATCTTCGGCATCACCCGTCATCGTTCAAGGACGCAAAGAATCCAAAAAACCGTCCTTTTTTCCCATTTTGGGCATTTGTATTGTTCTATTTCCTCCTTTTGAATATTTATTATTGCCGGATTCGCATTTTCGGGGAAATACGCCGTATCCCCGCTTGATTTATATTACTTTCCTGACAGATGATAATCATGAACGCTCACCATCTAAAACAATCTGGGCCGCCTTCCCAAGCGGAGAGGACTGGCTACAAGATGGTGCTCCATGACGCAATCGTCAACCGGCTCGGGCTGACGCCCTTCCTGCCCCTTATCGACTACCCATACGTCAAATCCGCGAAGCACGGCCGCTTCCACCAGAGCAGCTGCGCCATCGCATTATATTCGAACGCATACACGCAGAAAGCGGTGTTCCCCCCGGAACTCGCCCCGTTCGGGTACATCAACAGGAGGTTCGGCGAGCTGTTCTCGTTCGGCATCTACCGCAGGAACGACGGCAAGCTGTTCGGGAGCATCCTGCCCCTCACTGCGGACCTCAAGGCGATATCCGAATTCACGCGGCTGGCGATGGCCGAGCTGCCCATCGACGGGATATACGTGCGCTTCCTGCGCGTCCCGGATTACGTGCGCCTTGTTTCGGAGTTCGGCTTCACGCCGGCGAAGGAGGAGCCGTGGCTGAGGGACGCCCCGGAAGAGGACGAGAGCCTCTCGCACTCGCGCGTGGACCTGCGGAAGGTGTTCTCCGAGGACGGCTCGAAAATCATCTTCCCCCCGCTGAACCGGAATTTCCACCGCGCCACGAACTTCCTGCGGAGGGCCGGCCTGGGATTCTCCCTCGTTCCGCTGACGCCAAAAAACACCGATGTCGCATGGGACATCGTCCAAAGGCACTTCGGCATGCTGGATGCCCGCGGGAAGCTCATCGGCTCCACCCACCACGATTACCTGGGCCTGCTGCACCCGGACATCCTTTCGCTCAAGACCGTCGACGCGTACCTCGGCTTGATGGGCAAGATCCCGATTTCCGTTTTCATCTGCGAATCCAACGGCAACGGCGCCGTCTCCGGGTACGCCGGCATCACCCTGAGGGACATCGATTACCTGACGGGCAGGGAATACTCCCCCGGGCAGAGGGAGGCAGACTCCATGGAACCGATGAACGGGCAAGATAGCCTGCTGACCGGGGCGTCCGCAATCCCGACCTACGTTTTCATCAAGCTGTTTTCCCAATTCTTTTCCGAAGGCTACAACCACTTCTACATGGGCGGGTCCGAGCACGCCGATATCGACACGTGGAAGCACAAGCAGATGGGGGCCGAGAAGGACCCCACGTACTGGGCGGTATTCTCGAGAAAGTGAGCGCTTCACCCGGGCCTGCAGCTGCGCCCCACCAATTCCTTATATTCCCTTCTTTCCCTATCTCCCTCATGTCAGTTGCGCTTATCCTGGGATTGCAGTGGGGCGACGAGGGGAAAGGCAAGATAGTGGACCTGCTTGCCAAGGATTACGAGTATATCGTCCGGTTCAACGGGGGCGACAATGCCGGCCACACCGTCAGGAAGGGCGACGAGGAATTCAAGCTGCACCTGGTCCCCTCCGGCGTCTTCTACCCGGAAAAGACCAAGGTCATCGGGAACGGCGTCGTCGCGAACCCTGAAACGCTCGTCTCTGAAATCCAGTCTGTTGAATCCCGGGGCTACTCGATGAAAAAGCTATACGTCAGCTCCGACGCGCATATCATCCTTCCCTGGCATAAAATCATGGACGGCGGCCTCGAGCAGACGGGAAAAATCGGCACCACGAAAAAAGGCATCGGCCCGGCGTATTCGGACAAGGCGTCGAGGACATACGCGATCCGCGCCTGCGACCTCTTCCTTAGCGAAAAGAAGCTGAGGGAGAAGCTCATGCACATCGCCGCGCACAAGAAGAGGCTGTTTTCAGCCCTGGGCTTTCCTGATTTCGATACGGAATCCGTCGTTACCGAGCTCATGGAAAGCGCCAAAACGATAAGGCCGCATATCGCGGACACGCAGTTCATCCTCAACGACGCGATAGCTGAAGGGAAAAGCATCCTGCTCGAAGGCGCGCAGGGCGCCCTGCTCGACATAGACCACGGGACGTTCCCATACGTGACATCATCCAACACCACCTCCGGCGCGGGCTGCACCGGGACGGGGATACCGCCGCAGAAAATCGGCGCAGTCATCGGCATAGCGAAGGCATACACCACGCGCGTGGGCGAGGGCCCATTTCCCACCGAGCTCACGGATTCCTTCGGAGAGCAGATACGCAAGGTCGGGCACGAGTTCGGGACGACCACCGGCAGGCCGAGGCGCTGCGGGTGGCTGGACCTTGTGGTGCTCCGCTACACCTGCATGATAAACGGCGTGACTGAAATCGCGCTCACAAAGCTCGACGTGCTGAGCGGCCTCGAAGAAATCAAGGTCGCCATCGCTTACGAGGCTGGGGGCAAGAAGACGGAGAACTTCCCCCTCGACCTCCCACGCCTTGCGGCATCCGTGCCGGTGTACGAGACGCTTCCGGGCTGGAAGGGAGACATAACCGGGTGCAGGTCGCTTGCGGACCTGCCGAAAAACGCGAGGAAATACGTCGAATACGTGGAGAAAAAGCTCGGGATCAAGGTGAAAATCGTTTCGGTCGGCCCGAAAAGGGAAGAGACGATTCTCGTATAGCAGAAGGCCATGTTCAATGCTTGCCGCTTTCGGCCAGCCGGACGAACTCTTCCACGCACGTCTTGAGCGACTCGTCAGTGTGGGCTTTCAGCGCGGCTCCGGAGGCTTTCGCATGGCCTCCTCCTGCGCCCCCCAGCGCCGCAGCGACATTGGCCATGACCTTGTTCAGCGGGACATTGACGCTCTTCCGCGCCCTTGCTGAAATCCTCGTCTCCTTCTCGAAATCCTTCCATTTCGCCACGAAGCAGACGTCCGCCGCATCGGCAATCAGCGAGGCGGCGTCGCTCTCGTTGCTGCCGACCTCGGTGGTGGCTATGATGTAGCCGGCGGCATATACGAATTCCACCCTCTTCATCGCAGTGAGCATCGCCAGCTTTGTTTCCGGCTTGGGGTCAGGCTCGGCGATTTCCAGGAGCTCCTTGTAATCGGCTTTCGCTATCTTCATGAGCCTGCCGAGGGTGTCGAACGTTCCGGCCCTTGCGGATTTGAAGCGCGCGGCGTCCGCGATTATCCCCACAGAGAGCGCGAAGGCCGCATCCGGCCCGGGTTCAACCAGGTTTGCGATTATCTCGGATGCCGAGGGCGAATCCTGGTCGAGTATCTCGAACTCGCCTTTCATGTCGCGCCCGTCGCTCCGGTGGTGGTCGATAATAAGGAGCAGTTTCCATCCCTTGGCGTTGGGGACCAGGGTGAACGCGCTCGTATCCACGACGGCGAGCCCGTCGAATTCTTTCTTGTCCAGCGTTGCGAGGGGCACCATCCTGATGCCGAGCCTCTCGGCCAGCATCCGCCCCCCCTCGTTAGGCTCCTCGTCGGTGCATATCACGCTTCCGGGCAAGGCCTTGCTTAGCGCGAATGCGGAAGCGATGGCGTCGGTATCCGCCCGGTTGTGGGTGGCTATGGCCACCTTTCCCTTGGCGTATTTTGCGAGGAACCCGCGGAATACCTCAGGGTGCTCCGCCTTTTGCATATCCCTTCATTCTCTCCTGCAGCCTTTTCTGGGTGTCGACGACCATCGTGCGGAGCTTCTCCTCCTGCTTGGAAATCGCGTTGAGCTTGACGTCTATCAGCTCGTTCCTCTCCTTGAGGTCGGTTTCCGCGGTCTCCCTGGTCGTGTGGAGCAGTATCGAGCCGACAGAGCGGTATACCTCGCCCTTGGCCTTCTTCAATTCGTCCAGGGCGTGCTTTATCTCGTTAAGCTGTATCTGGAGCTGGTGTTTCTGTATGAGCAGGACTTCGAGCTGCTTTTCCATGTTCTCGTATTCGATAAGTTCCCTGTTCAAGTCTTCCTGTTCCTTTTTCATTTTTGCACCTCTTCATTTGCTATGCCCTCGAACACCTGGAATGCCCGGAGGTATGCGTTCACTGATGCCCTCAAAGCGACGATATCGTCAGCTTCGATGCCGAGCTTTAGCGTGTTTCCGGCGGTTTCTACGCTCGTTTTCGAGCGGTTGCCGACGTCCCCCTCGTGGGAGACGCTGGCCCTTGGTTCCCCGCACTGCATTCTCATCGACGCGGTTTCCACCTCTCTCCCGTTCCCACCCTCGCGCACACAGATTTGTCTTCACTTCCACACCATTCCCCTTGTGATTGCTGCCCAACTCCCCACACCGTAGCGCCGGTGCACTTGCCGCACACGCGCGGTCGACCTCCTTCCACCAAGCCGCCCACGCCATCCCCCAAAACTGAGTCTCTTTTGGACATGGCAACCATCTTGCAGGACATGGCTGACAATCCCAGTGCTGCCAGGCTGCATGCCTCACTGCGTTCCCTGCCACACGTGTACGCGCGTGGTATTCGGTGGACCTCCTTCCCGACCGAGGATGCACGCACACATTGGCTCATGACGGTGCTATCTTCGTGTGTCCGACAGAGTGAAGTGGCCTCTCTTGAGACACACATTGACGGCATCATAGTCTGCAACCATGCGTTCTGTGTCATGCATGGAATCAAGCCTAAGCATTGGCGTAGCATTCGCACTTGCTGTGCACTCAGCACGCTGAAGTTCCCCCACCTCATGGCAATACCACCCGCAGACCTCCTCGGCCCTGCGTACTGGCAATCATGGTCTGGCTTGCTGCCTTCTTCACCAGCATGTGTGATATTCTTCCGGACACTGGTGACCGTCACCTGCCTATATACTTCACATGGCGTGCTGTCTATGAGCAGATGCTGCACGAGTGGTCCTCCTGCCACCTCCATGTCGCTTCGCACCACCTGCTTCGCATACTTCCAGGCTGTACGCAAGCCGAGTTCAACGAGGCTGCAAACTGCCATAGATCACCAGTCTTGCAAGTGCGACATCTGCATCATGCTGTGCCAGCATGCGCCCCAAGGCCACCACTGCCAATGCCCGGTCGAACTACCTTGGCCCTCTCGATGTCACACACTAACCTTCACTCGCGCCACCGACGTAAGATACGAGGAGCGCAAGCAGAGGTCTCGTGCTTCCCCAACGAGTGCTGCAGTTTCATATGGATGGCATGACGCCCTCTGCCTCCCCAACCTTCAAGTCTACTCCCCAAAGCTGTTGCCAGACTCAAACGTCTTCCCATTGCTGTCACCGGCTTCATGGATAACGGCAATAAGCGCCAGTTTGTGTACCTCTCTCTTCCACACTGGCACCATGGTGCAAAATCAACCCCCTCTCCACCGTTGCATCACCGACTCAGATCCGCCCTCTCGGATTCCGACTGCCGACCTACGTGTCTGAAGTTCCCTGCACCTCCAAGCTGACAACAGCTGGAAGGAGAACAAGAATGTTACATGCTTGCCTACCTATCTTCCTTGTGCAACGCAACTGGTTTCGAGGAGATCTACCTCAGCTGCATGATACAGGGTGTGTGCCACTTCACAAGTGGCTCTTGCCATCCCTTCGGCC
Source organism: uncultured archaeon (assembly GCA_963734525.1). Lineage (GTDB taxonomy): Archaea > Micrarchaeota > Micrarchaeia > Anstonellales > Bilamarchaeaceae > Bilamarchaeum. Next base: position 7,137 of record CAVTHI010000009.1, on the reverse strand, counting down.
TCCTTCGTCACTGATCTTGTTTCTCTTCCTCTTTGTGGCCTCTCTGCACCATTGGATTGCTTGGACTACAGGACACACTCATGCAGATGTGGACCAAATGTTCAGTGTCTGGGCACGCGCCTTCTTCCACAAGGGTTTCCCATAACTCTGGAATGATCTGGTGAGGTGGATCCCCAACCATGCCTTTCGCCATGCTGCCCAACTCAACCCCAAGCCCAGTGTTGTAACCCACATCTACGACTGGAAGGCATGGTTTGACAATGCGCATGCCATTCATCAATCTCTGCCATTTCACATGCTCGCTTGTTCAAGATTGCCATGCTGGACAGTCGTCCTCGATTGTGGTGGAAGGCAACTGAATTAGAGGAGCACTGGCATGGCTTTGATAGTCCAACAGCTGCTGCACTGGCAACACCTTCTGCTGCTGCTGCACCGGCTGCAGCAAACAACAATGCAGCAGCTCAGTCTTCCTCCTTCTGTTTCTGCTGCTCTATCATCAAGCACTGCAAGAGCACAGTCTCCTCCAGGCTGACAATCCTCTGCAGCCTCCCAATTGGGCAACCTCCCAGTATCCCACCTCAACCACTTGATCAGGATCTTCTACCTAACTCCACACAGGCAGATATGCAGCACATTCTACCAGAAGCCTCCTTTCAGTGGTTTCGCGCGCTGCAGCAAAACTCCACGGCTTACTTAGAGAATTTCCCCTCCACTGCAATTCCTGATATGTGGGATACAAGTGATTTCCAGGTGGCCTACATTGCTGTGCATCCTCACGAAATCAAAGCGATGCAGCTCTCACTGCAGATGCTGATACTGAACACCTGGCACTGCGATGGTCGGTCACAGCTTCCCCTGGTTAACTTGCTATCCTTAATAAGGCCACGGCAACATCTCCTTGGACACTTGCATGTGTTGTGCAACTTCCCTCACCCACCACCCTGCTGTGCTTATTGTACACAGTTTTAGATGATGGCAACTTGCACTTCGCCCCAGATACCAGTGATGGCAGAGTTCCCAGTTTCTGAACTCATCACATCAGGCTTCAATTTAAGCACTGCACGCAAGCTGCCAAAGCGCATTGTCAGCTTCACTCAGAAGTATTTCAAAGTACACCCACCTTCATCAGCTGTGCCATCGGATAGGGCGGTGGTTCAAAGTTCATGCCGATCAGTAGACCGGCTTCGACGGAGAGCCCGGTTGCTGGTATGCGCAGCGCCATATCGCCGGCGAAGCCCGCAGCCTGGGCATTCTTGAAGAAGCGGATCAAGCCTTCGAACTCGACGGCGTCGGGCACACCAAAGAAGAGGTGAACGCCTTCGAATTTGACATCGAGTGCGTTCGCGATCGCAAGCGCCCTCTCAACCGTCGGCAACTCGTTGACGGCAAGGGTCCGCGGCCACGTTATACGGAAGCCTTCGACACCTAGACCTACCGGCACTTGTTCCATTAACCGAAGGCTGCCGGAAAGATCGACCCATAGCTTGTCGTCCCCTTCCTGGCTACCGAGGCCAATGCGATGAAGCTCAAAGTGAAAGCCCCAAAGATCGCAAGTCGCGAGCTTCCCAAGCGTTAGCCAGGCTTCCTTGATGCGAAACTTTCCCGTGCTGTCGATGTAAAGGTCAGTTACTTCCAATTCTGGCCACTCAAGGCCTTCATTCGACATCAACAGCGGCCGAATGCCACCGCTGAGTTTTAGCTCCGCTGCATTCGCCTCCCTTGAAATCTCTAATGACCGCACAGTGAGCGCAATCAAGTCCTGCTTCGCTAGGATCAGTCCTTCATCTGTGACAGATGTCAATGCAAGGCGCCAATCTCCGTCAGGCGACGCTTGTACGCTTACATCTAGCGCCTGTTCAAAGTACGGCACTCGCAGACCACCGATAATGGAAGACGAGGTTACGGCGCTCTCTAAGCGCGAGGCTGAACGACGAGACGCCACCGTTGATACCAAACAACCTTGCTTCAGGCTTTTCAGGGACGTCGTAGAAGTACCCGCGCACCGGGTCAAACGCAAGTGGCCACGTAACATCAACCGAGCCTGAGAAACCGAGTGGTCCTATGCGTAAGCCACGAAATAGGAAATCCGGAGGTACGAAGTCCCCGCCGAACACTCGTTTGGGTAAAAAAATCGCAGCGGTGTCAGCTACAAGGCCCGGACTTTCTGCAGAGAATGAAAACGTGAGACCTTGAGTCGCTATAACGACGCCCGGCAGGCCTCACGAGAGTCGGTGTTAGATTCGCGGAGGGAGTTGGCAAACTGGGCGCACCAGTGGTGGACAGCTGGAACGCCCGGTCAGCGTCGAGCGTAAGCGTAAGTGGATGCTCTCGTGCACCGCCTGTAGAGGCCCACGCTACTGTGACTTCCACAACGCCAGCTTCAACGATCCAATTTCCCTCGACGTCGGCATCGGGAACGCCACTTGTGTGGCGTACTCGTTGAAAAACCTGGGCAACCGAATGCCTAGCGCACCGAGTTGAAGTTGCACCTGCAACTTTGCGTTGACCAGTGCGACTTCGATGCTCGATAGCTCGCGCAAAACAAGCGCGAACTCATCCCAGCCAGGAAGTGCGAGCACGACCCCGTTAGGGTCCGCAACCAGAACGTTCGCGCGTACTGTCCATCCACCAGCGACACTGTTGACTCTCAGATCCGAGACCATTACTTGATCGAGAATCGCCGATGTGCCCGACGGACCAAGCAATGCTTCAGGCCAAGGCAACAGCCAACGCAGCGGCAGCGCGCTCACGATGAGATGTATTCGGAAGTCGCTTAGCAGCTTTCCGGCAGCGTCGCGCGGTAAGGCGGTCGTGTCGGCTACAGGATTGTTTGGAGCGGGTCGCGTCTGATCGGCGATGAACAACTCCGTCGCGCCGGCAGAGAACGCAGCGACATTTCGGCTGAACGTCGTTCCCGTCGTCAAACGGACGGCCAGAGGCGGGAAAAAAGCTATCTGGATCGTCAGAGTCTTCGGCATGGCGCAAAACGTAAAGCCCGCCCCCCTTTGAATGCAGGACGTCTGGATCGGCTGAATCCGCCGGGTGGGATGAGCAACGGCCGCCTATGTTTTGCGGATCAGGCCGGACAGTTATTCCAGCGCACCATCCACAGCAATTGCCGGAAAATCGTGCATTGCTCGACCTCGAGCCTGAATTTGGCGAAGCGCTCCCGCGCTCTGCCTGTTGCGGGGTCGCGGACGAGTAAATCTCGAATCTTGTTCCAGTCCGTGCCCAAGCCGCTGACAGAAATCGGAAGAGCGCCATCGTCTGTACTGGTAAAGAACACTCCGCCGCCAGCGTATCGGTGCGCAACATTGCCGGCAATCTGTACGTTCACTAGTCGAAGATTCGACGTCCTGCTCGCGATTCCACCACCGGCCGCCACACTCCAACTGAACCTCCATTCGTCATCCTTGCGGTCGCGTTCGCACCGATATCCAATCATGTGTCTATTCGATTGATTACCCGTGATGTCGCCGCGCTCAATCACGAAATCGCAAGCTGTGGAAATCCGAATCCCTCCTCCGTTTGCTCCTGCAGCGTTTGCTGTAACCGTGTTGTCCTCGCAGCGGCCACGTACGAGGCCGGTGGCGTAGATGGCGCCGCCGTCGTCACCGGCAATGTTGCCGACAAAGGTGTTATGTCGAATGACGACCTCCGATGCGTGTGACTTGTTTAGGTCGTCGAGATCCCAATAGGATTCAATGTCCCCGGTACCAAGTTTATAAAACAGTGCGGCATCGTCGGAGCTTAGCCGACCGTCCGCGACCATGTCCTTGACTACGCCGCCCGCTTCAAAGAAGCCGAGGCCCTCGAACGCCTGGAGCAACCGTGGCGATATGACCGAACCGTTCCTCGGTATTCGGCGTTGCCATCTGAATGCCTAAGGCGCCGCCATCCGGGCGCGAAAAGAAGGCTGAGTCGTCGCCGGGTTAACGATGTTGAGGCGCTCAGATCGATTGTTTTCAAAGCGACACTGCTCGATGATCGGCCATCCGTAACCAAAGACACCAACGGCCTCGCCACGACCATTTGCTTCGTTGTTATTAAATAAGCATTTGTCGATGAGAATCCCTGAGTGACGTGCGCAGACCGCTCCGCCAAAGCCCTCGAATAGCCAACCGCCGGCATAGGCCACATTACGACTGAACACGCAGTTATGAACCCAGACTCGGTGGACTTCGTCGACGAACACGCCACCGCCTTGTCGGTCGGCGCCGTCCTCGATGTGGAGGTTCGCCAGTGCCACCATTCCGCGAGTTACGCCACGGATACGAATCACACCGTGCGCGGCCGGCACCCACCCAGCAGTATTGCGAGTCGCGTCGGCTGGACGATTTCCCCGCAAACGGGCCAAAGTGGGCGTGGGTGTCGCTAAAGCAGCGTCGCCCGCGGCACCGATTAGTGTCATGGCTTTGTCCACGTCCATGACCGACGAAGCCTGGTAGGGTCCCGCATCATCGATCAGGATCAGTGCACCAGGCGCGGCTGCTTGAATGGCAGCGACAACTGTAGTGAAGCCACTGGATCCCGCTGAGTTGGAGACCCGATGAACAGCTCCGTTTGCGACCATTGGCAAGTTCGGGGTAGCGAGTCGCCAACATTCGCGCCGGCGAGTGCAGCTTCATCGAGGAATTTCATCTGGGCGAGTGCGTAGGCGTAGAAGCCGATGTTGACGAAGAACGGATCATCAATGTTCTCCTTCGCGCGAACGCGCGCCCGACGTCGACCACCAGAAATATCCTCACCGGCGCCCAGCACATCCCCCGGAACGACTGGGTCCGAACACAACTGGCGCGCCGTTGCGAGGCTCTCCCAAGAACCACCGCACGATCTGATCGACGGAAGCGCCGAGCAATGCGGCCTCGCCCTGTTCGAGAGCCTGCCGGACCGCCGGAGAAAGGGACCTGACGATTGCTTGGATAGCCTGACGAACCTTATTCCAATCGAGTTCGTCATATACGAGAAACGCGCACTGTGGCCACCAGGTAGGAAGCGTCGGCAGCTCAGCAATCTCGAATTCCGCAAGCATTCTGGTTGCGAAGTTGTCGTTCTCAATGACAAGAGCTGGCTCGCCGATGTTCATCCAACGCAGAACTCCAACGGTCATGGCGCGAACTTCGTCGTCGGCCACGGTGTCGTATTCGAAATGCCATCCGGTGTGCACGGAAGTCTTATCCGCGGATAGGCCCCACCCTGTGACGGTTACGCTCGTGACCTGCGAGAATTCGATGGGCCATGAGACACGCATCTCCGGCGTGAGCGAAGGTAGCAGGCTCAGATAAGAGGTAAGCAACTGTTGCGTCATCAATAGGTTGCTTCGACGTTACTTGCGCGCGCTACCGCGAGAATCCTGGTTCTATTAGGTTCGAGTCGGCTTCTCTACCATTAACCGACCGCAAGCGAACAGCATATTTCGGTAACGACGGGCCGTCCGGCGTGTCGCGCAATTCATATTGGAAGGTGTCGGTCAACGCATCAAAGGTTGCGGGAGCCCGCCACCCGCCGATCATTTCCTTAGAGCCTCCTTGCCGCACGCGCGTGAGCATCGCAACGCACCGCGCACCGCTGGTACAACGAATTCGCATAAGAGCGATCTCCGCTGCAACTCTAGCTATAGCTTCGCTGCGAGGTAGCCACACAGCTTCAATTGACATGATTTCCGGTGGCTCAGAATCAGAAGCACTAACAGGGCCGATAACTGCAGCTGACGAGGCGACTTCGACGGACCTCGCGGAGCTGACGGGCGCTCGCCGCATGGCGTTGATCTCGTAGCGATACTGCCGGCCGCCGCGTACGGTCGCATCCTCGAACTCATATTCCCCGAAAGCCGACACTTCTGTGTGCGACACCCCTCCGGCATGAAGCCACTCGACACGAAGGGCCGTTTGATCATTAATAAGAGGGTTGAGATTTGAGAACGTTGCCACGCTTGAGCGAGGGTCAAAGGTGTATTGACTTGCCTTGCGGAGCATCAACGACGTCGGTCCGCCGCCGTCCGGAGTTAAGACATCAACTAGGATGGCCTTCGAGACATCGAGATCAAGGTTTATTGCGCTGCCCAACACTTCAAGCGGCGCCGAAGTACCGGGCGAATTTTCGATCAACCAATCTCGTCCCGATGAGTCGTACGCTGCAACGACTACTTCGGTTCCATCGGTTAACCGGGCATCAAGTCCTGTGATGCTGTGATCCTTTAGCCTGGCGCCGCTGCGAAACCAATTATTTCTAGACTCAGTCGCCTCCCCGTTGCGGTAGGCTTGTCGCAAGAAGACACCACGGACGCCTCTAAGATCAGCAACCAAAGAGAAGTCGACCATGTGATTGACGACAACTAACTTATCGTTCGTACCGGGCCGTTTCTCGATTGCAACCGGTTGACTATTTCGGCGCAATATGATGCGAACCGCGGTATTGTCTGCAACGAGTGGGTTCACCCGCTCGATACGTCGACCAGACAAGATTGTTAAGTCACTTTCGTTAATGAATATCGAGGTGGAGGTCGAATCATCCGCTCGCGCAACTGAGGGCATTTCGCTGGCGAACTTCGCAGCGCTAGCCGGTAGCGCGCCGCCAAGCTTTCGCAACGGCGCGTAAGAGATCGTTTCGCCCATACGTACCAATTGAGGTGGTGATCCCCCCGGACTAATTGGAGTTTGGGCTGCGCGTTTTATGCGGAATGTGAAAACACTCGGGTCGGCAAACCCTGCACCACGTCAATCTGATCCGCCGGCTAGACGAAAGCGCCCGTAGGTTCCGGGGCATGGACGGTGGCGAAGTGTCGCTCTGCAGGAAAGCCGCGCCTATCGCGGACCAATCCCAGCCATCTGGTGCGCTGTCGACGGATCGGACGCGATAGAAGAAGCGGTTACGGCCAATGCCGTGCAATTCATCAACAAACCGCGACGTTGAGATCGGCACTCCCGTCACTAATGCAAATGCATCGGATGTCGCGCTAGCGAGGCCGGCCAAAAGCAACGCGTCGTGTTCTACCGACTCGTAATTTGGCGCGGCCTCGAGTCGCGCATTCGCCCGAATAGGCGTTTCCTCGCCCATGGGCCGTAGCAAGAGGGTGATCAGCCGACTCCGTCATCCTTCGTGATGCGTGTTACGTGAAAGTGTGCAGCGTCCTTATCG
>CAVTHI010000008.1:0-345220 GCA_963734525.1 uncultured archaeon | reverse complement strand
CCCCCCCTCTACTCCTCCGCGCCCAGCATCGACACGATAGTATGGTCGTGGGATGAATCGGAGCTCGGGGCGCATGACGAATCCAAATTCATCCTGGCCCGCTACAACGGCGCATGGTCGGACATGGGAGCCGCCCTGGACACCGGGGCCAATACCTTGGCATTGGGCGCGCTGAGTTCGTTCAGCCAGTTCGGGCCCCTCGAGAACCTTTCCAATGAATCCAACATCACCGGGGTGCAAATCGAGCTGTACGGCGCCAATGTCACGAACCAGAGCCTCCCCCGCTGGGAAGGCAGCTCGTTTGCCGGCAACTTCTCCACTGCGCCAGGGAACCTGACAATAGCGAATATTTCAGCGTCCATGCTGACCGACCGCTGGGCGGCTTTCTACGGCAACATCTCCATCGGCGACATCGTCCTGGCGGACAATTCCTACAATCTCGTATACTCCTGGGTATGGGATGGGAGCAACGACAGCATCATCTGCGTCTCGACAAACGGCTCGGTGAACACCTTCGAGGCGTTCCCGGGGCTCAAATCCGACGTGGACGCCGCCTGGGGGTTCAGTCCGTCCGGTTCGGATTCGGCGAACAATACGTTCACGGGGACGAACTGCACGCTGCAGGTGGGCCCGGTCAGCATCTCGGAATCGGATTATGCGGATACCGGCTACCCGGGCGACTTCCGTACATGCCTGCTCAAGATGGCCCCCTCCCCAGACAAGGACGGGCTGCTCTTCTGCACGATGACGCAGAACGACGTGACATTGTGGAACGATGAATTGGGCGATTTCGAGCTTCTCGTCCCGACGCCTTACGCCCCGGGCCCCTCGGGATATGAGACCTATTACTTCTACATGGCATCCGCAGGCTGAACCCCAAGTCCGGGCAATTCAGCCCCCGCATCAGCCCCCATCAAATCCTTTTTAACCATTCGACAATACTAACCTTCGATGGTCCAGCACCTGAAGCAGGCGCTTCGCGAGATGATGCAGAAACAGCGCGATGCATTGCCGGCAGACTCCGTCGCGCGTCTCAGCTCCCGAATATCCGAAAAGCTGGTCGCGCACCCGCGCTTCCGCGAAGCGAAGACAATCGGGTTCTACATCCCCAAGGGGAACGAGGTCGACACCCGTCCCATGATAGATGCGGCCATCAAAGCCGGCAAGAAAGTCGCGGCCCCAATCACCGGCCGCACGATTGACCTTCCACACTTTCGAATCGATGGACGGCCTCGTCAAGGGCAAATTCGGCATCCACGAGCCCAAGGCCCGCAGCCCGGAGCCGGCAGTTCCTGATTTAATCATCGTGCCTGGCGTCGCATTCGGGCTCTGCATGCACAGGCTCGGATACGGGAAAGGCTATTATGATGGCTACCTCGCGCACTCCTTCGCCTACCGCATAGGCGTCTGCTTCGACTTCCAAATCGTAGAGAAGCTGCCGCGCCACGAGAACGACCAGCGCATGGACGAGATAATCACCGAGAAGCGGGTAATAACATTATAAACCGCGCGCGCTAAGCATTTTCCAGGTGATTAGATGACCGACCTTAAAAGGACAGTGCGATGCACGACCTGCAACGCGGAATCCACCGTTTCATTCAACAGCGAGCTGGATGTTCGGGAACTGCTTTTTGCCGGCAAATGCCGCTGCGGCAACTCCGTCCAGATAAGCTACAGCATCGTCGGGGATACCGCTGTGCAGGCGCCTCCGAAGGCCGCCGACACGTCCGCCCCGCTCGTCAATATCGATGAGAGCCTCTTCACGCCCGACATCCCGAGCGACACGCTGAAAGACCTGATGGAGGATTAATCTCCACAGCGGTCCGATTCGAACGCTTTCTTTCATTATTCAACTTATCTTCTTCATCAAATCGGCTACCGAATCCAGGACGAAATCCGGCTTCAGGTCCCCGATATCGGCCTTCTTCGAATTCCCGGTCAGCACCAGCGCGGACTTCATGCCGCAGTTTCGGGCGAACGCGATGTCGGTGTCCAGCCTGTCGCCAACCATGACGGTCCTGCCGCTTTCTATGTGATGCTCTGCCTTCATCAGTTCGAACGCCATCGGGTTCGGCTTCCCCACGACATACGGAGTACGTTCGGATGAGAATTCGAGAGCGGCCACAATCGCGCCCGCCCCCGGCATTGTTCCTGATTCAGTAGGGAAAATATGGTCCTTGTTCGTCGCAAGGAAAAGCGCGCCTTTGCGCAGCAAAACGTGCGCCTTCCCGAGCTTCTCGTATGTGAGCGTCCGGTCGAGACATACGGCAACAATTCCGCAGTCCTTCCCGCTTTCGTCGACCTGTATCCCGTTTCGCTCCAGCTCCTCGCTGAGCCCCGGTTCGCCCACCGGGAACACAGTTTTCCCCGCGTGTTTTTCCATGATGTACCTCGCGAGGATGTACGAGCCGCAATAGACCTCATCCTTTTCCGCAGGGAATCCGAGTGCGTTCAGCTTGTCGGCAACTCCCTGCCTGCTCCTCGTTCCCGCGTTCGTCAGGTACATGGTCTTGACGCCGGACTTCCGGAGCGCGGCGACCGTCTCCAGCGCCCCCCTGATGGGTGTCTTTCCGAGCAGGAGCGTGCCGTCGAGGTCGAATACGGCCGCGTCCAACTGCAGGTGCGGTTTTGCCATGGTTTTTAATCCGCAAGCGCCGAATATAATCATATGCGAGTCGCAGTGCTTTTCTCAGGCGGCAAGGATTCGGTCTATGCGACAGGCTGGGCCCTGAAGCAGGGCCATGAAACAGTCCTCCTGACCGTCCGCCCCCCGGAATACTCGATGATGTTCCACCATCCCAATATCGACGCCACGAAAATGCAGGCGGAAGCCATGGGGCCTACGCAGGCCTTCATCGAGACGACTGAGGAGAACTGGAGGGCAAAGGTCGTCGAAGCCCTCCGCGCACTTAAGGCCGAGGGCATCGCCACCGGTGCAGTCGCGAGCACATACCAGAAAAGCCGGATAGACGCAATCGCCACAAGAGCTCGGCATCCCCTCGTTCGCCCCCCTCTGGCATGCAGGGCCGGACAAGATGGAGGAAATGCTCCGGGATTTCGAGGTCTATGTAACTGCGGTATCCGCCGACGGCCTCGGACCCGAGTTTTTGGGCGAGCCGCTCGAAAAGCTAATCCGGGCGAAAAAGCCCCACGTCCACCTCTTCCTCGAGGGCGGCGAGGGCGAAACATTCGTGGCGAACGCGCCATTCTTCAGGAAGCGCATCGTCATCCACGGCTGGAAGAAGACATGGGACGGCGTGCGGGGAGTTGCGGAAATTCGAAAGCGCGGACTGATGTCAGTTATAAATCCTAGCACCCCAAGGCAATGCAGTGAGAAAATGAAAAACCCCTCAGAACCACCCAAGCCCAGGGAAGCGCAGGCAGGCGCGTCCAAATCTTCAAGGCATCCGATTCTCCCGACAGTGTTCGTCCGGAGCCGGGTCCTCCACGAGCGGCTGCGCGGGGCTACCGCACCCGATACTCGCCAATCATTCCCTCGGCGCCCTCTCGAAGACATAACGCAAGAAAAGCGACGAGCTGCGCGAGCGCTCCACGAACTCCGCACGCCCCCGCGCGCGTCTCCCCCCACACCGTCCAGGAGGCCGAAACCGTCCTCACTCAGGCCGATCGCCTGCTCGCCTTGCTACCGGGCGGCTCCTCACCATGCCGCTGAAGGCGTCATCGAAGGAACGGCTGTGCCGCGCGGTGGACGTCCTGCTGATGCTCGACGCGGCCAACCGCGCCCTGTGCGCCCCGTAGCGGCCTATCCCGCCCATCCCGCCTGCCGTGCCGGACATAACAATTATAAGTAAAACGCAGAAACCGGGATATGGAAGCCAGGATAAATCCCCTCTCTATAGTATTAATAGTCGCCTTGGCCGCCGGATTCTCCTCGGCCATCGACTGCATGAACATCACGGGCGCGGGCACTTACTCGCTCACCGCGAACCAGAACGGATACCAGAACCTAAGCGTCACCGCCTCCCCGGTTTTCGGGGGATACGCATGCGTCCGCATCTCAGTTTCCAACGTCGTCCTGGACTGCGCGGGATACACAATCACCGGCAATACCACCCCTTCCGCGGCCATAATCGCGGCGGGCCCCGTCTTCTCGGACACGCTGTCCAACATCACTGTCAGGAACTGCCCCTCGCTCACGAATTCGACCTACGGCGTCTTTTTCCACAATGTCAGGGACGGCCTCATCGCCAACAACACCGCAAACGGGAACTACGGCCCGGCGGGCACCAACACCGCATTCGGATTTTACCTGGACGGCAGCTCCAGCATCCTCGTTGCGAACAATACCGCATCGAACAACTCCGGCGTCTCCTCAGGTTTCGGCTACTACCTGACACTGACCAGCCCGAACAACACGTTCATCAACAACACCGCCTACCTGAACAAGAACGACGGCTTCTTCACCAGCTTCACTTCCGAGAACAACACGTTCATCGGCAACAATGTGACATCGAACCCCTACGGATTCGATATCAGCACCCGGAACAACTCGTTCATCAACAATACCATCGTCAACAGCACCTCGTTCGGAATCAATATCGGGGGGGGTGCACAACAGCACAGTCCTTAGCAACATGCTCATCAACAACAGCAACGGCATATACCTGACTGCCGGAAGCAGCAGCAACCTTGTCGCGAACAACACGATCCTGAACACGACGACCTATGCGGTTTTCGTCTATGGCTCGTTCAACATGCTGGCCAACAACAGCATCGACAACAGCGGCGGCTCCTCAATCTACCTGTCCAACTCGCAATTCGTCCGCAATAACCAGATTCTCGGCAACAACGTGTCGAACAACCGGGGTTTTGCGGCTATCCGGCTGGACGGTTCCGCAAACCCGACAACCACATATAACACTACCATGGCAGGCAACCGCGTCTTCAACAGCACGACATACGGGCTCTACATCGCCTCGGCGGACAACACGACGATTATAGGTGACCGTTATTATCACAACAACCCGGATTTCCGGATAAGCTCGACCCAGACGCCTGTCATCCTCAACATGTCAGACGTCATATTCGACAACCCGTCCGGCAACTTGTCGTCCCATTCAAACATCTCGCTCAACGTCACAGTGCCCTCGTTCAGCAGCTTCAGCATGAACTGGTCATCCCCTTCAGCCGTTCCGTCCCCTCCGCCCATGCGGGCCTCGTTCGCGCAGAAATATCTCAACATCACGACCGTTTCAGGTTCCGTTTCGATAGGCAGCATGGTCTGGCAGTGGAATGGGGCCGAAGCGGCCGGCTACAACGAATCCAATTTCGAACTCTGGAAATACAACGCCAGCGGATGGAGCCAGGTTCCCGCAACGCTTGACCCTGCGAACCACACCTTCTCGGTAACAAGCCTCTCCCCGCAGAGCATCTATGCGATTTACCAGCCCACCCTGCCAACCGGCGTCCTAGGGTGCACGAACATCACGAGCACCGGCGAATATTACCTCGCCTCGAGCGTATACGGCGCCAATATCAGCGCTGCCCCACACCCCGGCCCCGACATGGCGTGCATCCGGATTTCCGCGTCGGACGTCTCCCTGGACTGCAACGGGTTTGAAATCAACGGCTCGAGCACGTCAAACCGGGGCTACGGGGTGCTGATACTTTCCCCCGCGGCCGGGACGCTCCTCACCAACATCACTGTCAAGAACTGCAGGATAACGACTTTTTACAACGGAATCCTCTGCGAGAACTCCTCCGGCTTCCTGTTCCGGAACAACTCGGTTTACAAGCTGCCCCTGAGCGCCGCCCATGGAATGGACACGATAAACTGCTCCCGCGGCCTCATCACCAACAATACCATCGGCAATTTTACGGCTACTACCGCATCCGGCCTTCACCAGGCTGCTATCTTTGTGCGCAGCGGATCGAACAACAACAATATCACGGACAATATCATATACAACCTGAACTCCACGGGGACGGGGCTGAATGTCGGCATCGACATCTATTACTCCACCGGCCAGCCCGGAAGCGCCAACACGTCCATAACCAACAATACGCTCTGGAACATCCGCCACGGTGGCATAGTCACCTACGACCACTCCAACGGTACCCTCGTCATCAACAACAGCATCACCAAAATACTGAACGGAAACGGAATAGCCCTGGGCGGCTCCCCCACGCGGATAGTATCCGCCTCTGTCGTGGCCAACAACACGATATACAATACCTCCGCAGACGCCATCCGTATCGACAACACCCGATACGCAAATGTCACGAACAACACGATTGAAATGTGCCTGGGCAGCGGCTCGGCCGGCATCCTGATGCAGATTGTGAATTACAGCATCGTCCTCAACAACAGTGTCTATAACTGCTCACGGGGCCTCCAGCTTACCCAGATTTACCGGTCGCTCTTCCAGGACAACATCCTCCGATACGGCACAAGCGAGGGAATCCTGCTCGGGTCCACCAGCACCTACGACAATTTCACAAACAACACGATAAGCAACTACACCCGCGAGGGCATGTACATCGCAGAGGCCCCCCACACGTCCTGCTTCCACCAGGTCGCCAACAATACCATCCTCAATTCGGGCGAGCAGGGCATCTACACATACCTCAGCGGCTCCAGCACCTTCAGGAACAACACGATTGTAAACAGCACCCTTGACGGGATGTGGCTCGAGGCCTCCAACAGCAACAGCATCATCGACTCCCGCATCACGGACAACGGCGGCTACGGAATACGCTATTCGGGCTTCTCGAGCTCGAACACCGCCCTCATCACCAACCAGTCCCTCTACAGGAACGGGAACGCGGCCCTCTTCCTCGAAGGTTCCAGCTCCCAGGTATTCCGCCTGAGCAATGTCACATTCGACAGCGCGTCCGGGGACCTCACGAACTACAGCCGCATATCAATGAACGACACGTTCTCGGGCTTATCGTCGTATTCCATGAACTGGAGCGCCGAGCCGCCTTCGGCCCCCGGCCCGGCATTGGGCGGCAAATTTCTTAACATCTCTCGCGTATCCGGCACGGAATCGCTGAACACGGTGGTTTGGTACTGGGAAAACTCCGAAATCGGGACACTGAACGAATCCAAGCTCGACATATTCAAGTACAACTCGACTGGTTGGGCCAACCTGAATGCGGCCTTGAACGCAAGCGCCAACTCGCTGACGCTGACGAACCACAATCCCGCAAGCGTATACGGCATAATGGAGTTCACCCCCGCATCCATAACCAACTGCCTGCTCATCAATGCCTCAGGCACATACACGCTGTCGCAGAACCTGGCCGGGGCCCCGATAAGCGCGTCCGAGCTTCCTGGGGGCTATTATTTCACGTGCATAAAGATTGCAGCCCCGAACGTGGTCCTTGACTGCGCCGGATACAGCCTATCCGGCAACAACTCCGTCAACGGGACCGGCATCTTCCTGAGCCCTGCATCCTCGAATGCCACGGTGAAGAACTGCAACGTCCGCGATTACCTCTATGGTTCCGTGGGCTATGGCATTATCGCCTACGGCTCACATAACAACTTATTCATGAACAACACGATAAACGGCACCGGGGACGGTTTCTACATCGGGGCCAGCAACAACAACACGCTTGCCAACAACACCGCATACAACAACCTGGGCAACGGCATCCGGATTACCGAGCGCTCCAACCGGAGCGTCGTCGCGAACAACAGCGCCTTCGGGAACAACTGCAACGGGTTCGGCATAGACGGCGCGAGCGCAAACGGCACATTCACCAATAACATTGCCAACAACAACACTTGTTTCGCCGGTTTCAGCATCTTCGCTTCCGACAACAACACCTTCGTCAACAACACGGCGTGCAACAATACGCGGGGCCCCAACCTCCGGGGCTTCCAGACGATGAACGCGAACGGCAACCGCTTCACCAACAACACTGCCTTCTCTGTGAGCGAGGACGCCTTCGCGTTCTATTCCGCGACGCGCAGCGTGCTCCTGAACAACACGGTGACCAATGCGACGCGGTACGGATATTACCTCTATGCCACGGACGACACAAACATCACCAACAGCTCCGCTCTAAACACCCAGATGGGCTTCTTCATAGACACTGGCAGCCGGAACTGGATAACCGGGAGCACTGCCAACCACTCCCAGACCGGCTTCAGGGCGACCACTTGCACGGACTGCAGGATAATCGGGGATTATACGTTCAACCAGTCCAGCTTCGCCTACTTCATCACGACCGGCTCGCTCAACACCGTCATCGCGAACAGCACGGCCAACCGCTCCAATTTCGGGCTCTTCATACTCTCCAGCACCAACACTAACCTGAGCAACAACACCTTCTTCAACAGCAGCTCGATGGGCGTCTTCATCTCCGACTCCACGGGCGTGGTCATGTCCGGAGACCGGTTCTCAAGGAACAACCCCGATCTGGATATCCAGGGCCTTGCCGACATCAACGCCACCGGAATCCTGTTCGCCGACCCCTCCGGCATCCTCCAGAACTACACCAATCTCTCAATCAGCGACAACGTGGGTTCCGGGGAGGCGTATTATGTCAACTGGAGCGCCCAGCCAAGCCCGCTCCCGCCGGGCTCAGTCTCCTTCCGGAACAAGTTCGTCAATATAACCCGGATTGCGGGTTCGGTCAACATCTCCCGGATCTCCTGGTCATGGCTGGAATCCGAGCTAAATGGCTCCATGAACGAATCCAATTTCGCGCTCTACAAATACAATTCCAGCGGCTGGTCTAGCGTCAATAGCACGCCTGATACGTCCGGGAACACCCTCTCCCGAATCAACTACGTCCCTGGAAGCACCTATGCCATCCTGGAAGCGACTCCCCCTGCGGCAGAGACCTGTCCGGCTCCGATAACGTCCCCCGGCTCGTACAACCTGACCCAGAACGCGTTTGGCGCCCCGTATGACGCCTCGCCAATCGCAAGCTACACCGCCTGCGTGAAGATAGCATCGTCTGACGTGGCATTCGACTGCGCGGGCTTCAACATCACGAACAATGGCACCGTGAATTCCATAGGCATCCTCCTCAACGGTTCGCTAAACAACGTGACGGTCCGGAATTGCCCGAACGTTTCAGCATACCGCATCGGCGTCGATGTCTATTATTCCAATAGTTCGGAAGTCCGGAACATCAGCATATCCAACAGCTCGTCGTCCGGGCTGACCATCGACCATTCATACGGCAATGCCTTCCGCGACGGCGCATTCAGCAACTGCGGTGACGGCGTCGATTTGGACGAATCCGACAGCAATCGCCTGGACAACCTCACCTTCTACGGCAATAAGTACGGCCTCGGGATTTACGACGGCTCGGACTTCAACAACGCGAGCAACATCGTCCTCGTCGGCCTGGCCAACAGCGACGACCAGATGGACATCGGCGGCAACGAGGGCAACCTCCTGCGGAACATAACCATAACCGCGTATAACGACACGGCAGGGGACGGGGCCATCTACGCCTGGGATAACGTAGACGACACGTTCGAGAACCTTACCATCACCCAGGCGAAAGCGTCTGGCATATACATGAGCCCGGCATCTAACCTCACGGTCCGCGACAGCTTCATCAACTCCAGCGATTACGGGCTATATACGGATTCTGGCTCTTCGGGCATCCGGTTCGTGAATGTGGAGATAGCCGGAAGCAGGGTCCGGGGCATCCACCTCGACAATGCTTCAGGCGGCTCATTCGAGAATGTCACGGTGCACGGTTCATCGGGCGCCGGGGCTTATGTCTTCGATTCAGCCTCAACCTCGTTCCAGGGCGGCAGGTTCTTCGGCAACTCCCCGGACTTCCTCATCGAATCGGCGTTCTCATGGCCTTTCGGCTTGAGCCTTGATGGCGTGGTATTCACCAACCCCTCTGGTTCGCTCCAGGATTTCACCAACCTTTCGATAACCGACAGCGTGGACCTGGATTCGTCGTATTCCATCAACTGGAGCGCGCAGCCTGCCGGGCTGCCGCCGGACACGGCGTCCTTTGGAAACAAGCACATCAACATCACGAAGGTTTTCGGCTCCCCGGCCATAGACCTGCTCGTCTGGCACTGGCAGGGCGACGAGCTGAATTCCTCGCACGACGAGGCACGTTTCGCCCTCTTCAGGTATTCCGGGGCATGGGAGCTCGTAAACGGCACCCCCGACACCGCCGCAAACACCCTTGCGAATGCGACGCTCGCAGATTTCAGCGTCTTCAGCATCCTGCAGAACGTCTCCGACATCACGCCACCCCAAGTCATTCTGCTTTCCCCGCCGAACGGCTCGACGCTCAATGCTTCATCGGCCAACTTCTCCTTCATCGCGACGGATGATTCGGCAGCGGCCATGAACTGCTCGATATACCTGGATTCCGCGCTCAACCAGACCAACTCCTCGGTCCAGAACGGCACCAGCACGGCATTCGAAATCGCCGGAATCGCGGACGGAAGCCATTACTGGACGGTGAACTGCAGCGACGGCATCAATTCCAATGCGAGCCTTGTTCGGAACTTCACGGTCGATACCCCGGTTCCGTCGGATGGCGGGGACGATGATGAGGACCGCCCGCTATCTGTCTCGGCCATTTCTTCATGCAACGGGACTACGGTGGGCGTGACGAGCCGCGGAAGCCTGGTTCCGGATGTCGAAATCCGTGTCGATGGAAGCCCGGCAGGCATTACGAATTCCAGCGGCGGGATTGCATTCGAAGGCTGCGGTAAGACGGTTGAAATCCGAGCCAGCAAGCCTGGATATTCCACCGAGACCGTTTCAAAAACGCTGATAGGCTGCGATGAATGCAGGGTGGGCGTGCCGCCCAAGCCGCCCCAGAACGTCACCTGCCCGTGCGGAGAGGTGGTGAATGCATCATGCGTGCCGTTCGAATGCTGCTCCGACTCCTCCTGCGGCAGCGTCGAGTACTGCAAAATCCCGTCCGGGAAAATCGGCGGCGAGTGCGTTGCTGTAGCCGGGAGCTGCGGTGAAGCCAAGAACCACACATTCGTCCCATACGGCTACCAGTGCGGCACAGAGCCGGGGTGCCCCTCATGCCCTGCCGACATGCGCTGCGAGGCGCACAAGTGCATCGGCAACGGCTTGAGCTGCCCGACGACCGGCATAGTGGGCGACAACAAGACCTGCCAGGCGAGTGAGAATGAACAGCCCTGCGCCAACTGCGACTACATAGTGACGGACCCGGCAGGCAGGAACTTCACCGGAAGGACTGACGCAGAAAGGCAACTTCGGCCTTCCCCTCGCAATCGAAGGCATATACAAGGTCGCCCTCATGAAGGACGGCTCAATCCTCAAGGTCATAGAGGTGAAGGCCTTCCCGCAGGCGCAGCCCGCCGAGCCGGAGAAGCCGGTCCAGGCATCGCCGGGAGAACAGTTCCCCTGGTGGCTGCTGATACTCCTCCTGCTCATATTCGCCGCCATCCTCTACTGGAGGCGCAGGAAGGGGGAAAAGGCGAAACCCGGCACTTCGGCAAAAACACCGAAGCAGTAAACCCCATTATTATATTATTAGGCGCGCCTCCAGCGCCTTCATATTCTTATTAAACCTTCCCTTAGATAGCCCGTCCAGTCGGTCGTATTCCCGGCGGTGCAGTTGCTATGAAGAATGTTGCATTTTTCGTCGTTATGCTAGTGTTGGCGGGCGTGTCGTTTTCTTTGGCGAACGTCTCCACCTGTTCGGTCCTGAACGTCACCGGCGAAACCTACACCGTAAATGCCAGCCTTAGCGGAGCTCCCATTCCTGCAAGCACCGGGAACGCTTGCCTGGTGATTTCCGCAGATGACATCCTCCTGGACTGCCAGGGGAATACGATATCCCATGACGACTCGGCCAACACCGAAGCGATAATAGTCAATGCCACGGCGAGCCCGCTGAATAACATCACGATAAGGAACTGCCGCATCCGTGATTACGCATCAGGCGTCTTCGTAGAAAGCCCCGGCGGCGGCAGGAATGCGGTCACCCTCACGAATAACACAATATCAAGCAACTCATATGGTGTCCGGATACCCGGCGTTTGGGCAGACGTCGTCATGATTGGCAACCTCGTGGCCAACAACACGAACTCCGGTTACTTCATGGATGATTATTTCGGCGGGACCATCGACATGGCCAGGGACCGCTTCCTCGGCAACACGGCGGACATAAACTACACCGCGGGCATGAGCGGCTTCACCATGAGTATATCCGATGTCATCTTCGGCGATGCTGACGGGACATACGGGGCAAACACGTCCGTGACGCATTCGTCGAGCTCAAGGAGCTGGGGTATCCTGGATTGGGTCCAGTCCCCGGCCGCACCATCTGCGAACCATGTGTCCTTCCTGAACAAGTCGGTGAATATAACCCCTGATTATATCGACCTGAACGGGGACAAGCTCTTCACCGTGACAATGAAATGGACCGTTTCCGAAGGCGGTTCGGCGCTCCAGGAATCCGGCATCCAGATGTGGCTCATCAACGATTCCGGAAATTACCTGCTGAACGGCAGCCCGGACATGTCCGGCAACGAGATTTCCGCCTCAGTCTATCTGAATGATTCAATCAACTCATCGGTCTTCGCCCTATACCGCAAGACCGGCTGTCCTGTAATAACCTCCCCGGGCGTCTATATCATGGACGGGAACATGAGCGGCGCCCCCAATGGCGGCAGCAATGGGCGCGACGCCTGCGTGCTCATCGATTCCGACGACGTCGTCTTCGATTGCGCCGGATACTTCCTCTCCCATGACGATTCGGGGAACAGCGCGGGAATCATGGTCAACGGGACCGGCGGCAACCGGGACAACATCACGATAAAGAACTGCAACATCCGCGATTATGACGCAGGCATCCTTGTGGACAGCACGAGCTCCGCACGGCAGACAGTCAACATCACCAACAACACGCTCGCCAGCAACGCGTATGGCGTCAGTGTCCCGCTCGGCTACGCATACGTATATATGCGGGACAACCTGGTCGCGAACAGCACCACGGACGGCTTCCTGGACTCATCATATTTCGGGGATATAATCAACATGTCCCGGGACCGGTTCTATGGCAACGGCAATGACCTCGAATACCCCTCCGGCGGCAGTTCCCTCACGATTTCGGTCGCGGACGTGCTGTTCGGCGATGCCGGCGCCTCGTATGCCGCGAACGCCAGTATCTCGCACTCGACGAGCTCGATGACCTGGGGCATAATCGACTGGGTTCCCGCACCGCCGCCCCCCTCCCTCACGCTGGAAAGTTTCCTCAACAAGTCCTTCAACATCACCCACAGCCAGATGGACCAGGAGAAGCTATTCGACATCTCGGTGAAATGGCTTCCGTCCGAGTCAGCCCCCATAGACGAATCGACCATCGAATTATGGATGATTAACGGCTCCGGCTCCTTCCTCCTCAACTCCACGCCGGACACCTCAGCGAACACAATAACCTCTTCCCTCAACCTCACGGCGGTAAGCCCCTCGACCGTAATCGGCCTGTACTACACCCCTAGCGGCACGAACATCACGTCGTGCAAGCTCATCAATGTGCCCGGCGAATACAACGTGACATCCGACCTGACCGGCTCCACAATCCCCATGCTCCCGGGCAACCACACCGCATGCATCTGGATTAACGTGTCGAACGTCCACCTGGACTGCCGGGGGCACACCCTCACCGGCAACGCCACCCACGACGGGACAAACCACACCTTCGGCATCGTGGCATCGAATAGTTCGAACCCTGGCATCGACAACATCTCCATATCCAACTGCATCATAAGCAATTACACGACCGGCTTGTATGCCAGCGTAACAAACAGCTCCATAACCAACAACACGGCCTTCAACAACACCCACCCCGGCTATTTCGCCACGGATACGGTGGGCTTCGGCTTCAAGATAGACGCCCAGGATTCCAACATCTCGTCCAACAACGGCTCGTACAACAACGCGAGCATGTACCTGCACACCCAGTTCAGCCGGATTTCCAACAACAGCGGCTACGGCAGCTACAACCACGGGTTCCTTCTGGAGGAGCTCGAGAACGTCACGCTGGCGAACAACACGGTCTGCGGCTCAGCCCGTGAAGGCTTCTTTTTCATAGGCGACACCTTCAACAACGAGATCCGGAACAACACTATATGCGATAACGGGCAGGCGTCCGGAAGAAGCGGCTTCGACGTCGGAACGAGCGTCAATGTCTTCTTCAACAATATCGTCGATGGCAACCATCTCTACGGGAACGGATTGAACGGCATCCATTTCAGCGCTGAAGTCGGATGGATAGACAAGAACGACAACGTGTTCAGCAACAACCTCGTCCACGGCAACAACGAGTCCGGAATCTATTACTACTCCGACGGGACGGGGAACTACAACAACACCTTCGTCAACAACACGCTTTATTCGAACATGGGCCAGACGGAAGGCGCGGACTTCTTCTCGACCACCTACAACACCACGATCAACACGACCTTCTTCAACACGACGTCAATCTCCATGTCGTACTTCGACAACCTCTTCATCAACGCGACGAACGGCCCGGGCCCGGTTCCACCCGGCTACGCATCATTCCACGGCAAATACGTGCAAATCGAGAACTTCACTACGTCCCCGCCGACGGTCGCCGAAATCAAGTTCCACTACACGGATGCGGAGGCGTCCGGGGTGACGGAGAGCGGCCTCCGGATAATGGAATATTCCGGCGGCTCGTGGATCCTGCTTGGCAGCCAATCAGTCAACGAGCCGGGCAACTACGTCCTTGCCTCGAATGTCAGCTCATTCAACTCGACATTCGGTCTTTTCCTCCCCTCCTGCGCCACCCCTTCAGACAATTATCTCGTGAACGCGTCGACGACCTTCTGCCCCGGCACGTACTATCTCAACGATTCCGGCTCCCCCGGCATAATAATCGCCAACAGCAACAACACCAACATCACGTGCGACAACACAATCATCATAGGCAACGGGAGCGGGAGCGGATTCAACCTGACCCGCAAGAGCAACACCCTTTTATCAGGGTGCACAATCGTGAACTACTACAACGGCATAGACCTTATGGCCTCATCCAGCAACACCCTGAGCAATAACACCCTTCTGAACTCCACCAACGCCGTGTTCGTGAGGCCCAATTTAGCCAATTCGTACTACAACGTAATAGAGAACAACACCGTCGGGAACGCCTCCGTCGGCGTCTACCTGTACGATTTCTCATCATACCAGGTGGGCTACACCAACATCACCGGCAACGTCATCGAGAACTGCTCCAACTACGGCGTGTTCCTCGAAATGAGGGGATACTTCGGCGATACCCTCATGGCTTACAACCGCGTCGCCAACAACAACATATCCAACTGCACCAACTCCGTGCGCATGTACGCGGGGGACAACGGCCTTGCTTATAACCGGTTCAACGTCTTCGAGGACAACATCCTCAGGAACGGCACCTACGGCGTCTACCTTGACGTCCAGGACAGCCGCCACAGCCTCAGCTACAACAACTTCAGCTCGAATGCCTTCAGCGATTTCAGCTCAGGATACGCGGTGTTCTTCGCCGACAACCTTGTCTACGCCAACGACTTCGGTGGCAGCAACACCTTCAACGGCTACAGCTTCTATCATTACGCAAACAGGCAGAACCAGTCCGTAAGCGGGCTTGACCTGGATTCCAACAACGACGCCACTAACCTCGGCATGTTCACGATCGTGAACAGCAACAACATCTCCGTTTCGGGCGCCAACATCACGGGCGACCGGGAGTTCGGCGTATACCTCTGGAGCAACAACCTGGGTTCAATCCTCGGCTCCAACATCTCGGGGAACGGCCCGGGCACCGACGAGGCCAACGTGTTCGTGTTCAACGAGTCCGGTTCCAGCATATCGAACAACGTCATCGCCTCGGCCTACAACGGCGTCTTCCTCAACGCCTCTACAGGGGTAAAAGTCCTCAACAACACCATCAGGAACGCGACACTGGCCGCAGTCAGCATCTACGGCACCTCATCCAGCAACGTCAGCGACAATGCGCTGACCAACTCCACATACGCGGTGTTCGTCAGGCCCACCGTTGCCAACTCCTACTACAACGTGATAGACGGCAACACCCTCGGGGGCACGACGACGGGCGTCTACCTCTATGACTTCTCATCCAGCCAGATAGGATACAACAACATCACCGGCAATACAATCGAGAACTGCTCCAGCTACGGCGTATTCCTCGAAGTCCGGGCATCGAGCTCCAGCTTCATGGGCTACAACCGCGTCGCCGACAACAACATCTCCAACTGCACGAACTCCGTGCGCATGTTCGCGGGCGACAACGGCCTTGCCCATAACCAGTTCAACTCCTTCGAGGACAACATCTTCAGGAACGGCACCTACGGCGTCTACCTTGACGTCCAGGACAGCCGCCACAGCCTCAGCTACAACAACTTCAGCTCGAACGCCTTCAGCGATTTCAGCTCAGGTTACGCCGTCTACTTCGCCGACAACCTTGTATACGCCAACGACTTCGGCGGCAGCAACACCTTCAACGGCTACAGCTTCTACCACTACGCATACCGGCAGAACCAGTCCATAAGCGGGCTTGACCTGGATTCCAACAACGACGCCACGAACCTCGGCATGTTCACGATCGCGAACAGCAACAACATCTCCGTTTCGGGCAGCCAACATCACGGGCGACCGGGAGTTCGGCGTATACCTCTGGAGCAACAACCTGGGCTCAATCCTCGGCTCCAACATCTCGGGGAACGGCCTGGGCACCGACGAGGCCAACGTGTTCGTGTTCAACGAGTCCGGTTCCAGCATATCGAACAACGTCATCGCCTCGGCCTACAACGGCGTCTTCCTCAACGCCTCTACAGGGGTAAAAGTCCTCAACAACACCATCAGGAACGCGACACTGGCCGCAGTCAGCATCTACGGCACCTCCTCCAGCAATATCAGCGGCAATGCGCTGACCAACTCTACCTATGCGGTGTTCGTCAGGCCCACTGTCGCCAACTCCTACTACAACGTGATAGACGGCAACACCCTCGGGGGCACGACGACGGGCGTCTACCTCTATGACTTCTCATCCAGCCAGATAGGATACAACAACATCACCGGCAACGTACAATCGAGAACTGCTCCAGCTACGGAGTATTCCTCGAAGTGAGGGCCGGCAACAGCCTCATGGGATTCAACCGGGTCACCTACAACAACATCTCCAACTGCACCAACTCCGTGCGCATGTACGCTGGGGACAACGGCCTTGCATACAACCAGTACAACTCCTTCGAGAACAACGTCATGCGGAACGCCGTTTATGGCCTCTATCTTGACGTCCAGGACAGCCGCCACACGATCAGCTACAACAATTTCACCGCCAACATAGTCAACGCGACGCTCTACCCGCTGTTCATGGGCGACATATACGTCTCGCCGAACAGCTTCTCCGGCAACGTCCTCATCAACGAGAATGCGAGCAACTTCATCTACAATCCCGGAGCGAACGCCAACTACTCAAACGTCACCTTCGTCCGCAATACGGGCAGCATCAACTTCCCGGAAAGCGGCATCCTGCTCAACAAGAGCGTCAACACCGGCAACACGGTGCTCGGCAGGGACATCGCATCCATCAACTCGACCGCGCTCCCTGAGCTGGCAATCCCCGCCAACGTCACGTCCTACGCCCCCCAATGCCCCGCCGTCGTTTACTACGCCACGGGCTTCCCGGCGACTCCCGCCCAGGTAATCTCGACTGGAAGCGTCTGCACCGGGCCGCAGTGCACGCCAATCTCATGCTCGGCAAATCTCGCGACCTTCAGCGCCGCCAACTTCTCGGGATACACCGCGAACGTCACGAACTGCATGGTCATCAACGCGTCCGGCACCTACACCATGGCGATGAACTTCAGCGGCGCGCCTTACGACGCGTCGCCCTTCGTGGGATACGCATGCATCAAGATATCCGTACCGGACGTTGCATTCGACTGCCAGGGATACTCGATTACCGGGACGGACAATTCGACCCCGACATTCGGCATCGCAATCAACGGCTCGTCCGGCACTCCGCTGACCAACATCACGATAAGGAACTGCCCTGTTTCGAACTACACCTACGGCATCTACGGCGAATACTCGGACCTCGTCACCATCAACAACGCCACGGCGTACGGCAATAACGAAACCGGCATCTACCTCGCCTATTCTTCGAACGCGAGCCTCGCCAACGACACGGCATACTCGAACCGGCGCGGGTTCGAGGTCCTCGCATCCGATTCGAACGTATCGAATGGCACGGCCTACGGGAACGCCGACCACGGCTTCTATTCCCTAGGCGATGTCCGCTACGGCTCGTCAGCGGCGTATTCGAACGGAGGCACCGGTTTCCGCACCGAAGGGAGCGGGGCCGTAATCGCCAACTGCACGGTATACCTGAACGCCGGCAGGGGAATCGCGATTGTCGGCAGCTCGAATGCCACAGTCACGGGCTGCGCGGCGTGGTCCAACTCGGGCGACGGATTCTACGAGGAATACCACGGCAGTTCCGTCCTTTCGGGCAACACCGCCTTCGGGAACGGCGGCTCGGGCTTCAACCTCACCGGCGGAAACGACGTCGTCCTCAGCTCCAACCGCATGTACAACAATACCTATGACTTCCGCACCGGCGCGGGGAGCTTCAACATGACCGCGAACCTGTTCCTGAACCCCTCCGGCTCGCTCGCCAACTACACCAACCTCTCCATCAACGACAGCGTAGGCTCGGGCGAATCGTATTATGCGGTTTGGTCAGCGCTTCCGGCCGCACTCCCTGCGGGCAAGGGTCCGTTCGAAAACAAATACCTCAACATCACCGTCATGTCCGGTGCGCCTTCCATCGACAGCGCAGTCTGGCACTGGCTGGATTCCGAACTGGCAAACCACACCGAATCCCGCCTCGCGCTTTGGAAATACAACTCGAGCGGGTGGAGCAATGCGGGCGCGCAGTTAAACCCGGCATCCAACAGCCTCAACTATTCGGGCCTGAACCCCGCGAGCACATATGCGGTTCTCGAGCAGCTTTGCACGGTTCCCGCAAACGATTATCTCGTTAATTCGTCAACTACTTTCTGTTCGGGCACGTATTACCTGAACGACACCGGCTCGACCGGCGTGATAATCGCCAACAGCAACGCCATCAACATCACCTGCGATGGCACCGTCATCGTCGGAAACGGGGCCGGGACGGGCATCCTGCTTTCCGGAAGGAGCGGGGTCCGGGTGAGCGGATGCACGGTCCAGAACTATACCGAAGGCATATACCTTTACCAGTCGTCCAGCAACATCCTCGACAACGACACCATGATTGCGGCCACCCGCGGCATACGCCTCCATTCCCAGATGTCCGGAGCCCTATCCAACACGATACAGAACAACACCATCGCCGGCGCGGCCTCAGGCGTCTACTTCACTAGCGACGGCAATTACCCGGGAGACCTCTCGAGCAACGACATTTCGTTCAACCGCATATCGAACTCCACAGACGGCATCCACATGGCCCCAAACTTCCAAATCCAGAGCCAGGCGGAATTCAACACGTTCCGCTTCAACAACATAACAAACTGCACGCGTGCAATTTCGTTCGCCCCGACTTCCGGCGGCTGCACGGTGCGCTACAACACCGTCAGCGGCAACCTCCTGGGCAGCGGCCAATACGGCGTCTTCTTCAACGAGAATTCCGACGGCAACTGGGAAGTATACCTCAACAACTTCACCAACAATACGATGACCGGCATGAGCCAGTACGCGGCATACTTCAGCAACAGCGACGGCTACGGCAACCACTTCGCCTGCAACAACACGCTGGACGGCTACATGTTCTGCCACTACGCCTATTCAACTAACGTCGTGGACACTGGCCTCAGCCTGAACGCCAGCAACGACGTGACAAACCTCGGCATCTACAGCATAGTCAGGAGCACGAACGTGACGCTGGCCAACAGCACGCTCCGCGACGACAGGCACTTCGGCGCGTTCCTCTGGGACAACGCCGGCAGCCGCATCCTGAACGTGACGATGCTCAACAACGGGGATGCGGGCGACGAATCCAACGTCTATATGAACAGCGAGGACAATTCCATCATCTCAAACAGCACCCTAAACGGAAGCAGCCACGGCGTAATCATGTTCTCCTCCTCAGGGAACCGGGTCAACTCCAGCACGGTTGCGAACTCATCCGCAGAGGCCATCTACCTGTACGAATCATCGTCCAACGTCATAAACAACGATTCGGTCTCAGGCTCGGGAAGTGCATCCATACGCCTGCACTCGCGCGGCGGTGCTGCCAGCTCTAACATCGTCCAGAACAACACAATCAACGGCGGAGCGGCTGGCGTCCGCTTCACGAGCGACGCCAATTACCCCGGCGACCTCTCATCCAACGACGTGTCCTTTAACGCAATCAGGGATTCCGGCGCAGGCATAGACATCGTCCCGAACTACCAGGTGCAGAGCCAGGCCCAGTTCAACACCTTCCGCTTCAACAACATCACCAACTGCACGAGGGCCATATCGTTCATCCCGACCGGAGGCTTCTGCGACATCAGCTACAACACATTCAGCGGCAACATCCTGCGCGACGGCCAGTACGGCGTCTATTTCGACGAGTACTACGGCCGGAACTGGGAGGTCTACAGGAACAATTTCACCAACAACACCATGTTCAACTTCAGCCAGTACGCGGCCTATTTCAACAACGACGAGACATACGGCAACCACTTCGCCTGCAACAACACGCTGGACGGCTACATGTTCTGCCACTACGCCTATGCGCTGAATGCCGCCGAGACACGGGCTCAGCCTCAACGCAAGCAACGATGTCACGAACCTCGGCCTCTTCTCCATAGTGCGGAGCACGAACGTGACGCTGGCCAACAGCACCCTGCGCGACGACAGGCACTTCGGCGCGTTCCTCTGGGACAACGCCGGCAGCCGCATCCTGAACGTGACGATGCTCAACAACGGGGACGCGGGCGACGAGTCGAACGTCTACATGAACAGCGAAGACAACTCCCTGGTCTCGAACAGCACAATGAACGGCAGCAGCCACGGCGTCATAATGTTCTCGTCAACAGGGAACAGGATAAACTCGAGCTCGCTCGCGAACCCGGCCGGCGAGGCAATCTACATGTACGAGTCCTCCTCCAATATCGTGAACAACGATGCGATATCCGGCTCCGGCGGCGCGTCCATACGCCTGCATTCCCGTTTCGGCAACGCCAACTCCAATATAATCCAGAACAGCACCATCACAGGCGGGACGGCGGGCGTCCGCTTCACGAGCGACGCCAATTACCCCGGGGACCTCTCCTTCAACGACATTTCCTACAACTCGATATCCGGTTCGGCAGACTGCGTGCACATCGCGCCGAACTTCGAAATCCAGAGCCAGACCGAATACAACACCATCCGCTTCAACAACCTGTCCAACTGCACGCGCGCGCTCAGCCTCGCACCGACAAGCGGGAACAACGTTGTAAGATACAACAGCTTCGAGGACAACAACATCTCCTCAAGCTCATACGGCGTCTACCTTGGCGAAGCGGCTGGGGGCGGGAACGAGATAACCTGGAACAACTTCTCGAGGAACACGGCGAACGCCACCCTCTACCCGGTTTACGTAGCCAACACCGAGCCCCTCGCGAACCGATTCTTCAACACCACCCTCATCAACGACAACGCGAGCAACTTCATCTACAATCCCGGAACCCCGGTCAACTACACCAACACGACCTTCGTCCGCAACCAGGGCAGGATCAACTTCCCGCAGGCCGTCTCGCTTGCCAAGAGCGTCAACACAAGCAACACGGTCCTGAACACCGACATCGCGTCCATCAACTCCACCGCGCTGTCCGAATTCGCGATTCCGGCCAACGTCACGTCCTACGCCCCGCAGTGCCCTGCAGTGATATACTACCGCACAGGCTTCCCATTGACATCGGCACAGATAATCTCGGGCGGAAGCGTATGCACGGGCCCGCAATGCACGCCCGTCTCCTGCTCGGCCAACCTCGCGACCTTCTCCGTTGCAAACTTCTCGGGATACACCGCGAACGTGACGAACTGCATGGACATAAACGCCTCGGGCACATACTCCATGACCACGCAACTTCACCGGAGCCCCGTTCAACGTCTCGCCGATAACCGGCTATGCGTGCATAAAGATAGCATCTAACGACGTCGTATTTGACTGCAATGGCTATGGGTTCTCGCACAACGGGAGCACCAACACATACGGCATCTTCGCAGGCGCGAACAAGACCAACATCACCATAAGGAACTGCCCGAACATCACCGGGTACTATTACGGCATCTACCTCCACCAGGCGAATAACAGCCGCATCCAGAACGTCACTGTGCAAAACAACACCTACGCCGGCATGTACGTCCGCGAGAGCAACAACAATCTCATCGAAGGCAACCGTTTCATCAATAATACCTGGTACGGTCTGTACATGTTCCTCAACTCGAAAAACAACAACGTCACCAACAACACTGCAGACGGCCACCGGAACTACGGCCTGACGATAGCGAACGGCGCGGACAACTGTATCGTGAGCGGCAATGTCGTCCTAAACACCAGAGGAGACGGCCTTGCAATCACCGCCAGCAACAACGTCAGCGTCGTCCGACAACCTCGCCTACAACAACGGCATCAGCCCATTCCTCGGGAACGGCATATACGTGGGCGGCAGCAACAATACGGTCCGGAACAACACCGCGAGGAACAACAACAGGAACGGCATCTGGGTGACCGGCGGCAGCAACAACACCTTCGAGGAGAACGTGCTCGAGCAGAACGCCCAGTCCGGATTCTATTCGGATGACGTTGCCATCCTGGATGCATTCCGGAACAACACCGTCCGCCAGAACGGGATGGACGGGTTCACGGTCGCAGGCAGCCTCAACAGCCTGTTCATCGGGAACAATGTTTCCCTCAACAACCGGAGCGGCTTCAACCTCACATGGGGAGGGGAGGGCTCGCCTTCGACAAACAACACCATCCAGGACAACGAGATATATTCGAACGGGGCGAGCGGCCTCCACCTGCTCGACGCCGACCGGACGATAGTCATCCGCAACCACCTGTACAGCAATTCCATAGGCCTGTTATACGGCGACGACCTGGGCTTCGGCAACTACCTGCTGAACGTCAGCGGGCTCATATTCGACAGCCCGGCTGGCGTGTTCCAGAATTTCACCAACCTGTCCGTCAACGACACAGTCCCGGCATTCTCGGAATACTCCGTCCACTGGGCATCCGAGGCGACATCGCCCCCCGGGCGCGCCAGCTTCGGGCAGAAGTTCGTGAATATAAGCGCAGTGACAGGCACGGTCTCAATCGATTCAATCGCCTGGAGCTGGGCTGATTCCGAGCTTGCAGGGTATGATGAGGCCCGCTTCGAGCTCTGGGGTCTGGATTCCAGCTGGATGAAGATGAACGCATCCCTCGATGCTTCCGCCAACACCATCTCGATGGCAGGCCTCGTTCCGGCGAGCATATACGGCATATTCCAGAACAATGATACCTCTCCGCCGTCCGTCATCCTCAACTCGCCGCCCGCCGACTCCCAGTCCAACACAACCTCGGTGACATTCAATTTCACGGCAACGGATGATTTCGGCGCGGTGCTGAACTGCTCCATATTCATCGACAACGTCCTCAACGACACCAACGATTCAGTGCTAAACGGCACGGCCACCGTTTTCCCGGTTTCAGGATTCGCCCAGGGCCTTCACTCCTGGCGCGTGGAATGCGGGGATGGCAACGGCAACACGGGCGTAAGCGTCACGAGGAACTTCACGATAGACACCACCTCCCCAAGCGTCTCCATGCAGAGGCCCCAGAACCAGTCCTACAACGTCACGACCGGCCTTCCGCTGAACTTCACGGCCACGGACAACATCGGGATAGGCTCCTGCTGGTACAAGCTCGATGGCGGTGTGTCAACACCGCTGCCCAGCTGCCTGAACACGACATTCAGCGCAGCTGCAGGAACCCACAACATGACCGTCTATGCCAATGACAGCGCAGGCAACACCGCCCAGGCCTCGGTTATCTTCACAGTGGACACCACTGCCCCGAGCATCACCTTGCAGCGCCCGCAGAACATCAGCTACAACATCACGACCGGCCTTCCGTTGAACTTCACTGCAACGGACAACATCGGGATAGGCTCCTGCTGGTACAAGCTCGATGGCGGTGTGTCAACACCGCTGCCCAGCTGCCTGAACACGACATTCAGCGCAGCTGCAGGAACCCACAACATGACCGTCTATGCCAATGACAGCGCAGGCAACACCGCCCAGGCCTCGGTTATCTTCACAGTGGACACCACTGCCCCGAGCATCACCTTGCAGCGCCCGCAGAACATCAGCTACAACATCACGACCGGCCTTCCGTTGAACTTCACTGCAACGGACAACATCGGGATAGGCTCCTGCTGGTACAAGCTCGATGGCGGTGTGTCAACACCGCTGCCCAGCTGCCTGAACACGACATTCAGCGCAGCTGCAGGAACCCACAACATGACCGTCTATGCCAATGACAGCGCAGGCAACACCGCCCAGGCCTCGGTTATCTTCACGATAGACACCTCCGCACCCTCGGTCACCCTCAACCTGCCGCCTGACAATGCGACGCTGTACGTAGATTCCGGCGCTTTCAACTTCACCGCCACCGACAACCTCGCCTCGACTCTCAACTGCACATTCTATCTCGCCGGAATCCCGGACCAGGTGAATGCGAGCGTCCAGAACGGCACTCTGACGGACTTTTGGGTATTCGGGATGAGCGGCGCGGGCAACTGGAGCGTCACATGCAGCGACGGAGTCAACTACGGTTCAAGCCCGGTCCGGAGCTTCTTCGTGGACATCCAGGCCCCGGCCATCGGCCTGAACGGGCCCAACCAGAGCGCAGTTCTCAATTCAAGCACGGTGGCATTCAACTTCACCGCGACCGACAACCATGCGCCCACCCTGGACTGCAGCATCTACCTGGACTCGGTCTTCCAGGACAGCAGCCCGTCCGTCCCATCGGGTTCGCCCTTCGTATTCACGGTTAGCGGCATCGCCGACGGCAACCACACCTGGTTCGTCAACTGCAGTGACGGCGGCAATTCAAACGCGAGCGCGATAAGGACGTTCAATGTCACCACCGCCGTCCCGGCGCAACCGGATGACGACGATGACGAGGACCGCCCGCTGGAAGTCTCTGCGAGCTCTTCCTGCAACGGCACAATCGTCACGGCGGAAAGCCGCGGAGATTCCGTATCGAACGTGGAAATACGCGTTGACGGCAGCCTGATCGGCACAACCAATTCAAGCGGCCAGGAGGAATTCGGCGGATGCGGCAAGAGCGTCGAAATCCGCGCGGACAAGCCAGGCTATTCGACTGCAACCGAAACCGTAGCCCTCATCGACTGCGGGCAGTGCGAAATCATCCCGCCCAAGCCTCCGGAGAACCTCACCTGCGACTGCGGGGAGGCCGTAAACGGGGCATGCGTCCCGTTCCAGTGCTGCTCGGACGCCTCGTGCAAGGGCAGCGAGCGCTGCGACATCCCCTCCGGCAAGGCTGGCGGCCAGTGCAGGCCGATATCCGGCGAATGCGGCGAAGCCAGGAACCACGCGTTCGTGCAATACGGCTACGAATGCGGCGCGGAATCCGGCTGCCCGTCATGCCCGCAAGGGGAGCGCTGCCAGGCCCATGCCTGCGTAAGCAACGACCTAACGGGCCCGCAGTCCGGTTTCGTCGGGGAGAACAGCACCGTCCGGGCGCTGGAGGACGGGGCTCCGTGCGCGCTTTGCGATGTCGTGGTAACCGACCCGCTCGGCCGCAACCTCTCGGGCAAGACCAACCCCGACGGCACCTTCACGCTGCCGCTTGCGCTGAAGGGTGCATATACGGTTGCGCTACTCCGGGACGGCATTGCCGTCAGGAGCCTCGCAATTAGCGCCCTTCCGAAAAGCGAGCCAATCGAGCCCCCGAAGCCTCCGGTCGTCCAGACCGATGACTGGTCATGGCTGCTCTGGATAGTCATACTGCTCGCGTTCCTCATGATCGGGCTGATTTACTGGAGGCGCAGGAAGGAAAAGGAGAAGCCCCGGACGGATAAGACGCCCAAGAGATGAGGACTGGGATAAGGAGAAACCAGGAAATAAGGGGAAAATAAAAAAATCTGGCCGGGCATTCACGGGCGGCTGCACGCCGCCCCCGTTCCCAGCCTTAAGCCGCGCCCGGACTACTGCCCCGCATAGCACTGGTAGGACGTCGTCCTCCAGCCGCCTGCGCCGCAGGATTCCACCGATTCCGTGCCCGCGCAGAACGTGCCTTCCTGGCACCACTTGCATCCGGAGCCGCTCAGGCAGTCCGCGCAGTTGGTCTTGGACGGGCATGTATTCCCGCCCACCGGGGCCGCGCATGCGCTCTCGGTCGTCGCCCAGTTCACCTGCTCGCAGGTGACGTCGCCTGCAGGGCCGCCGGAATCGCCATAGAAGCATCCGTTCCTGCTCTTGCACCAGCCGCAGCCCGCCTTTGCCACGCAGTCGCCGCATGTGGGCGTCATCGTGGAGCAGTCCACCTGGGATCCGGCAGGCGTTCCCGCGCTTCCCCCTCCGGTTCCGGTGCTGCCGCCTACATCGACTATGGTGCCCTCTCCCGTGGGCGGCTGCTGCGTACCGGTCCCGGTTCCATCCGGCGGCGTCGCGTTGCCGGTTCCTCCGGTTTCCCCGCCCTGTGCGGGCTGTCCGCTCCCCCCGGTCCCGCTCGGAGCCGGGGACTGCGGCGTCTGGCCGCAGCATCCTGCCGCCACGAGGGACAGCGCAATCGCTACGATTAGTAATGTCCTCATGTTCATACCCCCTGGTTCATCTATTTTATGCTGATGTCCGTCTCCTTTTTCCCCTCGGCCAGCCAGACGCCCTTCTTCTCGGTGATGCTGCCGATTATGGACGCATCCACGTTGTGCTTCTTGGCGATGTTTATGATGGTGTCCGCCCTGTCCTTGGGGAGGATTATGCACATGCCGACGCCCATGTTGAAGGTCCGGTGCATCTCGACACTGTCCTTGACCTTCTCGCGGAGCGCCTCGAATATCGGTTTCGGCTTGGGCAGGGCGTCGAGCTTGTATCCGACGTCCGGGTTGAGCCTCGTAAGCTTGGAGAACCCGCCCCCTGTTATGTGCGCGATTCCGTGGACGTCGCAGGCGTCGATGGCCTCGAGCACGGTGCTGGCGTATATCCTGGTGGGCTCAAGCATCTCGGCCCCCCATTTCCCGGCGTCCAGGGCGCTTCTCGCCAGCGTGTAGCCGTTCGAATGCAGGCCCGAGCTTTCCAGGCCGACAATCACGTCGCCCTTGGCGATTTCGTTCCCGAGGACGAGCTTCTTGACCCGCCCCACCACCGTGAACGTGAGGTCGAAGGGTTTTTTCGTCCCTTTTATGATGTCCGGGATGACCGCCGTCTCGCCGCCGATTATCGCGCATCCGCTCTCCTCGGCGCCCTTGACCAGGCCGTCCATGATGTCCGAGACCAGCTCCGGGTCCTCCCTTGAAAGCCCTATGTAATCGACGCCGACGAGCGGCTCTGCCCCGACGCAAAGGATGTCGTTGACCGACATCGCCACCGCATCGATGCCCACCGTGTTGTACTTGTCCATCTCCTGGGCCACGAGGAGCTTCGTGCCCACGCCGTCGGTGTGGATGACGAGCTTCTCGTCGCCGCACTTGAACAGGCCGCCGTAGTGCCCGAAGACCGGCATCGGCTCGCCATAGCCTTTCCTGTATGAGAACGTGGATTTTATCTTGTCCCAGATGTTGCTCTGGATTTTCTTGACCCTTCCCACATCAACCTGATACTTCATGGATTCCCTATGCCCCTTTGTGGTTTAAATTGATTGTCCTTGCCCATCGATTTATTAAGCTTGCCAGCACTAACCAACCTGAAGTTCTATGAGGTTCATTGGAGCGTTTTTCGAGTTTTCCAGGCGCGTGCTGGACGCGTCAAGGAAGGGCGGCCTTCCCCAAAAGGACCTCACGAAGCTCGACAACCTCCTCACGCGCACCGGGAAGCGCAACGCGGTGATGGCCAAGGGCATCCTGACGGCGCTCAGCGCAGGCGGCGCGAGCGAGAAGGACGTGGCCCGGTTCGGCACGCTTCTCATGAGCGCGGAAGGGCGCATCAGCGAGAACAAGGCGCCTTTCACCGAAGGCGACCAGAAGGAGCTTTCAGACATCTTCAAGCGGGCTTACGTCTCGTCCAAGACCGCCAAGTGGTTCTCCGCCCAGGTGGACGAGCTTCTGGCGGTGGAGATAAACGAGTTCATATCCGGCTCCAGGCGCATCGAAATCGGGGTGCCGTCCAAGAAAAGCGTGCGCTTCGAGGAAGACACCGAGAAAAAAGCCGGGGAAGAGGAAAAGAAAAAGAAGATGAAGATGTGAGGTCTGGCCACTGCCTTAGACCGGTGCGAGGATATGAAAATCAAACTGTCCCCCGAGCTTTCCTACCTTATCGGGCTCTGGCGGAAATCCCGCTGTCCCGAAGGCCTCGGCGTTGAGGGGGACAAGGAGGTCCTCGAGATATTCACGCAGGAAGTCCTCGAGCGCCAGCTCACGACTTCGGACAAGCTGCTGACCGACGGCGACAAGGTCTATTTCTACCATACCGCCTACAGGAAGTTCTTCCAGCAGATAGAGGCCGAGGAGCTCGAGCGCTTCAAGTACCTGAACGAATACGCGGCGAACTACCTGGCGGGCATGTTCGACGCCGTCGGCTCGATTGACGAGCGCGGGGTGGTGTCGCTGGGATACCCCACCAAGCAGGACGAGATGATGCTGCTGCGCCTCAGCTTCCAGACCCGGCGCAAGGCCGAGCGGCTGGTCATAGAGAGGCCGGTCCTTTTCCTGACGTTCATAAAGAATTACGTGAGGAAGTTCAAGGGGCACAAGGTATTCGAATACATCCGGACGCAGGACAGGCCTGCGGCCGCGAAAAAAAAGATGCTGATTGAAAAAAAATAGGAAAAACCTGCCGATAAGAACCCGCCGGCTGGGGGGCTCATATCCTCGGGCGCCCGGCCTGCTGCTCGGTAATCGCTATCTCGTGGTTGGGGTCGAACCTCAACTGGGACATCCTTGTCGTGAACGTGTCGAGGTCATCGCCCCGAATCCTAATCCTGCGCCCGCCCGAGCCTATCCTGGTCACGGCCAGCCCGTCCGGCCTGTCGCGGAGCACGTTCGCCAAGTCGCCGGAATTCTCTATAGGCGTGGGCGAGACCACCTCGAAAGTGGAAATCGTGCGCGGCGCGCCTCCCTCCTCGCGCGCGGGCTCGATGACGCTCACCCGATAAACATGCGACTCGGTCCTTGCAGGGGCGGGCCGCTCGCGCTGCTCGGCGGCCGCCATCCTGGTCGGTTCCGGCATGCGCCGCGCGCCTTCGCGCTCCTCGCGTATCCAGTTCTCCGCCTGCACGGCGAGGCCGGGCATCTCCGGCGACCCCACAAGCGCGTTGTAAAGGCTCGTCGCCTGGTCCGCAGTCAATGTCTGTCTCGGGCCGCTGATTTCGCGGAGATACGGACGTCAGATTTACGGCAACAAGCCTCCTCGCTCCCGGGCCAGCCCTGTCCATGATGCCGTGGATTGCCGTCCTCTGCTCCTCGGTAAGCTGGGGGTACCTGTCCAGAACGTCTTCAGTTGCGGAATACAGCATCGACCATACGTCATTGGACATCTGGCTCCTGGGCTGGGCGGCCGCAGGAGCCTGCTGGGCCGCCTGCTCCTCGCGCCTTTGGGCAGGCGCCGTTTCCTGCTGTTCTGCCGCCGTCGGCGTCCGCGCCGTCCTGCTTCCCGTCCTCTGCGCCGCAGTGGCGGTATACGATTCCTGCATGTCACTGAGCGTCCTTGTCAGGCGCCCCTGCTCGAAGCGCCTGCCGACCACCGCCCCGCCTTCGCTTTCGGCGGGAATCGAGCTGAAAATGAGGCTGTTGAACTGGTTCCAGTTGACGCATTCCCTCCAGTTGACGCCCTGCCTCCACCGGTCGGACCCCATCATGCCCAGGTTCGACATGAACTCCCCGGGGTTCAGGTGGTTGCGCTGGCAGAACTGTTCCACCACATCCAGCGCCGTCCTGCGGACCCCCTCCCATGAAAGGCCGCGAAGCTGGGCCGCTGAATTTATCACTCCCTCATCCGCCGGTCTTTTCTGAGCTTCTGCCATATGACATCACTTATAGTATTGCCGACTCAACCCTTATAATCCTTATAACCCAATCCACCTCATGGTGGAGTTCTCCAAACCCGACGCCTACCTCAAGCAGATTGCCGTTTACCTCAAGGAGCAGATGAACCCCCAGGCATACGCCCTCGGCCAGGATTTCGTGAAGAAATTCCCCCGGGAGCTGCTTTCGCACGTCCTTTTGGCGGAATCGGCCTTCCGCATGGGCCGCTACCAGGAATCCAAGGTGGAGGCGCAGAAGGCGCTCAAGCTGTCGCAGTCCGAAAGCGACATCCGCTTCTGCTCGCTCGTGTTCTCGACCGCATGCTTCCAGCTGAAGGATTACATCGAAGGCTACAATACGCTCAAAGCCGCCATGAAGGGGAGGTTCCTGCCCGAAGTCGAGGAGTCGCTCCTCATCCTGGCCCTCGCGATGGCCGACGAGCAGAAAGCCCTCCACCACATGAAGAACCTGATGGTGCTCAACCGTGCGCGGGCCCTGGACTTCATGAAGATATACGCGAAGAACCTGGAATCGGCCGGCCAGCAATGACGATTGCAGCGGTTTTTACATACATTTTTAACCCGTTTTTGATGACATAGGTGGTAACACGAGACAGGGATTGCCATGAGAATTCTTACAATACACGCGGACTACATCGAGGTGGAGCCGAAGAAGCAGGCCATCAAGGACGCCGAGCAGCTATCCAAGCCCGGAATCGAGCGCTTCGAGGAAGTTCTCGTCGTGTTCACTGCGGTCGAAGACGGGGACGAGGAGGAAGTGATGGCCGGGCGCCTCGCCCAGGAGGCATCAGCCGTAGCAGAGCAGGTCAAGACCAAGAACATCCTCCTCTACCCATTGGTCCATCTCACATCCAAGCCCTCCAAGCCATCCATTGCCCGGGCGGTCATCGCGAAGGCCGAGGTCCTGCTGAAAGAGCGGGGCTATGCGTCCGCGCATTCGCCTTTCGGCTGGTACAAGGGATACACGCTCAAATGCAAGGGGCATCCGCTCTCCGAGCTTTCGCGCGAATTGCACGGGGCAGGCGCCGCGACCGTCTCGGCGAAGCCGGGCGAGCTCGAAGTGGTGTCCAAGAGCCTCCAGCAGGAGAACGCGCTGAAATCGCACTTCCACATCATGGACCTGGACGGCACCCTGCACGACGTGGACAAGTTCGACTTCTCCAAATGGCCGGCGCTCCAGAAGCTCGCGACCTACGAGACCAAGAAGGTCCGCGCCTACGAGAAAGAGCCCCCGCACATCAAAATCATGAAGGAGCACTCGCTCATCGACTACGAGCCCGGCTCGGACTCTGGCAACTTCCGCATCCTGCCGAACGGGCGGGTGATAAAGAAGATTCTCGAGCGCGCGATAACCGACTGGTGCGTGGATTACGGCGCGTTCGAGGTCGAGACGCCCATCATGTACGACTACGAGCACCCGTCCCTCAAGAAATACCTCAACCGCTTCCCGGCAAGGCAGTACGTGGTCATCAGCGACGAGAAAAAGCTGTTCCTGCGCTTCGCGGCGTGCTTCGGCCAGTTCCTGATAGCGCACGACATGGTCTTCTCATACAGGCACCTGCCCCTCAAGATGTTCGAGCTCACAAGATACAGCTTCCGCAGGGAGCAGTCCGGCGAGCTTGCGGGCCTAAAAAGGCTCCGCGCGTTCACGATGCCGGATATGCACACCCTCGCATCCGACATACCGATGGCATGCCGCGAGTTCGAGAAGCAGTACGACATGGGCCTCGAATGGAACCGGATGATGGGGCTGGAGACCGAGGTGGCCTTCCGCATCCAGGAGGACTTCTTCAACGAGCACAAGGGCTGGTACCTCGGCATGGTGAAGCGCGGCGGGAAGCCCATCCTCGTCGAGCTTTTCAAGGAGCGCTACGCGTACTTCATAACCAAGTTCGAGTTCAACTTCATCGACAGCATGGACA
This sequence comes from uncultured archaeon, assembly GCA_963734525.1. GTDB lineage: Archaea > Micrarchaeota > Micrarchaeia > Anstonellales > Bilamarchaeaceae > Bilamarchaeum. Next base: position 313,103 of record CAVTHI010000008.1, on the reverse strand, counting down.
AGGCCAGCGCGCTCACGACCGTGCAGATTGACGTCGAGAACGCGGACACATATGACATAAATTTCGTGGCGCAGGACAACACGAAGAAGCGCCCGCTAATCCTCCACGCCTCAATCAGCGGAAGCCTGGAGCGCGTCATTTACGCCCTCCTCGAGGCCGAGGCGATGAAGATGGCCAAGGGCCAGAAGGCGATGCTGCCCATATGGCTTTCGCCGACGCAGGTGCGCGTGATACCGGTCGGGGACAAGCACAAGGAGCACGGCATGAAGGTCCTTGGCAGGCTCAAGGAAAAGCCGGTCCGGGCGGATATCGACGACCGCGACGAGCCCCTCGGCAAGAAAATCCGCGACGCCCAGAAGGAATGGGTGCCGTTCATCGTTGTCATCGGGGACAAGGAGATGGAGACGGGCATGCTTTCGGTGAACGTCCGCCAGCCCGACGAGAAGAAGGAGATGTCGGTCGACGCCCTCATCGCCGTCGTTGAGAAGGAGAACCACGGAAAGCCGTTCGAGCGCCTAACATTGCCCGCCGAGCTCTCGAAGCGCCCGATTATTTGAAGCCCCTTTTTAAAATTTCCCAAAGTAATCCTGCCCTATGGCGGGATCATTGTTCAGACTTAATCCTACCCACGCGTCTTCCGAGCCCCGCCTATCGAGATTCCACTCCGGAAACCTTGTCGAAGCCAGCGTGTCCATGCTGGGGCGGACGTTCACGACCGCCATCAGGGAAGGCGCTACCACGAACGACCTGATAGAGAAGGTGGCGAGGGAGAACGGCGGCGAAGTCACGAAGAAATACTACCCCGAATTCAAGACCTGGGAGATAACCTCGGTCCGCATAGGCGATGCCGTGCTCGTGAAGTCGTCCGAATCCGGCATACATTTCTCGCTGGGCGAAGCCGGCATCCCGATGGCGGTGACCGAAAAGCAGGGCATCGTGTTCCCGAACGCCGAAGAGCTCAGGATAGGCCGCAACACGCGGAACATCGCGCTTTGGACGACGTCCGCCAATTTCGACCCTGGGAACATCGCGGACATCGACCGCATGTACTCGTCGCGCGGGGGAGCCGTCCTAAGCAAGGACGCGCGTGACGAGCTTTCCAAGGCGCACGGGGGCGTCCGGAGCGGCAACGGCGTCCTGCTCGAAGAGAACATCCTCGTCCTGAACAAGGACACCGGCGAAATACTCACGGTATCCCAGCATGCAGCCAGGGAGCCCGAATCAATCATGTTTTCCGCCGGGCCAGTGCTGGCATCATCCGCTTATTCATCATCCGCCATGCCCGCGGCATTCTCCGATGCCCGTCCATCCCAGCATGAACCGATGGCCCGGTACGACCCGGCCCTCTTCGACGCGTTCCGGAGCAGGATGAACGACGCAAGCTCATTGATCATCAAGACGTTCGACGGCTCGATAGCCGATTCCGTGACGGTCCGGTTCAACCCGTTCTCGCAGGATGAGCGGGGACCGGCCCTGTTCTCACTGCCGCAGGCTGCGGATTCGAAGGCATCCGTTGCCAGGACCCAGAACCCCATAAGCGCCCCGGCCCAGCGCCTGTCATTCTGCCTCCTCGCGTTCAGCAGCATCATGCCGACGGCCGCCACTCCTGCATCTGCGGCACAGCCCGCCAATCGCCCTGATGCGGCATCGACAATACGGGCCGATGGCGCATCACTCCGCGAAGCCATTCCGGACATTCCGGACTTGCGGCGCAAAAAGGCCGCACCTATCAGGAAGGAAATCCCCGCGACGCCATCATTCGAATCAGCCTATCGGGCATGGAAGGCCTCCCGGTTCAGCCGGGCGAGGTTAGACATCCCGGCAGGATTCTCCGCCCCCGTGAAACCCGGAAAAAAAGGGACTCTGGGCAATCCCCTCGGAATCTCCAAGGACAAGCTGCGCAGGAACATCCAGGCCACCCTCGACACGGCGGCAAAGCTGCTGTCCATCATGGCATTGCTCAGGAAGATTGCGATAATGACGGCGCAGAAAGCCCCTATCGGGCCCGGCACAGCCCTGAAAAACCAGAAATCCGATCCCAATCAGCTGAAAGACCGCCTCGCCCGCGGCCAGATGCGAAAAAGAGGCCGGGCGGAAAAAACCAAAGTGCCGAAGCCCGAGGTGGACTCTGAGGTGCGGCCAGCGCAAAAAGCAAGAAAAGCAGAAGCAAGAAAACCGGTGCACCCCGGGTTCGGGCTCCGCGCTGCCAAGCCCAAGCATGCAAAACCTGCCAAAAGAACATTGCCAGCGCCTATTTCTCTTAAAACGAAGACCAGCGGGCGCAAGGACTCCAAGGAAGAACGCCTGAGTTATCCCAAAGCATTCCGCGCCCCCCAAACCACGCACACCCGGGCCCGCTCAACACGGCTTGGCGTGGCCGGAAAGAAGAGACTCCCCCCGCACTTCCTTTGGGAGATGCTCAATCTTCACTGGAAGAAGCGGGGCAGGAAATTCAGGATGAAGAAGAACAGCGCCCCGTAGCTCACCGCCTTCACAATCATCTTGTTCCTGACATTGACGTCTATTATCCTGTAGCCGTCGAAAAGCGGTATCGGGAGTATGTTGACCGTGCCCACGACGAAATTCAAGGCGACGCTCAGTCCGAGGATTACGTAGATGAACTGGAGGGCGGGATTCGAGTATCTTGAGAACAGGAAATCCTTCCCCAGGAGGTAGAACTCGACGCCGAGCTTCCCGTTCTCGTTCGTTTTCCGGACGACCTCGCCCTTGTTCGTGAGTATCGTCACATTCTCGTCCGCAGGGAGGCTGAACGAAGTCCAGTTGATGGAATCCGCGGCAATGCCGTTTATCTCGTAGACCATCGTCCCTTCGGGGAGCGGGTGGGTGATGTTCGTGGAGTTGTAGTGCACATAAAGCACGCCTTCGCGCATGTCCGCGCTGACCATGAAGAACCCCATGAACAGGATGAACGACACGACGGCCGTGAGCATGTTGGCCGTCGGCCCCGCCACGAGAACGCGTGTCTGCCTGGTCTGCTCGGCCTTCGCGAGCTTCTTCTCGTCCGGTTCGACGAACGCGCCTATCGGGATTATGCCGAAAAGCACGATGCCCGACGACAGAAGCGGGATTTTCGCAATCCGCGCGAGGATGGCATGAGCGCCCTCATGGACGACCATGACAATCGCGAGCGCGACGATTCCCTCGAAAAACGGCAGGTTGATTCCCGGGAGCAGGACGTCCCCGCCCGGGGCGATTTTGGTTATCGCGTCGGTCCCGAAAAAGAGGCTCGTGACCAGCGCCTTGAATATGACGATTCCATAATATACGATGCCGAAAAGGATGAGCGCGAACAGCCCGCCGAAAAGCAGGACGCCTCCTATCAGGAACAGGCCCATGTCCGCGCTGCCGCCCACGCTTTCGGCGGCGGAGGTGCTCGTGCTCCCGATTCCGACGACGAAGAGGAGGAACGAAAGGGCGACTGGCGCCACGAACCTCGACAGGATGACCAGGATGGCGAGCCCGCAGGCGAGGCTTTTCCACGACGTATTCTTCCTCATGAGCTTCACGCTGAGCAGGCCGTAGGCTATTCCTGCCCCGACGTCCGCCATGAAGTTGAAGGCCTTCTCGTTCTTCGCCATGCTTTCGATGAGCTCTATGCCCTTCTTGCTCTTCACGAGGACGAGCCCGATTTCGCTCGGCATCTTGTACTTCCTTATGAATATCTGGTTCAGGGCAATCATCTCGGCCGCGACCAGGACGAATTTCCAGAGCCCGGGCAGGTCGGTCTGGAACACGATGAAGTAGAAAAGCCCGAGGGCTATGGCTATCAATAAGAGAAGAACCATCATGGAGAAAGATTGGATGTCAGGGATTTTAATAGCTTTGGCGGGATAAAAAAACATGGCGGATCTCTATTGCGACATATGCGGCAAATCGCCCGTCCGGGCCCAAATCCTGCTGGAAGGGGCGAAGCTCCTGGCCTGCGGCTCATGCATGCGCGGCGGGAAAGTGCTGCACCGTTTCGATGACGAAGGCGCATCCATCGAGAGGCCGTCCTCCGTGTCGGTGGTCGAGACCAGCGAGGAAATCACCGAGAATTACGGGAAGCTCATCAAGGCGGCGCGGGAGAAATCCGGCCTTCCCCTTGCAGTCATCGCCGAGCGCGTGAAGGAGCGGGAGAGCTATCTCCAGGGGCTCGAGCACGAGCGGTTCATACCGACCGTCGAAGTCGCCCGCAAGCTCGAGAAGGAGCTGGGCATAAAGCTCGTGGAGAAGTCCCAGTCCGTCGCCGGCCCGGCCGCATCAGGCCCGAAAGGCTTCGTCCCGCCCACACTTGCCGACATGGTCGAAGCCAAGAAGAAAAAGGGGAAGTAGCGCCGCGCGGCGGCCCAGGGTGGATGGGAAATGGGAGTCGATTTGGGGGATTTGGCCATCAAGCATACGATAGGCCTCGACTCGCTCTCGAACAAAATAGTCGCAATCGACGCATTCAACATCCTCTACCAGTTCCTTTCATCGATACGCCAGGAGGACGGCACGCCGCTCATGGACTTCAAGGGCAACGTCACCGCGCACTTGTCCGGGCTCTTCTACCGCAACATCCGGCTCCTTGAAAGCGGCATCAGGCCCGTTTACGTGTTCGACGGGAAAGCGCACCGGCTGAAAGAGCGCGTACAGGGCGAGCGGGCCGAGGTGAAGCGGCAGGCCGAGGCGAAATGGAAAGCCGCCTTGGAGGCTGAGAAGTTCGAGGACGCGAAGAAATTCGCGCAGGCGACATCCAGGCTGACGGGCGCGATGATCGAGGAAAGCAAGCAGCTTCTCGATGCGATGGGCATCCCGACCATCCAGGCACCGTCCGACGGCGAGGCGCAGGCCGCGATGATGGTCCAGCAGGGCCTTGCCTACGCGACCGCATCGCAGGATTATGACGCCCTCATGTTCGGCTCCCCCCTGCTCGTCCGGAACCTGTCCATTACCGGCAGGCGCAAGGTGCCCCGCCAGGACCGCTATATAATGGTGGAACCTGAGCTTCATCGAGCTGAAGGAATCGCTCGCATCGCTCGGAATCGACCGGAGCGGGCTGGTGCTGATAGGCATACTCCTCGGGACCGACTTCAACGAGGGCGTGAAGCGCGTGGGCCCGAAGACCGCGCTCAAGATAGTGAAAGAGCACAAGACGCTCGATGCGGTAACCGCTTACGTGAAGGAAAAATACGATTACCAGTTCGAGGTTGATGCCGAGGAGGTCCTGCACCTGTTCCTCGACCCCCCGTACGTTCCCCGGGCGAACTGACCTGAAATGGCGCCCCCTCGATTCGGAGCGCATAATGAAGATGCTCGTATCCGAGCACGATTTCTCCGAGGAGCGCGTGCAGAGGACGATTGAAGGCTTCCAGAAAATCACGAAGGAGCGCTCGGCGCAGAGCAAGCTCGACCAATGGCTCGGCTGAGCGGTATCGCAGGACAGCTTCAGCGCTCGGGCAAATCGACAAGGTCTATCCATCCCTCGTCGCCCGGCCGAAGCATCTTCCTGTCGACGAGGTCTATTACTGCGGAGGCCGCGCCGTATTTCGTCGGTCCCCCGTCGATTGAAAGGTCGGCGGCGGCCAGCACGTTCCTGTCCACATCATCGAACCGCGTCGGCGGGGCCTGCAAGGTCGGGTTCGCGCTCGTGGTGGTTATCGGCCTGCCGAATTTCCTGCACAGCGCCCTGGCAGAACTGAGAATCCGGGATGCGGACGCCCAGCCTGTCCGTAAGGGACGCCGGAAGCTCCTGCTTTTCTTCAGGATGAACGTATCAGGTCCCGAGAACTTCCTCAGGATGACGTCCTCCGATACGCCCGTTTCGCAGAATCAGTCAATCATCCCCAGGTCGGAGACCATCACCGACAGCGGCTTCCGGCCTTTTATCCCCTTGATTTTAAGGACTTTTCCACCGCCTCGTCCGAAGCGGCGTCGCGCGCCTATCCCGTAAACCGTGTCGGTGGGATGGACATCGTGCCGCCGTTCTTCAGCAGTGCGGCTGCGATGTCCACCGCCGCCTCGAAATCATCCTCGGTTATCTTCAGGACCGTCATGATGCGCCCAAATCCTTTGACGCGGGATACGCCGAGGGCCGCAATCAGCTTGCCCAGCCTCGGCCCCCTCCTTCGCCCAGGAGCGTCTGGTAGAGGTCGGCGAAGAGCGACTTCGGCTCGATTCCGCTGGCTTTCGCCGAACTCGAATATCGCGTTGTGCACTGCCAGCGCATCCATTTTGTCATCAAGGCTCGTGACCAGCTTCATGGCCGCGTCGCTCGGCTTCACCGCGCCCGGCTGGTACTTGAATCGGTAATCGTCAGGCATGAAGTCGCGCGCAATCCACTCCCCGACATACGGCTTCAGGTACATGACTCCATCCCGGTCGCCCGTCATCTTCACGACCTCTTCCCAGTCATGGTATATCTGGTAATACAGGAGCACGTCCAGGAACTGGCACCTTCCAATTCAGCCTGTCCGCGGAAAGCCCGTAGGCTATCGCCATCTTCCTCTCGTGCCTGTTCAGCGTTTCGTGGTCCTTTCCCGAAAGCTCCGCGGCCTTCTGGAAGTCGTCCATGGTCTTGAGCATGCTCTCGGCAGTCGGGTTGATGTCGACATTCTCCTCGAGGTCGGGCTTGACGAGGATATATTTGATTATCTCTGGGGGCACAAGCTTCACTAAATCCGAAACGCCCATGCCGATTCCCTTCGACTTGGAGTATTTCTTCCCCTGGAACAGGATGAACCCGTACTTGAAGGGGATGTGGTATTCCGCCTTCATGAGGTTCAGCGTGATTTCCCTGCAGGTGTCCTCGGAGCCGCCCTTCGTGTGGTGGTCCATGCCCGCGCCCTCGATGCTGGTGTGGAAAATCTGCTTCCATGCCGGCCAATGCAGCCTCCAGGTTATCTTGTAGCGGTGGTCGGCGATTTTCGCCTTGCCCTTGAAGCCGCACCCCTTGACGTATTTCACGTCCTTGTCGCAGGAGTACTCGTAGTTTTCCCCGTCGTGGCTAAGGACGCGCGTAGTCGCTATCCTGCCGCAGCTTTCGCAGATGGGCATGATCGGGGACCAGTCTTTTTTCTCCTGTTTGCCGCTGCTTTCCTCCACGATGCGCTTGGCTTCGGGCTCATTCTTCAGGTAGAACCTCGCCCACTCGTCGAACTTCCCCTGCGAATAGAGGTCGTTCATGCGCATGACCGTCGCCTTGACGCCGAATCCCTGCATAAGGAGCTTCACTTCGTCGAGGAAATGGTCGCCGAAGCTTCCGGCCTTGCCGGTGGGGTCGGGCACGTCGCAGAGCGGCTTCCCGAGGTGCGGCGTGAGCGCGTCCTTGTACGCCTCCATGGCAACGGGCACGGAGTCGAACGCGTCGAGGATGTCGGCAAGGAAATAGAACGTGACCATCTTCCCGTTGGACTCGAGCTGCTTCCGTATCGCGTCCGGGAAAAGGAACTCGCATAACGTGCCGAGGTGGGCCGGGCCCGAGGTGGTGATTCCGCTCGTTATCACGAACGGCTCCTTCTTCTCGGCGACGACGCGCTCGGCGAGCCACTCGGACCAGTGTTTGTGCTCTGACATAGAATCGAACCTACTCTCTTCGAAAGGTGTTATTATTGTTTCGAAAAAATCCGGAAACAGGGCGCTCGGGCGCGAATCCTCAGGATTGTCTCCTTGCCGCTCTCTTCTTGCTGGGCACTACCGGCGCGTCCGCGGCTATCACGGCCGCCGCACCCTCCAGCCTCCTGAAGAAGAAGTATATGAAACAGGTCATCATCAGGGAGACCAGGACGCTTTCCACCAGCGAAAGCGCGAGCGAAGCCGCGAAAAGCGCGGCAGAGAGCACCACGTCCGCGTTGGGGGAGGCGATGACCGAGCCGATGATTTCCTGCGGCACCGACAGGACGACTATCACCCCGAGCACCGGGACGAGCATGATTATGTCGAATGCGAAAGCCGCCCAGAAATTCCGCTTCGCCATGATGATGGAGTCTTTCAAGCGCGCCGATGGCGTCCCTTCCGCGGACCGCCATCATCGTCACCGAGAACTGGCAGAAGAACACGGCCGTGACCATGCCGGCGAGCGTCAGCAGCATCAGGAAGGCGCCTGCGATGCCCACGAATACGGTCCCGCTGAGGAACGCGAGGGCGAGGACGGCGATGAAGGCGACGATGATGATTCCGCAATATGCCGCCATGCGCGGCAGGAGCTCCATCGTATTCCGGATTATGCCGACCTTCCTGCCCTCGGTCATCTGGTCCACGATGCAAAATTGCGTCGCGGACAACGCGCTGCTTATTATGAAAAAGGCGGCCCCGGCGAGCAAGGTCACCGCTACGGCCAGCATGGAGGCGGCATCCGCGCCCGGCTCTCTTCCGAGTAGCATCCCCAAGGCGGTTATAAGGAGCACGAGCACCATCTGCAGCGCCATGCCGAGCGCGATTACCTTCACGAATTCGAGCGTCAGCCTCGCGGGGTATTTCATGAAGAAGCCGATTGCGTCCTTCAGCGTGTCCACAACGGTATCGAATGCTCCGGCCATGGATTTTTTCCCGTGAGCAAGATTTAAAAAGACGTCAGGACACTATCATTCCTGTCAGCGGTCACAGGGAGGGGGAAACACCTGATCCCATTCCGAACTCAGAAGTTAAGCTCCTTCACGGTGTTTTGAGTACTGATCTCCGATCGGGAAAATACACTGCTGCTGACACTTATACTCCTCTTTTAATCATTTCCCGGCTAATGCCACCCATGGACTTTTTCGAGACGGTTTCAAACAGGCGTTCCGTCCGTGCTTTCCAGGAAAAGGACGTGGATGCGAAGGACGTCAAGACGATAATCGAGTCATGCATGTCCGCCCCATCGGCCGGAGGGCTCCAGGCGTTCAGGATTTACCTTGTCCGGGACAAGGCGGCCCTTGAGGCGCTCTCCCTGGCGGCAAACGAGCAGGGATTCGTGTCAAAATCCCCCCTCGCGCTAGTGTTCACGGCCGACCAGACGCGCTCGGCATCGAAATACCACGAGCGCGGCTTCGAATTATACTCAATCCAGGACGCCACCATCGCCGCGGCATACTCGCAGCTTGCCGCCACTGCGCTCGGGCTCGGCTCCGCATGGGTGGGGGGCTTCGACCCCCTCGAGGTCTGCAGGGTGGTGAGGGCCGGGGCTTACGAGGTGCCGGTGGCCGTCATTCCAATCGGGCATCCCGCCGAGAGCCCTTCTCCGCATGAAAGCAGGAGCATGAAGGCGCTGGTCAAGGAGGTCTAGGCATGGACGAGAAGACGCGGGCGCAGAAAGACCTCGACAAGCTGGGGAGAATCATCGCGGTTTTCAAAACCTACAAGTTCGACGTGAAATACCCCGCCGTCTTCGAATACGTTGAAAACTACGCCTCGGATGCGAGGCACTACTTTGAGAAGGGCGATTACTTCACGTCGTTCGGCTCGGCGAACTACGCTTACGGATTCATCGATGCGGTCCTCGTCATCGAGGGGAAGAAGGATGAGCATGTCCTTTGAGCGGAAGAAATCGCTTGGCCAATGCTTCCTCGAGGACAGGAACATCCTTGCGCTCGAAGCGAAACTCGCAAACCCGGAGCACAAGACCGTCCTGGAAATCGGCCCGGGGGACGGCCGCCTGACGGACGCCATCCTAGCCCAAAAACCCGCCCACGTGATTGCGGTCGAGAAGGATTCGCGCTTTGCGGCGCTGTTGCGGGAAAAATACCCCGCGCGGGCTGACGGCACCGCGCTCGTCGAAGTCATCGAGGCTGATTTCCTCGCCGCCGAACCGCCCCCCTTCGACATCGCGGTCGGGAACATCCCATACTACATCTCTTCGGACATCGTTTTCCGACTTGCCGGGATGAAGTTCGAGCGCGCGGTGCTGATGGTCCAGAAGGAGTTCGCATTGAAGATGGCCGCGAAGCCCGGCGACCGCAACTACGGTCGCCTTTCCGTGACCTCCCAAATCGCATTCGACATCAGGTTCGAGCGGACAGTCCTGCGGCACCTTTTCCGCCCCGCTCCGGAAGTCGATTCCGCAATCATTGTCCTCAGACCGACCGGCCTACGGCTCACGCAGTTCCAGGAGAATATCGTCCGCTGGCTCTTCCAGCACAAGAACAAGACCGTCCGGAACGCGCTCCTCGATTCGAAGATGTATACCGATGCCGAGTTGAAGTCGCTTGGCCCCTATCTGAAGAGGCGCGCCCGAACCCTGCCGAAAGAGGAAGTCCTGGAGATTGCCCGCCTTCTCGCAAAATCTTGACAAGGCTTAAAAACCCCGGATGGGTTAGCATTTGCAGGTGAACGCTATGGTGAAAACGATTGAGGAATTCCGGGACGAGCTGCGCTCGCTCAGAAGGGAGATGTTCGAAAATGCCGAGACCGCGGACCTGAAGCTTGTCGCAAGCTGGGTGGACCGGCTCGTAATGTCGCTTGAAGGCCTTACCGACTCGCTTGAACTCATGGGCGAAGGCGTCGATGCGGTTTCGGGAGCGGACGAATGCTGCTCATGCTGCGGTCCATGCGGCCCTGCACCGAAGAAGGCGGCTCCGGCAAAGAAAGCTGTCAAGAAAGCGGCTAAAAAGGCGAAGCCCGCAAAGGGCAAAAAGAGGCGCTGAACGTGAAGCCTCTCCTGGTTTTTCTTTCGGTTTTCATTCTCATGATTGGATGCACCCAGCTTCCGGGCGGGGCGGCAAAGCCTTCCGGCGGCGCATCCAACACAAGCCCGCAGAGCACCGGCGGAGCCTCAACTTCCGGCCAGGCCGGGACATCCGGCACGGGAACATCCGGCGGGACGTCAGGTTCGGGAAGCGGGACGTCGCAGGGAACCGGAACCCAGCCGCCGCCCACTCAGGGCACCGGAACCGGGAGCACGGGGTCCGGGACAACTGGCACCGAAGGGCAGCCTACCGGGACATCACTCGAATCGAAGGAAATATCCTTCTCCTCCGGGGCATGGAAAATCTACGGTACGCTCTATACATCGGTGAACAAGGTGCCTGTGCGGGCCATCCTTCTCCTTCCGCAATTGGGGAAGACCAGGGACAGCTATCCTGCAAGCTTCATAGAGAGCCTGCATGCGCAGTTCCCGGAATCCGTCGTCATCGCGCTTGACATGCGGGGCCACGGGAAAAGCACGAACCTCGGTACATACCAGGGCTTCGACACCGCAGCATACAAGGACATGAAAACCGACGTCCTGAGCGTGAAGGAGTACGTCGAGCCGAACTACCCCGACATAGAATCGTATTATGTCGTCGGTGCGAGCATTGGCTCGACCGCGGCCATCCTGGCCGGGGCGCAGGAAAGCAGGATCCACAAAATCGTGATGATTTCGCCGGGCATGGAATACCAGGGCGTGGATATCGAAAGGCCGTGCGAGGATTACCAGCACGACGTCCTCACGGTTTCGTCGTCCGGCGATTCCTACTCAGTCCAATCGGCCAGCCAAATCGTATCCATACGCGGCACGGCGCACACGGTCGTGAAGACGTATCCGGGTTCGGCCCACGGGACGGACATGTTCGACGCTACCAAGGACGAGCCGCAGCCGATGTCGGCTGCGATAGTCGAATTCCTTAAATGAAACCGAAGAATCCCTTCTTTTTTTCCTTATCCTCTTTTTCCATCTCCTGCAGAAGCTCCTTCTGCCTCTTGCCCAGCTTTTTCGGAACGTCTATCACGACGCGGACGAGCTCGTCGCCCTTGCCCCCGCGCCCTATGCGGGGCATCCCCTCGTCCTTCATCCGGAATATGGTGTGCGACTGCGTCCCGGGGGGTATGTGGAGCTTGGCCCTGCCGAACAGCGTCGGAACCTCCAATTCGCCCCCGAGCGCGGCGAGCGCGAAGCTCAGCGGCGCCTCCAGGTACAGGTTGTCCCCGTCGCGCTGGAATTGGGGGTGCGGCTTCACGAGTATCCTGACGAACAGGTCTCCCGGCCCGTCGCGGCCGTATTCCCCGAGCTCTTCCAGGTGCAGCCTCATGCCGTTCTGGACGCCTGCGGGGATGCTGACCTTGATGTGCTCATTCGTGCTTTCCTTTCCCTGGCCCCTGCATGCCGAGCACGGATTCTCGACAATCGTGCCCTCGCCCCTGCATTTGCCGCACGTCGTCACCGTGTAAAACGCCATCGGGCCGGCCCTTCTCGTCTGCTGGACCTGCCCCCGCCCGCCGCATGTGGTGCATGTCCGCCTCTCGCTCCCCGGCTCGCTTCCGGTGCCCCCGCATTTCGAGCACGCCTTCGTCCGGTTGTAGCTGATGTCCTTCTTGAGGCCCTTTGCCGCCTCTTCGAGCGATATCTCCACGGAGGTCTCGAGGCTGGCCCCGTATTCCCTGCGCCTCCCCCCCCGGCTGCGCCCGAATCCGGAGGACCCGAACATCGAGCCGAACACGCCGAAAGGGTCGCTGCCGAACCCGAAATCCGGGAAGATGTCCTCGAAATCCGAGAAGTCCGCGCTCCTGAATATGTCCTCCTGGCTGTACATCTGGTCGAATCCGGCATGGCCGTACTGGTCGTACTTGGCCCGCTTCGAATCGTCGCTGAGGACCGCGTATGCTTCGGATATCTCCTTGAAGCGCTCCTCAGCCCCCTTGTCCTTGTTGCGGTCGGGGTGGAACTCGAGGGCGAGCTTGCGGTAAGCCTTCTTGATTTCTTCCTTGCCCGCGCCCTTCTGGACGCCGAGCACCTCATAGTAATCGCGTTTCTGTGCCATTTCCTCGCCTTTGAGATAACCCGCGTTGCGGCCCTGACGATATGACCCTATCTGTACATGTTATTGTGCCTTTCCTCCTCTATGTTCTTCCAGACAACTGCCACATGGAACGCCCAGGCCTGCTCCTCGCTCATGCGGCTGCGCATGCCTGGCCGCACCCTTTCTTCGGGCGGCGGCTTCTCCTTCCCGCTAAGGACGGCGTAGGCTTCGTTGATTTCCTTGAACCTCTCCTCGGCTCCCGCGTCCTTGTTGCGGTCCGGGTGGAAGGTGAGGGCGAGGCGGCGGTAGGCCTCCTTTATCTCCTCCTTGCTGGCCCCCTTCCGGACCCCGAGCACCTTATGGTAGTCTTTCGCGCCAATCACCCGTCATTACCGCCAAACCTTGCGAAGCTTCATTTTTTATCATCCACCTTTTCGTACTCGCCCTCGACGACGTCATCGCCGCCCGAGCCGCCCTTCTTCTTGCCCTTCTTGATGTGCTCGTAGCCCTTGCCTTGGTTTCCGGGCCCTGTGCCAGGGCCTCCGGTTCCCTGCCCCGGGTTTCCAGTTTCCGGTCCAGCGCCGCCGCCCATGCCGGGTCCGCCTGCGCCCGGTCCTGCGCCGCCCTGCTGCTGGTACATCGAGCCGCCTATCTCCTCAAGGGCCTTTTTCAGCGCCTCGGTGTCCGCCCTCATGCGGGCGACGTCGGCGCCCTTCATGGAGTCCTCGAGCGCCTTCTGGACCGCAGAAATCTTGTCGAACTGCTCCTTGGTCAATTTGTCCTTGAACTCATCGACCGTCTTCTTCGCCACATAGACCATGCTCTCGGCCTCGTTCCTCGCTGTTGCGAGCTCGAATGCAGCCTTGTCCTGGTCCGAGTATCTCTCGGCATCGGCCATCTTCGACTTGATTTCAGCGTCCTGCATCTTCAGCGGGGCGGTCACGCGCATGGTCTGCTCCTTGCCCGTGGCCTTGTCCTTGGCGCCCACGTGCAGGATGCCGTTCGCGTCTATGTCGAACGTCACCTCGACCTGCGGCACGCCGCGCATCGCGGGCGGTATGCCGACCAGGGTGAACTTGCCGAGCTCAATGTTGTCCTTCGCCATGGGCCTCTCGCCCTGGAGGATGTGGATGTCGACGGCGGTCTGCATGTCCGCGGCCGTCGAGAACACCTGGCTCTTCTTCGAAGGTATCGTGGTGTTCCTCTCGATGAGCTTCGTCATGACGCCACCCAGCGTCTCGAGCCCGAGCGACAGCGGGGTGACGTCGAGGAGCAGGATGTCCTTGACCTCGCCCGAAAGCACGCCGCCCTGGACCGCCGCGCCCATCGCGACGCACTCCATCGGGTCGATTCCGCGCTCGACCTTCTTGGCAATCGTGTCCTCCACGAACTTCTGCACAATCGGCATCCTCGTCGGGCCGCCGACCATGATAATCTTCTCTATGTCGTTCGGCGTCAGCTTCGCGTCGCTCATCGCCTGCTCGAGCGGCCCGCGGCACTTCTCGATTACGGGCCGGATCAGGTCCTCCAGCTTCGCCCTTGTTAGCTTGTACACGAAGTGCTTGGGCTGGTTCCCGACCGATGCCAGGAACGGCAGGTTCACCTCGCTTTCGAGCGTGGTCGAAAGCTCGATTTTCGCCTTCTCCGCCGCCTCAAGGATTCTCTGCTGGGCCTGCCTGTCCTTCGTTATGTCCACCCCGCTTTCCTTGCGGAACTGGTCGGTAAGGAACTCGGCGATTATGCGGTCCATGTCGGTCCCGCCGAGCTGGGTGTCGCCGCTCGTGGACTTGACCTCGAAGACGCCGCCCCCGAAATCCATGATTGTGACATCGAGCGTCCCTCCGCCCAGGTCGAACACCAGAATCTTCATGTCCTTCCCGGTCTTGTCGACGCCGTAGGCGAGGCACGCCGCGGTCGGCTCGTTCACGAGCCGCACGACTTCGAGCCCTGCAATCGAGCCCGCGTCTTTCGTCGCCTGCCTCTGGTTGTCGTTGAAATACGCGGGCACGGTGATAACCGCCTTGTCCACGGTTTCCCCGAGGAATTCCTCGGCGTCCTTCTTGATTTTCTGGAGAAGGATTGCGGAAAGCTCCTGCGGGCGGTAGGGCTTCCCGAGGATCTCGTACTTGTAGTCGCTGCCCATCTTCCTCTTGAACGCGGTTATCGTGCCTTCCGGGTTCGTGACGGCCTGCCTCCTTGCCGGCTCGCCTATTATCCTCTGCCCGTCCCGCGTGAACGCCACGTAGCTCGGGAATGCCTTCCCGTACTGCGTTATGCCCTCCCCGCTCGGGATGATTTTCGGCCTGCCTCCTTCCAGGAAGGCCGCCGCGCTGTTGCTCGTCCCCAAATCAATGCCGATTATCTTAGCCACACATACCACCTCGTATCATGATGCTATTCCGGGAGGAACCGCGTTGCGGTTTTTCCCCTTCGCCAATATCACTATCTTCCTCTCGGTCCTGCCGTTTCCGTCCTTATCCGCGCCCTTATTGCCCTTTTCGCCTTCCATGCTACTTCGCCTCCTTGCCCCTGCCCACCGCCACTTTCGCATGGCGCAGGACCTTGTCCTTCAGCATATACCCCTTCTGGATGACCTCGACGATTTTTCCGCTCTCGCCTTCCGTCGCCCGGAGCGCGTCGTGCTTGTACGGGTCGAAGGTCTCGCCGAGGCATTTCATCTCCTCGACGCCCTCCCTTTTCAGCATCTCGAGCATCTTCGCGTAAATCAGCTCTATCCCCTGCCGGAATTCCCTGTTGTCCGCCTTGTCCATGTGCATGATGGCCACGTCGAAATCATCCACGACCGGCATCAGTTTCAGGATGGCGTCTGCGGCGGCCTTCTGCTTCAGCATTTCGTGCTCGCGCGCGGCCCTCTTCTTGTAGTTCTCGAACTCGGCCTGCAGCCTCGCGAGGCGCTCTTCGAGCTCTTTAACCCTGTTCGGGTCGGGGAGCATCTTCCCCTCCTCGTGGCATATCTGCATCTTCTCCTCGGTTTTGGGCAGTTCGGGGGGCTTCTCGACCGGAAGCGCGCCTGCCTTTTCCTTATGCTCTTTCAGGTGACCACCTTGATTCCTTATTCAGACCGATTATTCTTTTAACAATTTGTTTAATATTTAGAAAGTCTTTTAAATATTTAGGTTAGATAATAAATCATGGTGCAGAGGCGCTTTTATCGTCAGATAGTCATCCGGTTCGTATCCGTCACGCCTCCGGAGGATGACATCAACGCAGATATAGATTATATGTACCAGTGCCTCGGGCTTGGGGACGAGCGGGACGAGGTGGGGCTCCTTGTTTTCCGGGCTCTTGTCAAGTCCGGGCCGTCGGGTATCTCCTCACGGGATATAATGTCCCTTGGGGCGATGAGCCAGGCGGCCGTCATCTATCATCTCAATCTTTTCCAGCGCTCGGGCCTGGTAGTGAAAGACGGGAGGAGCTACTTTCTCCGTGGTTTCTCGCTCTCGAACACGCTCGATGAGATGGAGAACGACATGCACAGGCGATTCGAGCATCTGAAGACGCTCGCGAAAAAAATCGAAGTTAAGGGCTGACCCGCAACCGCGTCATCTCAATACCTGTTCGTCCACTCTCTCTGTTTAGCCCATATGATGCAGTATTCCCTCTCTAACTCCGCAATCTCCATTTCACTGGCACCGTCAAATCTTAGAGCGTCATATCCCAACTGGCGCGTATCAACTGTAAAAGACCTGTCTAATCTGTTGCCTGCGAGGAACGTTTTTACTGCTGCCGTATTATGGCCGACCCCGCTATTATTTACCGCGGAGTTTACGTTATGCCCTGACCTTTTTACTATGCCCTGCACCTTTTTTCTGAACGAATCCTTCGGTACTTCTCCCAAATGGCCGGCACCGGCCGGCATCTCCCCAAGCCGGAGCGGGTCGAATTCCGAAGACGCCCTTCCGAATCTCGTGAATTTCCTCGGGCATCGCCCTGTTCCAGCCTCGGGAGCGAATCAAAGACCTTCTTCGCTATCTCCATCCTCCCGGCACGGGCATAGGCGAGGGCAAGGACATACTTCATCCTTTCAGAAAATTCGGTTTCCGCAGCTGTTTGGAAAAGCCGGTGCGCAATCGCGAATTCATCCCTCTTCAGGTACTGGAACCCGAGCCTTGCCAGTTCGCGGCTTTCCTTGCGTAGCGGGGGGTGGGTACTCTGTTGAAAGGTAGTGTTCATAAATAGAATAATGTGTGGTAAACTTAATAAGCCGATATCCATCGTCCAAATCGGGAAAAAAAGTGGGCACTGCTGCTTCGGGCATATGCTAAACGCCGCAAGAAAAATAAAGGAAAAAAGATAAAAAAAAGTCACTTCTTCGTCAGCACGATGCTGTACGTGCGGTCGTATGACAGGGGCTGCCAGCTGGTTTCGCTCGCCATGCCGCTTATCATGTCCACATCGAGAAGCATCTGCCTCGTGTACGTGTTGCCCTCGCTCTGCTTGTCGCCCGAGACGTAATGGACGTTGACCACATCGCTGACAAGGTTCACGTTCTCGCTCTGTTCGATGCGGACGACGACCCAGTATTTCCCGGCCGAAAGCGTCGGCGGGCTGTCGAAGTCGAAGTTTATCCAGTTGTCGCTCATGGTCGTCGCGTTTATCGGCTTCTTCACCGTAGCGACAACCGAGCCTGGCTTCCCTCCGGCATCCTGCCTGAGGTCCACGACAATCAAGGTGCCCTTCTGCGTCTTGGATGCGATTCTCTTCATGAACACCTTCACCCGGTCGGGGGTTATGGGGTTCTGGACGTCCATGCTCATCGCGCGCCATTCCTTGAACGACACTCCGTCGTATTCCAGGCCGGACGTGTCCTCGCTGCCGAGCGAATTGACGCTCCAGTCGCGCGAGTAAAGCGTTTCCGCGCCGCTGTCTATCGTGACCTTCAATGTCCCGACCTTCTTCGGGTAGAACCCGAGGTTCAGCGGCTGCGTCGCATTGCCGCTCACCGTGACGGTGGCGGCTTCGGCCCCGTCGACCTTGAGGGACAGCGTCTTCCCGTCCGCGCAGGTCACTGTGGCGACCACGTTCGCGCTTTCGGAGAGCGTTCCGGCATCCAAATCGGAGAATGCATATGACGGCGAGCATTCAGGCTGGCTCGGCCCGGTCCCCGGAATCTGCGGGGTGCTTCCGCCGGGCGTCTGCGTCTGCCCTCCGCCAGTGCAGCCGAACAACAGGGCGGCTGCCAATAACAATATGATGACATTTCTCATGCGGATACCTCCTTTTTTTCGGTATTCAATGAACGTAATGGGCTGCTGCGGGCCTGGGGCCTAGAACCTTTGAATCGACTCCTTCACGCCGGCTATCCAGCCCCGGATGTACGACCGCAGTTCAAGCGGGCTTTCCGTGCTCAGCAGCCTGAAGTGCCTCTCCTCGTCCCCCGGAAGGCTGATGTGCACGAGCTCGTCGACATCGAGCTCGCTGTACTCCCTCATCGTGAAGTAGTCCGCGTAATCCTCGGCCCATATCCTGCCCCTTTCCAGGCCGACGATGAACGACTTGGTTTCGCTGTGCTCCCTGTTACGGAGCAGGCTGTCTCCGACATCTGACATATAATATCGGATGCTTATGCGCGTTTTTTATTTATAAATTTAGCGCTGGGAATGATTTGCCCGCAAGAGGCCGCCAAATAAGCAATTAGATAAGATTCCGATGCGGGCCGCATCTGCCGCCGCTAGTATTTCTGCCTTATCTCGCGGACGCCGTCTATCCATCCCTTGAGGTAGGCTTCCCATTCGATGGGCGTCTCGCTGTGGATGAGCCTGAAGTGCTTCGTCTCGTCGTGCGGCAGTATGAGGTCCTCGAATTCGCCGGCGTCAAGTTCGCTCCATTCCCGGAGTTCGAAGTAGTCCGCGCAGTCCTCTGCCCAGAGCCTGCCCCTTTCCAATCCGATGAAGTACGATTTGGCATGGCCCTGGCATTTATTCCCAATCAGCCTTTCGAGAACGCCGCTCATAGCCTTACCCCTCCACCCTGTGTTTCTATGTTATATATAATGTGTAAAAGTGTTTAAAAATGTTGACCTGCCACACGTTTCGAGTGTTTATTTATAAATACACCTGACCACATGCTATAACATGGATAACGGCCCACGCCAGAAACCGCCTCCGCCGCCTGTATTGGGCGCCGCGAGGCCTGCCAGCGCTGGCAAAGCGCCTGCCGCCGAGGGAGTTATGGTCCGCCCCGGTGGGGTGCCAGCCAGGCTGATGGGGCGCATGCGCGCCCTGCTTCCAGAGTCGGTGCGCAACACGCTTACCGTGGACATGACCGGGGGTGTCAATGCCAACGGCCAGAAGATAGGCGTCTACGAAAGGGGCCGCTTCCTGATAAGCCACAGCGCCTTATTCTCGCACATCCAGTTCCCGCCGGCCATGCGCGCGATGGCGCAGGCCAAAAGTATGGTCGTCTTCATCGAAGTGACCGAGTCCGAAGCAAACATATGCGCTGGAAGCTCGTTCGGCCAGAAGTTGGTCTATTCCAGGCTGAGCTGATTCCCATGAAGAACACCGGAAATCCCGTCCTCTCAGCCGTATTATCGAGCGCCCGCTTCGCAGGCAGGCGGGCATCCGCCCGATTTACCGCGCCGCCGCAAATCGAAACCCTCATCGTGGACGTCGACCGCACGATAACCCGCGAGGACTCGCCGAAGCTCGCGCTTGAAACGCTCTGCGGGAAAGAGGAAGCCGGGCACATCTTCCATACCATCATCAAGAGCGCCGTTCTCGGGCGGATTCCTCTCGAATCCATAAACGGCGAGGTGTTCGGCGAGCTCTATAAGCGCGGATTCAGGCGCGGGGACTGGGTGTCCCTCATGGAGTCGCAGGAGCGCTCGGGCGGCCTGAGGCTCGATTTGGTCGATGCGATATCCTCATTGTGGGCGAACCGGGGCATCGAAATCGTATTCGCCACCCGCTCGTCCGAAGACGCCGCGCAGTGGCTTGCGCGCAGGTTCGGCTTCGGCCATGCGATAGGGAGCAGGGAACGGTCGCTGAACGGCTCCTTCGAGGGCTTCAGCAGGATGATTGGCGTGGCGGACGGCATCTACCTCGGCGCGGAGATGCTGACGAAGATGACTGCGGCGTCGCGCCTGCTTGCCGAATCAGGCCGCAGGCTCGACCCGGTGAGGACCGCCGTCCTGACGAACGACCTCCTCGACGCCTTCGAGATGCTCGCGTCGGCGAGGGGCGTCCTTCTGGTTCCGAAGGAAAAGAACACGCTTGAGAAGCTGACCGGGCGCGTTCCACCTGTACGACGCCACCATCCACGAGGATGGCGATGTCAAGAAGCAATTGAACGAAGTCCTCGGGTTTGAGAAGAACTGATTTGTCAAATAGAAAAACGCCTTGTTTTTGAACGGTGTTCCGTTCAAAACAGGCGAATTTTCCTGAGAATAGACCTGGGTTGAATTAGATAAATAAATGAAAATTCGCCTTGACCGGGATTCGAACCCGGGTCGCGAGAGATCTGTTCCGACTTTTTTTACAGCCAGTTTTGGGCCGCCTTTTCCTAAAAGGCGGAATGACAGTCTCGTATGCTGGACCACTACACTATCAAGGCTGATAATGAGATTACCCTTAAGTTCTCGCTTCTTTTTAAAAATCATTCGTTCGAGGCATCAGGCCTTCGCGGCCCCGTTCCCCGCAGGCTTCCTCCGCGCCTCGCTCCAGAGGAAAACCCCCTTCGCGACCTCGACGACGCCGACATACGCCGCCACTATCAGCAGGACGATTCCGAGCGTCTCAAGGTTCAATGGCGCGAATTCGAAGTACGGCGCGAGCGGCGAATAAAGGATTCCCACTGACGCGATAGTCGCGAAAATGGACGCATTCACGAGAAGGAGGCTTGGAAGCGACTTATAGAGCGGTTTTGTTGTCCTGACCGAGAAGACCACGAAAATCTCGGAAAGCACGGATTCGAGGAACCATACCGTCCGGAAGAGCGGGGCATTTGCGCCGAGCATGAAGAACACGAACCCCATGGTAATCAGGTCGAAGACCGAGCTTATCAGGCCGAAGAACACCATGAAGCGGGTGATGCGTCCGATGTCCCATCGACGGGGCTTCTTCAATTCGTCCTTGTCAACGGTGTCCGTGGATACCGCCAGCATGGGCACGTCCGAGAGGAAGTTATTCAGCAGTATCTGCGAGGGCAGGAGGGGGATGAACGGCAGGAAAAGCGAGGCTATAGTGAGCGTGAACATGTTGCCGAAGTTCGCGCTTATCGTCGAGTCTATGTACTTGATGATGTTGGCGAACGTCCTGCGCCCCTCGGAGATGCCGTTCGCGACGTCTTTGAGGCTCTTGTGCATGAGCACGACGTCCGCGGCCTCCTTCGCGATGTCGGTCCCGTTATTGACCGATATGCCGACGTCCGCAGCCTTGAGCGACGAGGCGTCGTTGACGCCGTCCCCAATGAACCCGACTATGTGCCCGTTCGCGCGGAGCGCGTTCACGATGGCGAGCTTGTCGTTCGGGGAAAGGCGCGCATAGATGTTGTGCTTCTCCACGGTCGCCCGTAATTCCGCCTCGCCCATCCGCGATATGTCGAAGCCCTGGAGCACGGTCCCGGCCTTGTTGTGGACGCCGACCTGCGAGCACACGTTCTCGGTCACAAGGGGCCCGTCGCCGGTGAGCACGTATACCTCGACGCCGAGTTTCCTGAACCTCTCGAGCGCGGGCATGGCGTCCTTTTTAGGCGGGTCCATCAGGATGAGGAATCCCATGAACACGAGCCCCAGCTCGTCCCTGGCCGAGTATTCCTTCTGCGCCTTCACGCTGCGGGAAGCCACGGCGATGACCCTGTATCCGTCGGAGCCGAAATGCTCGGCCGTCTTCACGAGCATTTTGAGGCGCTTGGATATCGGCACATCCCTGCCCCTTTCGCGGACCTTCGAGCATGACGGGAAGACCGTTTCCGGCGCGCCCTTGGTTATCAGCGTCCTCTCGCCCCCCCACTCAACGATGACGCTCATCCTTTTGCGCGAGTAGTCGAACGGGACCTCGTCCACTTTCGCATAACCCTTCGTCTTGTCGGTGTCGAACTTGGAAAGTGCGTACGTCCAGATTGCCGAATCGATGGTTCCGCCCCTGACCTTCCCGTGCTGCACCACCGCCGCGTTGCACAGCAGGGAGTACGTGAGTATCCTCTCATCGTCCTCGCCGTCGGCATTGACATAGCGTATCAGCGATACCGCATTCTCGGTGAGGGTGCCCGTCTTGTCCGCGCAGAGGATGTCCACGTTCCCCAAATCCTCTATCGCCTCGAGCCTTTTCACGATGACATGCTTCCGGACGAGCATCATCGCCCCGTGCGAAAGCCCTATCGTTATTATGATGGGCAGAAGCTCCGGCGTTATCCCGACCGCGATCGCAAGGGCGAAGAGGAGCGATTCGAGGAGACCGTGGCCGAGGGCGCCGTTCACGATGAAGACGAACGCGGTCATTATCAGCACGATTCGGACGAGCATGGAGCCGAAGGCGCGGATGCTTTTCTCGAAATCCGTGCTTCCCCCCGCCTCGCCGAGCGCCTTCGCGCTTTTCCCGAGGTACGTGTCTTTCGCCGTTCCTACGACCACCGCCTTGCCGGAGCCGGCCGTCACGACGGAGCCCATGAAAAGAGTGTTCGAAAGCTCGTGCGGCGCGGGCTCGGCAATCGAGAGGGCCTTCGCGTCCTTCTCGACTGGATTTGATTCGCCGGTCAGGACGGATTCGTTCGTTTCGAGGCCGTGGGATTCGATTATTCGCGCATCCGCGGGCACTATGTCCCCTATCGCCACCAGTATCACGTCGCCGGGGACCAGTTCGCGGACGTTGTATTCCCCGGCATCCCCGTCGCGCATCACCCTGGCCGTCATCGAAACGTATTTCCGCAGTTCCTCGAGCGCCCTTTCCGAGCGGTATTCCTGGACGAATCCCAGAATCGCGTTCACGACAAGGATTGCCAGGATGATGATGGCCTCGGTCGTGTCCCCGAGCAATGCCGCCATCGCAGTCGCGACGATAAGGATGTAGACGAGCGGGTTATGGAACTGCGAGACGAATATGCTTATGGGCGTCTTCCTGTCGGCCTTCTCTATTTCGTTCGGGCCGTATTCAAGGAGGCGCGCCTTCGCTTCCCTGGAAGGCAGGCCGGCATCGGACGTGCCGAGGGCGGTCTCGACCTCGCCGGCAGTCATCCTCCAATACCGCTCCATGCTCCAACATCTAAGTATAGGTTAAATTATCTTCGCAGGGGATTCCAATCCATGATAGACCTCCACGCGCACACGAACGCATCCGACGGCACGCTCTCTTTCGAAGAACTGGTCTCTGAGGCGAAGCGGGGCGGAATCACCGCGTTGGCAATCACCGACCACGACAATGTCCAGAGCGCGGTCAAGATTACTGGCAAGGAGCCCCTCGAAGTAATCCCCGGAATCGAATTATCGGTTTTCGACCATCCGCTCGGCTACGAGGATGTCCATGTGCTCGGCCTCTTCATCGACCCCCTGCATGCGGGCCTCAATTCGAAGCTGGACGCGCTCGGCCGCGAGGAGCAGAAAAAGGCGACGGTCGCGAAGCTGAACGAGCTCGGATACAAGATAACGTTCGACGAGGTCAAGGCCAAGTCCCAGGGCGTCGTCGGGCGGCCGCACATCGCGATGGTCCTCATGGAGAAGTATCCCGCGGAATTCCCGAAAATGGCCGACGCATTCAACAAGCTCCTAGGGCGCGGGATGCCCGCTTACGTCGGCCGGGAAGCTGGATTCGGCCTGGGCGAGGCCATCGGCCTCATCCACGGGGCTGGCGGGCTTGCGTTCCTCTGCCACCCGTTCATCTATCCTTATGATGCGGAAAAGCTCGTGTCCGATTTCAAGGGGCTGGGCGGCGACGGGCTCGAGGTGTATTACGACTACCGGGCGAACCGCCCCGGCGTGCCCATCACCGCCGAGGAGAACCTGCGGCTTGTTGAAATGGCGAAGGCGCTCGCGGAAAAAAACGGCCTTATCGAGTCCGGCGGCTCGGACTTCCACGGGAAGGGCAAGCGGGGGCACCAGCGCCTAGGCGAATTCGGGGCCCCGGATGATGTCCTGCCGAGGATAAAAAGCGCCCTGAGGTAAACCTTTTTAATCCGCCAGCGCATATCTATTAACTGGTTCTTAGGTTGTAATACGCGGTAGTCTCAGGAGTCGGCTGGAATATATCCATCAGCCGTCAGAAACACAATCCGGGTTTCAAGGGAGAAGGGAGGAAAGTTTCCATGAAAGTGAGGCGGGCACTGGTAAGTGTGTATGACAAGACCGGAGTCGTCGAGCTCTGCCAGTTCCTCCAGAAGCTCGGGGTGGAAATCATCTCCAGCGGCGGGACGGCCAAGCACCTTGCGGAAAACGGAATCAAGGCCATAGAGGTCTCGGATTTCACGAAATCGCCGGAGATGATGGACGGCCGCGTGAAGACGCTGCACCCGAAAATCCACGGCGCCATCCTCGCCGACCGCGACAACAAGAAACATATGGCCGAAGCGAAGAAGCTCGGAATCGGGCTAATCGACCTGGTCGTAGTCAACCTCTATCCGTTCGAGGAGACGGTCCGCAAGACATCATCCCTCAAGGAAATCGTCGAGAACATCGACATCGGCGGCCCAACTCTCCTGCGCGCGGGCGCCAAGAACTACCGCTACGTGGCCGTCGTCTGCAAACCCTCGCGCTACCACGCCCTCATGGAGGAGATGGGGAAGTCCGGCGGCTGGCTTTCCGACAAGATGCTGGAACGCCTCGCGCTCGACACGTGGGAGCACGTCTCCCATTACGACGTGTTCATCGAGCAGTTCTACAGGAAGACGTTCGGATACTCGGACGAGTTCCCGGAATACCTCAACCTGACGTTCCGCAAGAAGCAGGTCCTGCGCTACGGCGAGAACCCGCACCAGCGCGCTACCGTCTACCGCGACGAGCAGTCCAAGAACCCCACGATACTCGACGCGAAGCAGCTCCAGGGCAAGGAGCTTTCGTACAACAACATACTCGACTGCAACGCCGCGTTCAAGCTCATCCGCGAATTCGACGAGCCGACGGGGGTAATCGTCAAGCACAACAACCCCTGCGGCGTGGCGTCGTCCCCGGACATACTCGAGGCGTTCAAGGTCGCGAAGGCCGTGGACCCGGAGGCGTCATTCGGAGGCGTGGTCGCGCTGAACAGGCGCGTAACCGAGCCGCTCGCGCGGGAAATCACCAGCCGGTTCGTAGATATAATCATCGCGCCGGGCTTCGACGACAAGGCGCTGGACGTGCTCCGCGCGAAAAAGAACATGCGCGTCATGGAGACGCCCGGCGTGAACATGAAGCGCGTGCCATACCGCAAATACCGCTCGATCCTGGGCGGCCTGCTCGTCCAGGACGCGAACGTGAAGCTTCTCGAGCACACGAAAGTTGTCACAAAACGCCAGCCCACGGAAAAGGAGATGAACGCGCTCCTTTACGCATGGAAGGTCGTGAAATACGTGAAATCCAACGCCATCATTTTCGCACGCGAGAACCGCGTGGTCGGAATCGGCGCGGGCCAGATGAAGCGAATCGACGCAGAGAAGCTCGCCACGATGATATCCCGCGACTACGGGGGCGACGTCCGCGGATGCGTGATGGCGAGCGACGCGTTCTTCCCGTTCCGCGACGGGATTGAATACGCGGCCAAGCAGGGCATCACTGCGATAATCCAGCCCGGGGGCTCGATTCGCGACGAGGACGTCATCAAGGCTGCTAACGAGCACAACATCGCGATGGTATTCACCGGAATACGGCATTTCAGGCACTAAGCGAATCGAATTCAATGCGCGCTGCGATTGCGTCTTTCCGGGACTCAGTTCGCCGGAATCTCGCCGATCCTGGTGGCATTCACTATCCAGCACTCGCTGGATGCCTCCCAGGCCCAGACGAACCTCGAGCACTCGTAGGTCATCTTGTACCTGCCCGGCTCGTATGTCTGGTTCTTGGGGTCGAACACCTCGCAGTCGCTGTAGGGCGTGTCCCTCCAGCAGACCATGTCGAGGCCGTACCATCCGCTCTTTTCCTGGTAGGAGATGTAGCCCGTCGTGGTGCCGGATGCCGGCGCGAAGTCGAAGCGGAATATCAAATCGCCGAACATCGAGAATATCATGCATCCGAAGAACAGCACGAAGAATGCGACGCCGATCATCGGGCCTATTGTGTCCCCATCCAGTTTCATGCGGGTTAGTTGCGCGGCAACTGATAAAAAGGTTCGGTTTGCCCGGGCCAGGCATCGCATCAAGATGGCAGGATGCCCGCAAGAGGCAGGAGGCGCAATGCGAGGGCGCCGATAGCAATCGCCAAAGCGACCTCGCCGGCAGCGACGGCCAAGGCGCGTTTCATGCCGAACTCCCGCTGGAGTGCGGCGAATGTCGCGGCGCAGGGGACATAGAACAGCGAAACCAGCGTGAAGACCAGGATTTGCAGTGGCGTGAGCGCTTCCGATATGTTCGCCGTACCAAGCAGCGCCGCAAGGAGCAGGACCGCGAGCTCCTTCCTCAGGAAACCGACTATCAGGCTTATTCCTATGACCGGGGGCAGCCCCAACATGCCATATGTCAAGGGCGTGAGGAGGCCGGCGACATGGCCCAGGAGGCCGGTCACATCCATGACGTTTATCGCGAATGTCGAGATGATTATCACCGGCGCCGCCATCATGATGTACGAGTTTGCCCTAAGCGCCGACCGCCTCAGTATGGCCGGCAGGTCGGGTCTCTTGTAGCCCGGCATGCTCATTATCAGTCCTGTGGGTCCCTTGATTATCAGCCTCGATATGATTAGCCCCGCAACAATAACCACGGCCAGGTTGAACGCATATACCGCCGCCGCCCACTCCAGGCCCATATACGCCCCTACCAAAGCGAGTATGATGACGCTCCGCGCCGCGCACGGAAGGAGGGTGGCAAGCACCGCAGTGAGGAACCTCTGCCCGTCCGTCTCCATGATCCTGCAACCCACGCATGCGGGGACGGAGCACCCATAGCCCAGAAACAGCGGCACGAACGCCTTCCCATGGAGGCCGATTTTTTGCATCAATGGGTCGACAAGGAATGCAATCCTGGGGAGATATCCGGCGTCTTCCAAAATTGCGAAAATGATGTAAAACGGGAGAAGATAAGGGATGGCTATCGTCAAGATGGCCAGAATGCCCTCAACGACTCCCTTCCAAAGGAAGATGAATCCCTGATTCGTGGCTATCGAGTGCGGAATCCAGGTGCGGGCGCCCGAGAAAACCGAACTGATAAATCCGCTTAAGGCGTCCCCGGTTCCGAATACCGCCAGGAACGCGATGGCAAGCACGGCCGCCATGACCACGTAACCCAAGACCGGGTGGAGCGCGATGCTGTCCGCCGCCTCAGTGAACGAAGGCCCGCGCGGACGAGTCCTTATGCACTTTTTCGCAATCGCTTCGATGCGCGCATATCTGCCGTGCGCGCCCGCAGGAAAGCGTTTTTTCCTGCGTTTCACCGAGGGCGCGTTGAGGGCGCAGAGCATGAGCTCCTGTATCCCCTTGCACTGGCTGGCAATTATCGGAATGACCGGAACCCCCAGCTCCCTGGAAAGGGCCCTGTGGTCTATCTCTATCCCTGAACCCGCAGCGACATCCATCATGTTCAGGGCAATCACGACATTGGCATCCGACTCGAGGAGCTGGAGCGCAAAGAGCAGGTTGGACTCGACCGCCGATGCATCGATGATGTCCACGACGACATCCGGCATCTCCTTCTCGATGAACTCCTTGGTGACCCTCTCCTCGGCCGAGTACGGGTGAAGCGAATAGGCTCCGGGAAGGTCAACGACCTCGATCTTCCTTCCGATGAATTCCAGGTTCCCCCGCGCCATCTCCACGGTCTTGCCCGGCCAGTTGCCGACATGCTGGTTTTTGCCGGTGAGCCTGTTGAAAAGGACCGATTTCCCGACGTTCGGGTTCCCGCAGAGCGCGATGCGCATCCTTCCCTTCATTCCGGGACTACCTCGATCCGTTCCGCGATGCTCCGGCTGAGCGCTATTTCCGCACCCCTGACTTTTAGGTGGACCGTTCCAGCCGGGCCCGACCTTATCATGGCTATCCTCGTTCCGGTGATTATGCCGATTTCCAGCAAGCGGCGATTGGCGGCCCCATGGACGCCTATGCGCACCACCTCTCCGTGCATGCCTGCTCCGAGCCTGCCCAGGCTGACGGCGTTCCCAGCCACCCTTCGGGACGACCCGGCCATCGCATTCTCCAATGCCCTCTCCCCATCCCCGGAAATGGCGTGTTCGAGCGAACAGGCTTCCTTGTGGGCCCTCTTCCCCCGGATGCCGAAAACATGGAGAAAGCTTTCCACAAGCCTATGCTTCCTTAGAATGCCCCTCCCAATCCGTTCACCCTCGGGCGTAAGCTCTACTCCGCGGTAAGGCTTCAGCGTCACGAGCCCCCGGCGCTCCAGTTTCCCGAACATCCCGCTGACGCTTGCAGGGGACACTCCGAGCTCTTTTGCGATGGAGGTTGTGGTGCTGCTTTCGTTTTTTTGCCTCCTCCTGAACATCGCCTCCAGGTACTCCTCCGCTTCCTTGCTTCCGACTGGCATATCCTAAAATTTAGGTGCACCTAAATTTAAACCCGCCTATTGGCGCGGTCCCGTCCCGTCAATGCGCATGTTTCCTGCGCTTGTGGGAGAGCAGGTGGCATGTCTTCTGGCTCTGGCACGAGCAGCCAACGGGCTCGAACTGCAGCGTCGAGTGCGAGATGCCGAACTCGTGGTGGAGCTTCTCCTCTATCTTCAGCGATATCTCGCGCGTTTCGATGAGCTCGATGTTGTCCGTCTCCACGTGCATCATCGCGAACACGAATTCCGAGCACGTCCTCCACACGTGCACGTCGTGCACGCCCTTCACTCCTTCGACCGACAGCACGGCGGCGCTTATCCGTTCCATGCCCGCCTTGTAAGGCGCGGATTCGAGCAGGATGGACAGCGAGCCGCGAAGCACCGTGTACGCGCTGAAGAGTATTATGCCTGAAATCAGCAGGCTCACCGCGACATCTATGATGTACTGCCCGGTGAAAATGATGATGACCGCGCCGATTATGACGCCCACGGACGAAAGCGCATCCCCGGCGGCGTGCATGAACGCGCTCCTCGTGTTCAGGTTCTCCTCGTGCTGGAGATGGTACGCAACATACAGGTTGCCCGCAAGCCCGATCAGCGAAGTGAAAAGCATGGGCACGCCGCTGATGGAGTAGGCGGTGCCGTACCTCTGGAACGCCTCGTATGCGATGACCAGCGCCATCAGCACGAGCAGGACGCCGTTGAAGAGCGCGGCGAAGACCTCGACGCGGTGGAAGCCGAACGTGCGCCTGGATGTGGGCGTGCGCATGGCGAGCCAGATCGCCGAGAGCGACGCGCCGAGCGCTATCAAATCCGAAAAGACGTGCGCGGAATCGCCGAGGAGCGCGAGGCTGTTCGAGTAGTGCCATCCCGCCAGCTGGATGACCAGCACGGCGAATGTGACGAGAAAAGCGCGCCCCAGTTCTTTGGCCTCGGTTTCCATTGTTCCTACTGCCGGGACGATTCTTAAGAACTTTATGCTTTATGGAGAGGTTCGATTATCTCATCGTATGTGAGCCCGCACATGCGCTGGTATCCCCAGTTCATCCTGACCGATGCGCTCTCGAGCTGTTGCGCATCTTCCATCGCCTTATCAGATTCAGGGGGAGCAAAGACCAGGCTCGCGTACCTTGCGCGGATTTCCCTATCCCTCCACGAATTTCCTATCCGTGTATAAAAATCGAATCCCAGCTGCAAGGCATATTGTATCGAAGGCTCGCTTTCCGACCTGAGCAATATGTAATTCATGTACCGGTTGGGTATCCCCATCCGGTCTTCCGGAATCTCATCCGGCCTGCTCGCCAGCATCATCCCGAAATCGCACCTATTAAATGTCCTGTGGAACCTCCACAACCTGCCTTCGGCGTGAAATATCCCGAACTTCGAAAGAACCCAATTGGCGTCATCGACATCAAACCTTGGGTTGCCTCCGTTTCTTTTTAGCTGAAGAGCTCTCACTGACTTCTGCACGGCACCCACATCCGAATCATCCAACTCCCTCATCTTTCCGGAGCAATCCCCTTATCTCCCAGCCCACACGCCTCTCCCCTCCTTCAATCAGCCGGACAAGCTCATCGCCAATGCCCATCCTTTCCGGGCCGATATCCGCCAGTGTCACTTGCCTGCGCTCTATCGTGTAAATACGGGAGAAGTCGAAAAAGAACTCAGTGCAGTGATTGCGCGACCACTTCCTTGAGAGGAATTGGAGGTATTGCCTGGGATTGGACGACCTTTCATAATTCCTCAAAATAATTGCGGTCCTTGCAAGGGTTTTGGCAATGCAGTCATCTTCTCCCTTCAAGACGATGTCCGGTGCCAAAAGGGCGGTCAGCCTTTGCCTGCGTTCCAGGCTGTGCATAATCATGAGGTTCGAGGCGAGTATGCCGGTGGCTTCAAGAAGCTCCTGCCGGCAATTCCTCTTGCCGCTCGTTTTGATGCCTTCGAAGAGGGGTTCAAGCCGCGAGCGCAATTCCTTTCCCAGCCTGGGGTAGTGCTCTTCACCTACGCATGCGCGGACCAAAGCCCTCGCTAAGTCATTTCCACTTTTCATCAGGTATGATTGTCATTGATTATGATTAAAAATGTAAGTATATCTCAAGATGCCCCTTCGAACCCCGGCCTACAGGCTCCTGGCGTACTTCGCTGAAAGCAGCGTGTACCTGTCTATCCTCTGCCGGTCCTCCTCCAACTCACCGCCCATCGACCACTCTATCGCCGCAATCTTCGCCCGCACGTTCGCGCGGTAGCACTTGTACAACGGAAGGAGCGCCTCGAGTTCCGTCATCATCGCTTCGGGCCGAATACGCATCGACGAACGCCTTCGAGAGGTCCTCCCTCCCGCAGTAATCAAGGTCCATCGCCATGAACGCGATGTCGCTCGCCACGTCGATGCACCGGAAATCCCTGCTGAACTCGATGCAGTCCGTTATCCTTATGCCTTCCTTGCCGCCCTGGAAAAAGACGTTGCGCGTATGGAGGTCGCCGTGGCAGTCGCGGATGCGCCCTTGCGCCACCCGCCCTTTGAGGAGCGCCTCGTTGCTTTTCAAAAACCGCTCGGAGCGCGAAAGAATCTCGTCCACCCACTTGCCGAGCCTGCACGCCTTCTCTATCGAGCCCCTGTGGTTCGCGAGGTCGGCTATCTGCGACAGGACAAGGGCCGGGGAGCCGAACTCCCCACGCACCACCTCGGCCTTCGCGTGGAAATCCGCGACAATCCCTGCAAGGGTGGCCATGTCGTCCTTGCCCAACTTCCCCTGCATGACGAGCTTGTCCATCATCATGTTCCGGTCCAGCTTCTTCATCCGGACCGCATAATCGAGAATCTTCCCCTTTCCGCCGGGTTCGCCCGCCTCCCCGAATGAAAGTGCGCCCCCCGTGTCAGTTATCGGGGCCACGCCCAGATAGACGTCCGGGGACAGCCTGCGGTTGAGCCGCACCTCTTCCTCGCAGAACATCTTCCTGCGCTCTAAGCTCGAAAAATCAAGGAACGAGAATTTGACCGGCTTCTTTATCTTGAATACGTCCTTGTCCCCTATCAGCACCCATGAGATGTGCGTCTGGACGAGCTCCGCCCCCTGCGTTTCTGCCATCTCCAGAACCTGCTTGTCATCCATATTCAACGCCCTATGAATTCCCGTACCATCTGCACCTTTTCCCGCTCCCGGAGCGCAGTATCGACCACGAGGTGCCTGTCTTCGAGGGGCTCGAAAAGCCCCTTGACCTTGAAGTACACCGAGAAGTCCGCGTCGCTGGGGCCCCCCTTCTTCCTGCGGGCGAGGCGCTTCCTTATCTCCTCTTCCGCAAGGACGGTCATGATGACGAACGCGTCGGTCCCCTCCTCTGCCGCGAGCGTGAGGAATTTCTGGCGCTCCCCTGCGCGGTAGAACGTCGCATCGGCTATCGCGTCCTTGCCCTGCCGCAGGAGCTCCCTGCACTCCCCAAGCATATTCGCATACACCGACAGCTTCTCCTCCTCGCTGTACGACGGCTTCTGGAACATGCTTTTCCTGGTTATGTCGCTGCTCACATGGACGGCCTGGAGTTGTTTTGAGAGGGATTTCGCGAGCGTGGTCTTCCCGCTGCCGGGGAGCCCGCAAATTATTATAAGCATGCGTCATAATACCCCTAATAGATTTATTAATCGAGTTTTACGGTGATGAAATGGCTGAAGAATTCGATGTCATAGTCATAGGCGGGGGGCCGTCAGGCTCGTCCGCAACAGCGTTCCTGGCAAAGGCCGGCAAAAGGGTGCTCCTCCTGGACCGGGCGAAATTCCCGCGCGAAAAGGTCTGCGGGGACGGGATAAGCGGGCGCTCCGTGGGCGTGCTGCGCGAGCTCGGCCTGCTCGAATCGTTCAAGTCCGTGGAGCACCAGGACATGTTCGGCGTGACATTCTCCTCGCCGAACGGGACCGTCGCGCCGATTCCTTCGGCGTCCGGCAAGGATGCGCCCGGCTTCGTATGCAGGCGCGAGGTTTTCGACAACGTCCTTTTCCAGCATGCCAAGTCGCTCGCGGCGAAGACGATCGAAGGCTTCTTCGCCACCGACCTCGTCCTGTACGGCCAGAACGTGGCGCGGCGTCAAGGGCAACCTAGACGGCAAGGAATTGGAATTCCGGGCGAAGGTGGTCGTCGGGGCGGACGGCGTCGGCGGCATGACCGCGAGGAAGCTCGGCTCATATAACAGCGACGAGGCCCACCAGCACGCGGGCATCCGCTGCTACTACGATGGCGTCGAGGGGATGGGCGACAAGATAGAGCTCCATTTCGTGGACAGTGCGGTGCCGGGCTACTTCTGGATATTCCCGCTTCCGGGCAAGAGGGCCAACGTCGGCCTCTGCATGGTCGTCTCGGACATGAAAAAGAGGAAGGCGAACCTCCAGACAATCATGAAGGACATCATCGAGAACCACCCTGTCTTCAAGCCAAGGTTCCAGAACGCAAAACGCGCGACTGAAATAAAGAGCTGGCTGCTTCCGCTTGCATCACGCAGGATGAAGCTGGCCGGCAATGGCTACGTTCTCGTCGGCGACGCGGCATCGCTCATCGACCCGTTCACCGGGGAAGGCATCGGGAACGCGCTCACAAGCGGGAAGTACGCGTCCATGGCGATAGTGAAAGCGTTCGAAAAGAACGACTTCTCCGAGTCCGCGCTCTCCGAATACCCTAAGGCGCTCTGGGAGAACATCGGCAATGAAATCGGCACGAACCACAGGATGCAGAAGATGGCAAATAGCAAGTTCCTCATGAACCTCGTAATAGGGAAGGCGAAGCGGAGCAAGGAGGTCCGCGGCGTCATCAGCGACGCAATCCTCAATCCCGACAACCACAAGAAGCTGGTCGGCCCCATGTTCCTGCTGCGCGCCCTGTTCGCGTAAAATCATTGCCGGGGCCGGATTCCATCCCCCTACCCGCACCTTTTTATTCCATAAGCGGCATATCGATCCTGGTTTTTTTAAATGGCTGAAAAGCGCGCGAACGCACGCCTGGAGGGCGAGGTGCGGACTGATGCATCAGCGCCGGGCGGGATTCCGGTTCCGCCTGCGCCCTCGCAGGCGGCTCGCATCGACCGTTACATGAAGCAGGCGTCGGACTCCATGCGGGGCCTTGGCGCCTTTTCGCGCGAAATCGAATTTTCGCTGTCATCGAAATCCGGCGAAGAAGGCCAGCCTGCCCAGCCTGCCCGGCCCCCCAGGGAAAGAAATTCCGAGATGGGGCGGATAATAGCCGAGCGCATGGGCGACGCGCTCCGAAGGAACCCGCGGCAGGCGGTGCGTGTGGGGACGGACGCGGAATTCAGCGAGGCCGCCCTCGGCAGCGAGGCCCCTGAGAAGGCCGTCCGCGAAGGCGATTTCTCCGCCGTGCCCTCCCTGCAGTCCCTCGACAGCGCGGATTACGCCTCATATTCATCGGACATATCCGCCAATTGGCTGCCGCAGTTGGTCGGCCCGGAGATAGCCTCGCGCATGTCCGCGACCCCGCCGACCCTCTGCGCGTTCAGCGAAACCGAGGACATGACGCCCGCCCAGATTTTCCTCGAGCTCCAGATGATAGGCTCGCTCGGGGGCTATCTCGTCGGCACGAACGCGATTGTGATTCCGGACGACGTCCTCGCGTTCGGCGAAGCCGATGCGCGCCATGTCCTGCTCCACGAACTGCTGCATTATGCATCCTGGCTCGGAGGCGGAAGGGACGTCAGATGGAGGGACGACGATGGCCGCGCGTGCTTCCAGTGGAATATTCCCTCATGGTCGATGCACGAAGGCCTGACAGAGCTCATATCCCAGGAGGAGGTCCGCGGGCGGGGGTTCGAGCCCACGCGCATTGGATATCCGGCCGAAACGATTGCCTGCTATTATATGGAGCAACTTCTGGGCGAGGGAGGGGGCGGCATTCTCCGCACCGCGTACCTGAGCGGGGATTTCACCGAAGTCCGGAGGCTCGTGGATGAAGCGCTCGGCGCGGGGACGTTCGATACGCTGCTGTCCAAACGCGATGCCGCGCAGGCGCTTGAGTTCCTGGGCGGGCGGCTGGACGAGCGGGGCATGGACCGCACCGGCTGGGAAGCGAACCCGGTCGTCGCCGCGGCGAGGGCGAAAATCGCGGAGGGAAACTGACATGGACACCGTTGCAGGCATCAGGCTCATCATCAAGTCGGAAGGATACCGCGACGCGAGGCGGCGCATCGATTATTGGATATCCCGCATCGAAAGCGGTGCCAAGCCGGATGCCAAGAAGGCATTGCTGGAGAAGAACCGGTTCTTCTCCTCGATGCGGAAAAAGTCACCCGGCCTTTACGCCCTTCTGGAGGCCGACGACCGGATGCTGTCACGGCTGGGCGTCCTGAAAGCTACCGGCGTGGATGCAATCTTCGACTGACGCACCGGCGCAGGTTTGGGCTGGTTTGGGCTATGACGAGAGGACCTTGGTTTCTATCTGGCCTGCCGTCAGCTTGTTCAGCTTGTCGTAGAATTCGCCCTGGAGCCCGCCGAAAATCTCGACCACGACGACCAGGTCCCCGCTGCCGAGCCACTGCTCCTTCTCTATCCCGTAATTCTTGAGCGTGCCGTAGCATTTGTGCGCATAGGCGGCTGGCACCTTGACCGCAATCCTCACCTTCTCGAACTTCATCGGGATTATGGGGCGGAGCGCTTTCACGACCTCTTCCAGCTGCTCGCGCGGGTCCTTGAACGGGTCGACATGGTACTTCGCCTGCTCCATCGCCTGCTCGAGCCTTATCTGGGTGTGCGGCGCCTTGGTCCGGGGGTCGATGGCCTCCCGCAGCAGTATCGCGAGAATCTGCTTCCGCTTCTCCTCGACCTTCTTCCTCCTCTGCTCGGTCGTCAGCTGGACCTCCCCGTTCCTGAGGATGAACTCGAGTATGGCCATGATGTCGGTGGTGTGGAAGACCTTCTGGACGTCGGCGGCCTTGGCCTTCTCCCCTTTTTTCGCGTCCTCGTATATCTCCTCTGCGACGAGGATGTTCTTGACGTCCGGCTTCCGCTTCTCCACGTATGCGTATGCCGCGTCGGGGTCGACGTAAAGCTCGAACCTCTTGCCGTCCTTCTCATATGAGGCGATTATGGCGCGATCGAGAGTTGTCATAAAACCAGCAGGAACCTTTATACTGCGCATATTTTTTATCTTTCGCTGGGGGGACCCGGAACATTTCAAAACAATTAAATATACGGACGGAGACAACTGAAAGAATTTCCTTACTAGCCAGAGAGGTGATTGATTGGCAGAGAATGAAGGTAACTCGGTCACATTAAGCAAGGACCTGATTTACGGCATACTGATAACGGGAATGGCGGTATTGCTCGTCATTTCCGTGATGACGCAGGGTTTCGGCGTTGTAAAATGCCAGCAGACCGTCTGCGCCCCGTGCAACAACTGCACCGGGGGAACGACCGGCGGGCAGACCGGCAACACGACCGGCAACGCAAGCGGCGGCAACGCCGTGACGGTCATGCAGGTTCCGTCGCTGCTTTCCACCGCGCCCCTGATGGGGTCCGGCACCGGCGCCGTGACGGTCGTCGAGTTCTCGGACTTCCAGTGCCCGTTCTGCGGGATGGCATACGGCTCCCCGTGGGCGGACGCATACGCTTCACAGTACGGCCCGATTATCGGGACGGTGAAGAAGGTTGAAACCGAATACGTCCAGGCAGGGAAAGCCTCGTTCAGGCACTACCCGGTCGCATTCCTGGGACAGGAGTCTGTGGACGCCTCGAACGCGGCGATGTGCGCGAACGCCCAGGGCAAATACTGGGAGATGCACAATGCCATCTTCATGGCGCAGACGGCTGAGGAGAACGACGGGAAGTACTCGAAGGCCAACTTGAAGCTCCTGGCCCAGAACATCTCTGGCCTCGACCAGGCGGCATTCGGCACGTGCGTCGATGGCGACACGTATGTCAGCACCGTCGACGATATGACCGCCGACTGGCAGGCCGTCTCGGGCGCGAACACCGGCAGGGCCGGAACCCCGACCTTCTACATCCTCGTGGATGCCTCCAAGGTGAGCAAAGCGAAGGTCTCTGCGGCCGCGAGCGGTTCGAGCTATGCCTGGGGCCTGTCTTCGGACAGCAAGACCTACCTCATCGTCGCGAGCCCGGAGTACGCGAAACTCAAGCTCGCCCTTGACGCGCTTGCGGGCTGAATCTCCCTTTTTTTTTCTATCTTTCATCTTTTTCCCGTTCGCAGATTATTTTCCGGTTCCTCATTGTCTTCCCCCCACCCCCCAAATCCCGCCCATCGCCAGCGCCCGTGGCTTCAGGTTTCAGAATGTGTTAAATACTCTTTTGATGTTTTTACAGCCATGAAACCCAGAAAACCAATGAAACTGATGCCGCTTTTTCTTGTCCTGATTTTGGCGGGATTGATGTTTTTCGTTCAACTACTACCCGCCGGACGACAACGACCCGACAGACAGCATGACGGTCTCGGTAAACTCCACTTGCGCCGGCAACATGGTGCATGTCACCGGAAAGGGTGAGAACCTTACCGATGCGCACGTGTCGGTCAAGGAAGTGCCCTCGGCCAACAGCGTCGCCACGGGCGATACGGATGCCGCCGGCCTGTTCGTTTTCGAAGGATGCGGCAAGAAGGTGGACGTCAAGGTTACCAGCCCGGACTTCACTGCAGAGACGGTCACCCTCGAACTCATCGGGTGCGGGCAATGCGTTCCCCAGCCCGGCTGCCTCGACAATACGCAATGCCCTGCCGAGCAGGCGTGCGTGCAAGGGGAATGCTCGGCGGTGGGTTGCCAGTGCGGCGCCGTCGAGAACCACACATGCGTGGAATACGCCTGCTGCGACGATTCGGCGTGCCCGCTGACTCAGGCATGCGCGGGCCATTCCTGCCAAGACGTGGGCGGGGGCTGCGGCATCGTTGCGAACCATACGTTCATTGCTTATGAGTGCGGCACCGAGGGCTGCCCCCTCTGCCAGGAAGGCTACGAATGCATCGGGAACAAGTGCATCCTCAGCGAGGTCGCATGCCCGCCTTCAGGGGTGGTCGGGACGACCGAGGTGTGCGGCGCCACCGAGAACGGCCTGCCCTGCGCGAACTGCGATTTTGTCATCACCGACCCGGCGGGCAAGAACTCCTCCGGCCTCACCGATGCGAACGGCAGTTTCAGCCTTCCGCTCAGCCAGCAGGGCAAATACCTGGTCGCCCTTCTCAAGGACGGCCGCGCAGTAAGGATAATCGAAATCAATTCCATGCCGAGAGCCAGCGACGAAACCGGGTCGCCGACGGCCGCAAGCACGGATATGATGCCCATCATGTTCGGCATCCTGCTCCTCCTGCTGCTGGCAGTGGCGATATTCATCTGGAGGGGGCGCGCGGCTAAGAAATGAGGCGTCCGAAAAAGCGGGGCATCTTTTTTCCATGCCTCCGCAATCTATTTTCCCTGATTTTCCGTTTTATTTTTCTTTCCCCCCTGCTTTTTCCGCGCATCAAACGAATATCATCATCAGCCCTAGCACCATCAGGGCTATAGCCGCGTATTTCATCTTATCCAGCTTCTCGCCAAGCACGAAATAGGCGAGCGCCGTGTTCACTATCGGCGTGCCGGCGTATATCGCCGACGTCATCCCCGCGCCTATGCTCCCGACGGAAAGGCTGTAAAGCAGCGAACCGAAAAACAGCAGGTAACCGGCCGCAATCGCGGGCGCGGCGAGGCCCGCGGGCTTCGGCAACGAGAGGTCCTTGCCCCGGAGAAGGTGGAAGGAGATGATGAATGCCGCAATCCCGCATTCGAGGAAAAGGCTGGCCTGGAACGGCCCGAGGGCGGAGACGAAATTCTTGATTGACGTGTAATAATATGCCCGGCAGAGGATGGAAAGCGCGAGGTATGGCATCCACGGCTCCATGCGGGCCTTCCCGCCCTCGTCCCTGGCCACGATGAGCGCGGCGCAGACGATAATAAGCGCGCCGGTGATTTGGAAGACGCCCGGCGTTTCGGAAAGGAACGCGATGCTCGCCGCGAGGACGAGGACGCTGCTTATCCTGCCTACCGGGACTATCACGCTCGCCTTGCCGTGGTGGAGGGCCTTGTACTCGGAAATCGAGCCGAGCGCTCCTATCGAAATCTGGAGAGCGAACGCGGGAAGGAGCTCCTGCGGGAATGAGAAGGCCGAGCCGATGATGATTGCGCCGATTGCGAGCAGGCATACCAGCACGACGTATGAATACGCGACCGCCCTGTGCCTGCCGATATTGCTTATCGCGGACTTGGAGGCCGTGCCCACCGAGCCGTACGCGAGAAGCGAGCCGATAGCCGGAAGGAATTCAAGCATCCGAAGCATCCGCCCCGAATTCCGCGAGCGTGGAGTATTCCGGCCCGCCGGGACCGAGGTCGCTCCTCACCAGGCGGAATTCCTTCGCTTCGAACGTGCCGAATTCCTCGCCAGCGTGCCTTTGCAGGAACGGGCGCACGTCCAACTTCCTTTTCACCCGGGCGATTGTCAGGTGCGCGGAGAACTTTTCATCCCCGCCGTAGCCCCGCAGCGAGCCGATGACACCATCTGCGAGTTTTTCAAGGGCCCCGCCGCTATCGCAACCTGCCCATACGACGCGGACGAAACTTTCGCTGGGGAAGACGCCCACGCCCCGCATGGCGCAGGAAAAAGGGCTGAACCGCACGGCACCGAGGATCTTTTTAATCGATTCAAGTTCCCCGTCCGGCGTTTCCCCGATGAACCTGAGGGTGAGGTGCATGTTCTGCGGCTTCACGGGGATGATTCCCTCCCCGGCAATCTCCTTCCCGAGCTCCGCCACCCTGAACCGGATGTCCTCCGGGACCGGGACGGCGACGAATGTCCTCATGTGTTTAAAATGCCCAGCGAAGATTAAAACCCCTTATGTCCGCTAACGAGATATTCCGCTTCGACTCCAGCGCCATCCGGCTGTCATACAGCGGCGGCGAGCTGAAGACGAAGGAGTCGGATTCCTCAACCGGATTCGCCGTGCGCGTGCTCGAAGACGGGCGCATCGGCTTCGGGCACTGCCAGCACGAATCCGAAATCCCAAGCGCCCTGGAGCGGGCCAAATCCCTCTCGCGCTTTTCGGTCCGGAGCGGCTTCAGTTTCGCCCCGAAGGCGGATTATCGGGTGATGGAAATCCTCGATTCCTCGGCAAGCACGGATGATGCAGGACCCCTGCGCGGGCTGGTCGAATCCGCGAGGGACGCGGCATCATCGCAAGGGGGCAAGCCCCGGATAATCAGCTCGTTCGAACGCGCGGACATGCATCTGGAAAACAGCGAGGGCTTCTCGGGCTCGTATGCCAAGACGGTCTTCTCCATGTACGTCGAATGCATGCACGACGACGGCTTCGGCTTCCACTACGCATCGATGCACCATGTCCCGAAGGACGTGGCGCAATTCGGGCGCTACGCGGCCGAGATGGCATCCTCCATGCGCAAGGCCGGCAAGCCTGAAAGCGGGACATACACGATTGTCATGGGACCCGAGGCGCTGGAGAACCTGATCGACACGCTGCTTCCGTCCCTTTCCGGGGACTGGAAGAGGCGCGGAATCACGCTGCTCGCGGGGAAAAGGCCGCCGCTTCTCGGAAAAGCTCAGCATCTTCGACGACGCCCTCGCACCGGGGGTCAACGCAAGGCCGTTCGACGACGAAGGGACGCCGTCCGTGCGGCGCGCGCTCATCGAAAACGGCGAGGTGAAATCATTCCTCTACGACCGCGAGACCGCCGCCCTCGCGTAACGTGCGGGAATCAGGCTCCTGCGCGCGGGGCTCGTACGACTCGCCGCCCGGAATCGGCGCGTCGAACATCGTGGTCGCCCCCGGGGACTGGGACGACATCGGCGCAAATAGGCAGGCACCTGGAAATCCGCTCGGCCCACGGCTCGCACACCGCCAACCCGACCACCGGGGACATCGGGCTCGAGGTGAGCGCGGGCTATCTCGTTGACAAGGGCGAGAAGAAGCCGATAAAGGGCTTCATGCTCAGCGGCAACGTGTTCGACATGCTCTCGTCCGTGGAAGGGGCGGAGAGGGCCCAGCAGACGTTCGGCTCGCTGATTGCCCCCCGGATGGCGTTTTCCGGCGTCCGCGTAGTATCATGAACCTTTTCGTCCTGCGGGATGCGGGGCTCAGAAAGGAATTTATATCCCCAGCGCGCCCAATATCCCTAGAGTGATTCTGCGATGAAAATCAAATCCACGTCAGAGGTCAAGGTCCCGGAGCGGATGATTGACCAGATAATCGGGCAGGAGAAGGCCGTCGACATCATCAAGAAGGCGGCGAGGCAGAAGCGCAACGTCCTGCTCATCGGCCCCCCCGGAACCGGGAAAAGCATGATGGCCCAGGCGATGGCCGAGCTCATGGAGGGCGCGGAGCTCGAGGACGTCCTCGTCTATCCCAACCCGAACAACGAGAACCAGCCGATGGTCCGGATACTGAAGACCCGCCCGGACTTCGAATACATCCGGAAGAACAAGCTGGAGCGTTTCTTTTCCCCCAAGGAACTCGAGCGCATCAGGAAAGGCCCGGCTGCCGCAAAGGAACCCGAAAAGGCCGACAAGCCAATCCTGCATGCCACTGCAGCGGCGGCGTTGCGCAAGCAGCTTGCCGCGGGCCTCGGAAGGCGCATATCGCAATACCAGAAGCCCCGCGAAGAGGCGGCCTCAAAGGGCCCCTCGTCCACAATCATCATCGCCCTTGCGGGCATCGTGATACTCGCGGTGGTCCTCGCCACGGAAATCCCGGAGAATGTCAAGATGCTCGCGGTCGTGACCGTGCTCGGCCTCGGCCTCCTGTTCATCATATCCAACGCGACCGCCGGCCTCGGGAAGCGCCTGATGATAACCGAGCAGTCGACCCCGAAGCTCATCGTGGACAACACCGAGCGCACGGCCGCCCCGTTCATAGACGCGACGGGCTCGCGCGCAGGCTCGTTGCTCGGCGACATCAAGCACGACCCGCTTCAATCGGGCGGGCTGGGAACCCCGGCGCACCTGCGCGTCGAAGCGGGCGCCATCCACCAGGCCAACAAGGGCGTGCTGTTCATCGACGAGGTCGCGTCGATGAAGCTCAACTGGCAGCAGGAGATACTCACGGCGATGCAGGAAAAGAAATACCCGATAACAGGGCAAAGCGAGATGAGCTCCGGCGCGCTCGTGAAGACGCAGCCCGTGCCGACCGATTTCGTCCTCGTCGCGGCTGGGAACCTGCCCGACATGGCGCACATCCACCCCGCGCTCCGTTCCAGAATCAGGGGCGGCGGCTACGAGGTCTACGTGGAAGACACGATGGAGGACACGCCGGAAAACGAGGAGAACCTCGTCCGCTTCATAGCCCAGGAGGTCGTTCGCGACGGCAAAATCCCGCATTTCAGCGCGGATGCAGTCTCCGAAATCATAGAGGAGGCGCGCAGGATGTCCGGCAGGCGCAAGCGGTTCACATTGAACCTGCGCGAGCTCGGCGGCCTGGTGCGCGCGGCGGGCGACATCGCCCGCGAGAAGGGCATCCCGCTCGTGACCAAGCAGGAAGTGCTGGAAGCAGGCAAGATATTCAAGTCCATCGAGAGCCAGCTCGGGGCCAAGATGATAGAGCACAAGAGGGAATACCAGACCATAGTGACTAGCGGCGCCGAAGTCGGCCGCGTGAACGGCCTTGCGGTCCTCGGCGACTCGCGGGCCGGGCTGGTCCTCCCGATTGTGGCCGAGGCCACGCCTGCGGCGTCGCGTTCCGAAGGCCGGGTGATTGCGACGGGGAAGCTCGGCGTCATCGCCAAGGAGGCCGTGGACAACGTGTCGGCAATATTCAAGAAATACATCGGCACGGCCATCGCCCGCACCGATTTGCACATCCAGTTCCTCCAGACATACGAGGGCGTCGAGGGCGACAGCGCGTCGATTTCCACCGCGGTCGC
Organism: uncultured archaeon; assembly: GCA_963734525.1. Classification (GTDB taxonomy): domain Archaea; phylum Micrarchaeota; class Micrarchaeia; order Anstonellales; family Bilamarchaeaceae; genus Bilamarchaeum. The sequence continues at coordinate 270,903 of CAVTHI010000008.1, read as the reverse complement.
CGTGATTTCCGCAATCTCCGACATTCCGGTCAGGCAGGATATAGCCATGACCGGCTCGCTCGATGTGCGGGGCAGGGTGCTTCCCGTCGGCGGCATTAACGGGAAAATCGAGGCCGCGATAGATTCGGGCATAAAGAAGGTCCTCATCCCGCAGGCCAACGGCCAGGACGTCTACCTGCCCAAGGAAAGGGCGAAGCTGATAGAAATCATCAAGGTCACGAGCATATCCGAAGTCCTCTCCCACGCGCTCAAGGACTCCAAGGCCAAAAACGAGCTGCTCAGGAAGATGAAGACGCAGGCGGACTGACCTTCGGCTTCCCTTCATCCTGCGGGGCGTGCTTGTGGGATGCGTATGCGACCACGGCCACGACGAGCGACACAATCGTCAGCATGATGAGATACTCTTTCACCGGGTAGCGGTAATACCTGCAGATGACGGGCGGGCTGGCATGGGCCCACTTGTCCGTTGTCGCGGTCATATTGTAGCCTTCGAGGCAGCACGGCTCCTTCTCGGGGTAGCAGCCGAACGCGCCGGAGAAAGGCCAGACATCGCCCTGGACGGCCGTTTTGGTGAAGAATATCCATGCCTCGGGCATGATGAGGGCGCCGATTGCGGCCAGCGCGAAAAGCGCTGATGCCACCCTCGCGACTTTCCATGCCATCGTCCGTTTCCCAGCATCCATTTTCCTCATTCCCCGGATTTCAATACCACGTTCTCTTCGACGGAACTCACCGCGGACATCGGGAGCGAGTACCTTTTCTCGAAAATCGTCTGGATGATTATCTTGCCGTGCCTGGCGTCGATGCCGACTATCTTGCCGAGGTAAGTGCCCCGCTCTGAGATGGCCTCCTTGCCCTCGATTTTCATCTCCGTGAGCACTTCCTTGCGGTACCAGTTGACGACATACGTCGCGATGTAGCCCAGCACGAGGGAGAAGGCGATGGTGAAGAGGAACGTCCCGAAATCGACGTACGGCTCGTTCAGGTTGGCTATCCAGCTGGTTCCGACGAGGATGACGAGCGTCGAGAGCGCGAGCGCGGCCGAATACATCATGTACTTCGTTATCCTGTATTTCTTCTTCTCCATGAGCGAGTCGATGATCTTGCCCACGAGAATCAGCAATATGGCGGTGAACGCTATCCAGCTCACGCTTCCCACGACGAGGGCCATCAGCTTGTCGTTAGGCAGGCCGAGCGCAATCCCCTTCTGCAGGGTCTGGTAGCCGACGAAGACGCCTATCATGAACACGGTCGCGCCGCCGATGTACCCTATCCAGCTCGTGCGCTCGAACGAGAAGCGGAAGTCCCGGAAGACGTCCATTGCCCAGTCCTCCACCCCGTAGACGCGCAGCAGCGCGTAGACGGCGACGACAGCGACTATCGGCATCCATCCCATCCCCAGGTATATGGAGATGGCGGTGAGGAGGAGAAGGAGGGCCGGAATCCCGATTATCGTCTTGGCGAAATGCGGGTCGCGCAGCTTCTCGAGTATTACGAAATACGTCTTTTCAAGCTCCTTGGCCTGCTTGATGAACACGATTTTCGTCGAGTCCACCTTCAGGCGCGACTTGATTATCGGAAGAATCTCCTCGTCGGACGCGCCGTCCGAGATGAGCACGCACGAGGCCGGGTTCAGCTCGGTTATTATCTTGTCGAGCTGCGAGCTGATTTCCTTGTCGGCGCGGTAGCCCAGCTTCTTGTCGCCGGTCAGCGTCACCACCTCGACATTGTAGTTCTCGGCCCGCATCTGGTCGTAAATCTTGATGGCGTAGAACACCGCGTTCGAGTCCGGGTCCTCGGGGTCTGCCAGCGAAAGGGCTATCGCCCCCTGGAGGTTCCTTTCCCGCCCGACAAGGGGCCCGCTGACCTTCCCCTTCTCGAACAGGTCGTTGTCGCGGTCTATGCAAAGGACCAGAATCGGCCGTTTCATCAAATGCCCTCTATAAGAAGAGAAACGCATTATTCATCTTTAAAAACTCTTCCTTTTCAATAGTAAATCCTATTTGACATGCCAGAGGCATTTTCATGGAAAAGAAGCTAGTCCTGCCTGGAGACCACCTCTCGAGCGCCGAAGAGGCCGAGCCGGGCGAGAACACGTATTCGGAAAAGGATGAGGTCTACTCCGCAGGAGTCGGCGAGGACGCGAGCGTTCCCGGAAAGGCCGAGGTCAGGCGCAAGGGGCGCACCCTCAAGCAGCCCGTCATAGGCATGAGCGCGTACTGCGTGATAATCAAGGCGAGCCCGAACAAGGCCATCGCCGGCTGCATCAGCGCCGAGGAGGCCGAAGGCGGCGCAAGGGGCGTCGAGTTCGAGGCCGTCCTTCCAGTGACCGCGATAAGGAGCGGCTATGTGCGGGATTTGCGCGACGAGGTCAAGATAGGCGACATCATCAAGGCGAAAATCCAGAAGGTCGAGAGGACCGGATACGAGATAAGCATGTTCCCGGGCGACTGCGGCGTCCTTAGCGCATTCTGCCCCAAATGCAGGAGCAGGATGGGCGAGAAGGAGCGCATCTTCATCTGCCCGAAGTGCTTCTGGAAGGAAAGGCGGAAACTGCCGCTGAAAGAGGGAGAAACCCCGCCGCCGGAAGAGCCCCGCGAGCGCTTCCCGAGAAGGGAGTTCCGCGGGGGCGGAGGCGACCGTTTCAGGGGGCGCGAAAGGGGCGCCGGGCCGCGCAGGAGCTTCGGCAGGAGGCCGGGACCGGGCGGAAGGGAAGGGGCATACTAGCAATCCTGCCAATTGGCAAATTATCGTTTCGGAGGGATTTGAATGGACGTGAAGATACTCACAAACGAAAAGAACGTGCTTGAAATGGAACTCCGGGGAGCGGACCAGTCGCTCGCCCAGCTGCTCGCTGAGAAGCTCGGAGAGGACAAGGACGTCGAATTCGCTTCGTTCAAGGTCGAGCACCCGATTGTCGGGGAGCCGAAAATCTACATCCGGACCAAGAAGGGCGAGCCGGGGAAGCTCGTCCTCGAGAAGCTGGACGAAATCAAGAAAGAGGTCACCGAGTTCAAGGCGCAGTTCCGGGACATCGTGAAATGATGATTGTGGAAATCCGCGAGAGCCTCCGGAAGACGCCCGTTCAGGCGCTCGTCCTCGCAGGCACGCTCGCCCTCGCACTTATTACGAACGCGCTGTTCGGGGACCCGAAGAGCTCCCTTAATTTCCTCCCCCTCCTTTTCGCGATACTCGTGGCGCTTGAAATCGGCTATTTCGTCACGCTCGAAGTCAAGGAAGGCGCACAGAAGCACGGGTGGAAGCACGAGGCGCTCGATACGGCAATCGCGCTCATAGTCGCGCTCTGCATATGGTTCGGCGCATCGTTCCTGCTCAACACCAGCTCGCCGATTTCCGCGGTGGTCTCCTGCAGCATGCTCCCCAACCTCCAGCGCGGGGATTTCGTCATCGTGCAGGGCGCGCCGGTCCAGGCGTACGGCATCGAAATGACGCAGGCCGAGCTCGACTCGCTGAATGAGCGGGCATATGTCTCATATCCCGGCGGCAACGTCTCGATGGACGGCTCGCTCTTCCCGTACTGCTCGGCGAACTCGAAGACGCCGATGTGCCAGGAATTCATCCGCACGCCCGCATCATTCGTCGAAAAGAAGGGCGCGTTCACCTACAAATACGAACGCTGCCCGTTCTCCTTCTCGAACGGAAGCTCGGCTTACATGCCGTGCCTGAAAACCGTCACGTTCAAGGGCACGGATTACCTGGCGAACTTCTCGAACGACATCGTCGTGTACCAGCCCCCGGCGGGCGACTTCTACTCGCGCGTGGGCGACATCGTGCACCGTGCGCTGTTCCGGATTGGCGTGGACGGGAAATACTACTACCTGACGCGCGGCGACAACAACCCGCTCCTCGATTTGCAGGCGTATGATTACGGGACGGGCATGTACAACCGCCCGGTCCCCCAGGAGAACCTGCGCGGGAAGGTCATCGGCCGCATACCGATTCTCGGATACTTCAAGCTGTTCATCCAGGGCTACTTCCAGGAAGACTCGCAGTGCAGGACGCAGCTCGAGTTCACGCATGTCAATTAGCGCCGATTGTAGATTGAATAACGAACCGCGCGCGTGTTTTTTTATCGCTCCAGCTTCATGAAGATGTGGTCGACGTATTTCCCGTCCTGCTTCAGCCATTTCGGGAATACCGCGAACTCCCTGAAGCCGAGCTTGCGGTATAGCGCGCGGGCCGGGAGGTTCGGGGATTGGACGGATAAGTAGATGTTTTTCGGCTTCTGGCGCTTCCTGACGGTTTCGATGTTGAGCCGCAGAAGCGTCTCGCCGAGCCCTATGCCGCGATATCCCGAACCAATCGCAATACCGAGGCAGACATTCTCCCTTCCCTTGAACGGTTCCCGCCTCGCATCGCTCGTGCCGGCTATCTTCCCATCGACGCGGGCGACCAGCACCTGCCCGTTTCCTTTCCTATAATCCGCGAGCTTGGCCTTCTTCCATTTCATCTCGTCCTTGAGGCTGGTTTTCCTGTCGTAAAGCAGGAACGAGCCTTCCCGGACGAATGCATTGATGAACGACTGGAGCTCGCGTGCGCTATCCCTGGCGGAGAGGAAGCCGATTGCCGCAATCCTGCCGTCCTTCAGCTTGATTATCCTGGGGATGCCGGGCGCCGGATGCCGGATGCCCTTAGCCATAGTGCGAGCCCCCGAACTCGCTCGTGACGATTTTCTTGAGCTTCTCCTTTACCTCGTGCTTCTCCTTCTCCGGCATCTTGAGCGAGTCGAGCTTCTCCTCCCATTCGATGAGGGCGCTGACTATCCTGCCGAACGAGCGCTCGTTGTCGGTGTATTCCGCATAGTCGAGCAGCGCGCGCAGGGCATACCTCGATTCCGCCTTCCCGAGCGAATCCAGGATGGCCGCGCGGATAACGTGGCTCGCCTCGTTCTCGATGAAGCAGAGGTGCGAGTAGTGGTATGTCAGCAGCTTCACGGCATCGTCGCTCCCCCGGAGCCTCCCGAGGAGCTTGACGAACTCGATGAGGCCCTCCAGCGAAGTGTTGTAGTTGAATATCGCGCGGTAGACGTTCATCCTCTGCTGGGCCGAATCGGTCCCAGGATTCTTCATCTTGAAATATTCGAGCGTGTGGATGGTCTTCAGGTCGACGCTAGTCGCGAGATACTCGTGTATCATGTACATCAGCATCTGCCGGACGGTCTCGCTCCCCTTGGAGTAAATCCCCTCGAGCTTCGCGAGCGCCTCTTCCTTCGCCTGCTCGTTCACCGCAACGGGGTAGAACCGGACCGAGAACATGGCCGCGTCTATCTCTTTGAGGAGCGCTGCCATCTCCTGCTGGGCCGGGTCCGGCGGCTTCGGCGGCTCCGCGCCCGCTCCCGGTTCCGCCGCGCCCGGCGCGGGTGCATTCGATGCCAGTTTTTGGGGCTGTTCCTTCCGGCTTATGCCTCACCGTCTCTATCTTGACCTGTTGCCTGTCTTCTTGTGGTTTTGCGTCCTTTTCCTTCTTCATCATGACCGCCTCTCCAGTATCATTCATTGTCGATGCGCTCGTAGCTTATCATCATCCTCGAATCGGCAATCCCCTTGTGCCCCCTCAACCCGTCGACGACCATGCCGTTGAGGTCTTTCAGGGCCGGGGCTCTTGCCTTCAGCACGATGTCGAATTCGCTCCCCGCCACAATCGCCGCCTCGCAGACGAGCGGCATGGATGCTATCTGCATCAGCAGGCGTTTCTGGTCCGTTCCGGGAGCCGCCTTGAGAAGGACATACGCAATCAGAGGCCTGCCGAGCTTGGCATGGTCCAGCCGGATCGTGTATCCGGTAATCACGCCAAGCCCGCGCAGCTTCCTCAGACGGTTGTGCACCGTTGTCATGGGTATACTGGTCTTCCTTGCCAATTTCTGCTCGGAGAGCTTCGAATCCTTCCGGAGCTCCTCAATCAGCGCAAAGTCCTTCCCATCGAGTTTTTCTTCCATTATCTTTTCACTATCGGTTTATTTATTCCATATATTTTTAAATATATGTTCATTTGCTTCAAACAGGAAACCAACCGGGGCAAAACGCCCGTTTTTATCCTTGACTGCGGAAAAAAATGAGGGTGTTATGGTTGGAAATCCTTTTCGCGACATCGAATGCTCATAAGTTCGAAGAAGCGTCGTCGTTCTTTTCCACGAGGGCGGGAAGCACTAAGCTGAAGCACCTGCCATTCCAGCACCGCGAGCTCCGCTCGGACAGCCTGGAGGAGATAGCCGTCGACGCGGTGAAAGCCGCCTTCGAAAAATGCGGGAAGCCCGTATACACCGAGGACACGGGCCTTTTCATCAGCGCGCTGATGGGCTTTCCCGGGACATACTCGGCCTGGGTGCAGAAGAAGCTGGGGAATGGCGGCATCCTGAAGCTGATGGCGGATGCCGGCGGCCGCTCGGCGTACTTCGAGGCATGCATCGCATACCACGACGGCAAGTCGGTCCGCGTGTTCAAGGGGCGCTGCGACGGGGCGATAGCGGAGGGGGCGCGCGGGGCGGGCGGATTCGGGTACGACCCCATCTTCGTGCCGCGGGGTTATCCTCAGACGTTCGCGGAAAACATACTTTTAAAAAACAACATCTCACATAGATATAAATCTCTTCTAGAATTCTCCAAAAGTCTAGAACCTTAGAGTTCTCGACGTATAAACGCGAGGAATAACTATGGCAAGATTGCATTCAAAGAAGAAAGGAAAGGCCGGGACCAAGAGGCCGAAGACGACCGACGTTCCGGAATGGACGGCTGCCAAGAAGGCAGAGATAGAGGACATCATCCTCAAGATGGCCCGCGAAGGCGTGCCGCCGGCGAAAATCGGCCTGGTCCTCCGCGACCAGCACGGCGTCGCGAACCTCCGCTCCCAGCTCGGCATGTCTCTCAGGGCATACCTCGCCAAGGAGAAGGCTCTCGGCGAATACCCGGAAGACCTCCTCAACCTCATCAAGAAGGCGGTCCGCGTGACCGGGCACCTGAAGGCCTCGAAGAACGACACCCACAACCTGGTCAAGCTGGGCCATGTGGAGTCCAAGATACAGAGGCTCGTGAAATACTACTCATCCAAAGGGATGCTTCCGCCGGGTTGGAGATACAACCGCGAGAAGGCGTCATTGCTCGTAAAGTGATGGTGATTCTATAGCAGGCAAGAAAGTCAAGACTGTAGACAAATGGAAAGCGAAGAAATGGTACTCGGTGAAGGCACCGTCGATGTTCGAGTTCAAGGAGCTCTGCGAAGTCGTCGCATCGGACGACAAGAGGCTCCCGAACCGCATCGTGAAGGCCAGCCTCATGGAGCTCGGCATGGGCGGCGCATCCCAGATGGCGATGTTCACCACCCTGCGCTTCAGGATTAAGGACGTCAACGGCAACGACGCCAACACCATGCTCCTCGGCCACGACATCGCGCCCTCGTTCATCAGGACGTTCGCCAGGCGCGGCAAGTCGCTCATCCACCAGGTCGTGGACGAGAAGACCAAGGACAACGAGACCCTCCGCCTCAAGATAATCGCGGTCACGGGCGCGCGCGTCAGCGAGAACACGCGGAGGAACCTCCGCAACCTCCTCGTGGACGAGACGCGCAAGGGAATAACCGAGAAGAACTTCGACGAAGTGATACAGGACGTCATCTACGGACGCTTCTCGTCGAAGATTTTCAGCAGGCTGAAGACGATAACGAAGATGAGGCGCGTCGAGATCCGCAAGTCCGAGCGCGGCGAAGTCTTCAAATGAAACTTTACCTCGGTTTGACCCTGGTTAAAGTTTCATCAAACTTCATCCTGTTATTCTCCGGATGAAAATATCCGTATCGGGGCGATGCCCCTCTCTTTTCCTTATCCTTCTTATACTGTCCAATCGAGGTAATACTTATGATTCCCGGCGGCATGGACCCGAAGAAGATGCAGGCGCTAATGAAGCAGATGGGCATCCGGAGCGAGGAAATCGAAGCGACGAAGGTCACAATCGAGACGTCGTCCGGTTCCACCATAGTCGTCGAGCAGCCCCAGGTGACGAAAATCACCATGCAGGGCCAGGCGTCGTTCCAGATAGCCGGCAACATCCGCGTCGAGGAGAAATCCTCATCCGACGACATCAAGATGGTCATGGAGCAGACGGGCTGTTCGGAAGCCGATGCCAAGGCCGCGCTCGAAAAAAGCGGCGGGGACATCGCCCAGGCCATCGTTTCGCTCGGAGAAGGCAAGTAATAAAAAGCTTGAGCGGGTGTAGGGTTCATGGCGATAAAGCGGGAGCTTCTGCTCATAATCGGGCTCATACTGATAATAGCAGTGCTCATCAAGCTCATCGAGTTCTTCCAGGTCAACGTGGTCGAGGCCGATGCCAGCAAGTTCGTCATGGAAGACCTCGGGAACAAGTATCCCGGGGCGGACTTATCCATAATGACGATAATCCAGAAGACGAACCCCTACGGGGCGCATTATTTCGAGGTCAAGGCAAAGGTCACCGAAAACCCGGATTCGCCATGCCCCGAGCGCTCGCACATATTCTACAACTATCCGGCCCAGAACTTCATCCCGCAGCCGGCCGAGGTCATTACAAGCGGCTGCAGCGTCTGCACCGAGGGCATCTGCACAATCGCGTTCGCTGAGGAGGCGATAATCGCCTCGCACACGTTCCCCGGGACGGGCGCGGTCAATACCTACATCAACTCGAACGACGCGGCAGTGCCGAGCGTCGCTGAGAAGGTCGACAAGGAATCCTGGCTCGTGAGATGGGACGCCCCGGGCGCGCTCTCATACTATCTCGTGGACGTCCACCGGAACGGGACCGTTATCTCGGTGACCGAAGCCCAGAAGTCCTGATTTTCCTAGACTGCTGCGACCGCGCCCGCAAGGGCAGCCTCGACTTCCCGCTCCCGCACTTCGAAGGGCTCTTCTTTGCATGCGATATCGGCGCGCCTGTGGACGCCCGCCCTGGTCACGAGAACAAGCATCTCGTTCTTGTGCATGAAGTCGTTTTCCCCGACACGGCCGACGGAAACCAGGACATCCTCGATATGGAGTTCCCCGCCTTCGAAAATGCCGTTGTTGCGGGGCGCGCTCACTCCGTTTAGCATCATTTCGAAGCCATACCACCATGAATCGTGTTCCATGAGCCTTCCGAGCACGGCCGCCACGACCGATGCATCGTTCTTTATAGCATCAGGGTAGATGACCGTCACGAGGTCGAGGTCGGCCGAAGAATCCCTGTCCGCATTGCCCACCACAAGCATCCTGTCGATGGCATCATGCCTGCGAATGCCGAGCGAGTCGGCCACCGGCCCGTATCTCTTGTACCTGTTGTCCGGGCAGACCGTCTCGCATCCGAATACCGCGTCGAAAAGATGGCCCGTCCCCGTCCTCTTCAGCGCCAGCGTTGCGTATAATGAGGGCGACGCCGTCGTAATCAGGTTCCTGACCCCCCTCTTCTGGAGCTCCTCCAGCAGCGAGGGCAGGCCTTTCATGAATTCGGATTTTTTTCCCGGGCGGAAGAAACCCAGGGTTTCGTCCAAATCCCAGCAGATATACCTGGTTCTGGCGGTTTTCATTGTTACAAAATATATAACAAAATGATTATAAATATAGGCAATTCATCCGACATCCACGCGGGAGCCCGTGAGAACGGGCTTCCTGTCCAGGAACTTGGATATCACATAGGCGTTTGTCCGGAGATGCTCGCTGATGGCGCTCGTGCAGTAGCTTGTCGGCCCATCCGCAAGGACCGAATAAAGCAGGAGCTGGTCGGCAAGGTGCATGTCGACATCCCCGTCCTCGGCCTTCAGCGCGTCGTACGTCTCCTGCGCCACGGCCTCCGCGCGCTTCCCCTTCTCGCCGAGGGCGTATGCGCCCCTGCATCCCCGCCATGCGGTCACCGCGTTGCCAAGCGACAGTGATTCGTCCTGGCGCACGCGGATGCGCTCGATGCCATTCTGGACGAAAATCTTCTTCTCGCGGACCGCTATTGCCGGCGGGAGGCCGGAAAGCCTTATCAGGACCTGCGCTTCCTCATCCCCGCTGGGCCAGAGGACGTTGCCATGAAGGCGGGACGGCCTGATTTTCACCTCGATTTCCCCCCCGCCCCTCGGATAATACCCCGCCTTCAGCATCCGGCAATCGACATCGGCGCCGAAGCGCCCCACCGCAGGAACGAAGACGTTCTCGAAATAGTCGTAACCGGGCGATTTCATGACGTGCGTGCCCCCGATTATCCTCAGTTCGCTCTCCTTTGCCGCCCCAAGGAGTATCGGGAGAAGGGCCTGTGCCACGAGCGTCACGGAGCCGGCCGTCCCGATGTCGAATTCGTATTTCCCCCCGACAATCGGCCCGGGCTCGAATGTCAGCTCCCTGCCGCCTATCTCCGCCCCGCCGAGCGTTCCCCGGCATACGTTCCTCACGGCCTTGCACGCCGTGAGGTGCTGGGGCTGCAGGCCCGGATTCGGGCGGTTCGCGCGGATGCCGGTGATTCGTATCGGCTTCTGCGTTATCGCCGAGAGAGTGAGCGAGGTGCGGATGATTTGCCCGCCACCCTCGCCGTAAGAGCCGTCTATCTCAATCATTGGAAGCACCTGATGGCGAGGGTGGGCTTTGAACGGGCCGCCGTTCAAACCAACCGCCCTCGCCGTAAGAGCCATCGATTTCTATCATATGTAACGCCTCGGGGCGTGCGGGTTTAAATCCTATCTATGGGTAACACTGGAGTGAAAAATAATTTTTGAAGTGAATAAAATTAGGCCAGCGGATCGCTCCGCTGGCAAGGCGACCAGTTATCCTCCCATGCACTTCAAAACGAGCATGAACCATAATAGGTTAGTTCCATAATGTATATAAATGTTGCCCAGACTGTGCGTAAAGTTGGAGTCAAGTGGTGTTTTTTCAGAACATTTAGTGCGCTTTTTTTGGCAAAAAAACGAATTTTTGTTGTAATTTATTACTATATCTGGTTTAAATGGGCCGCCAGCCGGGCAGCGCCCGGAGGCACATTAATTTTAAAGAAGTTTGAACCTTCGATGTATCCATGAGCGAAAAAGCAGGCGTCGTCATCCCGATAACCCGCGCACGCAAGGCCAAGGCGGGCAAATTCCGCGGCGGCGGCATTATGGCCGAAGATTCTTTCAAGGTGGCGAAAGCCGAGGTGCTGGACATGCTGGGCGGGACTGGCGTCCGCCCCGAAGGAGCTATCAGACGTATTGGCCATGCCTGATGCCCTCTACCTGGTCGGCGATGCCACGTCCGTCTCGTCCGATGCCGCAAAAGGCATCGGCAGGGTCTTCGGCTCGCTCATGGCCGGAGAGCCGATGCCTAGCGCCCTGCCCGAGTACGGCATCCATGTAAGCGAGCACGGGAGCAGCGTATTCTGCACCCTCCTCGACCGCAGGAGGAAAATAATCGTCTGTGATTCCATCTCCGGGGCGTTTTCCGAAAATGCCTCATGGGACTCGTTCATCAGGTCCGTCCGCGACGCGCTCGGGGCGGTCCGGGAGCGCGAATCCGGCGGCGAAGCGTTCGATTTCGTCGTGAACAAGGAAAACAGCATCCGGACAATCCGGCTTTAAAACATTTCCTGGCAAATCACATCATGGCAAGAGCCTCATCATCTGGTCCAGCGAAAACCGGCGCGGAATCTGCAAAAAGGCCGTTCGCAAAGGCCGTATCCCCGGTGGCTATCATGGATAATTACAGGCGCGTATCATCGGCCGACGTCATCAAAAGGCTGAAAGGGCTCGCACGTGGCTGGGACTCGGAGCTGGAAAGCAAGCTCTCCATGCCTGCCATGCTCTACGAAAGCACGGGCGGCTCGTCGCAATACTATTCATCCGACGCGAATTTCTCCATCAGCAACATCCTCATGTCCCTTGCGATGGGGGCGTCGCCGGACGTTTCCGGCATGTCATACGGGCTCGGCCTTCACGAGCGTGCGGGGACGGTCTATTTCGTCCTTGCCGACCCGGAGCGCAGGATAATAGTTCGCCAGCGGATTGTCTGCTACCACAACACCCCCCCGGAGCTGGACTGGGGCGCGGTCAAGAGCGCGATAAGGTCGGCAGAGGCCGGCGCGTCGAGCGAGGATGCCAGGAAGGGCGGGCTCGTTGCGATATACGACGGCTCCCTGCGGTTCGCCGGACCGGCCGTTCCGGAAGCGCCTACAATCGGGCGCGCCAATGTCCCGCCCGCAGAGAAAAAATGAAATTTCCTTTCTATCCGAATGCTATTTTTCCCGGCCCTCGCGTTCAGTTCAATACCCTCTTCTTCGGCCCGCCTTTGCCGCCCGGCTTGGCCGGGGGTTTTTTCGGGAGGTCGCCAGCCATCGATGATACATAAGCGACAATCGTTTTTTGTATCTTGCCGAGGACCTCCTCCTTGGACTTGCCTTCGTTCACGCATCCGGGGAGTTCCTGGACCTCGGCGATGAACGTCCCATCCTCCTTCCAGACCTTCACGTTGAATCCCTCGACCTTCACTATCTCCTTGTCGTCTTCCATAAGCGTCACTCCCGTTTCACTCTCCCAAGACCTGCCGCGCGACCTGCCTCGTGATGACCCCGGCGTCCCTTGCCGCCTCGAAGAACTGCCTCCTGGTGATCCCGTTGTTCTGCAGGACGCTGTTTAGCGTGCCGCCCGCCACTTCGCGCGCTTCAGGAATGGACGCAGTCCGCCCGTCGGGGTGCCTCATGATGTTCTCCCCGGTCCTTCCGACGAACACGTATCCCATGTGCTCGAAAATCCTCTTCACATCCAAGGTGCTGAACCTCCGGTTGAGCGTACCCTGAGGCGGCTCCCTTGCGGTTGGAACCGGGGCGGGGGGCGGGTTCGGAAGCGGCAGGTTGCCCCTCCTCGTTATCTCGGCTATGTCCAGGAACAGGACGCCGCTGTCGTCGAAATAGTTGAGCCCCCTCGCCGACATGATTCTCTGGTCGCCGCCGGTCAGCCTGTTGATGATATCGGCACGCTGCTCTATCCTGGCCAAAAGCAGGTTGAACCCCGCATCCGGCATGGTGAGCACGTCCGGCCTGTCCGTCACCAGCTTCAGGACTGCCAGTGCGGGGGTCTGGCCGAGGCCTGTCAGGATTTCAAGCCTCTCCAATGCCGTGGTGTACTGCGCATCATTCAACCTCAGGATTTCCGGCATCCTCGCGATTATCTCGTTCTGGAACGTATCCGGAATCAATGATGCCCGCATCAATTCCGCGTTCGCCTGTTCCGCTGGCGAGAGCTGGCGGGGCGCAGGCGACGACCGTTCGACCGCACCGGCATCCCTCTCTGTCAAAGCCCTGCGCTATCCCCCTCGCGGCCTGCGCCGTGTCCAGGTTCTCCGAGCGCAATCCCCGGAGCATGGCAACCTGCGCCTCTCTTGTCGCCGGGTCGGCGCTCAGCAATGAATTGAAACGCGCGAGCTCTTCGGGATTCGTGGGCGCGGCCACGTCCCATCTCCTGTGGTAAATCTCAACCAGCCCGAACATCTCGTTGGTGGATGCCCAGTTCCGCCTCTGGCCCGCGCCCAGCATCCCGATCATTTCGTCCCTGCCGGGTATCCTCGGCTCAGGCGCCCCCAGCTCCCTCGCAATGCGCGCATCCTCGCCGAAGCTCGCGGGCCTTCCTATCGAATCAAGGAACTGGCCGCGCGTGGTCGGAAGGAAGTCCGGGGCATTGACTCCCGGCGGAAGGACCGCCCGGACTTCGTTGGTAAGGCCCGTGACTGTCAGCAAAGCGACGTCCGGCCTCTCGAAGTACCAGCTCGACTTGTCGGCATATTCCGAGAAGAACGCCGCTTCGCGCAGCACGAAATCGCGGGCGTCCGGGGACAGCCCCGAGATTTCCCTCACCATGTTCGTGTACCTCGCGGTAGGCGATTCCGTCCCGTAGTGGCCGCCTATCGCAGTCCTGGCGGCCTCGGGGTCATTCGGCCATGTCCTGACCGGCCTTGTCTTGGAATCGAATGGGAATTCGGTGCGCTGGATTATCGCCCCGGCCATGGCAATCCTCAACCTGCCTTGGGGCGTGGATTCGTCCCAGCCGAACCTCTCCCTCATGAACGTCCTGCCCTCCTGGGACCTCATCCACTCGAGAGTCGCCGGGACGCGGGCGGGCGCTCCCGCGTCACGCCTCGGGTCTGCGTCATGGAGTATGCCGACCTGCGACATGAACTGCGCCTTCCCTTCCGGGGAACCGAAAAGCGTCCTGTCCTGTGCGGTGAAGTCGCCGGCCCTTGCCCTCGCCAGCGTCAGGTCATATGCGGCGCGGGCTACGTTCTCCGTATGCTGGATGACATGGTATGCCGCAACCTCTTCACCGTTGCGCATGACATATCCCGGCCGGCCCGGAACTTCCGCAGGATGCAGCTGCGCGAATGCAACCTCGGGCCTTGACCCTGCGATTGCGCGGCTGAGCGTGAAACCCGATTCGGCCTGCTCGGCGGGCCTCTGCGCTTGCCTGGCGGGCGAGGGGGACCTGCGCGAATTCGGCATTTCGCCGAGTGACGGCGGCCTCAGCGGCGGCTGGACGCGGGCCGAATCAGGCGAGGCTGCAGTCTCATCCATGGCCCTTGGCGCATCCGCGCCCCTCATGCCCCTGCCCCGCCCGGCCTTCCCTCCTGTCCCGGCGCACGGGGCATTCCCATCTCTTCGGCGCCAACAGCCATCCTCAATTGGACATCGTCCCCGGCCGGCATGGCGCGCATGATGGCCCCGCGCGCGGTCTCTATCAATGCGCCGCCGGTCCTCCGGTTACCGACGAACCTGTTGAATCTTGTATCATCCTGCAATGAATTCAGCCCGAAACCGGCATCCGAGCTTACGGCCCTGACCGCCCTCCTGATTGGTTCCGGCAGAAGCTCGATGCGCCTCGCGCTTTCCGTGACCCTTGCCAAATCCGCAGGGTTCGTTATCGGGCGCCGCCCGGACCGATGAAGGTCATACATCACCAGGTCGCGGGCGAATCCGGCAAGATGCCTCGCATCCGTGAGTTCCAACCTCCCCGCAATCTCGAATCCGACGGCGAGGCGCGTTTCCTGCGAAGCCGATGCAAGGCTGGCAATCGCGGCGGGCTCCGCCCCCATCACCCGTTGCGCCAAAGCGGCCGTTTCACGGACGCTGCCCGGGCCGCCCCCGCTCGGGCCTCCCCTCGGCCCTCCGCTTATGGGCGCCGGGGGCTCGATTATCTGATGTCCCCTAAGCGCTGCGACCGACGGATGCACCTCGCCCGTGCCGCTGACGCTGAAGATGCGCCCGTCGTCCATGTTGACCCTGATTGTGACCCGCTCTCCCTGCCCCCTTGCCCCGATTGCGGTTATCGCCCCTGTTTCGCGGTCGTAAAATGCGCTGACATCCCGGTATCTCATGCCGGCGGCGTCCGTCTGGGTGACTGCTGCGGAAAGCTCGGCGTTCATCGAGCCCTGCACCGGATTCCTTTGCCTTACGGGAATCGAGCTTTCGCCGCGGACAATCGAGGCGTTGTCCATCGCTATGAGCGCCATCCGCATCCGTGCATCCGCCCCTGCCTGCACGAACGGCGTCTGCAATGCGAGCTCCGCTGCGACGCGGCCGTCCGCGGCGCTGATGCCCTCCACCGTCCGTCCGGCTGCGGCATTCGCGATGCCTCCCGCCTTCATCACTTCTTCAGGAGCATAAATGCGTCCCGGCAGACCGTTATGCCCGAATCCCCGGCCCTGCGCTGCCATTCCTGGATATGCCGCTGCCCCGCCCAATTCCATTCTTTGCGTGGGCCTCGCGTCAGTGGGAATGGCCTGCGGCGGAACCGGCCCTTCCCGCCTTAGCGTCACGTCTGGTGCCGGGGGCGGCGGAGCCTGGCGTGTTGTCGGCCTTGCTTCAGAAGGAATCGGTGGCACCTGTTCTGCCGGCCTCCTTTGCGATGGAATCGGCTCTGCAGGCCCGCGTCTCTGCGTCTGCCTTGCATCCGATGGCAGCGGTTCCGGCGGGCGCACCGCGGTAGGCCTCGCATCGCTCGGCACCGCTTCAGGCGGTGCAGACTGCCGCGGAACCGGCGGCGGTGGCGGCTGGGACGGCGGCCTTTGCGCCTGCGCATCCGCTGGCGGAGTGACTCCCCTTATCGTTCCGTCCGGTCCCCGCGAAGGTGCCGCCTGCGGTGGAACTGGCGGAGGCGCCACGGGCGGCGCGCCGCCCGGCGGGTTCGCATCAGGCGGAAGCGGCGCGGTCCTTGCCGGGCCGCCATACTCCGGCGGGAGCGCCTGCCGCACATTCGGCTGGGGAACCCTCCTCATGAGGAAGTCCTGCCCGCCGGCGGCGCGCTCGTTCCCCTCTGCAGTCATCAAGCCGTCGCGGACGCCCTGCCAGAGGCTCCTCCAGCCGGCGTCGCCCATGCCCATCACGTGGTCGAACATCCTGACCGCGCCGATGGTCCTCGTATGCAGTATCCCGATGTTGGTTGCCATCCCTTCGGCTCCCATCAGGCGGTTTTCGTGCCTCACGACTTCGACGGCACGGTCCCTGAGGGCCTGCGGGATGCTGTCCGGATTCTCTACGATCACATATCTTCTTTCGCCTGTTATCCCGAGCTCAAGCGGCTGTGCCCCGCGAATCCTGCCGGCCGCCCGGGCATCCGACCGGGGCAGGTTGTCGACGCGGAGCATAAACATTCTCCTGCCCTCCGGGAACATTGTCATGAAGGAGCCATAGTTGTACGAGTAGAGGACATCGCCGGTCCTGTTGACCGATATCGTCCTGTCAAGGTATTGCTGCGGTATCGCCGCCGGGTCGCTTATGACGAGATAGGTTCTCCCCCCGACGCCTGCGGTCCTGAACTCTGTTGCCGCAGAGCCGAGGGCGCCGCGCAGCGCAGTCCGCTGCGTCCTGTGCAAATCATCAGTCCTGATAAGGAACCTGTCCTGCCCTTCGGGTATAGCCGCGATGATGCGCCTGTTTGCGGATTCCCCGATTGTCGGGTTCGTGGCAATCCTGCCGGTAGCGAGGAAGCTCGCCCTTCCGTCCATGCCGTCCACGATTGTGACCGGCGAGCCGTTGAGGGCCGAGGGGACCGGCACGTAGCCGTCGCTCTCGAACCTCCCGAGCTGGGCCCCTTCCATCGCGAATCCCATGCCGCTGCGCTGGCCGTGGTAGTTGCTCAGCAGGCCCCTCATCGAATCATTGAATCTCCTGCCCTGCTCCGTGGTCGGGCTGAACTCGGTGGCCCATCTGCGCATGCCCCGTATCCACGGCCCGTCCATGTTCGCGCCGAACGACCTTTCAATGACCTGCTCGACTGTGAGGAGGCGCGGCCTTCTTCCTTGCGAGGCCGCCAATGTCATTTCCGCGGTATTCATCTCATATGTCAAATGAACGAAAACGCGGTGCATGTCCGTCGTCAACTGGTTGGCCATCGGGCGCAGCGAGATGCTGTCGTCCTCGCGGACCGTCGCGCGGTAGGAACCGAACGTATCCGAATCAATCGCGCCGAAGCGCAGGAAGCTGAACGAGCCGTCACCGTTGTCCCGGACGCGGTAGCCCTGGCCGCGGAGGCTTTGCGCCATGCGCGCGGCTTCCGCGGGCGGCTGGTTACCTATCCGGAGCCACATCGCCCAGACGTTCGCCTCGTGCCTGTCATAGAACCCGGCCGCGGCGAATCCGGTCTGCGCATAGCCGAGCGCCTCGATGAACTGGTCCGGGTTGTCCCGCAGTTCGGCGAACAATTGCTGCCTTCCAGCATCGCGCGCACCCTCCTGCCTGAACACGAGGCTGTACAGGTCTTCCGCGGCGTCGACCGTGACCTGCAGGCGGTGCCCGCCCGCGGCCACTTCCCCGCTGAAATCATGTATGTCGCGCATGATGCCGTAGTTGATTGTATGCCCTTCGGGCGATACGTATGAAAGGTTTCCGTTCGGCCCGGTCACGCGAATCTGCGGCGATGGCGCCCCGGTGAGCGAGCCTCCTTCCGAGCCGACCGCATCGGGACGCAGGTCCTGCCTCTTCGCGAAGACGGTCATGCTGTCCCTGGAATTCCCGCCCCGGTCCGTGAATGTCCTCGGGTTTCCCGTGCTGTCCACGACTTCGAGCCTGATGCGGTATGCGCCGACCAGGCCGTTCTGGAAGCTTATGCCCCTCACGACCACGCGGTCGCCCGGCTGGAGGCCGAGCATGTCCGGCCTCACCATCTGCTCGATGTTGCGGAAAAGGTCCCCGGTGAGCATCATGCCCGCTATGTACGGGTCGTCCGCAAGCGAGTTGAAGCTCTTATACGCGTCGCTCCTGACTTCGAGCGGGGGAAGGTCCCCGAGCCGTATTCCGAGGCGGTCATAAATCGCCTGCCTCGCTTCGGATAATGTGGGCGCACGGGCGTATATCGATGCAAGCTCTTCCCTCGGAATCATGAACATCGTGGAAATGTTCGTGCCCGCATCGCCGCTGAGGCTTCCCAGCTCGCGGTAGAACATCGCATGCTCGTTCCAGTATTGCGCCTGGGTCCTCAGTCCGGCTGCGTCGTTTCGCAGGTTGTTGGCAGGCTCCCGGACGCGGCTAAGCTCGATGGCGAGGCGCCTGCCTTCGGCATCCCTCTCGTAAGCCTGCGTTTCAATGCGGTTCTGCTCGGTCCGTAACCGGGCGGCTTCGGGAGCATCCCCGCGCGCCTCGGCCGCCTGCGCCTGGGTGCTGAGCTGGCGACCCTCTTCGAAGAGCCTTGTAGCTTCGGCCTCGGCGCCCTGCTGCCTCTGGACGATGTTCGTTTCCTGCGGCGCGGTCTGTGCCTCAAGCCTCCTCGCCTCGGCCTCCATCGCTCCTGCGCGTTCCTCAAGCGGGCGCGCCCTTTCACGGAGCAATTCGACGGTCCGTGCACGGTCGCGCGGGGGCATGCGCATCAGGGCGGCTGCAGCATCCGCCCTTCCGCCCGTATCTGCGGTAAGATGAACCCTGACGACCTCCTCAGGCGTCATCGATGTCTGCGCCGGGGGAGCGCGGCCTGGCCTCGTCCTAGGTATCTGGATGTCGCCGGTCGGATTCGCGCGCGTCGCGGCGGCCCACGCCCTGGCATCCTGCCCCGCTTCCCTCGGTATCGCGCGCATGACCGGGCGCACCGCCTCTTCGAGCGGGCCCGCGCAGCGTGCGCTGTGCGTATCTCAGGAACGCGTCCCTCATCTGCCATGACGGCCAGCTCGGCTCGCCGACTGCCCTCGCCGGTTCCACATCCCCGAAATTCACCCTGTCCCGGAAAATCCGGATATTGAAACTCTGCCCGCCCCATTCCAGCGTCGCGGTGACATGCTGTTCGATTGCGTCGCTTCCGGGGAAATAATGGGTGCCGGAGATTCTCGCCGTGTCGGCGCTCCCGGCCCTCGTGAAATATGCATGCGTCACTGTTGCATACAGGTAATCCTCTGCTGTGGGCACTCCGCGTCCGGCGGCAGCCGCGCTGGCCTGCGCCAAATCATTGATGAAGTCGTATGCCAAAGCCCTGTTGAAATCATTCGGCCTCTGGCCTGTCCTGACGGTTTCGGCATTTACCCGCGCCGCTGCGAGCGCGTCCGCAGACCCGCCCGATGCTTCCACAAGCCTCCTCGCGGCGTTGCGCATGACCGCGGCGGCCTCAATCAGCCTTGCGCCTTCGCGCGTCGCGGGGTCGGGAGTCCTCCCGCCTGCGGTGACATACTCGACAGCCATGCGGTCGGCCGGGTCGGTGATTCTGGTTCCTGCCCTGTGCGAGACGTACAAGTCCCGCACGGTTTCGACATCTATCTGCCTGGTTATCCTTTCGGTGTATCCGGGTTCGAGCGCATCCCTCGCGCTCCATTCGTTCCTCAGCCTCCCGGCGAATTCAAGCACGGTCCCGCGGACGGAGGGGGGGAGCGAATTGAGCATGGCGGTCTGTTCGGGCGTGACGCCCGATGCGGTCTCGCCGAACCTGAAGGTGGAGGCGAACCTCCACAGCGTTTCCGGGTCCGCAATCAGCCGCGTCGCAAGCACCCTTCCGGAGAATTCGCGGGCGAGCGTCGCCTGCTCCTGGGGGCTTCTCGGCGCTCCGCCCATCCTCAGCATGAGGGCGTTTACCGTGTCGCGCACCTGCGGCGGCATGGCTGCCAGGTCGCGCACCGCCGCGGCATCGTTGGCCGCGAGCCTGTTGGCGAACGTTGCAAGGTTAGCCGGCTGGACGAGGTCGACGGGATTCACCTGGGGCTGCGGCCCTGCGGGCGCCCTCCTTGCCTGCGCCGATGGTGGCGGGGGCGGAGGCGTGCGCCCTGGGGGCTGGACCGGAATCATGTCCGCCTCTGTAAGCGGCTGTGTGCGCTCCCCTCTGGCTGGAAGCGGCGGCGGCCCGCGCCGCGGCTGCTGCGCCTGCTCTGGCGGGAGAGGCGGGGGTCCCCTGCGCGACGGCGCCTGGGCCGGCTCGGCGGGAGGGAGCGGAGGCGGCCCGCGCCTTGCCGGTGCCGCCGGCGGTTCGATAATCAATTCTGAATCGGAAACATTCATCGTCGCATCGCGCTGCGTCGGAAGCGGAGGCGGGCCGCGCCTTTGCGAAGGAGCTGGGGGCTGCTCCGGCGGAACCGCCGGAGCGTCATGGACTATATCGGAATCGGAAACCTCCATCGTCCGCTCAGGACGCTGCGACGGCGCTCTTCCGCTCGGCCTCGGTGCCGGGGCCGAAGGCTCGCGTATTATCTGCCCGTCCGTAATCTCGACGACCGGGCCTGACGACTGTCTTGCCGCCGGAAGCGGCGGCGGGCCTCCACCTCCTCCGCCAGGCCTTCTCCGCACGCTGCGCATGCGTTCCTGCTGCTCGCGCGCGTAGTCCGCCCTCGCCTGCGGCGAAAGGTTGGCTTCCATCAGCGGGTTCATCTCGTCCGCGTACATCCTCATGCGCCCGTCGGCCCGCTCGATGAACCTCGTCCTTCCACCGTGGACGGCAGTGCCTCCGACCGGGCTGTACTCGCCGCTTGTCGTGTCATAGCCTGCGCCGAAAGGCTGGCCGTCATGGCGGGCGATGATGTCGCGCCCTGCCTGCCTTTGCGGAGGTATCTCCGGGGGAAGCGGCCTCTGCGCGCGCTGGCTGAACATCGCGTCGCCAAATGCATATGCCGGAACCCCTGCGGGAAGGAGGCCGATGCTTTCAGCGGCCAGGCTCGCGCTCGACGCCCTCTGGACGAAATCCGTGCTGGCGTCCGCGAAGTCCCTGTTGAAGAACATGAAATTGGGCGTGCCATCCGGATTGGACAATACCCTCCACCCCACGGCATCCATGTCTATCGGCTGGAACGTGAGGACGCGCTCGCCGTTCGCCCTCTCGACGAGGACTGCCGCGGTGTTGCGCGCGTACCTGTCCCCGAGAAGCGAGCGCCTCGACAATTCATGGTATGCGTTCCACGCCTGCATGAGCGTCTCGCGCCCCTGCGGCGTCCCGGAAAGCCTGTAGAATTCCCGGATGACCGGGTCGGACGTGAACCTCGCGAGGCGCTGCTGGTACGCCTGCACTTCCGCAGGCGATGCACCTGCGGCCGGCGGCCGCGGGACCTCGAGCACCTCGTGCCTCAGCATCGAGACGCCCACCACGCGGACATCCTCGGCAGGCCCTGACGGGAGCCGGATGCGGATGTTGCGGCCGGCCGCATCATGGATGTCCTCGATGATTCCGTACTCCTGCCGGACCGGCGTCCCGTTGCGGTAACTGAGCCCTGTCTCGTAAGAGAACCCGCCATGGATTTCGGAAGTGTACAATCCGCGCGTAGCCGCCAAATCGCGGCCCAAGCCCGCGGCCGAAACGTCCTCCATCTTTATGAAGACGCGCCGGTTGTTCGACATGCGGACCTCATAGACGCCCCTCATCCCCGGAAGGAATGATATGCTGGCGACCGTCGCCCCCTCGAAACCCGGAAGGCCGCTTATGCTGCCCTGGAGGTTCCCTCTCGTGTAAAGCGCGAACAAATCCTCCCCGGCCCGGTCCAGGCGCTGCTGGGCATGGTCCTTCGCAGGTCCGTCGGCCATGCGCCCTATCCTGTCCTGCTCGCGCTGGAACTGCGCGCGGACGCGCGTCACATCGGCGCCCAGGCCCGCTATGGCATTGAGCCTGCCTTCCGTCCCTCCGGCCCCGTAATTCCTGACGGCCGCCTCGGCATCCAATCCCCTGTCCGTTGCCGTGCGGCGTATCAGCGCTTCCTCCTGGTCCCGGAGCTCGGCGGGCGTGCGCGCGCCCCTTGCCCGTTCGACTTCGGCGATGCGCCCGCGCTCTCCCATCGCTGTCTCGAACTCGGTCGCGAGGCGGGCCCTCCTTTGCGGCGACGGTTCTGCGGCGGCGATTCCGACCGCGTCCGCAAGCAGGGAGTTCGCCGCCCTGATTTCGGTGAGCCGCAGGTTTCTCTCCTGGGCCGGAAGCGCCGCGAGCCTCGCCGTGAGCGATTCGAATTCCTGCGCGGTCCTGGGTGCGGTCAGTGCGCCCAAATCCATGAATGCATCCGCTGGCGCCCTTCCCCTTGCCAGCGATTCGACAATCATCGCTTTCTCAGTATCCGAGGCGAGCCTGAATCTTTCGCTGAATACCGGGTCCCTAAGCATTGGCCCGACGGCATTCTCAAGCCTTCTCGCCGCGGTAGCGTTGCCCTGCGAAAGCCTGTCGATGATGTCCGGAATGGCCATGCCTGCGCGGATGTCGTCGAACGCCTGCCTCGGCACTCCCGTCAC
Source organism: uncultured archaeon (assembly GCA_963734525.1). GTDB lineage: Archaea > Micrarchaeota > Micrarchaeia > Anstonellales > Bilamarchaeaceae > Bilamarchaeum. The sequence goes on along the minus strand of CAVTHI010000008.1, from coordinate 248,281 downwards.
ATCTTCAACAGGGCGCAGCTGGGCGGACTCATTGGGCCTCGAAGGCGGCCTCGCCTGCGGCGGCGACGGCTCGGTGTCGGCCCTTTCTTCCGGAGTGGGCTCGCGCTGCTGTTGCGAAGGCTCGCGCGGCCTCTGCGACGGTTCGCGCGGCCTTTGTGATGGCTCGCGCGGGGGCTGCGTCGGCTCGCGGGGCGGCATCGGCGTGGTCGTATCCCCCCTCTCCGCCGGCGCTCCCGCTGTCGCGGCGCGCCTCTGCGCGGCCGCGGCTTCCGCCCTCGGCGGAAGGAATGCCATTCCCGAACCCGCCTCGATATCCCTGAGCGTAGTTTCGAGCCTCGCCGCTTCTGCGCGGTCCGGCATGCGCGAAAGATAATCCGCCACCGCCTGCCTGCGCTGCGCGGCCGAGAATCCCACATCCGTTCCCTGCGGTCCGCTCTGGCCCATATCGCGGAACTGGGTGAGGAGGTCGGCAGTCGTCACCTGGCGGTCTGCCGGCACGCCAAGAGCGCCGCGGAGCGCCGTGTCAAGCGCAGTGAACTCCGCCTGCGGCCTCCGCGGAATTTGCTCGCCGTCAGGTCCCTCGCGCCACATATAATCGGATATCAGGATTGCCTCGGCGACCCTCTCATGGAAGTTCACCTGGTAATCCGCGGATTTCGGACTCATGTTCCTCGCGAGCGGCGCCAGGCCGCCGGCATCCCAGAACACTATCTCGCCGGCCCTTCTCTGCACGCCGTTGACGCGCTGGTCGGACGTGAGGACCGCGAACTGGAAATCGCCGATGTCGTATCCCGCGCGGTGCAATGCATCCCACATGGTGCGCAGCTGCTCGTAGGTCCTCGGCGTGACGAACCTCCTTATCTCGCTCGGCGTCAATTCGTCGATCGCGCGGCCTTGCACGCGCTCCATCGCTATCGCGGGGTTGCCGTCGACCTGCACGAACCCTATCACCGCCGGTCCGAGCGGGACCTCGCGCATGACGCCGTGCTCGTCGGGCAGGTTCACCCTGATTTCAGAAAGCGTGCGCAGGGAATTCACCTCTTCCTGCGCATACCTTATCATCCGCCTCCATCTCGCGGGCGTGGCCGGCTGGTCGTGCGTCGCACCGGGCGGATCCCTGTATAATTTAATCGCCACTTCGGCCGGCTGTCCGTTCACCAGCACCTCGCCGCGGAAAACGCCTGCGGAAGAGCCTGACGTCTCGAACGTGTCGTCGAGGCGGCCTATCAGCCTTCCCCTCGGCGCGTCCCCGAGCCTGACCGTGCTCCCGTCCCCCTGCACGACGCGCGTGTCCTGGAATTCGGGCGCCATCGCGGTGAAGGTGCGCTGCTCCCCTTCGATATGCGTCGCATCGGCGTTGACTGCGTGCGGCCTCACCTGCTCGTCTGCGACATAATCCATCGCCCGCTCGGCGGTCATCCCGCGCGTGCGGACGAGCTCGTCGACCCTCGTCACGGTCTGCTGTTCGGACGGGGTGAGCGTTCCCGTGCGCCTTTCATAAACCCGGCCGATTTCCTGCCTCCTGGTCGCAATGCGGCCAGAGACTTCGGGTGCGGACAATTCCGTCCTCTCGGTCGCGAACCTACGGCTCAGCACCGGCTCGTTCTCGATGATGAACCTCCTGAACGCGCTCTCCATAGTCCTTCCGCGCTCCCCGCCGACTTCCTGGCGCAGGGCGCGGACGAAATCCTCGAAATTCCTTATCGGGCCGTTCGCGTATCTTCCGAATCCCGCCTCCGCATTGCCCCGTACCATGTCGAGGACTCCGCTGTCGCGGAGAAGCCTGTAGCCCTCGGGCCCGAGCATCCTCGCAAGCGACGCCTCGTCGCGGACTGATATGTTCGAGAGAATCGAGTTGGCCATCTCATAGAGCCTGGTTTCCCCGTCCCAGTCCGTCCTGCGCGACGGGTCCTGCCTCCGGTCTACCGAAAGATGCCCGTTCTGCGCGTGGGCGAGGGCAGTTTCGCCGGTCACGTCCGTAAGCTGGGCGTGGTGCGTCGTCCTGCTCATGCGCATCTGCGCGTGGTCCGAGCTGAGCTGGCGGTCTATCATCCTGCGCATCATGCGCATGTCGGCCGCGTTGCCCCCTTCTATTATATACTTCATGGTGCCCAGGCGCCGCACGCGGATTCCCCGCTGCCTCGCATAGGGCGACGATGCGAAATCGCCGACGGCGTGCTCGACTGACGTCACTATCCCGTTCGAGCCCTGGTGGCCGAGGAATGTGTTGAGGCCCCTGATGCCGAACCTGTTCGATGCGAGTTCGGCCAGCCCCTTGTTGCTTTCGGGCAGGAGCGCACGCATCCGCGCGAGCGTGGCCGGGTCCGTGACCTCGAGCCTTACTTCGAATGTGAGTCCGCTCACCCTTTCCGTCGGGGACACGGTCGCCCGCGCCTGGGCCGTAGCGAACACGGCGGCATCCTCGGATGCGCCCTCCCCGACGCGCCTTTGGACTTCCGCGACGACGCGTTGCTCCTCGGGCCTTAGCACCTGGCCGCTCCGCTGCCTTGACAGCGCGTCCCTTACGCGCGCGGTTTCCAGCGGCTCGAGGCCGAGCGTGATGTCCATCTGCTCCCGAACGCCGAGCCTCCTTCTGAGGTCCGGCCCCCATCTCGGGTCGTCGGCGCGGCTGAGCGCCGGGCCGGCGATTTCGCGCGTCTCCCTTCCCTGCGCGTCGGTCCTCGCGACCTCCGCGTTGTAAGTGCTTCCATCCTGGCGCACGCCGGTGGCAGTGACCTCCCCGCCTTGGCCCCTCCGCACCTGGACGACATCGCCAATCTCAACAGCGGCGGAAACGAGGCCTCTCGGGTCCCTAACCATCCTCGATGCGGCGGCGAGGCTTTCAGGATGCTCCGGATTCAGCCTTTCCTGGAGCACGTCCGCCTCGGCCCTCCTGACTCCCGCGGCGAGCGCCTCGCGCACCGCCTGTCCGCGGCCTCTCGGAACCACTATGACCGCAAGCACTTCATCCCCGCTCTGCGACGGGCGGAGCAGGAACGGCGTTCCTTCGCCCGCGGCCCCGTTCACCGCGCGGCGCAGGACCTCGCGGTAGGCGGATAGGGCCCGGTCCCCGATTGGGCGCCCGAGCGCGTTGTTGATGTTGTTCAGCAGGCGCTTGTCGCCGCTCAGCACGATGATGTCGCTTTCCTGTCCAGCGCGCGCCATGCCGCGCACCCACGTGTCGACGGTCTGAAGCACCCTGCGGGTAGTCACGACCTCGGTGTTGTTTCCTACCGTCATGCGCTCGCCGCCTACGAACCACTCCTGCTGCTGGGACGGGTTGTCCCTCGGGGCGAGGGCGCGCTCTATTATCCTCGTCCCTATCGCATCGTCGGAGATGAATCTCGCCGGCGAAGATTCGTCCACGCCCTCGGCCGCGCGCGTCCTGCGCGATGGCGCCGCGGCGGGCCTTGTGGCCTCGCCGCTTCTCGCCCTGAGTATCGTTTCCAGGTTCGACGCTTCGCGCGTGAGGAACACGGCTTCGTTTTCGCGGGATGAGATTTCAGCCCCGGTTCTCGCCGCGCCCCTCCTGATTGCCTGGGCCTCCTCGCCCCTTCCGCTGCGCTCAAGGGCGGCGGCGCGCTGGATGTCCGCATCCCTCCGCGTGCGCAGCTGCTGCGCCTCGGCGCGCAATTCGCCGGCCCTGCTTCTCAGCGCCTGGACTCCTTCGGGTGTGACCGTGACGCTTCCGGATTCGAACTGCTCCGCCTGCGTGCGCATGGCCCTTGCGGCCTCGCGGAAACCGGCGGCAATCCCTGCCGTAGCCTGCCTGTCCTCGGGGCCCATCCTCGAAGCGCGCGCCTCGTTCGCCGCTGCCGCCTGCTCCAGGTCAAGCGCCCTGTTCCTGAGCGCCGATGCCGCATACCTTTCGGGGCTGACATTCGCAAGCACCTCCGGAACGTCCGGAGCGCGCGCCGACATCCTGCCTTCCCGCCTCGCGGGCTGCGGCGACATCCTCTCGGCTTCCGCGCGCAATCCCGCGGCCCTTCCGCGGAGCGCCTCTGCCTGGCCTTGGTCGAGCAGGGCGCGGTATTCGAGGCGCTCAGCCCTCGTCCTGAGCTCCCCGGCCCTGGCAACGGTCCTTCTTCCCGCAGCCTCAGATAGTAACGTGTTCGCGCTGTTTTCCAGCCCCGCCGCTTCCGCGCGGAGCCTCTGCGCGCTCGCGTCGAGCGCTGTAGCCTCGCGCGATTGGGGGTTGCTCTCGCGCAACCTTGCGGCGCGAGTCTCCATGCCCAGCGCGCTCGTCTCCGCTTCCTCGGACTGCTGCTGCCTCCTGAAAGCGAAAACCTCAAGGTCGTTCGGCGTGAGCTCCCTGCTGTTAAGAATCCTGAGGACTTCGACCGAGTTCCTCGCCCTGATGACATCCGGCCTGGAGCGATTTCTGGCAGGAATCCCGCGCTCTCGAGCCCGAGGCGCAGCTGTTCGCCCCTGTTCGCCGCCCCGTCGCGCGGCGTGGCGCGGACGAACTCCGGGTCGCGGGCCATCTGCTCGACGCGGCTCATCCTTTCGCCGGTAATCCGCTCGGCGTCAGCCACGCTCATCCTGTTCGCGCGGACCTCCGGCTCAAGCTGGGCGCGGATTCTCGTCCGCGCTTCAGCGGCCGCGCGCTCCATCGTCTGGCCTTCCGGCCTCCGCACAATCCTCTGCGCGTTGAATGCGAGGTCGGTCGCGAGCGAGACGTGCTGCTCCCCGAACGTGATTGCGGATTCGCCCCTGCCGAGCGTGTAAGTGGTCGTCGTCCCGTCCGAGCTCCTCCCGGTGAAAGCCGCATCGAACGAGCCGCTCAAATCCGTCCTCTCCTGCCTCAGCTGGACTGCGGCGGCCGCGGCGTCCCTCCGGTCGCGCATCTCCGCGGCGCGGTCGAGCCGCTCAAGGGTCGCCCTGCTCTGCTCCGCGACCGTCTCAGGCGTCCTTGGCGCAGGCGCCCTGGATTCTGCGATGGCCAGGTCGCGGGCGGTCAGCGCGGCGGCTTCGCTGCCGCCGGCCTGCCTCGTCCGGATATATTCCTGCTGGTCGCGGGGCAGTTCGGACAGCCTCACCCTCCCCTCGACAATCGCGTCGCGGACCGCTTCGAGCCGCGCGACCTGCACATCCCTGGAACCTGACGCGAATTCCTGGAAGTTCCTCGCGGTCCCCTGCTCGTTCGCCGCGCGGTACTCCCGCAGGACGCGAACCTCGACGTCCGGCGGCAGCCGTATTCCCGTGCTGTCCCTGAATGAAACGTAAGATTCCCTCACCGTCTGCGGGAGGGCATTGAATTCTATCCGCGCGTTGTGATAAGCAAGAGACTGCGCGTGCTCCTGCCCCAGCGTCAGCGGGTGGCCGAGGAAAACCGCCTCGACTCCCTGCTGCCACGCGGGCCTGTAAGCTGGAATGCCGCCTCCCCTTGCCGCCTGCCCCACGCGGAACTGCACGAAGCCCGCCTGCGCCATGGGCTGGACGATCGCCTGGAAGCCGCCGAAGGCCGCCTCGAACCAGGCCATGTCGCCACGGCGCACGCCCTCTATCATCTGCGGGAGCTGGTAGCCGAACTGAGCGAAGCCGCCGGCCATCATGCCGGTTCCCATCACGTGCACGCCGCGCTGTGCCAGGTTCAATTCATACGCGCCGAGCACAGTGCGCCCGACATATCTCTGCGCCCAGTTCGCCTCGTTGCCGACGCCCACAGCCCACTGGAGGGCCCTCTGGCTCCTTGTCAATGCGACTGCGGTTTCCGTCGCCGCGGTTCCAATCCTGCTTCCTGCAGAGAGTTCGCTTGCCAGCTCAGCGCCGCCTGCAAGCAGCCTGCCCCCTCCTGCGAGTTCGCCGGCAACAGGCAGGACCATCCCGATTCCGCCCATGACCGTAGTGAACGTCGCCATGCCGGTCCACTCGCCGGCCTGCTCCCTCATGACTAATCCGCGGTGCACGCCCATTGCGCCGACGCCGACCGTGAGTGCGAGGGACGCCCCTCCGGTGACCGGCGCGAAGACGACGCCTGCGGTTGCGACCGCGAACTCGCCGACTCCGCAGACGACGTTGTAGCCGCTGCGGTAGTTCGTCATGCTAGATAGCGCATCCCTTGTCGCAAAATCCCTGTCGACATATTGGTTCCCCTCCTGGACGAACAATCCGCTGTCCCTCAGCCTGCTTTGGGATGCCGCCAGCCTTTCAGCGTTCGTGCCGGTGGGCCTTTCATCCATTCGGTATGGCTGGAGTTCGTATACCGACAAAGCCGCGTTCGAAGTGCGCTCTGCGGTCCGCTCAAGGAACCGGAGTTGCGGGTCGTCGCCCCATGGCGAATCGTGCTGGAAAACCGATGACTGCATCTGCCCGCGAAGGCGCATGAACTGCGTGTAGGCGTCATTAACCCTCGCGTACTCCGCTTCGGATGCAGGCGTCCATGATACGATGCGGTGGGTGTATCCGTCAGGATCGTTGAGAAGAGGGACCCTGCGGAACCCGAGGAGCCCAAGCTGCAGGTCCGTCTGGTTCCGGCCTATCGTTTCAAATTGCGGCCGGACGCGCGCCCTGGAATCATAGAACAGGTCGCTGTCGGTATAGCTCGTGAGCTCCATGTTCTCGGCGCGGTTGAGCGTGTCCATCTCGTCAATCGGGTTTATCTGGCGGCCTCCGATGCGCCTTCCGCTGCCGCTCCTATCGCTGTAGATGTTGACATCCGTCCCCACCCGCGCATAATTCCAGTCGCGGCTCGGGCCGTGGAACTCGTATACTGGCGCGGTCAATGTCTCGTTGCTGCGGAGTATGTCCTGCGCGCGGTAGTCGTTGTCCTCATGGAGCATGGCAAGCGCGGCCTCGGCCCTCCTCGCCGCGTGTTCCCTGTGCGCGTCCGAGATGAGGTACATCCTGCCCGGCCTTCCTTTCGCCCGGTCGAGAGCGTCCCTTGCGTGCTGTGTCTGGGCGCTTCTCCCCTCCCTGTAGGTCTGGGCCTGGTCACCCATCCTCAAATCGTCCTGCATCGACGTTAACTGCAGCCTCGCATACGTCCAGCCGACGCTGCGCTGCTGGTGCCTGCCTTCGGCATACGTAGTCTCTCCATCCGCCTCGAGCTGGGCCCGGTATGGGGTGAAATATGTGCCGCTGTGAGTTAGCAGGTCTTCCCTCGCCTGCCGGAACTCCTCCGGATGCGTGCGCATCTCGGCGTAAAGCTCGCGCGCGATTTCATTGCGCCTTGTCGGAGACGTCCCCCCCGCGTTCATCTCGTCAATGCGGGCGTCGTACCTGGAGGCGGCATCCCTCGGAAGCATGGCCCAGAGGTTTGCTACGAGTGAATCGTTGACCCTCAGCACAGTCCTTGTCGTTCCGATTTCGTCCCTCGCCCTCTCGTTCGCAGTCGCCGCCGCATTCAGCTCGGAAACGCTTCTTCCCATGCTGCCTTCCAGGGCTTCGAGAACCGGGACGATTGCCAGATTCCGGTCCTCCCTCATCTGCCTTGCGCGCGTCTCTTCCGTGCCTGGCGGCGCGCCCTCCATGAATTCCCCGCGGACGCCGGACCTGGCCCTCTCCTGGGTCCATGCCGAGGCCCTAAGCGTGAAGCGCCTGATATCGCTCGATTCCATTCCCTGGCCGATTTCGATGTCACCGACGACCTCGGTCCCGTCGCGCTGGCGCCCGCCGGTCAGCCCGAGAAGAATCCTGTTCCCTTCGGCGACATTGCCCCTGTCCACGGCCGCCTGCGCCGAGACGAACCTCCTGTCATATCCTTCCGCATCGAAGTATAGGGGGCTGCGGCTGGCGATGGTTGTGAGCAGGTTCACGTCCCTTCCAGCCGGCGTCCTAATCCGTTCGCTCGCAAGGGATTCGAGGAGGCCCTGCCTGCCTCCGCCCTCCATGAAAATGTCCCTTGTGATGGCATCTGGGGTGCCGGGCCTTGCGGCTCCCGCGCGGCCCTCCGCCTCCCTTATCCTGGCAAGCCGCGCCTGGTAATCGGCGCGCTTATCCGCCGGAAGGTGGCTTATTATCTCATTGAGCGTCGCGTCAGTCGGGGGGGTCACTGTCCTTCCGCCGGCCAGCCCCAATCCTTCTGGCGATAACAGCGCAGAAGCAATAGCATTCATCCCCGGAGGGAAGCCTGTCCGTTCAGCGGCCGCCTCCCTTTGAATCGCGAATACGCGGTTCGTGACCCACATGCCGGCGCGATTCGACTGGATGCCGATGGTTGCGGCAGCGCCGTTCATCGCAGAGCCTGCGGCATCGAACCGCTCGGACCAGAACATCCCCGAAACGACACGATAATCCGCATAATTTCCGACCGTATCATAAATCAAGTTGCCCTGCTCGTTCGTCGTCCGCGTGCCTGTGAGATTGCCCAGTTCCGCATACGTTGATTGGAGGATGCCATTTTGCCTGAGCCGGAACGCGCTTTCCGATTCGCCTTCATTCCTTTGATTGGCGGCGGCAATCCTCGACCTGAACTCCGCCTTCCTGCCCTCGGGAAGCAGGTCTATCATGCGGTTTATAAGGGCTGTCGCCTGCGTGATGTTGTTGTCCCTCAGCAAGTGTCCTTGCGGATGCAAGGCCGCGGTCCCTCGTCGCTCTTGTCTGCTCCTGGACCTGGACGAGCCGTCGTCCCGCTCGAGAGCGCGAGACGCGCCTGCTCGCGCTGGAGCTGCACCGCGTCGGGGGGCGCCCTCACCGGAACCTGCCTCTGCGCGGCTCCCTCGCCCTGCGGTTCCATGAGCACGTTGCCGAGCAGGTCCGTCGCATAGCCGCTTGCCATGGCTATCGTCGTCCTGATGCCGACCACCAGCTCCTGCCTTCCGCTCTCGGCCCTTCTCGTATCGAGGCCGACGCTGCGGTCGAGCGTCGATGTGCCTTCGAGGACGGTATTCGCCTGCGTGCGGAGGTCCATGCTCCGCCCCGCGTGGAGCTGGGCCTCGCCGCCCACGAGCTGCACGTGCATGATTTCCTGCACGATGCCTCGCGTCGTTTCGAGGTTTTCACCCGCCGCCCGGAGGCGCTCTGTGTATCCCGCCCGCATCCCCTCGGGCAGCATGCTTATCATCCGCGTGGCCACCGCCCTCGACCTGGGGAGGTCGAGCTGGCCGGCTTGCTGGCGCATCTGCGTGAACTGCGTCCTTTCGCGTTCGGGAAGCTGGGCTACGAGCACGTCGGTATAAACTGCGCGCACCCTTCCGGCATTGTCGCCGGCTTCGGTGAGCCTTCTTGTGAAATCAGCCCTCTGCCCCTCGGGTAGCAGGGCTATCAGCGCTTCCGCGCTCTGCCTCTCGCGGGCGGCATCCGGCGTCGCCACATTGACCGCGTCTGCGGACAGCCTCGTCGCAAGCGCCCTCTCCTCGGTGCTGCGCCTGTATATGTCCCTTGCGGACGCGACATTGCCGCGCAATGTCTGCGGGTCCACGAGCTCGGCCTGGTCGCGGTAGTATCTTGCCAGCGCCGCATCGCCCGCCCTCTCGGCCGCTGTTGCGGAGTTGCGGAGCCTGGTGCCCTCGCGGCTGTAGCGCCTGTCCATGCGCGTCCTGGTCCTCGAGCCCTCGTCCCCGCCCTCTAAGGTGCGCGCCCTCTGCTCGAACTGCACCGCATCCATGCTCTGCATGTGGGTGTTGGTTTGCGCCGCTATCTGCTGGAACGCGGTCAGGCCCGCTGCGGCATTCCCGTTGCCGAGCGCGCCTGCAATCGTCTCGTGCGGATGTTCCGCAGTTGCCGGGGCGTTAGTGGAAACGAGCGCCCTGGCTATCGGCCTCAGCTCGACGCCCCTCCCGAGCCGCCATGTGCGGCTGCCTTCGCTGTTTAGGTCGAGCAGCCTTTTCCCGCCCCTGATGTTGCGGTCGGCGCTGTAATCCCCGAGTTGGGCGGTGACGAAGCTCCTCGCCTCGTTCCGCTGGCGAAGGAGGTCGGGCGTCATCGAGCTCTCCGGAATCGTGCTCATCCCCGCGTAAAGGTTCGCCATGTCGAGGATGGCCTGGAACTGGCGCGGGTCGTTGCCCCTTGCGGCGATGAGCGCCAAATCGAAATATGCGCGCGCGTTGTTGAACGTCCCCCTGTCCGTAATCCTGGATTCATATTCACCGAACTGGCGGTAAACCTGGAGGGAGCGGATTTGCACGTCCGTGAACCTGCCCTGCCCCGCCGCAGGCGTGGCTTGTTCGGCTCGCGCGGACAATCTGCATTATGTCCGCGCGGTCCCTCGCGTTGCGGCTTCCGCGCAGCGACAGGTAAGCCGTGGCCGCGTCCCTGTACGTGGCCCCGTCCTGCGCATTGCCCTGGGAGATGGCGTCGATGGCGAGCCTGAAAATCCTGCCCAGGTCGTTCTTGAGGCTGCCGGCCAGGTGCGGCGTCTGGAGCGCCCGCATCATCTGTTCGCCCGCTTCGAGGAGCGTTGTTATCCTGCTCTGCTCGGACGCATTCGCCATCTCGCGTCCCATCGACGATATCGCCTGGGCCTCGGCGGCCGCGGGATCCATCGTGGGGTTCTCGGCCAATATGGCGGCCCTCCTGCGTTCGACCTGCCTAGCGATGGCCGGGTCCGTATCCTTGTCCCGCCTGATTCTCGCGGTCCAGTCCGTTATCTGCTGTTCGGTCGCGATGTCCTGCCCGGCCGCGATTTTCGTCCGGTACGTTTCCAGGTTCGTGACGATGATGTCGAGCGCCCTTGCCGCCTCGCTTCCGGCGGGCAATCCCCTGCGCTGCTCGCGGACCGTGTTCACCTGCCTGTCCGCCTCGAGGTATCTCTGCGCGAGCTGGAGCCCCTCGCCGCCCTGAGCGGCCCTTTCCGAAACGCGCGCAATCTCGGCCCGTTGCGCTGGGCTTTCGGCATACCTTCCCGCCAGCGCAATCTGCGTGTTGAACGCTTCCATGCCCCCGGCCTGGGGAAGCGCCGTGAGCGCCCGGGCGTAAATCGCGATTACGCCGTTCCTCGTGTCCTGGTCCATCCGGTGCGACGGCGATATCGCGTCGCCGAGCCGGGCGACCGCGGCAAGCGCCTGCATGCCGGCCTGGACCTGTGCGGTCGTCGCAGTCCCTGGCTGCGCCAGCGGCGCGGCGATTGCATCGAGCGCGGTCCTCGCCTCGCCGGGCACCGCCCCTGCGACCGCGGTGATGTCGCGCGACACGTATGTCGCAAGCGTCGTCGTCAGCTGGCGCTCGGCCGCGGCGCGCGCCTGCGGAGTTTCCGCTTCGGCGATTGCCTGCGCCTCGCGCGTTATCGTGTTCCTCCTCTGCGTCTGCTCCCGTCCGAGCGCGCCCGACGTGGCGGGATACATCCTCAGCGCGGAGCTTGCCGCCATCAGCGTGTTGAACCTCCCCATTATCGCGTCCGCGTTCTCCTGCGCGGTCGGGGGCGTGTCGAGCACCGTGAGCGCGGCGCTGTAGATGCGGCTGGCCGGCTCCCGCAGGCCCGGCCGGCGTCCTGGCCAAATCCTCGCACATGGAGCGGACGGCCAGCGTCCTCGAAGACAACAGCCTGAGCTCCTGCTCGCTCGGGCGGATTCGTGCTCCCCCTCTGGAGCCGTGCCAGCATCGCTTCGTTGTCCGCGATGATGTCCCTGAGCTGGACCTTCATCCTTTCATTGGTTTCGGAAGCGAGCGTGGAGCGCAGCGTGCGGTTCTGCGCGTCGAATGCCTGCCTGGCCGCCTCCATCCTGGCGGCCGCTAACGCATCGGCCCCGCCCATGATGTTCGTGATGTCCTGCCCGGCCCTCGCCAGGTCCTGGTCCGACATCGTTCTCGTTGTGTCCGCGAGCTGTGTCGTCGTGGCCGTAATCGCGTCGAGCTGTCCGCTGCCGTCCTGCGAAAGGAACGTGTCACTTCTCCGCGCGGTCTCGCTGACTCCGCGAAGAATCAGCCTCGCCCTCAGCGCCTGGCCGGACTGGTGGAAATGCAGGGCCGCGGACGCGTTGCGCGCGAGCTCGGGCGGCAGGCCTGCCCTCATGGCCGCGGTGACCGTCGTCGCGACCTCGACAATCTGGCCGGTGTTCCCCTGGACCTGGTTCATGCTGTTATGCGCATGGTCGACGTCATCTGTGGTGACCGGCTTCGTCCCCCCGTGGACGCGCACCAGCGCCGCATCGACTACCCCTATCTGGGCGTCGAGGACCCTCCGGAAATTCTGGTCTACGACTGCGTCTCCGAAAGTGTGCCCGCGCAGTTCGACGAGCCTTTCCCTCGCCGTTGTCAGGCGGGCGAGCTCTTCCTGGCGCCTCTGTTCCACGGTAGTCCCGTGGCGCGGCTGGTAGCCGAGGCCTCCTTCTGCCCTCGGGCGGGTGAAGCTTTGGGCCAGTCCCCTGGCGGCAACCAGGGTGGCTTCGCCGGCCTCTATAGCCTGGCGGGCTTGCGGCGCCTGCTCGCGCCCGCGCTGGCTCTGGCTGCTGAGCTCCCGAAGTATGTTGTCCGCCGCCGTAATCTGCATGGCCGGTATCCCCGCCTGCGGGGGTGCCGCGGTCCGTTCTGCGAATTGTCCTCCCATGGCAATCACGAGTACGTCAGGCAGATGTCGGTGAATTCCTTGAGCCTCTCGACCCGTTCGCCGACCTGGTCCTTCCTTCCCATGCTTTTAAGCAGCTTTTTCTCCCAGTTCGAGAGCGCGTCATAGAAATACTTGAGCCGTATCATGCGGGGTTTCAGGTCCTCGGGCTTGTCCTGCGACGCCTCCCAGACCGCGATGGCGTTCTCGATTGCGGAAATGGCCTTGTTCGCCTTGTCCAGGGCCTGCCTTTCCATATCGTCTATCGCCGAGACGGAATATAACCCGCCGCCGCTGGCGGATTCCTCATCCTGGCCTCTCCCGCTTCCGGAGCCGGGGACGTTCGGAGCGCTCCTTTTTACCATAGCATGACACCTTTGAACGACAGCCTATAATATTACTAGCTAGTATCGCAACGCGCGAATATTTAAATCTAGTGCGGCTTCCACTGTCGTCTGGACGTTTCTGCGAATCCGGGGCCGCCCCAATCACCCGAAAATGCCCCTTTTTTTGCCCTGTTTATAAACATTTCCGTGCAAAACAGCCATATGGCGGGCCGCGTCCTGAGCGAACAAGAATTGAGGATACTTGACAACCGCCAGGCCAACCTTCGGAGCGTCGTCAGGGGGTTCAGCGCCCTCGTGGACGGCGCGCATTCAAGGGCGCCGGCCGAGATGCAGCTGGAAGCCCGCAGGACCGCGTGGGAGCTGACCGCATTCAAGGGGCAGATGAAAACCGAGATGGAAAGCCTGGTCCGCGAACTCTGCAAGGGGGGTTTCCCGACGGATTTCGACTTGAGGATAGAACGGCTGGCGGTCGCGATGTACCTTCTCGACAAGAACGGTGAAATGCTCGATGCCGCGACCGAACGCAAAAACCCGGCCCTCACGTCATTATTCACCAGCGCATTCGCGTCAATCCGCCGCATTCTGGACGATGGCTTCTTCTCGAAAAGCCCCGAGCGGATCATCGACGACTACCTGGACAACGAGGCGACCATAATCGCGTGCGCCTCCTGCTCCGGCGTCCAGATGATGAGCCTGGGGCTTGCGGTCAAGCAATACCGGAAGAAGGCGGCGGACACCATCGACTCCCTTCCGGATGTCGCTTAACCATGCCCCATTCCGAAAAACCCGCGCCGCCAATGCGCCGCGCGGGGCCGGCCCCATAATCGCCTAAAGCTTTTTATTATCTCTCTGCCCTTTCAATATCATGCCGGAAGAAGGCCCGAAAAAATACGAAATCGAACGCTCGTTCGCGCTCAAGATCCACGAGACGAACCGCGCGGATGCGATAGAATTCTACAAGGCGCTGGCAAAAAGCGGCGCGGAAAAAGTCCCCTCCGAGCTCCTCAAGGAAGAGAAAGCCTCCAAGGGGCTCACCGAAGCGGAATCCCGGCGGAAAGCGCAGGCGGAATCCCTTTCAAAAATCCCCGAAGGCTCGGCGGCGTTCGACGTCGCCGTGGCCAGGCTCTGCCTCGCAGGCTACCTTCTCGAGCGGACCGGCAAGATTCGCGAAATAATCCTGAAGGAGAACCGGGCGGGCTCGTTCTCGCTCCTCCTCTCGCTGAAGGAAAGCGTCCTCAACCTGCTCTCCGAAAGATACTACGGCCTCCCGTCGGACCAGGTGCTCGACGAATACGACGACCTGGAACCGATGCTGGCCGCCTGCTCGGAAATCTGCGGCCTCCGGGCCGCGTCGCTCGACGAAGCGGTGGCCGAATACAAGAAGCGGCTCGCGGACGAACTGGATGGGTCATGACATGCCTGTACGGAGAAAAACTGACTCGGTGAAAGCCGGCGGCGCGGCGGAGAAGCCCGCAGGCGGCGAAGTCCTGAAATTCCCGAAGCGGAGCGCGTCCGAGCATGTAGGGCGCGAGGGCGTGTTCCATGCGTTCCGGACGCTCGGATTCGAGCTCGGCCCGGAGCTGAGGAAATTCATGCGCCTTCCGGACAGGATGGTGCGCGGAATCAACGCGGAGACGGAGTTCTATGATACGTTGAGCGTCCAGCCGTTCCCGATGCGCGAGGAGGACTCGCCGGCCGACTGCTTCGCCAAGGGCCTTCCGGCCCCGTCATGGGTGAAGGTCCGGTACGTCTCCATAATAAAGGAAGGGGAGAAAAGCTCGCTTATATTCATCGATGCGCCCCGCGGGATTTTCCTGAAGGAGGACATCTCGCGCCAGGATGTCATATCCTCGAAGATTTACGACGCAATCGTATCGCCGTCCCCGGAAGGGGCGCAAAAGGGATAGCACCCCCCCTCCCCGACAATAATCCGGCTCTCATCCGCCGAAAAGGTGCGATTAATAACGGTTTCTTATCATATCTCACCCCATGGCAAAAAAAGCCTCGAGCCGCGCTCAAACGGATGCCCGGCTGGCGCCGAAGCTCATCGCCCCGGTGCCGCATTCCTACTTCGAGAAGCTCCGGGAAAGGATGGGGGCCGGCCAATCCGCCCCGCAGCCTATCCGCCTTGAGAGGCGCACGAAGGAGCAGGTGCACGGCGGGCTCAGCATGCTCGCAAGCGGCTGGGGCAAGGAAATCGAGGCCGCCATCTCCGCGCCGCGCGAGCTGCTCCTTTTCGAAGGGGCCGGCACGCGCTTCTACTCGGCGACCGAGAATTCCAACCTCAGCGCGCTGCTTTCGGGCCTCGGGATGGGCCGGCTGAACCTCCCGGCGACCCCGTACGGCATAGTCCTGTACGAGACGGCCAGCACCGTCAAATTCGTCCTCTACGACTCCACGCGCAGGATAGTCGTCCGGGACCAGCTCCTCTGCTACCACAACGACCCGCCGCAGCGCGACTGGTCCGTGGTGAAAGGGCACATCGATGCCGCGGTCGCGCTTGCGGGGGCCGAGGATGCGAAAACCAAGGGCCTCTTCGCGGTGTACGACGGCACGCTCAAGCTCATGAAGCCGGAAAACAAGTCCTGATTCACTGCGGGGGGAGCGCGTCCGCGCGCGCCACTTTCAACTGGACGCTTTTTCTTTTCGGTGCGCCCACATGCACTGCGGGCCGGTGCGCATGCCCCGCACCCGTGTTCATGTTTTCAGGCGCGCCGTATCCCTGCCTGTATCCAGACGCCGGCGCGTCTTGCGCCGAAGACGGCGCGTAAATCATGTTCGTCGGATTCGCATGCTTCGGGTGGAAGTTCAAGGAAGGCAACGCCTCCTGCGCCGTCACGCCTCGCGGCCGCATGGTTTTTCCCGGATTTATCGCGGCCGATGCCGGCATGGCGGATGATTCCAAATACCGCAGATGACAACGCATCTGAAAATGCGATGACCGCCGCGGGGATGTCCATCGCCCCGGGCGAGAAGGCGCCGGATGCTGCATCCGCCGCCCCCTGCGTGCCCCTCGCCGTGCCGGAACGTGGCTGGCCCATATGGCGCTCGCCGGCCGCAACCGCCTCTGCGCTCAAAGGAACATGATTGCCCGCCGGGATTGGGGTGTGGGTTGCGAATGCCTCGATGCCGATGCTGGAACAAGGCGCGTCGGAAGATGCGGCCTGGTGATTTCCCGGTGAGGCCAGCGCTATGTCGTGCGGGCTTGCGGTGCGCTTCTCTCCCTCCGGCCCTGCCGCGCCCAGTCCTTCATGGGCATGAATCCGGGCTGCACTGGGCGCGGATATTCGAGTATCAATTCGTCCGGTTTCCTGCGTGCCGTGCGCATGCATCGGCTCATCCTGAGCGCTGAAATCCGTGATTGCCCTGGAAATCTCCTTGGCGTGCGCGGGCATCCCGGAGGAATTTCCGCTGCCGTCCTTTTTTTCCGCCGCGGCCCCATCCAGTCCCATGCCGACGCCTGCGTGATGGTTTTCAAGGAGCGAAATCTGGGCCGTCTTCACCTGCTTGCCCGTGTAGTAGCTCCACTTCATGCCGGTGAGAACCTGCTCGACGCGGTTCCACTTGGCTATCGCTCCCTTTCCATACCAATAGCCGCGCCACATGGACCTGCCCGAGAGGTGTACCTTCTGCCCCTCGATTGTCCGCCTTGCGGCATCCTGGGCCCGGCGCGTTTCCTGCCTCCCGATTTGCGCCGGATGAGCGTTAGCCCTGTGAGTGAGGTGTCTCATCAATCCTCTCAAGCTGGCTCATGCTTATAAATCTTGCCAAGGCGCCATCGGTTATTGTCGAAGTCCCTCATTTCCGGCGTCCGCGCACGTATTCCCCGGCGGAAAGCAGGAACTCGTTGATTCTCCCTTCCGGGATGGACGCCCCGGCCGCGACATTGTGCCCGCCGCCGATTCCGCCGGAAGCGATGCAGGCCGCCTTCATGAGATCGCTGAGGTTCATCCCATGTTCGACCAGCCCCCGCGGCGAGCGGCCCGAAATCTTGATAGTGCCGTTTTCGCCGAGGGCCGCGCCGATTATCGGCTTTTCCCACGCCTGCGAGAGTGCCATGCCGCACACGACGCCCACTATCCCTTCGTCGATTATGCCGCGGCCGTCAAGGAAATAGAACGCCCCGAAATCCTGCACATGATTGGACGCGAAGCTCATCCCGTCTCGGAGGCTGCGCCGGTGCAGCGCCAGCAGCTTCCTCGCCTCCTCCTGCGCGCCCGAGTCGCCGAGGCAGACGCGAACGCCTATCTCCGGCCGGGAGTGCCTGCCGCACGCGTTCAGCAGGGTGCTGAACTCGTTGGCCTCGAACGTCTCGTCGCGCTGGCGCTTCGGGAAGACGTAGCTCTCGCCGATAAGCTCGTTCAGGCCCCTCATGCGGTTCCCCCCTATCAGGATTTTTGCGAGCGCGCTGACCAGCCTCCTCTTCTCGTCATCATCGAGGTCGGCATACACGCGCAAGCCCTGCTTATGGTCCCCGGCATCCGGGAACCTCTTCTCAAGGCCGATGCCCAGCTCGGCCAGAAGTTCCTGCGCCTTGTCCTCGCGGTACGAGATGCCCGGTATGAACGGGTCGTCGCAGAACGCGAGGAACTGGACGAGCGGCCTGCAGTAGCGCCCGTAGAAAGACAAATCCTCCTCGACCAACACATCGCCGCTTTTTTCCCCTTCGGACAGGACCCACCTGTTCATGCCGGCAAGCGGATGCTGCATGTCACCGACCGCCCCGACGATTGCGAGGTCCGGCCTCTTGCGGAAAACGCAGTATGCGGTCCCTGCCGCGCTCAGTTCCCCGCCGCCGTCCAGGCCATGCAGCATGGGGTTCGCCTGGGGCTTGCCGATTCCTTCGGTCTGGTGGTGGTCGATGATTAGCACGTCCTTCAGCTCGTCCACGCGCCTGTTGCCGCCGCCCAAATCGACGAATATCAGTTCCGGCTCCCTCGAGTATCTTTCGATAGCCGCATCATCTAGTTTCTTGATGCATTCGCGGCGGAACGATTTTCCCTCGTCCATGAACGCCCCTGCTACAAGCGCGCCCGAGCTTACGCCGTCCGCGTCGTAATGGTGGATGATCAGCGGGTCCTTGAACGAGAACGCGAGCGTGCGTAGCTCGGCGCAGCGTTCAAGAAAACCGGACTCGTCCCTTCCCATCCCCTGTTCACCAACCTTTAAAACCGATTTCGTCCAATTCCAAAAGTTATGGCTCAGGAACTATTTATAGGAATCGTGATAGCGGTGGTCCGGATTCTCTCATCCATCGTCCTCTCCGCCGGCGCGCTCTATGCCGGAGTCGGGTTCTTCGACAGGATGACGCCTGAGCTCGAGGAGTGGAAGGAGATGAAGAAGGGCAATGTCGCCATCGGAATCCTCCTGGTATCCGTGATGGCCGGGATGCTCCTCCTGATGGAGCAGAGAATCGGCGAGATTGTGTTCGCGATACAATTCCCGACAACGATAATCCCGCTCCAGACGGTATCGCTCATCCTCGCATTCACCGTCCTGAACTACCTCCTCGGGCTCATCCTGAGCGTGCTCATGATATTCCTCGCGATAAACCTCGTCGACCGCATCACCACCGGCGTGAACGAGCTGTCCGAGCTGAAAAAAGGGAACATCGCGGTGGCCCTCGTCCTTTCCGCGGCGATTTTTCTCATCGTGTTCGCGGCAAGGCCTTCAATCGAATCAGCATTCACGGTACTTCTTAACCTGGAGTCGGCTTTCCTATGAAACTCAGCAAATCGGATTTTTCAGAATGGTATAATACGATAACCAAGGAGGCGCAGCTGTGCGACCTCCGCTACGGCATAAAGGGGTTCGTCGTCTTCATGCCCTGGGCGGTCATGACGATGAACCGCATGTACGGCATGTACGAGGAGGCGGTCGAGTCCAGGGGGCACCTGCCCGCGCTCTTCCCGGCATTGATTCCGGAAAGCTATTTCACGCGCGAGAGCGACCATGTGAAGGGCTTCGTGCCCGAAGTGTTCTGGGTGACGGAAGCCGGGGGCAGCAAGCTCGAGGAGCGCTACGCGATGAGGCCGACCAGCGAGACCGCGATGTATTCCATGTACTCGCTCTGGATACACGGGACGCGCGACTTGCCGCTGAAGATTTACCAGCGCTGCCAGGTGTGGAGGCACGAGACCAAGGCGACCAAGCCGTTCATCCGCTCGCGGGAATTCCACTGGATCGAGACGCACGACTGCTTCGCGACAAGGGAGCAGGCGATGGCTCAGGTGCGCGAGGACATGGAGATGGCGGAAGAGGTCATACACGGCCGCTTCTGCGTGCCGTTCATGTTCTTCCAGAGGCCGCAGTGGGACAAGTTCGCGGGCGCGGAGAACACGTTCGCCGCGGACACGCTCATGCCGGACGGGCGCGCGCTGCAGCTGCCGTCCACGCACATGCTGGGCCAGCACTTCTCGAAGGCGTTCAACATCAAATACACCGACGAGCAGGGCAAGGACGAGTTCGTATGGCAGACGTGCTACGGTCCCTGCATCTCGCGCATCTACGCCGCTGTGATAGCCACGCACGGCGACGACCGGGGCCTCGTGCTTCCGGTCCGCCTCGCGCCCCTCCAGGTCGTAATCGTGCCCATCATCAAGGAGGACACGAAGGAGAAGGTGCTCGCGCGCTGTGCAGAAGTGAAGAAATCAATCGAATGCTGCTTTTTCTCGAAGATAGACGATTCCGACCGCACGCCGGGCTTCAAGTTCAACGAATGGGAGATGAAAGGCGTCCCATTGCGCATCGAAATCGGCATGCGGGATGTCGAGGCGGACATTGTAATCGTCGTGCGCCGCGACACGGGCGAGAAGCTCAAGGTGCCCACAAAAGAGGTCGACGCGAAGCTCGACGAGCTTGCGCAGTTGATTGACAAGAACCTCAAGGAAAAAGCCGACAAGTGGTTCTCGGGCAAGGTCTCGCACGCGGATTCGATGGACGAGCTTGGCGCGGCGCTCGAAAAGGGCCACGGATTCGTCCGCGTCCCGTTCTGCACCGATGCGATGGATGGCGAGCCCTGCGCAGACAAGGTCAAGGAGGCGCACTCGGCGAACATCCGCGGCTCGCTTTTCGGCAACGACGAGAAGCCAAACGGCAAGAAATGCGTCTCGTGCGGCAAGGAAGCGACCATCTACCTTTATGCCGCGAGGCAATACTGAATGCCCGGCATCGACCTCGCCCTCGGGGCGACGCTATGCGGCGGCATCGCCGACACGCTGACGAAGAAGACGATATCGCACAGCGGCAGGTACAAGGCCATCGTCTACAATAGCATCGCGTTCATCGCCTTGCTTTTCGCCGGCGCGCTATTGCTTGGCGTCCCCTTCGTCTTCCCGCCCGAGCTCCTTCCGGCGTATATCGTCCAGTCCATCGTCGGGGCCGCCGCAGGGGCCGCGTTCTTCAAGGCGTTCGAATCCGGAAAGGCGAGCATCCTCGCGCCGCTCGGCTCCCTCTACGTGCTCGTCGTGGTTTTCCTCGGCGTCACGGTATTCGGGGAGAGCCTGAGCATATTCCAGTTCGGCGGGGCCGCGCTCGTGGTCCTTTCCGCATTCGTGCTGGCATTCGAGGACATCAGGAGCTTTCGGCTGGAAAAGGGCGTGCTCTACCTTGTCCTGACGGTAATCGGCTGGGGATACTATTACAGCTTCATCAAGATTTTCATCCCTTCGATGGGGCCCTACATGACGACGCTCATGCTCGAGTCCGGCGTCGCGTTCTTCGTCCTCGCCTACTACCTTGCGAAGGGGAAGGACCTCTCCCCGCCGCCCTCCTCGCAGGCGCCGCTGATCAGCGGCGCGCAGCTTCATCATCTTCCTCGGGGCCCTGCTCTACACCTACGCCGTCGCGGGCATCGGCGTCGCATTGACGTCGGTGATAGTCGCGGGAACCCCGCTCGTCAGCGTGCCCGCGTCGCATTTCTTCTCGGCGAGAAGCTGAGCGCCTACAAGTATGCGGCAATCCTGATGATTGTCCTTGGCCTGATGATGGTCCTTATCTGATGCGGAAAATCACCATCGGTCGTTGTGCACGCGCTCCTCGCTGAACCTCTCCTTCCTGCCCCCTTCGGCGGGATACCCGATGACAATCAGCGAGAACGGGACGACGTGCTCCGGCAGCTTCATGAGGATCCTGAGCCCCTTCATCGTGTCCTCCATCGGGTATGCGCCGGTCCAGACGGCCCCGAGGCCGAGCGCATGAGCCGCAAGAAGCATGTTCTGGGACGCCGCGGCGCAGTCCTGCACCCAGTAGTCCTTGTGCTTCTCCAGTTTCTTGTCGCCGCAGACGAGTATCGCAAGCGGGGCCTTGGCCGTGCATTCGGCATAAGGGGACATCTTCCGGAATCTCGCCAAGAACCTTCTTTTCGCGTGATGACGACGAACTGCCAGGGCTGGGCGTTTCCCGCGGACGGGGCGGACATGCCCGCCTTCAGGATTTTCCTGATTAGCTCTTCCGGCACTTCGCCCTCCTCGAACTTCCTGACGCTTTTCCTCGTGTAAATGGCTTCAAGCGCTTCCATGCGACCACCGTAAGCATGATACCCGGAATAGCCTTATATAACTCGTTGAAAAAAAGAAAAACGGATGCGCGCTCAGCAGCATCCTTTCATGCCCTTGCACATCTTCTTGCACTCTTCATTGCATTTCACGCTGAAGCCGTCTTCCGAGCATGTCAGCGTCGCCACTTCCTTCCCGTCGCAGACTACCTTGCATTCCTTCCCTTTCATGATTTCACCCCATCTATCGGTTATCCGATACTACTATCTGGGGCGCAACCCCATTTAATGCTATCGGTCATCCGATATAAGCGAAAGGGCTAAATATCCCCGGTGCTGCATACAATCCATGGCGTGCTGCGACATGAAGGGGTTCCTCTCCTACATCATCCTCTGGATGATAGGCAAGAAGAGCATGACCGGGGCCGAACTGTCGGAGGAGCTGGAGAAGCGGCGCGGCACGAAGCCCTCCCCGGGCACGCTATATCCGGCGCTGAAGGAGCTCCGCGAGAAGGGCCTGATTAGCGCGGACGAGAACAAGGCGTATTCGCTGACGAAAAAGGGCAGGAAGGAGCTCATGGGCGCCTGCAATCTTTTCTGCACCATGTTCTACGATATGAAGGAGATGTTCCGCTGCTGCCCCCTGCGCACGAAGCACGGCGGCAAGGCCACGCATTAGCATCCTGCGCCTGAATCCGTAATTGCAGCCCGATTGCCCTCTTTTTGGGAGAAGATTAATACACTAAATGTGATAATATGCGACGAAAGCAGCGATCCCTGCCGGCGGACCCGTTCCCCATCGGAGCAGGCCCCCGGCCGTTCAGCCGGCTCCCCGGTCATCAGCGCATCCAGCCCGGAGTACGCTTACGTGGCGGGAAAAAGACCGGATTCCTCGCAAGGACCAACCTACCGTCGAACGGATTACATGGAGCAGCGGCCGAAGGTTTCGTTTCGTTTATTTTGAGAATTCACCGCCCGCGGCGAGAATGAAAGCGCCCTAGCGATGGTGTTCCGTGCGCCGTTTACGCTGGATATGTTCAGGTGACCAGTTGCTGGCCGCGGCCTGAAATGGACCCGCTCGTGGCGGATTTCCTAAGGGTCCACCCTGAGATTTTTTCGCAGAGCGAGCCGGGCAATTCCGCCTAAGAACCACGCACAGTGGGAAATACGATTAGCCCTTGCGGGCACTTCGTACCCGGCGGGTCATTTTCCTTGAGCCCAACCCCGCTTGATGTCTGCAAACTAATGGAAAATAGCCCCGACCGGATTCGAACCGGTGTCAAGGGATCCAAAGTCCCCTATCCTTGACCGTTGCCAGCCTTGATGGCATATCTTGAACGGCTTGCCGCTCAAGGCTCTAGACTACGGGGCTGTGTGACTGATGAAGTGCCTCGGAATAATATAAAAATCCTTTCCAACGATACTGTTTCGCTTATTTGAAGGGCTCGTAGTCGAAGCACCTCTTTCGGGATGCCTAAAGAGCTGCACCAGAAAGAGTGCGACATTGGTTATGACGTCCGCCTCACACGCGGGAGATTCGCGGTTCGATTCCGCGCGGGCCCAAATCCCTTTTTTTGATGATTCCCGTCCTGATAAAATTATTCTATTTCATCCCCGCCATTTGAAAATATTCGGAATGTTAATAATTCATGGCAGGCGCACCGATGAAGAAGGACGAGATGGAACAGCTGATTCAAATCCTGATTACCCCACCCCCCGCAATCCCTCCAGCATCCCCGGGAAAAAACATTTCCTCATACACGGCAGCGTTTAACGCGCATATCGCATCGCAAATCAGCGCGGCCGGGCAGTTGGGGAATGCCGGGGCCGTCCCTGCCGTCCCGGCGCTTACAAGCCTTCTTGCGAACCCGGATGCGCAGCTGAGGCGGGCCGCCGCGGATGCCTTGATAAGCATCGGGGACAGGAGCATGGTCCCCTCATTAATCGCGTCCCTTTCCAGCTCCGATGCAACAACCAGGGAAACAGCGGCTTATGTCCTGGGCGGGCTGAGGGAGCAGAGCGCAGTGGCCCCATTGCTCGGCTTGCTTTCAACTGATACTGAAGAGACCGTGCGGGCATCCGCCGCAAGGGCGCTCGGGTCAATCGGCGGAGCCAATGTTTTGCAACCCCTGTCTATTGCATTAGGCCATGACACGTCCTCCGCAGTCAGGTATTCTGCAGCGCGCGGGCTCGTGGATATCCGAAACAGCAACCAGAACGCAGCCGTATTGCAGCCCCTCCTGAACGGGCTTTGGGATCCGGACTCAAACGTCCGTATGGTCGTCATTGATGCGCTGGGGGATATCCGGAACCTCGGAAGGGCTGAAAAAATCCAAGTCGGGCAGATGCTGGGCCGGGTCGTTGATACAGACCCCGACCGCTTCGTCCGTTCGGACGCGCTCGGATTGCTGGGCGCTACGGCTTTGCAGACCAACGACCGGGGCCTGATTTCCTCGGTTGGCCGTGCCCTTCAAGTAGATCCCGACCCCGCGATTAAGGGTTCCGCCGCGATAATCCTCAGCACTATCGGCGGGCCCGCCTCCATCTCGGCATTGCTCCTATGCCTGCCCAACACGGACCCTTCGGTAAGGACTCTTGCCGCGCAGTCGCTTGGAAGAATCGGGGATATGAACGCCATGGCTCCCCTGCGGGCCGCATTATCAAGAGAAACCAATGCTTCCGTCCAAATGGCGATGCAGCAGGCGATAGATGCGATAAACCGGGCTAACGGGATTGTCCAGGCGCCGCCTCCGGGCGGGCGGCAAAACACGCCGCCCCATGAGGAAGCCCCGCGGCAACTGGCATAATCATTTCGCATCGAACTTCAGCGTCACAGGCGCGCTCACATTTCCATCCCAGCTCAGGACGTCGCCCGCCGCGCTCTCCATTATCTCCCCTTCAGCGCCGCTGCTTATCCTTATCGACGCCTTGACGCTCTTGCCCGCTTCGACCGGCTCCAGCGTAATCTCGTTCGCGCCAACTTTCAGCGCCGAGTTGATGAAGCTGACGAAGCCGGAGGATTCGATTTCATGGATAATCGGCGACCGCTTCCCGTTGAAGAGCACCCGGAGCTTCCCGCCGTCGAGGACGTAGTTCAGCGCGTACACCTTGCTGAACGCCGCGAAGCCCGACCTCTCGTTGAAAAATATGAACGAATCGCCTTTCTTCCTGAATGTGAGAGACAACTCCGAGCCGTCCCTGCCCTTGAAATGCGCGATGCAGAAATCGTCGAAGCTTTCCTCGCTCGCAAGCTTGTTCGCCGGCAGCTGCCTAAGGTCCGGGAGCGCGGCGGCTATGAAATCCTCGAATCCCCTGTCCGGCATGACCGCGGAAGACTCGAACCAGTCGAGATAAACCGCCTTGAGGACCGCCGTATCCCCGTTTTTAATCGCCTTGAAAAGCCGCGCGATGAATGCCTTGAAGGATTCCGCCATGGGAAAATTTGCCCGGATAGGTTCTAATTACCAACGTCCTTCTTGTCGCGTTCCTTCCGCATGTCCGCCTTGATTTCCTCGAGCACGGTGCCTATCTTCTCCTTCAGCTTCCCGAACCGGTAAACGAACAGGAAGTCCCGTATCGGGAATGCGGCGAGCGCGAGAATCGCGAGGCCGGCAATCGAGGTCGGATGGTATTTCTCCAGAAAATCCGGGGTGAACCATGGTTTTAGCACGGTAACGAAAGCAGTTGCCACTTGCGCGGCGAACAGCACGCATGACACCACCAGCCCGCGCCTCCCCCTTCCCTTGACATTGTGCGCGAGGCCGACGTCCGAATGCTCGTCTTCGAGCCGCGCTTCAGCCTTTTCCACATGCTCGATTATCCTCTCAGCCCTCTGCGGGCGGATTTTATCCGGAAGCGTGGGGAAGTGGGCGAGCTCGCGCTGTATCCTCTCGAGGCCGTTCCCTGTGCGGAAAAGCCCGAATGAGTTGGCGCCCCGTGCGGCATCGCTGACTTTCATCAGGCGCAGGTAGCGTTCCTTGGTGCGGGCTGTCCTCTCCATGTTTATTATTAATGGAAAAATGTGTTTTTAATGCCTCTTATGCCGGTGGCATCCCGCGGATGCAAAGAATAAGCGCGCTCCTCTCATCGTTCTGCGGTCCTTGCAGGGGTTATCTGCGCGAGCGGGGCCGGGGGCGCGACTATCCATTCCTGCGTCGCAGGGTCCTGCCTCACCCATCCGGTCACGACGTACCTGTTCATGAACCTCTGCCCCTCGGGCGAGGCGAACGCCTTGTAGATGTCCGGATACTGCGTCGTGTTCGGGAAATACGGCCCGTAATTGGGCATCAGGAGCGCGTCGCGCCCTTCGCCGAGGAACATGTACGCCTCGCGGAGGTTCGTGGGCATCTGCATCCTTTCGGGCTGCTCAGGGCGGGAATAATCCATGTTCGGGTCGCGCGGTCCCCGCTGCCTCCTGAGCGCCTCCTCATTCGATGCCGTGTTGATGACCGTGTTCGTCATGGAGTTGAGCAGCAATACGAGCGCATCGCAGAATTTCTGGCTGTAGCCCATCCTCCGGAGGTACGCTTCGGACTGGCTCGAAAGGCGGACCGTCTGGTGCACCTGCTCGAGGGATTTGACCGTTATGCTGGTAACGACCGCATCGGGAATCTTGGTATGGACTATGGTCACGTTGTCGTCCTGCTCCACCCTTGCCTGCGACATATATCATGATTTGCCTGCAACGTCTTAAAAGAGCATCTGTTATAAACATTTCTTTCCAACTTCTATAATGTGATTGGATGAGGCGGAGGACGACCCGGCAGGATGGCAAGCCCGCGGGCAAATTCGGCGGCGTATTGGACGAGGGGCACCTGAACGCGTTCCGGGGGAAGAGCATAGCCATCTTCGTGGACGGTTGCGACCACGACATCGAATCCATGCTGCTCCAGCACACGGTTTTCGATGTCCTCGGGGCTAAGGGCCAGGTCATCAAATACTCCGAACTTTTTTCCGGCGGCTCGGCAAAGGCGGATTTCATCCTGCTTAGGAGCTCCAGGGAGTTCGCTTATGACCTGGACAAGCTGAAATCCGCGCTCGAGCGCCTGAGGCGGGACAACCCTGAGGCGGTCATCATCCTGGTCGCATTCGACCCCTCCGTGTTCAGGTTCGCAGCGCCGCTGGCCGAAAGCAGGCTCGTGGACGTCCTTGACGATTCCATAGTCAGCAACGACCTTCGCACGATTGTGGAAGCGGCCAGGATGCGGATGGAGGGTGAAAAATAAATGGCCGGGCAGAGATACTTCAGCACACGTGCGCCCGAGCGCAAGGGCGTTTTCGGCGACCTTGAGCAGAGCCGCGAGCTGCTGGGCAATGCGGTCCGGGGCAAGACGATAGTGTTCGTCACGGACGGCCGGGATTTCCAGATGGAATCCACGGTCCTGAGATACTCCGTTTTCGAACAATGCGGCGCCGGCGAGAAGAGCCGTCCCGTCACGACCGAGGAATTCCTCGCCAAGGCGCCGATTGAGGCCGACATACTCATCCTGCGGAGTTCGCGATATTTCGAGCAGAGGACGCCCGAACTCGTCAGCGCGCTGGAATCGTTCCGGCAGGCGAATCCCAAATGCGCGGTCATACTCTGCGCGTATGTGGGCTCGGTAATCCGGGCCGCGGAGCCGCTCCTCGAATCCGGCGCCGTGAACTGCATCGACCCATACCCGCCGAACGACTTCGCGCTTCTCCGCAAGGCGGCGGACGTCCTCTCAAGGCTCGCTTCTCAGTAGATTTATATCCCTTGACTTCTTTTCCTATGCATGGCAAAAGCCGCCAGGAAGGCCCCGGCAAAAAAAACCAGGCCGAAACCTGTGAAGTCCTATTCGAAAAAATCCCCGAAGCCAGCCAAGGCGAAGTCGGCGCCGAAAAAGGCGGCGCAGAAGAAAACCCCGGTGATGAAAAAGGCCGCGGCCAAGAAGGCGCCCAAAAAATCCGCCGCGATGAAAAAAGCCCGGCCGGCATCCGCCCGGAAAAAGCCGGCCGCAAAAGCCGTCAGGAAAAAAACCGTCCGACCAGTGATGAAAGCCCGCGCCGCGGTAAAACAGCCTGCCGCGCAAAAGCGCGCTTTCAAACAGCCGAAAAAACCCGCCAAGACCAAGGTGCAGGCGCCGGAAAAGGAAAAGCCGGCAGTGCCGCAGAACCAGCTTCTTGTCATCGAAGAAAAGAAAGCGCCGATGGTCGTCGCCCCCGCAATCCCCCTCGCAAACGTCCCACCTGCTCCGAAAGCCGCCGCCATAGCGCCGCCGGTACAGCCTGTTGCGAAGCCCGTGCCGCCTATGCAGCCTGTGCCGCCATCCCCGCCTCCGCACATCGATGCGAGCCGCCATGACGACGGGCCGCTCGCGGTCCCGCTAAATCCCGCGCTCGACATGCTTCCGGAATGGGAGGACCGCCTGCGCCTCCGGCGCGCGATATTCGAGGAGGGGCTCGCGTTCTTCTCGCTCGCCCGCGGCTGTCCCGAATACCACGAAGCCATGATAGCGCTGTCGAAATCAGGCAAGGACGCGCACGAGGACGCGCAGGGATATTTCATCGTCTGCATGAAGGACCGCTCGGGAAAGATGGTCGGGGCGATGGACGGCCACATGCTTGAAAACGGCGTGATGGCCCTCGGGCGCTCGTCGGTGAAGGCGGAAAAGCGCAGGGAGATGCACATACTCCTCTATTCCGCCGCGCTGTTCGGCCACCAGCCGTCATACATCCTTTTCTCCACGAAAAAAATCCCGCTGAGCGTGGATTTCGCGTCGAGGCTCATACTCCTCGGGCGCGGATTCGGGTTCAGCGCGCTTCCGCTGCAGAAGCCGGACATGCTCTATTTCATCCGCCGGGTGAAGCGCGAGCTCGACCCGATAGCCACGGGGCAGGAGCTTGCAAAAGCCCTCTCCAGCGCGAAGGCGCTCATCGGCCTTGAGAAAGAGGCCGCCGGGCTCGAAGCCAAGGGCGTCGTGCCATTGATTCCGCTTCCGACCTCGCCGGACTCGAGGGAGCACCTGCACGAGCTGCGCGACGTGGTCCTCGGCCTGGGAATCTCCGCGCCGGACCTGGAGGGCATCCTCGAGAGCCTGCGCGAAGAGTACGTCCACCAGAGGAAGGACATGACGCCCGAACTGCTGTTCTGATTCTTTATTTAACCCTGGGGCGCAGAATCATCCCATGGACAAGGCGAACAAGGCCGCCGCGCTCTACCGCACTTTGCTTGCCGAATACGGGCCGCAGCATTGGTGGCCAGCCGAAACGCAGTTCGAGGTCGTCGCAGGCGCGCTCCTCACCCAGAACACGAACTGGAGGAACGTCGAGAAGGCCATCGCGAACCTGAAATCCGCAGGCAAGATGTCGCCCGAGGCTATCCTCGAAACCCGGAACGCGGAACTCGAAACCCTCATCCGTCCCTGCGGCTTCTTCCGGCAGAAGGCCGTGCGCCTGAGGGTGCTCACCGGGAAATTCGTCGAGATAGAAAAGCGCGGGTCGATGCCGTCGCGCGAGGAGCTTCTAAGCATCAAGGGCGTGGGGAAGGAGACCGCGGACTCGATTCTCCTCTATGCCTACGGCCTCCCCTATTTCGTAATCGACTCGTACACTCGCCGCTTCTGCGCGCACCACCGCCTATTCGAAGGGAAGGATTACGACGACTACCGCTCGTTCTTCGAGTCCTCGCTCCCGCAGGACGTCCGGCTCTTCAAGGAGTACCACGCGCTCATAGTCGAATGGGGGAAGCGGCAAGCGAAAGGCAGGAAGATGAACGTAGGGAAAAGCGAAACAAAAAACAAGACAAAGAGCAGAAAGAGAAAATGATGCGGCGGCTGGAAACATCAGCCGTGCAAAAGGTCCTTTATGTGGTGGAAGAATCCCTTCTTCTCGCCCTTCCTCTCCTCTTTTTTCGGCCCGGGTTTCTTCCCTGCCGCTTTCTTTTCCCCCTTCATCTGCGCAACCTTGGGCGCGGCGGCCTTCCTTTCCGGTTTCTTCTCCTTCTTCGCCGCGGCGGGTTTCCCGGCGGCTTTCTTTTCCGCTTTGGCCGCTGTTTTCTTCGCGGCTTTAGCGGGCTCCGGCTTGGCCTTCTTCTTCGCCGTTTTTTTGCCGATGCTCCTTATGCTCTCCATGAGCTCGTCATAGACCGCCTCGCGGTTGTTCTCGGCAAGGAGTATGACGTCCCCGTTGACGACGTATTTCGGGGCGAAGTCCTCATGGAGCGACGCTATCAGCGGCGTGTCTGATTCGAGTATGCGGTCGAGAAGGTCGGCGAACTTCGCGCTTTTGAGCTCCATCGGGCCGACCTCGTCTATTACGACGACGTCGTAGCCTTCGAAGCCCTCCATCGCCGGCACCGCGACGCTCTCGAAAGATTTGACGTCCACGTGGTATTTGCTGACTTTCGGCCCGTCTGCATCCAGGTCCGCGAGCCTGGCTATCCTGCCGGTGCCGATGTCCTTGACGAAGAAGCCCGTCCTCGTCCCGTGGTGCGTCTCCTCCGGGCTTATAAGGCCGCCCACTTTCAGGCCCTGGGCCTTCAGGGCTTTTATGAGCCTCCTCAGCAACATTGTCTTACCCGCCTTAGGCAGTCCTGTGATGAAAAAATTCTGTGGCATGAAGAAGCCGACTCCGGCAATTTATATAAACATGCCGCAGCCGCTTCGGAACCAGCATCCGCCCGGGGCTTAACGGCATGTGCCTCATAAATAAAAAGCGATTCCCCCCATTCCTGTCCGTATGTTACGCGTCACATTCCTCGGCACGTCCGGCAGCACCCCGACAATCGAGCGCGGGATGCCTGGAATTGCGATAAAATACGAGAGCGAGCTGATGCTCTGGGACTGCGGCGAAGGCACGCAGCGCCAGCTCATGCGCTATCACGTCGGCTACGGGAGCATCGGCTCTGTGTTCATAACGCATCCGCACCTCGACCATTACCTCGGCCTCTACGGCCTCCTCGAGACGCTCAAGCTCTCCTCGCCTTCGCCCCGGCCCGTCCGGCTCTTCCTCCCCAGGGGGCTGGACGTCGAAGGATACACGTTCGCGAAAACCGAGAAGATTAAGGCGGGCGAAATCTATCGCGGGCGCGGATTCTCGGTAAGCGCGTTTCCGGTGAAGCATTGCCGCGGCTCGCACGGGCTCGCTTTCGAGGAGGCGGAGCGGGTGAAGTTCCACGAGGACAAGGCGCATTCGCTCGGCCTCAAGGGAACGCAGTTCCGCGAAATCCAGCAGAAGGGCCGGGTGAAGACCGAGAAGGGCGTAATCCGGCTGGAAGACATCACCTGGACCAAGAAGGGGCGGAAAATCGTTTACACCGGCGACTGCTCCCCGGACGAGAACACCATCGAGGCGGCGAAGGGGGCGGACCTCCTCGTCCACGAGGCCACGTTCGACTCCTCCAAGGGCGAGGAAGCGAAGGAGCGCAACCACAGCACCGCAGAGGGCGCCGCGAAGATTGCCAAAAGCGCGGGCGCATCCCGCCTGGTGCTGACGCACATCAGCCCCAGGTATTCGGACGCCGCCCTGCTGCTCGAGCAGGCCCAGGCGATATTCCCCAAGACCGAAATCGCCATAGACGGGCTTGCGATAGATATATAAGAAGGTCCGGCCAATCAATGCAACGACGGCACAGTGAATTCTTCGTTTATCAGCGTAGACTACCTACGATTATTGTCTTAATTAAAACTTGAATTTATAAACTGCAGTTTATGGACAGGGATAACGTTTATAAACATTTTGTCAGTCATGCTCTCAGAATCGAGATAGGGTGTGCCCTATCTAAGCCGGAGGGAACTCTCTCCGGTGTTTTCGGGCCGTAGCATAAACAGCAAACACCGTCGATAATTATTTTTCGACGGCCCTTCGAGAGAAAGACGGTGTAAAAAAAATTGAGGTGAAAGAATGAAAGTGAACCTGAAAAAAATCGGCGCGATTGTCGCTGGTGCGACAATCTTGGCCAGTTCAGCGGCGTTCGCCGGACTTATGTTCGGTTCAACGACGCTGGTCGACGACAACGGCGCCCCAGTGGCGAAGGTCGTCGTGGGCAGCAAGGCCCAGCCGAGCGACGGTGTCGCAGCTGCCTTGATTGCCGGGAAAATGGTAAGCGAGACCTACAAGAGCCAGACCCTGACAGCACAGGTATCCGGAACCGCGGCTTGCACGCCAAGCGGCGGAGCAGCGACGGGCACCTGCAGCATCAGCAACGAGAAGGCAAGGTTGGAGATAACCGTGCCGGGCTCGATTGCAGCGGGCACCTGGACGGGCAACAACCTGATAGGCGACTACCTGAACAGGGCATTGCTCGACAGAGAGCCGAACGCTGATGCGGGCGACTCCGACCAGGCATACGAAATGGGCGGCTCAGACACCTCCGAAGGCGCGAACCCCTTCACAGACGGCCTTACAGGAAACATCGGGCCGACTGAGGAGTTCATGTACAAGGTCGGCGGCGAGCAGTTCTCCGTGTTTGCGGACAAGGCAGTCGTGGACGACGACTCAGGCAACTCATACGTTGAGATGCAGGCTCTCTGGATCAAGGGTGACAACCACTTCGATTCAGACCCGGATGATGTCGTAGGCAGGCTGAACTTCCTCGCATACACGCTGAAGTTCGACGGCCCAGGCGGAGACGAATTGGGAATCCCGGTTTGTACCGAAGCCGAAGACCAGGACTTTGCGGACTGCAAGGACGGCACCGGCGAGACGACCATAGACGACGCGACTGAAACGCACCGCGTGAAGGTCTGGTTCCTCGGCGAGGAGTGGATCATCAGCGAGATGAACGCCCCGACCGACTCAGACGTCACGACGGAAACCGAAGTCAGGAACGGCGGCTCAGTCAAGCTGGCCAAGGAAGCCGTAGCAGGCATCCTGAACCAGGGCGAGTCACTCCCTGTCGATGGAATGAAATTCCAGCTGGACGACCTTGAAGCCCACGGCGACACCACGAGCGCGATTATTTCCGTGCTTGACGCCAACGGCAACATCCTGAAGAAGGACAAAGTCGCTCCGGGACAGACCAAGGAGATGACCGTGAACGGCAAGACCTACAGGTTCCACGTGTACAAGGTAGCGCCTGGTTACACGTTCGGCGCCAAGTGGGCTGACGTCGCGATCTTCGCCAAGGAGCTTGAGCTTGTCGACGGCCAGGAACTCAACCAGGACGAGAACAACAACGAAGGATACGAAGTTGCCCTCGGATGGAAGAACATGGACGCAGCGACGGGCGCACCGGTTGCCGATGGCGGCGACCCTGAGAGGCCGGACACATTGAGAACGGTAGTCATCTACTCAGATACTATCGAAGACATCTCCAGCTCTGGCGACGACATCCTCGAGGAGGGTGACTACGTCTCGATCGTCCAGGACCCGGAAGTCTGGAAGCTGAGCTACAAGGGCCTTGACCTCACAACCGAGGACAGGAAGAGCTTGAAGTTCGACCTCAAGACGACCGACAAGGAGATTTCGTCCAGCAAGGGACCGTACTCCACAGGCGTGGCGGACACGACCCAGGATGCGTGCATTATATTTGCACCGTACGTCCAGGTCACCTCCGGCGACTCGAGCGGTGTGTTCGAAGTCGAGAGGACCGATGGTCCGGGCACGGGACAGCTCTCCGACAAGGAGTTCTTCGTTGCCCTCAACAGCGGTGTCACCCCCGGCGTAACTGCTGCTGGTGACCCGGGAGGAGCAAACCTCCGCGCAGTCGTCTGCGACACAGATGGAGATGGCACATACGTGACGTCCTTCAGACAGGGCACGATCGTAATGAAAATCTCCGCCTCGAGCAACGACTACGGCCTTTCGCAGAACACTGGCGCCATGACCGGCAAGGTCGTCAAGTACCAGAAGATTGGCGACGGGGACAACGGGTTTGCACCGCCTGAAGGAGGAGCAATCGCCATTGAGGAAATCTCCGACGTTTCGGCGGCCGCCGACAACTTGATTGGCGACCTGCTCGTAACCGCGGGCTGGACTGGCGGATTCGCTTCGCCCGACCAACCGACCTTCCTCTTCTCGATTGCCGAGAAGGCTGGAACCGGTTCGAGCAACGAGTATGTGGACTACTTCGTGTTCGGTGTTATGGACACGGACATCGTCACATCCCCGAGCGACGCGTCGTTCGACTTCGACTCCTTCGACGGAGCCGGATTCGACGTGACCTCAGACAACCAGGAGGTTCTCTATGGCCACGCAACGGCGAACGCAGCTCAGGCCGGTGTCGGCGCGACGGAGTTCTACGACATTACGGACACCGGCATCCCAATCGGCCCCGTAACCGATGGTGTCGAGATGGTCGAGGAAGGCTACGTCTCCGAAAGGGGCTCGGTCTTCAAATCGCTCGACGAGAACACCGTCCAGTTCGACATGGCGCACAAGCTGGCTAAGGCGCAGTGGTACCTTGCAGCGGCTTCCTCATCGGCAGCCGATGCGAGCAAGACCATCGTGACCCTTGGTGAAGGCGAGTCCACGACCGTAAGCGGCGTGACCGTTAAAGTGCTTGAGATAACCGAAGATGTCGGCGCATGCAGCGCAGGCACCGGCTCGGTCTCGTGCACTGCCGACATGAGCACTGTCTCGGCTGTCATAATGCCGAACAACGCACCGTCGGTCTCAGTCGCGATGCCCTACACGGGCAGCTACGGGAACCTGGTCGTCCTCGACTCTGACGCGGTCGGTGTAAACACCCTCGTGTCGGTCGGCGGTGACAAGGTCAACTCGGTAACGGCTGACTTGCTCCAGGGTTCGGCAGTTGACTGGACCGCTGAGACGAAGGTCGTCCGGGAAGTAGTCCAGGGCTCGAAGATAGTGGTGGCTGGCAAAGAAGCGGCCGACACTCTCGCAGCAGCTCAGGACTTCGTCGCCCAGGTCAAGAAAGTCTAACGGCTTTCTTTTATTTTTTATTTTTATTTTCCTCTTTTTTATCGCAATAAAACTAATCCGGCTCTTTTTCCCCGTTATCACTCGTGCGGCAGCCCTGCCCCGTGCGTTTTGTGTGTGTTTATAAAATCTACTGCATATTATAGGATGTGGATTATTATGAGAAAGCTCACTCACAGCGGTGCTGATAACGGGAGCAGGAACGGAGGTTCCGGAAGCTTGTTCCCGTCTTAGCGGGCGTGGCCGCGCTCGGGTTCGGAGTCGCACTTCCGACGAAAAGCGATGCCGAGCAGCCTGCCAGGGCCGCGCAATGCTCCGCAAGCAGGGAGCGGGGAAGGATCAGCGCCTATACCTCGACAACGGCCCGGAGCAGGATTTTCCGCACCGTGCTCCTCGAAGCGGACCGCTACCTCCAGGTCACCATGCCGAATGCCTACATGGGCGAGGTGAGCCAGGCCGCATCCGCAAGGCCCGAGGCCGAGAGGCCCGCGTTCGTAGCGGACATCATGCAGAAGAACGTTTCAGCGGCAATGACCGCGCTCGGCACGGGCCGCAGGGCGAATTTCGATTGCGCCCCCGCCACGGCCACCGCACCGCCGGCAACCGCGCAGCCTGCGGCACCGCAGCCTTCGCCCGCCCCGACGACCGTCCAGCCCCCCCAGCCATCCCCGGCCCCTGCGCCGACTCAGGATGGCGGGGCAGAACAGCCCGCAGGGCGCAGGAGGGTCATCCAGCCCGGCACGGTGCCGGCTCCGGCCCCATCAGGCAAGGCATCCGCGCCGAAGCAGGGCGAATCCGCATCGGCAGTGCAGGCCCCGATTCCGCCGCTCAGGAAGGGGGGCAAAGGCACGGACGCAGAGCCGTACGTGATTGAAGTCCCGGTCCCCTCGAAAAGGGCGGCGGGGTCCGAGCTCTACCGCGAGAAATTCTCATACACCTATACCGGCGCCGCGGTTTCCCAGAAGATTTACATCGCGCTCAGGTTCGTCGCGGCGTCCGGAACGACCGTGACGTCGAAAAGCCAGCTTGTCGGCCAGATAACGCCCCTTGCATCGATACTGATGAGGCAGGCTCTCAGCGAAAAAAACGTCAATGACGCGCCGTCATCCGGCAGCCTTGTCGGCTCCGTCGGCATGATAGTCAATCACGCGAAAAAAGAGAACGCCGAAGTCAACGCATATGCGGCCGACTCCTGAACGACGTCCGCGGCCTGTTTCTCTTTATATTCTTTTCCCTGCAAAATTTCATTTATGACCCAACCGACGGCTTTGCAGGCTGATGTTCAGCTGAGGACGCTCCGCGCCAACGATGCCAGGACGGCGATCTCGAATCCGGTCGAGCTCCGCCGCGGCGAAGTCCGCAGCATCACGCTCACCATCCCGCTCCTTACCGACAGGAACAGCTATCTCGTCGTGCGCCTTCCGGACCAGGCCGTGCAGGACCTCCTGAGCCACGTCCGCACGCTCCCCACGAACGAGCGCAACACGTTCATCCGCGACTGGGTCATGCGCAACCAGCAGGTCATAATCGAGCAGCACATTCGGATTGGAGTCCGAGAACGGCGCTTCCGCTACGATGTCGTTCCTGTCCAGGCGATGCCTCGCGTAGGCGAAGCCACCCCAAGGCGCGTCGAACCAGCGCCGCAACCGCCAGTTTCAGCGACGGTCCCGCGAAGGGAGCCTCCGGCGACCGCTCCGCCGCAGCCTGCGGCCCCGCAAGGCCGCGTGATACAGCCTGGTGGAGCGCCGCCTTCATCAACGACGCGCCGCGCGCCTCCGTTGGTTCCCCCGCCGGTCGTCGCACCTCCCCAGCCGACGGAACGCCCCGTCGCGCCCGCAGCCCCTGCGGCGCGGAGGGAAGAGGAGCGCTGGTGGCTGGGCGGCTCCGGCACGCGCGCGTCGCCGTACCGCATCCGGATGCTTACCAGGCGCGCCCGCGGCGACGGCATCGAAGCAAGCGAGATAGAGATTCCCATTGCAATCACAAATGTCGGCCGCTTCGCCATCAATGTCACTCTCAGCCAAATCTCTGCATCCCGGTTTGGAGACACTTACCGCGAGATGATACAGCTGTGCAGGCAGGGGTACGGCCAGACCGAGGAAGGCCGCGGAGGGCGTGTCCAGCTCACCGGCATTCCTCCGCAGGCGGAAATGAGGGCCCGCCTCTACGGCGGGCTTCCGGCCGACATGCGCCGCTACGCCGAGTCGCACTGAATTTTCCGGTTTTTTCCACTTTTTTTTCAAAACCCTTATAATTCCCCAGTGATACTACTGCACGATGACAACCGGGGTGTGCTCGCGGTGCGGCACGAGCGGACAGATGGATTACGGGTCCGACGGCCTCATGTACTGCTCCTCGTGCTCCTTCTACGGCCTGAACAAGCAATGCTACCGCTGCAGGATGTACCTCCCTGCGGTGGAGCTCCAGCAGTACCGGGGGCAATGGATGTGCCCCTACTGCGTCCAGGACATGCGCTCCGAGGACAGGAAGGCCGAGGAGCCGGTGGCCAGGGAAGGGGAAGCCGCACCTGGACGTCATAAGCTACACCGAGCAGTGCGAGCGCTGCGGGCGCGACCTGAAGAGCCGCGTCTACATCTGGAACGGCAAGAGGCTCTGCAAGAGCTGCGTCAACGACGAGCAGGAGAAATGGAGCCTGGTCGGCGGCGGCCCGATGGCTGCGCCGTACCGCATCTCGCTCGGGCCGGAAAAGAGGCGCAGGAAGATGTCGTTCATCGAGTCCCTCATCTCGGACTTCCTGCACCTCCTGGGGATAAAGAGGAAGGAGATGGAAATAATCGTAATCGAGCCGAAGATGCCCATCCAGCGCGCCAAGCCGATGGCGGAAAGGCCCATGGAAAGCGGCAAAAGCGCGGAAGAGCGCAAGCCCGAGGCCGAAGGGCTCATGAGCATTGACAAGACCGTCCCCAATGCAGCGGCTCCCAAGCCTGCCGCCGCATCCGAATCCGCCGCCCCCGTCCAGGCCGCACGGGCGGAACCGGCTCCGCAGGCGAAAACAGGGGCCGGGGACGAACTTTCGCGCGTGGTCCCGGCAAAATCGCAGGCTACCAAGCCCCAAGCCGCGGCTAAGCCGCAGAAGGCGGGCAAAAAGCGGCGTCCAGCCCCCCAAGGCGCGGAAGCATCGGAAAAAAAGAAAAAACAATAAAAACCCCTGCGTGCCAAGTCTATCCTGCGCAAGAGAGGTGAGGGTGGCAAAGAGGCTTCCGGTTCGCCGTTTTCCGTTTCCGCATGCGGAACGACGAGAGCCGGGCCTGAATCCTGCGGGCGCGCCGGCACGGCGGGGTTCCGCCGGGCAAGGGGGGTTGTTATGCTTAATTATTCTGAACTGAGGGAAATCCAGCGGAAAGAGATGGAATCGTCCGCAATCGTGACGCTTCCGGAGGACTTCTACCGCACGGTTTCCGAGCTCCTCGCCAAGCGCAGCAGCGAGGCCATGGCCTCGAAGTCGCTCCTCGCCATAAAGGAATTCGAGAACATCAAGAAAATCGTGCTGTCCATCCAGACGAAGCGCGAGGAGAAAATCGTCCTCATGGCGGTGCGCAACGACCGCGAGGGCGCCGGCCTCACGGCGGAGGAAAGGGAACTGTTAAAAGAGTTGTCCTCGATTATAAAGAAATCGAGGGAGAACGTCAAGAGCGTCTGGGACAGCGAAGAGGCCGCCCCGGCAGGTTCCAGGCGGATAAAAATCCTCAAGGACGTGTCGCAATACCGGGGGCTCGACAACTCCCTGTACGGCCCGTATCATACAGGCGAGGAGCAATCGCTCCCGCGGGCCGAAGCCGAATGGCTGCTCAAGGCCGGAATGGCCGAGATAATCTGAACATCGGTTGAAATCTATTGAAAGGTGAAATAATGAAATTCCCAAAAGAGATAAACGCCTACTGCCCAAGCTGCAAGAAGCACCAGGTGCACAAGGTCAAGGCGGCCAGCAAGGGCCGCGCAAGCTCGCTCGCCGCCGGCAACCGGAGGCACGAGCGCAGGCTCGCGGGCCACGGCAGCAAGAGGAAGGGCGAGAAGACCGTCAAGAAGCAGGGGAAGAGGAACAAGCTCGTCCTGCAGTGCAACGTGTGCAAGAAGAAGCAGGAGCGCATCGTAGGCGGAAGGACGACGAAGAAAATCGAGTTCAAGTCATGAATTCGCATGAGGTGAAGTGAATGACAGGCAAATATCTCAAGGTCCAATGCAAGTGCGGGAACGAGCAAATCGTCTTCAGCCACACGACCCAGGTGGTCAAGTGCGGCGGCTGCAAGGAGCCCCTTGCGCACCCGAGCGGTGGAACCGCGGTAGTGCACGGCAAAATCGTTGCCGAGCTCAAGTGACGGCCGGCCGGTGATTGGATAGTCGAACTTCCTGACGAGGGCGAACTGGTCCTCGCGGTAATCAAGAAGATAATGCCCTACGGCGCGTTCTGCGTGCTCACGGAGTACAACAACCTGGAGGCGTTCCTCCACGTGTCCGAAGTGGCGCCGCGATGGATAAAGAACATCCACGAATTCATATCCGAGGGCCAGCGCTATGTCATGAAGGTCCACCGCGTAGACCGCGAGAAGAGCCAGGTCGACGTCTCGATAAAGCGCGTGAGCGAGGAAGAGAAGAAGCTCAAGCTCGAGATGGTCCAGAACGAGAAGCGCGGCGCGAAACTCCTCGAGCTCGCACTCGAGGCGGCAAAAGCGCAGGCGGAAATGCCCGCCGTTCGCAAGGAAATCGAGGCGCATTTCGACGACGTCTACACATGCTTCAAGGAGGCGAGCCTCAAGGGCGAGGACGCGCTCAAGAAGCTCGACATCAGCAAGGCCATAAAGGCGAAGATAGTCGAGCTCGCGCAAAAAAGCATAAAGAAGCCCGTGGTCGAGGTCGACACCGTAATCAGCCTGGTCTGCTACAATCCCAACGGCATAGATACGATAAAGGAAGCCCTCGACATAGGGGAAGACGTCGCAATCCACTATCTCGGCGCGCCGAGGTACAAGCTGTCCCTGACCGCCCCGGACTACAAGTCCGCGGAGAAGAAGCTGGACGCCGTCCTGGAGAAAATCAGCGACTTCGCCCACAAGAACAATTGCGATTTCAAGTCGGAAAGGGAGAACTGATGTTCCGGATGCGATTCTGCAACAACTGCATGAGCTATACGCTGTCCGAATCCCACTGCGGCACCATGACCGTGAGCGCGCACCCTGCCCGTTTCAATCCCAACGACCCCTACGGGGACTACCGCAGAAAGGCGAGATTCGGCGCATGAGCGCATCTATTTCCCCCGGCGCTGGGAAGGTTTATATATCTCCCGAAGGCAATTACCACAGTATATCCTAATCAGCGAGGTTTTTCCTATGAAAGATACCCTAATCATCGAGAAGACAAGCTTCAAGAAGCTCAAGAACGGAATCCTGCTCACCGGCCTTCCTGGCATCGGGCTTATCGGCCAGGTCGTCGGAAGGTACCTGGTCGAGGAGCTAAAGGCCGAGAAGGTCGCGAACGTCATCTCGCCGCATTTCCCGCACCAGGTCTTCATGACCAAGAAGGGCGGCATGCGCATCATCAAGAACACGCTTTACCTCCACCGGGGGAAGAAGCGCGACGTCCTGATTCTCCTGGGCGACATCCAGGCCATGAGCTCGGTCGGCCAGTACGAGGTCGCGGGCGTGGTGCTAGACTACTGCAAGAACGTAGGCGTGAACGAGATACTGACCGTCGGCGGCTACAGCACGGGCAAAATCAGCGAGGAGCGCAGGATTTTCGGCGTGACGACCACCGACACGCTCCGCGAGCGCCTCAAGAAGCAGGGCATCATTTTCGGCGAGGCAAAGGGCTCCATCGTGGGCGCGGCGGGCCTCCTTCCCGGCGCTCGGGAAATTCAAGGGCATCGAGGGCGCGTGCGTGATGGGCGAGACGCACGGGAGCTACATCGACACGGCATCCGCGCGCCAGATTGTCGTCATGCTCTCCAAATACCTTGACCTCAAAGTCGACCTGAAAAGGCTCAACGAGAAGGCCCAGGAGAGCCAGAAGGTCCTCAAGCAGGTGCAGGACGAAGTCGAGAAGACGATGGAATCGCAGTTCGAGCAGTCGAACAAGAACGTGTCCTACATCCGCTGACTGTGCGTCCCCACATTTTTTTTCAGTATTCCTTTTTATCCCGCCAGCGCCACCCATGATGCGGGATTTTCATGAAAGGTCAGGCTAGCCTGGAATACCTTCTGCTCTGCATGGTTGCGCTCTCGATGCTTGCGCTCTCATTTTCCGCGCTGATTGCCATACGCGAGGCCGCCCTGCGCGGGGCGTCCGCGCTCGAGTTCGAGAAATCCGCCTCGATGCTGGGGATTGCCGCGAGGGAAGCCTGCGCGCTCGGCTCCGGAAACGGCCGCGAGATGCGCATCGAGTCCGCCCTCGACACCGAGTCCGTGAAGGCCGATTCGGGGTGGATAGTGCGCATCATACCCTCGGCTCAGACGGCCAGAACCTGAGCGTCGTGCAGCCCTGCGCCTGCGAAGTGGAGGGGCAGGACGGCATATCCGGATTGGTGTACGTGAAAAATGAAGATGGAAAAATTAGAATCAGAGGACGGTGAGCTTGCCGAACTTGCCCAGCGTCAGTTGCGG
The DNA here is from genome assembly GCA_963734525.1 of uncultured archaeon. Lineage (GTDB taxonomy): Archaea > Micrarchaeota > Micrarchaeia > Anstonellales > Bilamarchaeaceae > Bilamarchaeum. The sequence goes on along the minus strand of CAVTHI010000008.1, from coordinate 207,562 downwards.
CGCGCCCTGCCACTCGTTGACATAGCCGTTCTCGATCTTTATCTTCGCTCCCGCCTTCACCGTGTCTATCTGGTCGTTCCAGAGGACTAGGGTGATTGAGCCGCTTTCATCCTTTATGGTGGCGTTCGCGACGCGGAGCTTCCTTCCGTACTTGTTGATTTCCCTTTCGCTGTCGATCGAGACGACTTCCGCCTCGATGTTCACGCTGCCGGTTCCCGGCTTCAACTCGCTGATATTCATAAGACTATCACCAGGTAATACCTCTGCTTAATTGCGTTATCCTTTAAAACGATTCCTCCGGGGGCCTTTCTCTATACATTTTTAAACACTTTTATACATTATATCCCCGATGACACTCCTTAGGCATACCGGTAACCCTGGGCAGCGGGCCCCGGAAAAGGAAGCCGTTCCGGCTCTTCGGCACGCTGGAGGAGAAGCGCTACATGCGGATTGTCCGGGAAATGGCCCGCACGGAAGAGCGGCTTGAGGCCGTTCAAGGCAAGCGGGCGGTGTACGCCGAGCTTGTCCGCAGCTCCCACGCGTCGGTCGTGGACGAGGACGAAAGCAACTGGGACCGGGCGATGGCGGAGGCCAGGACCTTCAAATCATGCCGGAAAGAGCTCAAAAAAGAGTCCGCAAATGCTGCATTCCAGCTTTTCTCGAAAACCATGCTCAAGGTGGCGGTGTTCGGCGGAGCCTCGCTATGCATGTTGCAGGCGGCCATTCCAGGCATGAACGGGTATGTCGCCGGGGCGATTGGCGCGCTTTTCACCCTCGGGGCGGCGATGAAGACCTGGGCGGTTGTCTCGACCGGCTCGCAGGAGTTCCTCGACGCCGTAAAAGCGGACATCACCGAGCAGGCGAAATCGCTCGAGGTGGAAAGGCGGCGCCTGATTAAGAAGCTCCACGGCTGGAAGCCTTCCAACGATTGAAAAAGAAAATTAGCCTCCGGAGAACCTATTACCAGGAGTTCAATTCCCTTGTTTTACGAAGTTAAACTGACCCTTGCCAGTCTTACAGCCCCCGTTATCATTTAATCTAGATCCTAGCTGGGCAAAATCGGATTGAGAATGATAATAACGCCTCCAAGAAATAGGACTACGCCGATGAGTTGGAAGATTCGTCCTTCTATATTCGGGCGCTCAACGATAACTGTGATATACGTCTTGGGGCTCAATAGTTCCCCCTCTTGTTTTCTTTCTTTTATATGATTTTTCCATGTTCCTATTCCATAGAAAACCAAACCGCTACCAAGTAGAACTGTTTGTTGATTGGTTAATCCCGTTTCTACAGGGATTTTTACCGTTATTGAAATGATTATTATTGCAGTACCGATAACGACTAAGGCTTTATACCACTCATCAACCACCAACGAGTCTAGAAATTTATTCATTGGCTTCCCCCCTACTGACGTTTCTTATACGTTTGCATGAACTCCGAATATAACGCCCCCAAGGGCCTTTGACTCTGAGTATGAAGCCTCCGGAGGGGATTGAACCCCCGACCTGCTCCTTCCACCTTTTAGGAAAAGGTGGAGCCAAAACGGGCTGTCCATTTCCTAAAAGTTTACAAGAGAGCCGCTCTACCACTGAGCTACAGAGGCGCGTGGCGCCAGTTTGTTTTTCTATTGTTACCAACTTTTAAATAATCCTCTTCGCAACCTGATTGCATGGACACGCTTACCAAGGTCGACCTCGTCAAGCGCAAGCCCGCGGAAGAGGTCGTCACTGACGAAGACCTGAAACGGATTTTCGAGACATACGAGCACCCCAAGCACTACATCGGTTTCGAGATATCCGGCATGGTCCACCTCGGCACCGGCCTCTGCACGATGCTCAAAGTCAAGGATTTCCTCGATGCCGGCATGAAGCCGACCATTTTCCTCGCCGACTACCATTCCTACATCAACGAGAAGCTCGGGGGCGACCTCGAGAAAATCCGCGCCGTCGGGAAAGGCTACTTCAAGCACGCGTTCATCTCGCTCGGCATCGACGAGAGCCGCGTGGATTTCGTGCTCGCGAGCGACCTCTACGACGCGGAATACTGGAAGGAGGTCCTCAAAATCGCGAAGGACTCGACCATAAAGAGGATGCTCCGCTGCATAACGATCATGGGGCGCAAGGAGAGCGACAGCACCTCGTCCGCCGTGATACTCTACCCGGCCATGCAGGCCGCGGACATATTCATGCTGGACGTCCAGGTCGCGCACGCGGGCATGGACCAGCGGAAGGTGCACATGCTGGCGCGCGAGCTCTCGCACACATACAAGAAGGATTTCGTCGCCGTCCACCACCATCTGCTTCCCGGCTTGCAGGGCGGGGCGCGGATGAATCCGGAAATGAGCAAGGAGGACCAGGTCCTGGAAGCCAAGATGAGCAAGAGCATCCCCGGAAGCGCGATATTCATCCATGACTCGGAGGAGGAAATCCGCTCGAAAATCAAGAAGGCGCACTGCCCGGAGAAAATAGTGGACGGCAACCCGATTGTCGAATACGCGGAATACCTCTTCCTCCGCGACAAGGGCATGAAAATCGAGCGCCCTGCCAAATTCGGGGGCGACATCGAAATCGCGGACGCAGCCGAACTGAAGGCAATCTATTCCGAAGGGAAGCTCCACCCGATGGACCTTAAAACCGCCGTCTCGCGCGAGCTTATAGAGATGTTGAAGCCCAGCCGCGAGTATTTCGCGAAGAACAGGGAATACCTCGAGCAGATATCCGCGAAGGACATCACAAGGTGAACGCCCTAAAACAGCGGCCGGAAATGCCCGTCGTTGCGGGGCATTCGCATCGGCGAAACCAATATAAATTCCGTTTTCCCAGCCTTTGCCATGGATGAAAAAAATGAGCCGAAAACAGTGTCCGACGTCCTCCAGAAGGTCGACATGGCGCTGGACGTGTATGACGATTTGTTCTCGGATTTCGACCCTTCCCCCTACCACACGAGGCTGCTTTCCGAGGATTTCCTAAGCGAGCTTCGGAGGCGCTATGTATCGACGGGCGAGAACGACATAGTCGTCAACTTCACTATCCCCGAGGCGCTCCGCAACGATAAAACCGAATCGCTGATAAAAAAGAGGATAAAGGAGCATTTCAAGATGCGCGTGCGGACAATCAAGCAGAAGGCGCGCGAAAAGGTGGACAACGGCGTCATCCGCCTCGCGGGCGGCATCCTTCTTTCAATCGCCCTCTTCATAGTCCCGGAACTCGATACCGTCCCCCTGCTGACCATCTTCTCCGTCCTGATATGGTACTCCATCTGGTCCGGGCTGGAGAACGTCCTCGAGGCGTCGAGCTCGCTCGGGAAGAAGAAGGCGTTCGCCGAGAAATTCACGCGGGCCGACTACATATTCTATTCGCAGGAAGAAGTCCTCGAATCAATGCAGAAGCTCCAGGGCTCCGAATCATCCGTGAAAAGCGAGCCCCAAAAAACCTAGCATGGCCGGGCGGAAATCGAATCGGCAATCCTCCGCCTGATGCCTGCCAATCACTCCGTGTCGTATTCGAGGAAGTTCCTCAATATGTCCTCCCCGTGCTCGGTGTGCCACACCTCGGGGTGGAACTGGACGCCGAATACGGGCATATCATCATGGCGCATCGCCTCGATTGCGCACGATTCCGAGTGCGCAAGGCCGGTGAATCCCTTCGGGAGCTCCTTGGCCTCGTCGAAATGCGACACCCATGCCCTGATTTTTTTCGGGACTCCCTTGAAAATCGCGTCCTCGCCGTCTATCACGACCTCGCCGAGGCCGTATTCGGCGCTTTTGCCCTTCGCCACCTTCGCCCCGAAGGCATGGGCAATCATCTGGTGGCCGTAGCAGATGCCGAGCAGCGGGAGCTTGATATCCCCGTCCCGGGTGCGGTTGGCAATCATCGAACTGAGGTTCGGGGGGTCGGAATAGACCGAGCTCGGCCCCCCGGAAAGGATGATGCGGGCGATTCCGCCCTTCAGCAGCTCCTCGACCTGCTGGTACGGCGCCTTGTTGTAGAGCATCTCGGCCTCGAACCCGAGCTCCCTGCAATTCCGCTTGATGAGGTGGGTGTACTGGGAGCCGTTGTCTATGATGAGGATCATGAGGGCGATTTGTCCGGAAAATTTTTTATACCGGACGCATCATAATGCCATGGTCATCCCGCCCGAAAACAGGGCGCCCTGTGTACGAAAGTGTGCCCCCGTGCCGCCATTTCAGCGGCACAATCCGGGGGTGCTGTATTATAAACCTTTTCTCCATAATTTCCCATACCGGGAAGGCTAGCTGTATCGCTGGCCCAGCCTTCGAGCGCTTTAGGTGGTCCTGCTTGAAGAAAAAGAGAGAAGTACCCACAGCAGATGTTCTTTCTCATTTCCTCGTCCCAGAGATGAAGGTTTTGAGCGATTCGGAGAAGTCAAAACTCCTTGCAAAATTCGGCATAAACGAGCAGCAGCTGCCGAGGATGCCGTCGAACGACCCGGAGGCCACCGCGCTCAAGGCGGTCCCCGGCAACATCATACGCATCGAGAGGGACGACGGAACCGGAAAATACACGACCTACAGAGTGGTCGTCGAATGAATGGTCCTGAATTTTTTCTTGGCAGATTTCGGAGCATGTCACCGTCCCGCGTTTTCGGGATGGAAGATGAGGTGTAGAAATGGTGGAAGGTCTTACTGAAGCTTATTTCCGGGTCAATACTCTGGTCAACCAGCAGCTCCTGTCGTACAACAAGTTTTTGGATGTCGGCATCCAGCAGGTCGTGGACAGGATAGGGAAGATATCGACGAACGTGGAAGGCTTCGAGCTGAAGCTCGGCAAGGTCCGCATCGAGCAGCCCCGTTATTACGAGGTCAAGGGCGGGTACAGGCAGATTCTCCCCAACGAGGCGAGATTGCGCAACCTCAGCTACTCGGCCCCCATCTTCCTGGAAATCATCCCGGTCTTCAACGGCGTCGAGCGCCCGGTCTATTCGGACGTGTTCATCGGCGAGCTCCCGGTCATGCTCAAATCCAAGCTCTGCTACCTCTCGACGCTCCGCCGCGACGAGCTCGTCGAGAACGGCGAGGACCCGGACGACCCGGGAGGATACTTCATCATCAACGGCAGCGAGCGCGTGCTCACTTCCATCGAGGACCTGGTCCCCAACAAGCTCATGGTGACGAACGAGCGCAACGGCATCGTCTCCAAGATTTTCTCGACGCATTTCGGCTTCAGGGCCCGCTGCGTCGTGGAGCGGAACCACGACGGCATCTACACCGCGGAATTCCCCTCGACCCCGGCAGGCATCCCGCTGCTCCAGCTCCTCCGCGTGCTCGGCATGGAGAAGAACGACGACATACTCAACTCGTTCACGCAGGAGAAGCACATCCGCAACGACGTCCTCCTCAACATAGAGGCCGAGCAGTCGGCCAACCGCGAAGAGGCGGTCGACATGCTGAGCAGGAGGCTCTCGCCCGGGCAGCCGCCGGAATTCCGGCTGAACAGGATGGAGAACCTTCTCGACAACTACCTGCTCCCCCACATCGGCGTGACGAAGGCGGCGAGAATAGACAAGGCCAAGTACCTCATACGCATGGGCGAGCGCGGCACGAGGGTCGCCTACAAGGAAATCGCCCCGGACGACAAGGACCACTACGCCAACAAGCGCGTGAAGCTCGCGGGCGACATGATGGAAGAACTGTTCCGCTACGCGTTCCAGTTCCTCATCAAGGACCTCGTCTACCAGGCATCGCGCGCGGACGCGAGAGGGCGCAGGCTCCAGGTGCACACGCTCATCCGCCAGGACGTCATGGGCGACCGCATCAAGTACGCCATGGCGACGGGCAACTGGATTGCCGGGCAGACCGGCGTGTCCCAGCTGCTCGACCGTGTGAGCTACCTCTCCACGATATCGCACCTGCGGCGCGTGATTTCGCCGCTGTCCAAGAAGCACCCCCACTTCAAGGCCCGTGACCTCCACGGCACTCACATCGGGAAGCTTTGCCCGAACGAGACGCCCGAAGGCCCGAGCTGTTCGCTGGTGAAGAACCTCGCCGTGATGGCCGAGGTCTCAATCGGCGTGGAGGAAGAGGAGATTGAGAGGATTCTGAAAGCATACGACGTAAAGGAATGACGTTTCTCAGGGTGTTCAAAATATGGTCAAACGCAGAAAAAGGAAGGCGGCGCCGGAGCGCACGAGCATTTTCCTGAACGGCAGGATTGTCGGCACGCATCCGGACGGCAAAAGCCTCGCGCAGCGCCTGCGCGAGAGAAGGCGCACTAACGAGCTCTCGAGCCAGGTCAACGTCAATTTCAACCCGAAGCTGAACGAGCTCCACATACTCACCGACAAGGGCCGCGTTCGCAGGCCGTACATCGTAGTCGAGAACGGCAAGCCCCGGCTTACCGCTGAAATCATGGCGAGAATCAAGAACAACGAGCTCAACTGGAACCACCTCGTCAAGATGGGCATCATAGAATACCTCGACGCCCAGGAGGAGGAGAACGCATACGTCGCATTCGACGAGAAGGGCCTCACGGCCGAGCACACCCACCTGGAAGTCGACGCGTCCAACATATTCGGCGTGGTCGCGGGCGTGCTCCCGTATTCCGAGCACAACTCGTCCCCGAGAATCACGATGGCCTGCGCCATGGCCAAGCAGTCGCTCGGCGTCTACTCGGCGAACTTCAACGCCCGGTACGACACCCGCGCATACGTCATGTATTACCCGCAGCAGCCGATAGTCTCCACCAATATATACAGGGCGCTGAACCTGAAGGACAAGGCCGCCGGGCAGAACGTGGTGATTGCGCTCGCTAGCCACCACGGATACAACATGGCCGATGCCATCGTGGTGAACCGCTCGTCCATCGACCGCGGCCTGCACCGCGTCGCCATGTTCAAGACCTACGAGACCGAGGAGAGGATGTACCCCGGAGGGCAGAAGGACAAGATTGAACTGCCTACGCCCGAGGTCGTCGGCTACCGCGGCGAGGAGTCGTACAAGCACCTGGGCGAGGACGGCATAGTGATGCCGGAGAGCGATGTCAACGGCAAGGACGTCCTTGTCGGCAAGACGTCGCCGCCGAGGTTCCTCGAGGAGATTTCCGTCTTCGGCGCTGTCGAGGAGAAGAAGCGCGAAAGCTCGCTCTCCCTCAAAAGCGGCGAGAAGGGGAAAGTCGATTCAGTCCTGATAACCGAAGGCCCGAGCGGCAACCGCCTCGTGAAGGTGCGCGTGCGCTCGGTCAAGACCCCGGAAATCGGGGACAAGCTCGCGTCCAGGCACGGGCAGAAGGGAGTCATCGGGCTCATGATACCGCAGGAGGACATGCCGTTCACGAAATCCGGCATCGTTCCGGACCTGGTCGTGAACCCGCACGCCATACCTTCCCGTATGACCGCAGGCCACCTGCTCGAGACGCTCGGCGGGACGGCCGGCTCGATTGGCGGCATGCTGATGGACGGCACCGCGTTCAGCGGCAACACGGAAGAGCAGTTCCACGAGATACTCAAGAAGAACGGCTTCAACGAGCACGGCGAGGAAATCCTCTACGACGGCCTGACCGGCAAGCAGATACGCGCCAAGATTTTCATCGGCGTCGTCTTCTACCAGAGGCTCCACCACCTCGTCTCCAACAAGATGCACGTCCGCTCGCGCGGGCCGGTGCAGCTGCTCACTCACCAGCCGACCGAAGGCCGCGCCCGCGAGGGAGGCCTCAGGTTCGGGGAGATGGAACGCGACTGCCTGATAGGCTACGGGGCGAGCATGCTCATCAAGGAGAGACTGCTCGAGGAGAGCGACAAGACCATACAGCTGGTATGCACCGAATGCGGCTCGATTGCGACGCACGACTATGCGCGCAACCGCGACGTGTGCCCGATATGCCAGTCCGAGGTCGTGGAGCCTGTGGAGATGAGCTACGCGTTCAAGCTGCTGCTCGACGAGATAAAGTCGCTCTACATATTCCCGAGGATAATTCTCAAGGACAAGGGTTGATGCAAGGGGTTCGAGGTAATCACACATGGAAATCCAAAAAGTACTGGATAAATTGAGGTTCTCTCTATTCTCTCCGGAAATGATCCGGAAGATGTCCGCCGCGAAGATAGTCGTGCCGGACACGTACGACGACGACGGCTACCCGATCGACGGCGGCCTCGTGGACACGCGGCTCGGCGTCGTCGACCCCGGCCTCCGCTGCAAGACGTGCGGCGGCACCGTGAAGGAGTGCCCGGGCCACTTCGGCCACATCGACCTCGTCCGCCCCATCATGCACGTGGAGTTCGCAAAGCACCTCTACTACGTATTGAAATCGACATGCCCGTCCTGCCACCACATGCTTTCCAAGAAGCCCGCGGTGAAGGAGTTCACCGAGCTCGAAAAAGTCGTCGAGAAGGTGGCTGAGGATGAAAAGCCCGACAAGCCCGAGTCTGCCGCGTCATCCGACGTCCCGTCCCTGCTCGAAGCGATTCCGGCGGCGGTCAAGTCATCCGAGGCGGCCAAGGAAGTCGAGGCCGTCTCCAAGAAGAAAAAGAAGGAGAAGGGCTCGCGCAAGTGCAACCACTGCGGCGTGGAGCTCCCTGAAATCAAGCTGCTGAAACCCACCACCATATTCAAGGACAAGGACATGATGCTCCCGACCGACATCCGCGACTGGCTTGCGGGCATCGCGGACGGCGATTTGCGCGAACTCGGGTTCGACCCGGTGTTCTCGAGGCCGGAATGGATGGTCATCACCGCCCTTCCCGTGCCCCCCGTCAACGTCCGCCCCTCGATCACCCTCGAAACCGGCGAGAGGAGCGAGGACGACCTCACGCACAAGCTCGTCGACGTCATCAGGATAAACCAGAAGCTCGACGCGAACATCAACGCGGGCGCGCCCGCAGCTCGATCATCGAGGACCTCTGGGAGCTCCTCCAGTACCACGTGACAACCTACTTCGACAACGAGACCGCGAACATCCCGCCGGCGCGCCACCGCTCCGGCAGGCCGCTCAAGACGCTCGCGCAGAGGCTGAAGGGCAAGGAAGGCCGCTTCAGGTACAACCTGTCGGGAAAGCGTGTCAACTTCTCTGCCCGTACCGTCGTATCGCCGGACCCGAGCCTCGACCTCGACCAGGTCGGCGTGCCGCAATTGATTGCGGAGGAGCTGACAATCCCGCTCCACGTCACGGAATGGAACCTCGAATACTGCAAGCAGCTCGTGATGGCCGAAGGCTACCCGCGCGCGCTTTACATCATCAGGAACGATTTGCGCAGGATAAAGGTCGGCGACACAGCCGAGATGCGGAAAGAGCAGGCGGACAACATGAAGGTCGGCTCCACAATCGAGCGCCACATCATGGACGGGGACATCGCGCTGTTCAACAGGCAGCCCTCGCTCCACCGCATCTCCATGATGGCGCACATCGTCAAGGTCCTGCCCGGCAAGACATTCAGGCTCAACCCCGTCTCGGTCAGCCCGTACAACGCGGACTTCGACGGGGACGAGATGAACCTGCACATCATGCAGACCGAGGAGGCGCAGGCCGAGGCGAGGCACCTCGCCAAGGTGGAGGACCAGCTGCTCTCCCCGCGCCACGGCCATGCAATAATCAAGCCGCAGGAGGACCACGTGTCCGGCCTCTATTTCATGACCCGGGACGACAGCTATTTCAGCAGGGCCGAAGCGTCAACGATGCTTTACCTGATCGGCATCACCGAGCTTCCGGAACCGGACGGGCCGAAGGGCACGTACTCCGGAAAATCCCTGTTCTCGATGCTGCTCCCCAAGGACACGAACCTGAAGGTCCAGTCGAAGCTCGGGGAGGAAATCGTCATAAAGAACGGCAAACTGCTCAAAGGCGCGGTCGAGAGCAAGGCCACGGAAGGCGAGCTCCTCGAGAGGATGTTCGTCAACCACGGGCCGCAGGTCACCAAGAACTTCATCGACAGCGTGACGAGGCTCGCGCTCGAGGCGCTCTCTATCCACGGCCTGAGCGTGTCGCTCAAGGACTACTCGCTCACCGAGAAGGGCGAGGCGAAGGTGCTCGAGGTCACGTCCAAGATGGACCGCGAAATCGACAACCTCATCATGCAGTACAAGAACCGCTCGCTGGAGCGGGCCCCGGGCATGAGCCTTAAAGAGACGCTTGAAGGGTTCATCATGGAGATAACCTCCAAGACCAGGGAAGACGTCGGCAAGATAGTCGAGAACGACCTCGGCCTCACGAACCCGTCCATCATCATGGCGAAGATAGGCGCAAGAGGCAGCCTGCTGAATGCCATCCAGATGTCCGCCCTCGTCGCACAGCAAACCGTGCGGAGCAAGCGCATAACAAGAGGCTACCGCAGGAGGATTCTCCCCTACTTCAAGGAGGGGGCGAACACCGGGCGCGAGAAGGGCTTCGTCTACTCGTCGTTCCACAAGGGCCTGACGCCCTACGAGTTCCTGCACCACGCCATGGGCGGCAGGGAGGCGCTCGTCAACACGGCAATACGTACGGCCCGTTCGGGCTACATGCAGCGCAGGCTCATCAACGCGCTCCAGGACCTCGTCGTCTTCGACGACTTGACGGTCAGGAACGCCGACATGAGCATAGTCCAGTTCATTTACGGGGGCGACGGGAAGGACCCGATGTACTCATCCACTGCCGAGCTCGGGGACACGGCGAAGCAGGATGATGTGGACACCGCATAAAGGAGTGGTCATGATGAAAAGCACTAAAAAGCAGAACGTCAAGATATCGCCTTTCGAGGCGGTCGGGGTCGTGTGCGCGCAGAGCATCGGCGAGCCCGGCACGCAGATGACGATGCGTACGTTCCACTATGCAGGTGTCGCCGAGCACGTGCCCAACGGGCCTGCCCAGGCTCATCGAGATAGTCGACGCGAAGAAGGAGCCCAAGAAGGCCATCATCGACATCTACCTGAAATCCTCATACGCGAGGAGCCGCCCGGAGGCGGAGAAGGTAGCCAAGGAGCTCGCAAGCATATTCGTCTCGGACGTCGCGGACGTCGAGGACGACCTGGAATCGCTCACGATAAGGGCGACATTCAACGAGAAGGACGGGAAGGCGCAGGGCGTGACGTTCAGCATGCTGAAGAAGGCGCTGGAGTCGTTCCCGGCCGACATGAAAGTGGATGATTCTTCAATCACATTGAAGCCGCTCCGCGAGACCAAGGCCCCGGTGAAAGAGAAGGCCGGGGACAAGGACAAGGAGAAGAAGGAGAAGAAGCAGCTTACCGCAAAGGCGGTCCGCAGGCTCACGCAGAAGGTTCGCGACAGCATCGTCCGCGGCGTCCCGGGCATATTCAAGGCCGTAGTGCTCAAGGGCCAGGACGAATACTTCATCAGGGCCGGAGGGTTCAACGTCATCGGCGCCAGCGAGCATGCCGCGGTGGACTCCAAGCGCATCTACACGAACAACATCAAGGAGATGGAGCGCGTGTACGGCATCGAGGCCGCGAGGAACGCCATCGTCCGCGAAACCAAGGACGTCATGGACATGCAGAAGCTCTTCGTGGACATCAGGCACATCATGCTGATAGCCGACGCGATGACCTACGGCGGGATGGTCAAATCCATCGGCAGGCACGGCCTCTCAGGGGAGAAGGTCGGCGTGCTGGGAAGGGCCGCGTTCGAGGAGACGATAAAGCACCTCATAAACGCGAGCGCGTTCGCCGAAGAGGAGAAGCTCATCGGCGTGACCGAGAACATCATAGTGGGCCAGACCGTCCCGGTGGGAACCGGAAAAATCAAGCTCGTGATGAAGATGCCGAAGAAGAAATGACGCTGGAATAAAAATGATTCTATTACAGGTGAGATGAATGGCAGACGAAAAAGACACTACTGAAGATATCGAGAACGCCAGGCAGGCGGAAGACGCCGACGAGGCTCCCGAAGCCGAAAGCGGGGATGTAGCCGAGGAAGGCGAAGCCCCGGCAGAGGGCGAGGAGCAGCCCAAGGAGAAGAAAAAGAAGAAGGTCGTCCGCCGCAGGAAGACGAAGCGCGAGAGGGAGAACGCCCTCACGGCCGCCGTCAGGCTAGCAGTCGAAAGCGGGAAGGTCGAATTCGGGGCGAGGACAGCCATCGTCGAAGGGAACGCCAAGCTTTTCGTGGTCGCGGCGAACGCGCCTGCCGAAACGAGGGCGAAGGTCGAGAACAACGCGAAGAAGTCCAAGATACCGGTCATCGAGTACGACGGCAACACCATGGAGCTCGGCTCCGTGTGCGGAAAGCCGTTCCCGGTCTCGGTCCTCTCGGTCTACGAGGAAGGCACGTCGAACATCCTCGAGCTCGCGAAGAAGAAATAATCCTTTCATTTTTTTCAATTTCAAAGGACGGAGTGAAGCCGGCTGAAGTTTGATGAAAATTTTACCGGAGCTATGAAGGAGGAAATTTTCAAATGGTGGAACTGACCAACGACGACCTGAGCATGTTCTCCAACTTCGAGAGGGTCACGCACGTGATGCCCTCGGATTACCTCGTCACGGAGACGTCGCTGATTTTCCTCGTCAGCCAGGATACCCTTGGAAAGGCGATAGGCAAGCACGCGTCCAACATAGAAAAGCTGAAGATCGTCTTCCGCAAAAGGGTCATCATCGTGGCTGACTCAAACGACCTCGAGGGCTTCGTCCGGAATTTCTTCGGCAACATCACGATTCACACGGTCGAAATCCGCGACGTCATGGGCGAGCAGGCGATAATGCTCACGATAGACGAGAAGGACCGCGGAATCGCAATCGGGCGCGACGGCGAGCGCATCAAGGCGGCGAAGGCGTTCCTGAAGAAGAAGTTCAACGCGACGGTGCACCTGCGGACCAGAAGGGCGGCATTCTAATCATTAGCTTTTTCTATCCCCTTTTTATTATCTCCACGCCAACGTCTTTCCGATGCATGCGCAATGGCCCTCAGAGCCTTTGAGCCATGACGATGCGGTTGAACACGCATGCATCATCTTTCTGCTCAATTAGGCGAATCTATTCCCTGTCGAACCAGGACAGGCTCACTTCCGTGACCGTGATTTCCTTCCTGCGGATGACATGGTCGGTGTCCGTGCCGTCCTCGACGTCCTTTTCCAGGCCGCTTATCCAGTAATACGGCGCGCCTGAGGGGTCGAGCCTTTTCGTAACCATCGTCGTGTACCTTTCCCGCTGGAGCCGGTTCGTATTGACAATCATCGCGTCCTTCGGGTTTTCGGGCATGTTCACCGAGAAGAAGTTCTCCTTGTTCAGTTTCGGGAGCAGCGCGCGGATTATTTCCGCCGCCCTCCCCATAATCGCCTCGCGCTCCCCCCAGGCCTCCCTGTCATGGAAATCGTGCCCCCTTTTGCGTATCGAGAACGCGATTGCGGGGACGCCTTCGAGCACCGCCTGCCAGCATGCGCCGAGCGTGCCCGAGCCGAGTATGGAGCCGACGCCGGTGTTGTCCCCCCAGTTTATGCCCGCCAGCACAAGGTCCGGCTTCTGGTATTCGCCGGAGTGAAGGTAGAATATGACGCAGTCAGAGGGAGTCCCGTTCAGGGAATCCACCTCGTGGCCGTGGCTTCTCTTGCGGATCGGCTTGTGGAGCGTCAGCGCGCCTGAAACCGCGCTCCTCTGCTTGTTCGGGATGACCGCGTGCACGTTGCCGAATCCCTTCGCCACTTCGAGCAGCATCCGGAGGCCTTCGGTATCCCCGTCGTCGTTCGTGACGAGGATGTTAAGCCGCCTGATGCGGAGCTTGTCCGAGACGTTTTCCTCTTTCGATGGCATCTGGGCAGGTGCATTCATGTCATGCGCCCCTCTTACGGAAGACAGCCTCGTCCTGTCCCTCGGGAACAGCATGCATTCGCGGATGTTCTCCTGGCTGCACATCTTCATGACCAGCCTCTCGAGGCCAATCGACCAGCCGGCGTGCGGCGGCGCGCCCATCCTGAACGCGTTGATATAGAACTCGAAGCTGTTCGGGTCCAGCCCGCGCTTCTTCAGCTGCTCTTCGAGAACCGCGGGGAGGTGGATGCGCTTTGCGCCGCTGGATATCTCGAGCCCGCGGTACATGAGGTCGAACGCGTGGCACAGCTCCGGGTTGTCGTCCTTGGGCATCGAATAGAACGCGCGGACCTGCGTGGGCCAGTCGTATATGAAATACAGCTCGTCGCCGAGTATCTCGTGGAGCTTCTTCTCGGCCTCCTTGGTGAAGTCCCAGCCGTGCTTCATCTCGAAATTGTTGGAATTGAGCCTGTCGACGAGCTCGGTGTACGAGTAGCGCGGGACCTTTTGCGGGACTTTGAGCTCCCCCCATTTCATCGCCTCGATTTCCGGCCCGACCTCCTCCTTAACCTTCCCCAGGATGGCGAGCGTGACCTGTTCGAGGACGTCCATCGCGTCGTTGTGGTCGGCAAAGCCCATCTCGATGTCCATCTGCGTGATTTCGTTGAGGTGCGTCGTCGTGTTGTGCTTCTCGGCCCGGAATACCGGGACGCTCATCATCACCCGGTCGAAGCCGCCTATCACGGCCAGCTGCTTGTAGAGCTGGGGCGACTGGACGAGGTATGCCTTGTTCTCGAAATACTGGAGCTCGAACACGTCCGCCCCGCCTTCCGTCGCCGCGCCGGTGATGGCGGAAGTGTGGATTTCCAGGAAGCCCATCTGCCCGAGCTTCTCGCGGAACGCGCGCGCGGCAATCGCCTTGACGCGGAATATCAGCGACGTCTCCTTCCTCCGCAAGTCTATGAACCTGTTGTCGAGGCGGGTGTCCATCTCGGAGGGGACGACGCCCGTCGGGTCCACCGGGAGCTTCCTCTCGACCTTGTTGAGGAGCGCGAACGCGGTGGGCACGAGCTCGACACCATTCGGCGCTATCTTGTTCTCCTTCAGGGTGCCCTCGAACGACACCACGTCCTCCTTGTTGAGCTTGACCGCGTCCAGGATGGCGTCGTCCACGACGCCCTTCTTCATGGTGACCTGCATGATTCCGGTGATGTCGCGCACCTGCACGAACTTGAGCTTCCCAAGGTCCCTAAAATCATGGACCCACCCTGCTATCATGACCTTGCCCTCGCGGACATTCCTTGCGTCCCTGATGTAATGCGTCCTGTGCATAGAACCAACCGCACCCTAACAATCGGCTAACTAGGCTTTTCTAATTATCATCAACGACAATAGATATTAAAAAGGCAGGCAGGGATAACAATGCATGGAGGTACTCCTGCCCATACTCCTTACTCTGCCCCCAGCCGCAGGAACGATGATAGCATTCGCATTGGGGGCGGGCATAATGGTCGTTGCCGTCATGTTCATGATGGCCTACGCCCTTTCGAACCCCCAGCTCGTCGCGATGGCGCGGGAGGAGCTCGCGGCGCTCATTTTCACGGTCTTCATCCTCCTGTTCTGGATAGGGTCGGACGCATTCCTGAACGGCGTGTCCAACGGCCTCCTCGTGTCCACCCTGCCGCCCAGCCTGCAGGGTTTCGCATCCTCGAACAGCCTCAGGCGGCCTGACGTCCAGCCACCTGAACCTCGCCATGGCCACGCTGCATCTCGTCGAGACGAAGCTCAAGGCGCAGTACATCGACCTGTACCTCTTCGAAGCGCTGATAGGTTTCCTTTCGACAATCAGCTTCCCCCTCGGCTCGCCGGTCCCGGCGGTCAACGTCATTTCGTTCTCGATGGCGCCCTTCACCGGCCTCGGCATGCTCTCCAGCGCCCACACGGTCATAGTCGAAGCCATCGGCTACCTCGTCTCGATGCTGTGGGCCAAGGAATTCATACTCATATTCGCACGCGACTGCATCCCCATCCTGCTGTTCCCCCTCGGCCTCGTCATGAGGGCCATCCCGTTCTTCAGGAGGACCGGCTCCAGCATCATCGCCATTTGCTTCGCGATGTACTTCGTGATGCCCTTCGCCTTCATACTCTCGAACTACCTGATATTCGACATGTTCAAGCCCGCCGACTTCACGTACACGCCTTCGTCTGCCAGCTACTTCGGGACGGACCGGACCGCGGACGAGACGCGGGAGGGGGTGGACCGCGGGCGCTCGGGAAGCGAGACGAACAGCATGCTCGACCAGTTCATGGCGCCGGGCGTCGTCGAAGAGGCCTCCAACAACGCGACGGACGAGTGCTCGGGCAACTTCATCGTCAAGCTCCTCTGCAGCGTCAAGAACATCGTGTCCGGGGCCATCAGCGTGGTCGGCGGCTTCCTCAAGACCGTCTGGAACATCTGGCGCTTCATGGTCGGCATGACCGGCGACTTCTTCTTCACCGGGTTCAACAACCCGCTGATGCCTGCGAGCGCGTCAGCGGGCCTTTTCCACTTCATCATACAGGAGGTCGGCACCATCAGCCCGTTCATCATCCTGATAATGCTGACCACGGTCATAGAGATAATCATCACTGTCACGGCGTACAGGAGCCTCTCGCTCCTAATCGGCGGCGAAGCCGAGCTGGTCGGCCTCACGAAGGTCATCTGACATGGCACCACCAAGCCGCGCGCTCCTTACGCTGGCGTTCCTGCTCCTTATCGGCCTATCCTCCGCCAACCAGCCGTTCTTCAACGAGCAGCCGCAGGAGCCGGCGCAGGCGACAATCGACCAGGTGTCGATAGCCATGCAGATACTGGCGCCGCTCATGATGGTGCTCATCGTCGTCGCGGCCGCCGCCTATGTCGGCGGTCAGTTCTTCGGCGCCGAAACGAGGGCCCGCGCGACCATCTGGGCGCAGAGCCTGCTCATAGCCGTCGGCATCTCGGCCCTGATAATAATCGGCATCTACACCCTGCTCCCCAGCTTCTTCGGGGGCGCTGTGCCCCAGGACGTGGACGTCGTCTCGCTCATCGTCAAGATAAAGGACTCGCTGGCCATGTTCCTGATAGCGTCCGCAATCGTGCTTGTCGTGCTCGCGGCCGCGGTCTATGCGGCCGGCCAGATGATGGGTGCCGAGACGCGCGCCCGCGCATCCGTGTGGTCCATGGGACTGATAGGCGGCGCCGCGTTCGTCACCGTGATGTACGTGCTCCTCATCGAGCTCGTGCCGGCGCTCGAGGGGGTGCTGATAGGCACGTCGCTCGGCCTCTACGGCGCGGTCGTAATCAACATCGTGCTGTTCGTTTCGTTCTTCATCCTGCTCACGTACCTCGTCTCCAAGGTATTCAAGGTGCCGGAATGGGAGGCATACCTCAATATCGAGCTCTCGAGCCTCATGGCGTCGTTCGTCCTCGTCATATTCATCCTCGGCATGTTCGCCGTGGGCACGGTCATGGCCCTCTTCATAAGCGGCGGCTCGTATTCGAGCCCTCCCCAGGCGGCGATTTCGTACATGCAGGCGACGGTCGTCGACAGCATCCTGTCGGCGACGATAGACATCTACAAGATACAGGCCTGCACGTCCATACTCTCCACGTTCTCCAGGCGTATCGGCGAATTCGTGCTCACGCAGACCTACAAGGTCTTTCCCGGCCTCGACACGTTCGTCAACATCACGAACGTCCTGAGCTTCACCCTCCTCTCCCTCTACAACTCCGCCAAGGTCCAGGTCATCCTGCTCTACGTGTCGGACGCGCTCATGGTCCCGTTCTTCCTTCCCGCCGGCCTCATACTGAGGTTCTTCCCCCCCACGAGGGACGCGGGCGCGTTCCTGATTTCGGTCGCGTTCGGGTTCCAGGTGGTCTTCCCGATGACGTACCTGCTCAACAAGGCGATACTCGACGAGATACACTACGTGCCCTACAACATGCCCGGCGAGCGGCCGACGCTCCTCATCCAGTCGCTGTGCGGGCCGTTCAAGTACGGCGTCGCGGGCTTCCTCTTCAACCCGAACGCCAACCCGGTCTTCAACCTGATTCCGGGCGGCCAGGCGATTGGCACTGCCCTCTCGCGCATCGTATCCGAGGGCCTGCTGAACTCGATTTCAATGGCGGAATTCATACCCATACTAAAGCACGTCGGCGCATTGTCCCTGCTGTCGATATTCATGCCCGCCCTCTCCATGATGCTCACGATAGCGTTCATAAACGCGATGGCCAAATTCATCGTAACGAAGGTCTGACTGATGGCGTTCCTTGACATGTGGCAAAGCTGGCTTTGGTTCGCGGGCGCTGCGCTCGGCATAGCCACGATAATATCCGCCGTCGTCTACATGCTCTCCGAGATGCTCCAGAACGACAAGATGAAGACCTGGGCCAAGATGGAGCTCACCGAAGTCGTCTACTCGGCAATCATCATATCCATGGCCATCGTCACGCTGCCCCTCATCGACGGCGTCGTGCAGGGCGGGCTCGGCGTGTCGAACCGGGGGGACGGGCGGGGGCATGCCCGGATGCGCGGGGACCGCGACCAGCGCCTGGATAAAGGTGGCCGACTACGGGACGTTCAGCCACACGGTGCAGCCCCCGCAATGCCTGGACATCTGCGGCGAGGCGATAGCATTCAACAACCTGTCAGTCTACCACGGCGTGGAATCCTGCCACCTGCGCCTCGGCATCTGGTACATGCGCGAGATTTTCGACGAGGCCAAGAACTTCGCGTTCGACATCTACCTCAGCTACATCAAGACCTCGATGATAGCCGAGTTCACGATAAACATAGAATTCCTTTTCGAAAAGGCCGGCTTCTTCACGTTCACCCCGTGGAAGGGGTTCTTCACCATGGGCAACAAGATAAAGGAGCTGGTCTTCGACTGGGCCATCAAGCTGATGATGCTCACCAAGTTCCAGGAGGTCATGCTGCGCTTCATCGCGACGGCGCTCTTCCCCGGGCTTTTCGTCAGCGGCGCGGTCCTGCGCACCTTCACTTTCACGCGCCGCCTCGGCGGCCTGCTCCTCGCCATGGCGATTGCGCTCTACTGGATTTACCCGTCGTTCTACGCCTTCGGCGCGCTCATCATGCTTGATTTGAAGAACGACCCCGCGATACAGGGCGCCTGGATATCGAACACCGAGGCCAACCCGCAGGGGACGCTGAACCCGGACCCGCCGATAGCCAACACGATGTACATCCGCGACACCATCCCGATGCCCGGCGGTGGGATAGGGAACTACACGACAGACGAAGTGCGCCAGCGGCTGAGCGCCTACGAGGGCATGAGCTCGACGGATTACTTCGATTACATGGAGCAGGGGCGGACCGCGAACGGCGAGGCGCTGACCCCGCTCACCGACCCGACCACGGGCAGGATGACCGACCTTTCCAGCAGGCAGTACTCGACAGCCACGGAGGGCGAGGTGAACGCGAGCCTCGCGCGCTCGAAGGAGGAGGTCGACAACTGGTACGGCAGCGTGTCCAGGGAAAGCAAGCTCGACAAGTTCATCAACTTCGCATGGGAGCCCAACGGCCCGGTCGACACGCTCGCCCGGCTCACGTTCTGGTCGATTTTCTTCTCCCTCTTCAGCATCATAGGCACGATTGCGGCGATACGCTCGCTATCAATCACTTTCGGCGGCGACATTGAGATAGCCGGGCTCACGAGGCTGATATGATGAAGATGCACGCGCTCGTCCTTCTCTCCATCGCCCTCCTTTTCGGGGCCTCCGCCTACGCCGCGGACGACGGCTCGCTCAGCGGCTTCTTCAACAACACGTCCACCATGATCACCGGGCAAGGCAACAACTTCATCGACGCCGCCGGGGCGGCGGGGCAGGTCGCACCCACGACCTTCAGCTCGGTCTATGACGCGTTCGGCCCCGGCAACTGCGGCGACTACTGGATAAGCGCGGTGGGCGGGGCGTCCACGATAATAGGCGTCTGGTACATCCCCTCGATAGCCGTGGTCTTCATCGTCATCATCGGGCTCGCTCTCGTCTACATGTGGGGCCAGGTCTTCAACTCCCCGCAGATGATAGCCCTCGCCAAGGACGAGTTCTTCCAGACCTTCCTCACGGTCATGCGCGTCGTCTTCCTGATAGGGATGCTGAGTGCGGGCGAGGTGTGGTATTCACTGCGGGCCACCGACACGGGCGACCGCATCTACAACAACCTGAACAACAAGAACATGATAGACTCCGCGAGCGCGTTTGCGAGGATGATGGTCAGCGACATGGTCCAGCACTACAGCATGCTCGTCATGTACAACATGGTCATCCACACGCTCTATTCATCGACGATGTGGGTTGGCGTGACATGGCGCGCCATGTACTCGTTCA
Source organism: uncultured archaeon (assembly GCA_963734525.1). GTDB lineage: Archaea > Micrarchaeota > Micrarchaeia > Anstonellales > Bilamarchaeaceae > Bilamarchaeum. Next base: position 187,514 of record CAVTHI010000008.1, on the reverse strand, counting down.
ACCTGGGCCCGGTCCTCAAGCCCCTTATAGACATCGTGGGAAGCGCCCTGCAGTTCCTCTCCTTGGGAATCAGCGAGTGGATGCTCCACATCGTGACGCTCTGCCTGATAAAGAAATGGGCCTGGGGCCTGTTCATACCCATGAGCATGCTGCTCCGCGCGTTCCCGTACACGCGGGCCGCGGGGGAGGCGCTCTTCGCCCTCGTGTTCGCGCTCACCCTGTTCTACCCGTTCATGTTCATCTTCGATTACGAGGTCCACAAGATAATGAAATACAACCTCGTGGACGCCCAGAAGGCCATGAGCACGTTCCTGCACAAGAGCGGCATCATGAGCCTCTTCGGCTCCGTGCTGGTCATGATGTTCCTCATGGCCGGCGTGTTCATGCCGTTCTTCCTGGGCGGGGCGCTCAACCTCGCCTTCGAGCTCATACGCGGCTCGGTCTACTACATAGTAATAATCAGCATATTCCTGCCGTTCATCAACATATTCGTCACGCTGACGGCGGCAAAGGAGATAGCGAACTTCTTCAGGGTGGACGTCAATTTCATGTCCTTCCTGAAAATCATATGAGGAGAAAAAAATGCAACTGATAACGCCTGGGGAAATCGTGTCCGGAAGCGCCGGCCTCTTCGACAGCGGGCTGGGCCTGTGGCCGTACGCCATACTCTCAGGGCTGGCCCTCGGCGTGTCGGTCGTCATCCTCGGCGTCATGTACCTGTGGGGCACGCTTTTCCGCAACGCCCAGATGCACGCGTTCGTGAAGTCAGAGATGTACGAGCTCGGCATCACCGCGATAATGATTCCCATGATTTACGGGGCGGTCATGGCCATGGGCACCCTGACGATGGGCAGCTTCGTTCCCGCCGACCTCATCCCGGGCACGTCGGGCACGGTCGTCACCAATTCCAACACGCTCATCTACGACGCGGCGGCGCAGTTCTACCAGCGCGCCGAGAACGACATGAGCGGCTGGCTGGAGATGAACTACATCATCAACATGTACGTGGACCAGATAGCGTCCGTGACGCCGTATGCGCGCCCTCTCGGCGTCGGCCTCGTCGCGTCCCCGATGGCAGGCCTGGCCTCGCCAATCAAGCAGCTGCTCTACCAGATGACGTCCGCCCTCGCCCTCGCCTTCGTAATCAACCACGCCCAGCTGGTCGTCTACATCTTCTCGCTCCAGGCGTTCCTCAAGTATTACCTGCCGATAGGGTTCTTCCTGCGCGCTTTCACGCCGACAAGGCGCCTCGGGGGGACGATTATGGGCGTCGCAGTGGCGTTCCTCTTCGTATTCCCCGCGGTCTCCACGATAACATACACGATGTTCTATTCCCCGGCCGGCGGCCCGCTCGTGACGTTCCGCGCAATGCTCACGCAGTACATGAGCGACGGGTGCGACCCGAACACGGCCCCGGACCAGGTGTGCTTCACCGGCCATTTCCGGCGCTTCTACTCCAGCAATTTCACCGGCATCGGCGGCAGCCTCATAGACCTGATAGGCGGGGCGGTGGGCGGCCTGGGGAGCCTGTTCCAGAACCTCATCGGGAACATGATGCTCATGCTGATGCTCTTCCCGATATCGGTCGTCAGCTGGGCCTTCGCGATAGGGTTCATCGTCCCGGCGTTCAACGTCATCATATTCACGCAGGCGGCCAAGGCGCTCAGCAAGAGCTTCGGAGACGAAGTGGACGTGAGTTCGCTTACAAGGATGATTTGAATGGCATTCACCTCGAGCTTCTATGACGACTGGCGGACGATATCGGTGGCCGCCGCGGCGCTGTCGATAATCGGGTCGGCCGCGCTCATCATGCTGTCGCGCCTTTTCGCCCTCCGCTCGCTCGAGCAGGTCGCAAAGACCGAGTTCGTTTTCGCCGCCTCGACGGTGCTCATCGTCATCATGACGCTCGGCATCATCGGGCTCGCCGAGCCGCGCCTTGGCGGGCCGGACAACAGCCTCGCCCGCTCGCTCTACCTGCTCTCGTTCGGCTTCAACTGCGCGGACCAGTCCAGCCCCGCCTATTCAGCCGCATGCCAGCTCTCGTTCACCGAGCAGAACACGCTCATCGACTGGATGAAGCTGTATCTCGCAACGCCGACGAAATGCGTCCAGCAGCTCATGAACGTGCTGTACGCCATGGAAGTCCCGATTGCGGCCATGACGTCCGTGTACATGGAAATATTCATGTCCGAGCACGCATCCGGCTTCGGCGTCAAATGGATAGAGGAGCGCATCATGAACGCGACATCCTCGTTCACGTTCTACATGTACGTCTTCTACCTGCTCGTCCACATGCTCAACTTCATCAAATACTACGCCGGCTTCTTCTTCTCCATAGGCGTCGTCCTGCGGGCCTTCCCACCCACTCGCGGGGCCGGGGCGTACCTGATGGCGATGGCGTTCGGGCTCTACTTCGTCTTCCCGCTATCGTATATCCTAATCGCGTCGCTTGGCCTGCCGCATGCGCAGTCCAACATCGTCGCGTTCAACGCCACGGCCGCCGGCGGCCCGGGTTACACATGCTCGCTTCCGGACGTGCCGGACATATCCTCGATGGCGTGCGGCGCGGACGATGCCGGGCGCGTGATGGAGTTCAGGGACCTGATTCTCGCCAACCGCGAGGAGCTCGGCACCATGATTACGCTGCGCATAGGCGATTTCGAGCGCAACCTCATCCATTCGCTGTGCATCTTCCCCATGATAGCGTTCGTCATCCTGCTGACGTTCGTCCTCAACACGACGAACCTGTTCGGCGGGAACATCCCGGAAATCGGGCGCGGCCTGGTCAAGCTGATATAGCGGCAGCGAAAGCCCGGCGCTCCCTGAAGGGGGCCAATCGCGCTCGGCGGGGCTGGCCATGCCGCTTCCGGCCCCCTTGAATAGCCTTTTAATCCTCATATCCCAATTCCAGCCATGGCAAGCCGGAGATTCGTGATTGACACGTCGCTTTTCGTCAACCCGTACGCGCGCGAGAAATTCGGGAAGGACCCGAGTTCGGCCGTCCTGGGGTTCGTGAAGTTCATAGAGGGGCTGGACATCGAGGTGTTCATCCCGCCGTCGATATTCAACGAGCTGAAGAACTTCGCTGACGCAGAGTCCGTCGGGGAGCTGGAGCTCGTCGTGAAGAAGCGCGCGCCCAACACATACGGCATATACCTTCCCGCCGCCGTGCTTTACGACTTCATAGAGGACGTCCGGCTGCGCATAAACAAGGGGCTCCGCCTCTCCGAGGAGTTCGCCAAGGACAACCACCCGGACAACGACGAGAAGCTCCGGAAGCTGCGCGACAAGTACCGCGAGGCCATGCGCACCGGCATCATCGACAGCAAGGAGGATTTCGAGCTCGTCCTGCTCGCAAAGGAGCTGGAAGCGACGCTCGTCTCTTCGGACGAGGGCGCAATCAAGTTCTCCAGCCAGATAGGGTGCGAGCACCTGCAGGCCGACAAGTTCTACCCGCTCCTGAAAAAGATGAAAGGCAAATGAGCGGGTGCGGGGCATCGGAGCCGGTTCCCGTCCCCCTGCCTTTTCTTTATCCCCTCTGCAATCAGTCCGTGACTCCCTTGCCCAAGGCGAGGGAAATGAGCATCCTCGACGTCTTCTTGTATATCTTGCGGAAGCGCAGGCGGGTGCGGCCGTTCTCCCTCTTCTTCCACACCTCCTCGACCTTCACTTCCTTCCCCATGTGCCTGCGGATGTCGTCCCAGATGCGCTGGTCCTTGAATGTTATCTCGAATTCCTCGTCGATTTGCCTGCCTTCGGACGCGCGCCGGATGGCGCCGACAAGCCCGTCATAGAACGCCAGCCCGAGCTTCTTCGCGTATTCGTCCTTGCCGAGCCCGAAGTCGTTCATGAAGAACGCGGAGCGGAGCACGCGCTGGTAGTAGAACCCGATGGGCATGTCGTACATGATGCCAGACGTCCTCTCGATGTCCTCGATGTCGGACCAGGGCGTCACGTATTTCACGGCCTTCTTCCTGTCCGCGCATTTGAGCACCATGCCCTCCTTGCGGCCCTTGTTTATCGAGAGGGCGAGCTTTTTCAGCCCGTTATAATCGCCGCTGTCGAACTGCCCGAGCACAGGGACGGACTGGATACCGAACCTCTTGAGCGCCTCGTACTTCTCCCTGCACGGCAGGTAGTCCCCGTCGCCTTCGTCGATGTCGAAGACGTACAGCTTCACGTCGAAGCCGCCTTCCGGTTTCGTGTGCGGCGTGTTGCCTATCATCTCCCCGCAGAGCACGCGCTCCGGGAACTCCTTGAAAAAAGGCCCGAGATTCATCTCGCGGGCCTTTTCCGTGACGAAGAGGTCGAGATACCCGCCCCTCGAGAACGCATAAACCGCGCCATCGATATAAGCGATGCGGACGTTGAAACCGTCAATCTTCTCCTCGGCGAACAGCGGGCCCGCGTCCAGGTTCCTCGCGACGCCCTTCTCGAGGGTGAAAATCCTCCTTATGTGCGGGAAGCCCCATATCACGCGGCCCGCCAATCAACACGGTTCCCCGCTCGACGCCCCGGAAGCCCTCCCGGAACCTGGTGTACTCGATGTCGCCCTTGATGCGCTCGACCTTGCCGCGCTTGATGCCTTCCGTGATTATCCTGGCGTCGACCATGCTACCACGGGACCTTCTTCAGCCCGGCCTTGTTGGCCAGCATGTTCATCATCGGGTGGAGTATCAGCGTCAGAACCGCGAAGAACGCGAGGTTGCCGATGTCATACAGCCGTGTGTTCGCGATTGGCCCGACCACCATGAGCGCGACAATCAGGAACGCTATCGTGTCGAGGACGAACGGCATGCCGGACTGCACCCCCGCCCTCCTCTTGATGAAGCTGCCGACGGAATCGCCGAAAAGCGTGCCGAAGGAAAGGACGAATCCCGCGATGAACTGCGTTCCCTGGTCCGGGAAGAACGGCAAGCAGGTAGAACACCGCGACAATCCCGCCCGCCACGGTTCCTGCGAGCGTGCCCCCGACGAATCCCCGGATTGTCTTGCCCTCCCCGAGAACCCTCTGCCCGTCGCTAAGCCGCATGCCCAAATCCAAGGGCGTGCCCCCGCCGAGGACGACCGGGGACGAATTGGCGATGTATATAGGCAGCAGGAATAGAAGTAGGTCGAGGAGCTGCTCCATGTCCTGCATTCCCCAAAGAAGATTTATATTCATTCCATGCGTTTCTTCCCCATGCAACCTGAATTACGCAAACGCCCGGCCAGGCCAAATGCCGGACTGCTCATCGGCACCGCACTCGCCCTCGGGCTCGTGTTCATACTCGTCATCGCGCTGTTCTTCATCCTCTCCTCGTTCACCCCGGCCGTGCTCGGCCAGTGCGTGGCCGTCGTGGACATCGACATGCCCCTAAGCGTGGAGGGCTCCGCCCCATCGCTGCTCGGCGGGGTGGGATATCCCGGCTCCGAGGAGCTCGCCTCGACGATAGAGTCGCTGGACAAACGCGATGATGTCGGCGCGGTGGTGTTCGTATTCAATTCAGGCGGCGGCTCGGTTGTCGCGACGCGCGAGATTTACCAGTCCGTCAAGGGCCTCGGCAAGCCCAAGGTCTCGTATTTCCGCGAAGTGGCGGCATCCGGCGCTTACTACGTGGCGAGCGGGACCGATTACATCGTCTCGGACCCTGATGCGGTCACGGGAAGCATCGGTGTCATATCGACGTTCACGGACATGGCGGGCCTTTTCGAGAAGGTCGGCATCAACGTGACCGCGATCAAGTCCGGCCCCTACAAGGACATCGGCTCCCCGTACCGGAACATGACCGAAGGTGAGTTCGCAATAATGCAGGGCATCGTGGACGAGGTCTACGGCGAGTTCCGCGGCGTAGTCCTGGAGAACCGCGGGAAAAGGCTCAACATGAACCTCTTCGCCAACGCCACGGACGGCCGGATTCTCAGCGGCCGCCAGGCGTTCAAGGCCGGACTTGTCGACGAGCTCGGCGGTAAGAAGGACGCCATCCGGAAGGCGGCGGACATGGCGAACATCACATACACCGACGTCAGCGAAATCCGGATATGCCCCATCCAGACGAGCACCGCCGACACCGGCCTTTTCGGCATGAGCGGGTTCATCAGGCAGCTGCAGGCGGCCTCGGGCTCGCCCAGCCTGTCCTTCAAGTGATATCTTGAAGAACCCCATCCCCGTTTTTTTCATTTTATCGCTCACGGCAATCCTGTTTTACGGATTTTACATGGCAGGCATGTTCGGGTTTCCCGAAACGCCTTCCGGGGGCGGCGCGGCCCAGGCGCCTTCCGAATCGCACTCGTGCAAAGACGGCCAGACGCAGTACTGCCGCCTGGGGAATTGCAGCGGCGTTTCCGTATGCTCGGGGGGGAACTGGGGCGGGTGCAGGTGGGACCGGATATGCGCCCCCGGCTCCAAGGCGACGTGCCTGAAAAGCAGCTGCCCGTACGCCATCAAGGAATGCAACGAGTGCGGGACCGGCTACGGGCCGTGCATCGGCATAAACGCGAGCGGCGGATAGTGTGTCTAAAAAGATAAAAATGGGCTTGAACGTATGGTTTTTAAATAATACCCCAACAAAGTGATGACCATGCGTGCATTCATATTCTCTCTAGACGCTTTTGTGGCCTTCACGCTGGCTCTGGTCGCCATCTATTCGCTCATATTCTTCTCGAGCGTCCCGTCGGCATATTACTACCTCCTGACGCAGGGGCACTACCTCTCGAGGGACGTGCTCCTCTCGCTTTCGACCACCTACTGCGCCGACGACTACGGGGAATGCAAGGCGAGCGGCTCGCTGCTTGACAACATCGTCGCCCAGGACAACCCCGTCCATCGCGCCAACCTGATAACCAACACCGTGGGGTCCATGGTCCCGACGCAGTTCGGCTACGTCATGGAGATGAGCCAGGACCAGGGGCAGACCTGGGGGCTCCTTTACGACACCGGCTCCGTGCCGGCAGACCCGCACGCGAAAAAGAGCAAGAAGCTCGCCGTAGCCACCCAGGTGATGACCTTCGGGTACAGCGGCAAGATGTACAAGCTCCAGACCTCGCCCTACCGCTATGCGTCGTGCACTGGCGAGGGCATCATGGGCGGGAACGAGTCCGGGGGCGGCGGAACAGGCGGCTGGCAGACGATTGATTTCGGGATAATCACCTGCGGAACAACCACGACGACGGTCGACAACGGCGACGGCACGACCTCGAACGTCACGCGGAACATCGGGAACACGAACCCGAGCGACATCCTCGGCGGGGACCTTGTGCCCTCCTCCGACGTGAGGATTGTGAAGCTGACCATCTTCATCTAGGTGATTCTCTTGGACAAAAAAGGATTTCTTTTCACAGTGACCGTCTTCCTGATACTCATCTACATCCTTCTTTCGATATCCGTATGGGTCAAGTCGATAGAGGCCTCCGAGCGCTCGTTCTCGGAATTCTACAAGGAATCCACGGTCGAACTGACCATGGAGCAGATAACGCCGGCCAAGATGGACAACATCACGAAAGTCATACTCAACAGGAACATCGCCCGCCTCAACGACCACTCCATCGACAACTCGGTCGAGCCCGGGCCTCCCGGCGACGAATACGCGAACGTGCGCAAGTCGCTCTTCGAGCTCCTCATGAACGGCACCGCGTCCGGGGACAACTTCCGGGGCGGGGCCGCGGTTCCGGACGAAGCGAACTCGTCGCTCCGCGCATGGGCCGACAACCTGAACGCGTCGATGCGCGCAATCGGCATCTACGTGAATGAGTTCAACGTTTCCAATTTCCAGGTCGGCCAGTCCGACATCGACAAGGTCAACTATTCGTTCGACCTCCGCCTCGGCCTCAAGGACTACACCAACACCTCGGCGGTCTCAAGGACGTACAGCGTCAAGAACACGCTCGACATCACCGGCATGATCGACCCGGCCCTGGCCCGCGAAAGCAGGGATGCGGCCGGAGAGAACAGGACGGTGTTCAGGCAGTTCTTCTTCCAGAAGGACCTGTACCCCAACTCCTCATCGATAACCGTCCACAGGCTGTCGCAGACCGTCTCGGGCGGGCAGGGCTGGATATACGGCCCCCTTGCCACCGCAGGCGTATCAAAGGACCTGGTCCCGACCGCGACCGCAATCGCGATGAGCGACCGGAAGACCTACGTCCTCGCAGGCACATACGATGAGATAATGGCGCTCACGCCCTCGGTCTACGAGGCGTTCGCAGGATACATACTCACGAGCCCGCCGACGCTGGCTCTGTCCGACTGCGGCACGGGCGACACCAACTACAACGAGGCCAACACGTTCAACCCGATACGATACACCGGCGCGGCCTGCAACGCATCCATTGATGCGTCCGCGGGCGTGATAACGGACAAGCCGTTCATAGTGGCGCCCGGGTTCAACGTGACGTCCGCACCGGAATGCCCGATGCTGGACGGCTCGAACTTCACCAGGCGCTGCGTCCTCCAGCTCAACACGTACCTGGAAAGCGAGGTCGCGGAACACCCGCCGAGGAAGCTCTCGACCACGGGAAGCGGCATTTACGAGCTCGAGACGATACGCGACTTCGTGATGTGCGGCTACTACACCCACAACCCGAATGCGCCGTCATACATGCAGCGCCTTCTCAACGCGTCATACACGCGCAACAGCTCGGCGTACGGAATCGAGACCTTCGTCATCGGCGTTTACGCCAACGATTACGACGTCTATGACGTCAACAGCCGGCTGGACCGGGAGCTCTTCTTCGGAAGCGTCGAAGGCGTGAAAATCCGCGGCCTTCCCGGGTGCAGGAACTTCAATTCGTGCGCAGACAGCCCGATAACCGGCATCTTCGCGGTCAGCGACTCGACCAAGGACGATTACGGCCTGGCGGACATCGCCTGCGACAACGGCGCGGCGGGGTGCAACTAACATGGCAAAAGGTCAGTCATCTCTCGAACTTCTGGTCACGGTTGGCGTAGTCATAGCGTTCACGATACCCGTCCTGTTCCTTCTTTTGTCCGTCAGCTCGATAGGATACGAGGACACGGCAAAGGCGCAGGCGGACGCGACCGCAAGGACGCTCGCAGACACCATGAACACGGTTTACGCGCAGGGCCCCGACGCCCAGCGCGAGGTCCTGCTGAACGTGCCCGCGTCCACGGAGTCGCTGTACGCCGCGGACGGGGAGGTCGTAATCCGCATACGGACATCCACGGGCTCGTTCGAGACGTCGTCGCCCACGATAGCGAAAATCGGGGCCGGGAGCCGCATCATCGAGGGGAAAAGCGGCCTTTTCAAGCTTGTCGTCCGCTCGATACGCGGGGCCGATGGGAAGATAGAGGTGGAGATTCTTGACCCTGCCGCCCCTTAAGCCCGGCTCATCCCGGAAGGGGCAGGCCGCAACCGAATTCCTATTATACACCGCAGTATTCATGCTCATAGCAATCGGGGCGTTCGTTGTCGTCAGCGACCTCCAGACCTCCGAAGTGCCCCGCCAGCAGAACATCGTGGCGAAGGAGACCGGTGACGGGTTCGTCACTGCGCTGACGCTCACGGTCAAGGGAGGCACGGGGTTCTCGTACAACTATACGTTCCCGAAGACGATATTCGCCAGGTCATACGTAATCGACATGGGCGGGCTGAACGCGGCGAACTCCACGATACTCCTCGAGTATATCGGGGATTACGCCAACTTCACATACATGTACGACGTGCCCAAGTTCAACTACCGCGTGGAAGGCGCGTGCCTCGGCGGCTCGGCGCTCGAGAGCATGAAGTGCTCGAACGTGCTCATGTTAAAAAATGACGGAGAGAATCTTACAATCACGCAACTGCCATAGGGGTGGAGACATGAAGGGACAATATTTCAGTTTCGACGCGATAATCGCTTCGGTCATATTCGTGCTCGCGGTAGTGGCGCTGCTGTCCTACTGGCACAGCGTACGCTCTTTCCTGGACTACCAGAACGACCCGCTCTCCAAGGACGCGATACGCGTATCGAACCTCCTGTTCACCCCCCCGACGCCGTCCGCATCCTGCGCGTCGATGGACCATCTGGGCTTTTCATTCTCCTACGACGACCGCAGGGTGAACAAGTCCGTGATTGACTGCGCAGCGTCAGAAGGCCAGTCCTGGCTGCGGCAAAAGCTCGGCACCGCCTACGGCACGTCCATAAAGGTGACGAACCTCGCCGACGGCACGATGGTAACCATCGGCGGCGAAGTGCCATCGGGGACCGCGAACGTCGTCCGGATAAGGCGACTTGCCACGGTGGCGAACGGCACGGGCGGCACCTACCTCGCCGCAATCGACCTGAGCATGTACCGCTGACTTCGCATCGGGCACCCTGCCAGGAAAGCCTGCTTGGCCCGGTTCCTGTGACATTCTTTTATATACCCTTCACAACTAGTGTTGTAATTAGGGGTGTTAGGGGCGTGCAGTTAGGGTTCAGGAAGCATCCGGACGCGCGGAAGGAAATCCAAATCGTCGAGCGCGAAGACCTTTTCATCCCGCCCCATCTCAAGTACCGTCCGCCCCTCATTTATAGCGCAAAATTCGGCCAACCCCTTGTCGACTCGAAACAATCCCCGTTCAACGGCAGGGAGGCGGGCACGTTCGAGGTCAAGGCGACCGGTGGCGAGGTCAAGGCATATGCGATGCTGTGGGTCAACGACCCGTCGCTGACGGGCATCGAGGCGCTCCATCACAGGCAGGTCTGCCAGATTCTCAAGAAGCTATTGCATATGCGCAGGGAGTTCGGCCGCGTGGTGCTGGGCGGCGGATACATGCTCGCCGATTACGACCGGCGCGTCCTCCTCGTGTTCGGCCAGAGCGGCGATTACGGGCGGGTGCCCGACTTCATGCAGCTCGGGCTGTTCAAGCGTGCCGGATACGACGTCCATATCGCGGGCTACGGAAGCCCGGCCGCCTGCCCCGGCCCAATCAACCTGATAACCGCAAGGGACTGGTACCTTTCGCACGGGGTGGAAGTCGACATCGTCGCATAAGCCTGAGAGGCGCATGCCCGCCGGCTGAAAAAGAGGAAAATCGGATAAAAGAGAAAGAGGAAAACTGGATAAAAGAGGAAAATAATAGAAAATACAAGAAGAAAAGGATAAGAAAATTCTACTTGTTCTTCGTGATTATCTCGATGTTGTCCGGGACCTTGTTCACGTTGCCTATCTTGAGGCCTATCAGCAGCTTCACGCCCTGCTTCGATGCAAGGTCGGCAAGCCTCTGCGTGATGATTCCGTCGAAGACAATCGCATGGACGTCGCGTGTCTCGCTCAGCGACTTTATGACGTCCCGGACGGGCACTTCGGACACCATCTGGAGGTTCCCGTTGTAGAACCTCGCCTTCAGGGTGTTTCCCAGCGCCTCGAGCTCCTTCATGAGGTCGCCCTTGCTGAGCGATGCCGCCTCCGTTGGCGCCTGCTGCTCAGGCTCCTGCGCGCGGGCTTCCGGCTCGTCTATCCTCGGGACGTCCTCCGGGACTTCCCTGCGCCTGCTCCCCCTTATCTGCTGCCTCTGCTCCTGGCGGTCCCTTCTCGGTTCCTGCACTTCCCTCGGCTCCGGCCTCTCGGCCCTCGGTTCAGGGCGGACTTCCTGCCTCGGCTCGTACCTGGGTTCAACCCTCGCCTCGACTCTCTGCTCCGCCTTCTGCTGGGGGAACTGCTCAACCTTCTCCTCCTCGCGCGGCTCCTGCCTGAATTTGAGCACTTCCACGACACGCCGCTCGGGGCCCTTGTTGCCCTTGACATTCTGCTCGAAGGGGCTGCGGTTCCTCATGTACTTGATGAGCTCCTTTCTCGTAAGCTCCTCAACCTCGAGGCCGGCCGGCGCCCTCGATACGAAGTCTATGTCGACCCCGCCCTGGGCGAGCTCGTTGAGGATTATGTCCCCTCCGCGGTCGCCGTCGAGGAAGAGCGTGACCTCCTTCCTCTTGGACAGCTCGACTATCGTCCTCGTCACCTTCGCCCCGCCGATTGCGATGACGTTGGTGACGTCGTTCTTCAGCAGGTTGACCACGTCAGCCCTGCCTTCGACGAAAATGACCTCGTTGCTCCGGTCGATTGTCGGCCCTGCCGGAAGCCTGTCCGGCCCGTATTCGACGATTTCAGCCGTCTTCACCTCGTCCCGCACGAGCTGGGATATCTCCTTGCTTTCCGGAATCTCGGTGTTGAGCAGGTTCTTGAGGAGGAGCTTCGCCCGGTCCACGAGCTGCTTCCGCTTCAGGTTCCTGGTGTCCTCCACCTTGGTTATCTTGAGCCTCGCCTCGCATGGGCCGACGCGGTCCACGGTCTCGAGCGCGGCCGCGATGATGCAGGTCTCGACCATGTCGAGCGAGCTCGGTATCTTGATGAGGCCGGTCGTCTTGCCGTCGCGCCCTGCGAGGTCGACCTCTATGCGCCCTATCCTGCCGTTCTTCTGGAGGTCGCGCAGGTCCAGCTCGTCCCCGAGCAGGCCCTCGGTCTGGCCGAAGATGGCGCCGACCACGTCGGGCTTCTCCACCAGGCCGCCTATCTCCACGTTGGTGTATATCAAATATTTCACTGTGTCTATGTATGTCTTAGCCATTGTTTTCACCTTTTTCAGTCATTTCTTCCGTCAGTTTGTCATACGCCTTCTTGGCGTCCTCGAAACACCTTATTCTCAGCAGATGCGCAAGCTCCAGCCGCGTCATCGTGTCCGCCCTTATCGAGAGCGAACCGAGCTCGTCCCCGGCCCTCTTGGCCAGTTCATCCCCCCTGCGGTCCAGGTCGCTCAGCACAAACGCCTTCTCAACATCCATCCGCGCCGCGCGTTCGCAGCTTTGCCTCAGGTTGCCGGAAATCGTCAGGATGCCGGCAAAGCCCAGTTTTTCCAGGGCTTCCCGGTCACGCTTCCCCTCGACGAAAATCTGGCCCCCCTTCAGCCGCTCGAACAGCTTGGCGAGCTTTTTCATCCTTTCCTTGATTTCCACGCTGGGCCTCCTGCGCTTTTGAAAAAGCGCCCTAAACCTGCGGGTTCAGAATGAGATAACCATGTCACCTGTGCACTGTTGACCGCCCTTTTGGGGCCTTCCTCCCCTTTTGGGGAAGGTCGTTCCTTCACGGCTCGGTTGGCTCAGGTGGCCATCCATGCACAGTGTGATTATGAGATTGCAGCCCTTTCCTCTATGAGGTCGACTACCACGGGGAATATCTTCATGATGTCCCCCTCGCTCAATAAACCTATGAGTTCGTTATCGTCATTGACGACCGGGAGCCTCTTTATCCTGTTCTCCCTCATCGCCTTGGCCGCATCCTCTATGGTTGTATCTGGTTTAACCACCCTAAGCGGCCTGGACATGATGTCCTCCGCATTCACTTTGTAGGGGTCGCTTCCCTTGGCCAGTATCTTGTAGACTATGTCGCGCTCTGTGATTATGCCTTTGGCGTGCTTGCCCTCTTTGTCTTCGACGACTATGACTGAGCCTATCGAGTTCTTCTTCATCATTTTTGCGACTTCTAGGATGGTCTTGCCGAATGGTACGACTATGACCTTCTTGGTCATGATGTCTCCCACTCTCAATTCTGATCCCATGAACATTACCTTGCGCGGAAAACCTTATAAATGCTGTTAAGGCTTTCGCAGGACCAGTCGGTCCTTGTATGGTAGATGTGCTAAAAAGGGTTTAAATATGCTCTCTTTTTGCCACTTTCTAAAACATTTCCGCATTATGTGCGCACTTGCCGGCGCTTTATTCTACATTTTTTTTATTATTTAATAACATTTATAAGCATTCCACGCCAAAGATAGCCCATGGATGAAAATAAGCCGGGAGAGGAATTGCCGAATGTCGGGCCGCTCATCCTCAGGGCCAAATACGGCCAGGGCGAGGCCGCCTGCCGCGACGCAGGGGCCAAGGCCGTCGGGAGCCTCAGGGAGCACGGCCGCTACTCGGCCATGATAGACCTGTGCGTGGATAAGGACACCCCGCCGTTCCTCGCCGAAGAAGCAAGGCTGAACATCCTCGCGGCGGCGATAACCGCATGCAAGAACTCCGGATTGAGCCTCCCGCTCCTGGACGTCGCGACCAGGCAGGACGTCCCGCTCGAAATCGCCATGCATGCCGGCGTATTCCTGGTCGTTCGGCTTTCCGAGCCTTACGACGCGGAGGCGCTTCGCGGCGTTCTTACCGACCGTCGCTTCCATGACGAGGCGCGCACTGAGGCTGGCAAGGCCATGATGGCCCACGCGGAAAAAATACACGGGTTCTCGGCGCTATTCGACCTCGCGACCGCCCCGGAAATAATGTACGACGTCAAGAAACCCGCGGGCAAGCTTCTTATCAAGATGGCGGTGGACCAGGGCAACTACCCTATCATAATTGCATTGGACGCCCAAAAAACGCTCCCTGTGGACATCCGCATCGCCCTCGAAGACAAGGTGGAAGAGGCGGCGAAAACCGCCATCGAGCTCGCATACGCGGAGAATGATTTCGCGATACTCACCGATATATCCAATGATAAGCGGCTTCCCGTATCCGTCCGGGACAGGGCCCTCGGGTGCCTGCACGATACGGTGCACGGGAAGCAAGCCGCTCCGGCTGATGGCCCGGACAAGCAGATGACCGCGGAGCTGATGTTCCGCCTTGGGAAAGGGGCCGGAGCCGTGCGTTCGAGCGTCGCGCCGCCGGCTTCCGCGGAACACCCCGCAGCGAAGGAACCTCTAGGCCGCATGAAACGCTGAAATTTAAACATTTCCCGGTGAATACGCCTCATGGACGCTACTGCTATTGAAGCCAAATGGTCCAGGCGATGGGCCGAATCGCGCGCATTCGAGAGCGACCCGCAGCCCGGGCGCGAGAAGCGCTACATCACCGCCGCCTTCCCCTACCCCAACTCGCCCCAGCACATAGGCCACGGGCGGACTTACACGACGGCAGACATATACTCCCGCTATCTCCGCCTCAAGGGATACCACGTCCTGTTCCCGATGGCATTCCACGTCACGGGCACGCCCATCCTCGCGATGGCAAAGCGCATCGCGGCCAAGGACCCGGACGTCCTTGGCGTTTTCGACCGGATTTACGGGATTCCGCCGGAGAAGGCCGCCACGCTGAGCGAGCCCCGGGCGCTCGTTTCCCATTTCTCGGACGAAATCGAGCGCGGCATGAAGGAAATCGGCTATTCCATCGACTGGCGCAGGAAGTTCTATTCCTATGACGAGCGTTTCAACAAATTCATCCAGTGGCAGTTCCACAAGCTCAAAGAACTCGGCTACCTTATCAAGGGCGAATACCCGATAGCCTGGTGCCCGGCGGACAAGAACGCGGTGAGCGCGCACGACACGCGCGGCGACTTGGACCCGGAGCTTGAAGATGTCACTGTCATCAAATTCGCGGTCGATGGCACGGGCGCGGGCGGACCTATGTCCCTCGTCGTCACCACCTACCGCCCGGAAACAGTCTACGGCGTAACGAACATCTGGGTGAACCCGGAGGCGAAGTACGTCCGCGCGAAATACAAGGGCGAGACCATAATCATCTCCGAGCGCGCCGCCTCAGTGCTCGATTTGCAGCTCGGCCTCGAAATCACGGGCGAGATAAAGGCCGAGGACATGCTGAAAATGCAGGCGGAAAACCCGATGACCGGCGAGAAAGTGCCCATCTACAAGGCGGGCTTCGTGTCGCCTGAAATCGGGACCGGCATAGTAATGAGCGTGCCCGCGCATGCCCCGCTGGATTATCTTGCCCTCCGCGACATCGGCCTGGGCGGAATCCATATGCCTCAGGTCGTTTCACTCAAGGGTTTCGGCCCTGCGCCGGCAAAGGACATCGTCGAGAAGATGGGCGTTAAAGACCAGCTCGACCCCGCCTCAGAAAAGGCGACCGAGGAGATTTACACCAAGGAGGCCCACGAGGGCGTGATGGTAACCGGCAAGTACGCAGGACAGAAGGCGATTGACGCCAAGGAAAAAATCGCCGCCGACCTGATTTCCCAGAAAAAGGCATTCCATATCGTCACAATCGGGAACGGCCCGATATACTGCCGCTGCGGCTCGCATGTAACCGTGAACATCCTGAAAGACCAGTGGTTCATCGATTACGGCGTCCCGGAGTGGAAGGCGAAGGCCAAGGAATGCCTCGAAAGCATGAACATCATACCGGAAGACACGCGCCGCGAGTATCTCTATACTATCGACTGGTTCAAAACAAGGCCGACCACGAGGGCGGCCGGGCTCGGGACGAAATTCCCGTTTGACGAGAACAAGATGATAGAAGCCCTCTCAGACTCCACAATCTACATGGCGTTCTACACCATCTCGCACCAGCTCAAGGAAATCCCTGCAACCGAGCTTGACGAGGCGTTCTTCGACGCCGTTTTCCTGGGCAAGGGGCCAAAGGCCAGCGACGCGAAGGTTAGCAAGCTCCGCGAAAGCTTCCTCTACTGGTATCCGGTCGATTCACGGCATTCGGCAGGCGACCTCATCAGGAACCACCTGACGCTCTACATCTTCAACCATGTCGGCATCTTCCCGGAGAAGAAGCTCTGGCCGAAGCAAATCGTGACGAACGGCTTCGTGCTGATGGACGGGAGCAAGATGAGCAAGAGCATGGGCAACATACTCCCGCTCAGGAAAGCGATAAAGGAATACGGTGCGGACGTCATCCGCTTCTCCGTGGTGTGCGGCGCAGACCTCTCCAGCGACACGGATTTCAACCGGAGCGTGGCCGACGGCGTGCGCTCGAGGATGGCGCTCATCGACAAGCTGGTGCAGGACTCGATACAGGCGGGCGGAAAGCCCCACGGCCGGATTGAGCGCTGGCTTCTTTCAAGGCTCAACAGGAAAATTGAAAGGGCGGACAAGCTCTATTCCGAACTGGCAATACGAGACCTCGCCCTCGAAATATTCTATGAGGTCACGAGCGACCTCCAATGGTACATGAAGCGCTCCAGCGAGCCGAACCTCAAGGACTTCTTCGAGAAATGGGTGGTGCTGATTGCGCCGTTCATGCCGCATTACTGCGAGGAATACTGGGAGCTGCTCGGCAACAAGGGCTTCGTGTCCTTTGCTCCTTTCCCCAAGCCCGACCACTCGAAGATTGACGATTCAATAGAGCGCGGGGAAGAGCTCATACAAAAGGTGCACGGGGACATAGAGAAGATTTCAGGCCTGATTGGCAAGAAGCCGGCCAAAGTCACGATTTACGTAGCTTCGGACTGGAAGCGCGACCTCTACAACCTCGCGAAGGAGAACCCCAAAATCGACACTTTCATGAAAGCCGCATCGGCAAAAAAATTCGACATGAAAGCAGTCTCGACGCTCGCGAAAGGCATCATGAAGAACGTCCACTCGCTTCCGACTCCGATTCCGCAGAAGGACGAGCTGGATGCGCTGAACGACGCCGCTGGCTTCCTTGCGAAGGAATACTCGTGCGCGGTCGAGGTCCTCCCGGAGGAGCAGCCGAGGCATGAGAAGGCGAAATCCGCCCTTCCAGACAAGCCGGCGATTGTGATTGAATGAAGTATCTAATAGTCCCCCGTTCGCAAGGCGAGAAAACACGCCGCGAGCTCATCCAGGGGGGGCTGTTCGTGGGCGGATACCCCATTCTGAGCGAAGACGAGTTTGTCCTGTTCCCTGTTTCGGGCCCGTTTTCTGGGTTTGAAACCGTCGAGCGCGAGGCTGAGAAGCGCCCAATTCACCACGAGAAGCTCAAGGACGCGCTATATGGGCTCCTCACGCCGGCCGAACTCGAAACGCTGATCGGCTCGTTCGACATCATCGGCGACATCGCCATAATCGAAATCCCGGATGCGCTCGAATCGCGCGAAAAGGAAATCGGGAATGCGCTCCTTTCAGTCCACAAGAACCTCAAGACCGTCCTTCGGAAGCTCGGCCCCATGGAGGGCGAGTTCCGCGTGCGGCGCGTGAAGCCTATAGCGGGCGAAGACCGCACGACCACGCTATACAGGGAAAGCGGCGTCCTCATGGAACTCGATGTCGCATCGGTTTATTTCTCGGTCCGCCTCTCGCACGAACGGAAGCGCATCTCCGAATTGGTGAAGCCCGGCGAGCGCATCCTCGCACTGTTCGCGGGGGTGGGGCCGTTTGCCCTCGTCATCTCGAAGACGCATCCGGACGCCGAAATCGTCGCAATCGAACTGAACCCTTATGCCGTCGAATTCATGGAGAAGAACATCGCGCGGAACAGGGCGAATAACGTGAAGGCTGTCCTGGGCGACGCCCGAAAGGTCGTAATGTCCGGCTACCAGAACTTCGCCGACCGCATCCTCATGCCGCTTCCAAAAGGCGCGCACGAATTCCTTGATGTCGCATACGCCGGAGCCAGGGATGGCGGCATGATCCATTTCTACACGTTCGTAGGGATGCAGGACCCGTTCCGCGAAGCCCTTGAAAAGGCGCAATCAGCCGCCAAGGCAGGCAATGTCCGAATCGAGGTCGCATCGCAGAGAATCGTCCGCCCCTATTCGCCGCAGACCGTGCAGGTAGTCCTTGACCTCATCGTAAGGAAATGATGAACCCGTTGTGCTAGAATGAATACGCCTTCAGCAGGAATCCCAGCAGCAGGAAAACTATCATGCCGAGCACGATGGGCGGGAGTGCCGGCAAAACCATCTTTTTCTTCCATACCAGCGTCAGGAACAGCCACAGCGACAGGACCGCGCCCACGAACACGAACGCGCTCGCGACCGGGCTGACAGTCAGCGCGGAAACCTCCAGCATTATCGGCGCTATCATGTCGCCTGTGCCGAGGTCAATCCTCTGCTCCTTCTCGCCCGGCTTTGTCGGGGGCGCGCGGGCGGTGACGGTGAATGCGAGGTCCTTCTTGATGATGAAGTTGGCCATCTCGACCATGTGCTTCGTGGCGAAGACCGAGAGGAAGTCGTAGATTGAAAGCAGTATCAGGAACAGGATGAGCGGGAACAGGCCGAGCGAGATGCCGAATATGACCCCCACCCCGGCCGTCGCCATTATGGCCGCGGCGTTCTTGAGCTGCGGGCGGAAGTGCTTCGCCGTGGCAAACAGGAGCGCGATGACGATTCCCGCAAGCGTGCTCTCGCCGTACCCCAGGAAGTTCCGCATCAATGCGTAGAAGACTATCGAGCTCGAGGTCGCTATCAGCATGAATTCCATCGCGACGAAGACAAGCGGTATGAACCCCAGCTTCCGGATGAGGAAGACCATGACCACCGCCCCCGCGAGGATGTAACCTATGAAGAGGAGCGCGTTCATCGGCTCGTTCGCGTCGGACGTCACGACCAGGCCGCTCACATACGGGTTCGAATTTACGTCCCTGACGATGACCGTTCCGGTATAGATGCCGAGCGCCTGGGCGATGATGAAAAAGCTGAGCATCGCAACAAGAAGTCTGGGGGCTTCCATACACGCGCTATTCGCCCACAATCCTTATATGCCCATACTCTTTCTCGTAGATGACGCCGCGCCTGAGCATGTCGGCGATGATGCGCCTCGCCGTCGTCTCGTCTATGTCGTAGGACTTGGCGTCGGAGACGACCTGCTCGACCTCCGCCGTGTCGCTTTTCCTCAGGTGCTCGCGTATGATGTCGAGTATGGTGTCGGTCCTCTGCATCTTGTCGCGCTCGGACTTCGGCTTCCCTATCACCACATCGACGTCGAGCTTGCCCGTCACCTTGTCGGTCATTATCTGCTGCATGACGTAATTGAAGAGCGAGATTGCCATCTCCGCATCCTCTTCCTCGACCGTTTCGCACAGCCTTATCTTCGCGTTCGCCTCGGCAAGGCGGACGAGGCCTTCAAGGTATCTCGGGGTGATTGCGACTGAGCCGGCGTCCTTGCTTTTGCGCCTCAGCTCCACATAGAACTCCTTGATTTTCGCCGAGGCCGGGGCCATGAGCTTCGGGAATACTTTCCTCCTCGCGTACGCTATGTACTTCCTGAGGAGGTCCTTGTCGAAAAGCACCTCGTCCGGAGACGTGTCCTTGCCCATGTGCGTCGAAAGGATGTGTTCGGCCAGCTTCGCGTCCTTCTCCTCGTCGAGCACGTCGACTATCGGGAAAATCAAATCGAACCTCGAAAGCAATGTGGGGGGCACTTCGAACTGATCCGCCAGGTTCTTGGTCTGGTCGAACCTGCCGTATTTCGGGTTCGCCGCGGCGAGGATGGCCGTCTTCGTCCTGAATTTTGCCACGATGCCGGCCTTCGCCACGGATATGGTCTGCGACTCCATCGCCTCGTGCATTGCGGCGCGGTCCTCCTCGTCTATCTTGTCGAATTCATCGACCTGCGCGGTTCCGCCGCTTGCAAGCACGAGCGCACCGGCCTTCAATGTCCAACCGCCTTCGCCAAGCTCGTCCTTCTCCGCGGCCACCGTAAGGCCGGCCCCGGACACGGTCTTTCCGCTGACATAGATGCTTTTGGGGGCGATTTCATTGACGCTCAGCAGGAAGCGCGATTTCGCGATGCCCGGGTCGCCGATGAGCAGGATGTGTATGTCGTCGCGGATTGATGCGCCCCCCTTCATGGTCTTTCCGCGCGTCCCTCCGAAAAGCTGGAGTGCGAGCGCCTTCTTGACCTCGTTGTGCCCGTAAATCGAGGGCGCGATGGATTTCGTGATTATGTCGTTGATGGCCGGGTTCCTGGACAGCTCCCGGAGCCTGCGCTCGTCCTCCTTGGTGATTTCAATCTCTTCGAAATCCCTCTTGAGGCTCTTGACGCAGTTGATTTCCACATACCTGCTGTAAATCATGTCCTGCTTCTGCCGCGGCTTCATCGGCGGCTTCAGCCTGAGTATCCCGATTACCTCGATGTTGTCGCCGGGCGCAATCTTGTTCACCTGGTCGTCGTCGAGAAGGAGCTCTATGTGCGCTGCCGGGGCGCCGCCGCGTATCCTTTCCAGCAGTTCCTGCACCTCGGCCCTCTGGATGTCCGTGAACGTGCTCTCGTCGTCGACCTGCTGGAGCGCGAACTTCTTGCAGCTGTCGCACCTCTTGGGCGGTACGAAGTTCTTGCCGACGAACAGCTTGATTTCCGCATCGCACAGCGTGCACTTGTACATGGCCACCTTGACCTTGTGCATCACTTCCGCCCTTTTCGTGACCACGCACTTGAAAGCGACCAGCTCATTGATGTTCTTCGAGCTGACATGCTCTATAAGCGAGTCGTCGCACGGGAATTCCGAGAAGCGCACGTGCGGGTCGAACGACTTCCCCGCGGAAACCGAAAGGTTCAGGTTCGAAATGGCCTCCTCGGCGGCCTTGATTATCAGGTCGGGCGATGAAACCAGGGCGTCCGCGATGTCCGGGTCGAACTTCTCCAGGTCCGGGTAGCTCACGAAAAGACTTTTCTGGGTAGGGTAGACCCTCAGCAGCTCGTCGATTTTCGGCTTATAAATCGTAGTGAAGAATTCGTTGAATATCGACACCTGCGATGATACGTCTACCTCCATAAGCACACCGAAAAATAGTGGAAGTTTACTATTGCGATAAGCCTTATTAAACCTGATGATGGTCCGTTTCCCCGGCTCGCCACATCCACCACCCGTTCCGGTTATAAAGCCTATTTGAGAGGGCAAAACATGAGAAAGGCCATCCTTCTGATAATAGACGGGCTGGGGGATTTGCCAACCCCGAAAACGCCCCTGCAGGCGGCAAAGAAGCCCAACATCGACCGGCTCGCGAAAGGGGGCATCTGCGGCATGATGTGCCCGATAAAGCGCTACATAGTGCCCGGGAGCGACGTGTCGCACCTCAATATCCTGGGCTACGACCCCTCCATCTTCTACCATGGGCGCGGCCCCCTCGAAGCCCTCGGCCTCGGGATGCGCCTGGATAACGGCGACATCGCCTTTCGGGCGAATTTCGCGACTATATCCGGCGGGACCATAGCCGACCGGAGGGCCGGCCGCATAGACACGAAAACCGCGACAGCATTGGCGGCCACCCTCACCATGAGGATAGACGACGTGGATGCCGTCTTCAAAAGCTCGGCCGAGCACCGGGGGGCGCTCGTTCTCCGCGGGAAGAACCTTTCCAGCAACATAAGCGCCACCGACGCGCACGAAGGGGAGCAGCTCCATCCGTGCCATCCGCTCGACAATACGCCGGAAGCGAAAAGGACGGCGGATATCGTCAACCGGTTCACGGCGCTCGCGAACGGCCTGCTTTCCAACGCCCCGGAGAACGCGGGCCGGAAGAATCCGGCGAATGCGATACTTCTCCGCGGGGCGGGCCATTTCGTCAAGGCGCCGTCCCTGCACGAGCGCTACGGGCTGAATGCCGCGTGCGTCGCAGGCGGGGCCTTGTATCGGGGCGTGGCCACGTTCATGGGGATGGACCTGATAATCGTCCCGGGCGCGACCGGCGACCAGGGAACGGATTTGTTGGCGAAGGCCGATGCCGCCGCCAAGGCGCTCAAGGACTACGACATGGTATTCATGCACATCAAGATGTGCGACAGCTTCGGCCATGACGGCGATTTCAGGGGCAAGGCGAAGGCGATCGAGAAAATCGACAAGATTATCCCCATCCTCGAGAAGACCGGCGCATGCATCGTCATCACCGGGGACCATTCCACGCCGGTGAGCTTGAAAGGCCACTCTGGCCACGAGGTGCCCATCCTGGTCCATGGCGGGGAGCGCATCGACGACGTCCGGCGCTTCGATGAAATCAGCTGCGCAAAGGGCGGCCTCGGCCACATCCGCGGGAAGGACATCATGCCCCTGCTGCTGAACATCACCGGGCGGGCGCAGAAATACGGGAGCTGACCTGATTTTTCAGCATAAAACACCATCTCCCACGTTATTTATAAACACTTTGCTATACATTCTGCAACGATGAGGGGCAGAGCGGCGGGCAGGTACATCTGCTGGGATTTGGACGAGACGACGGGCTCTTTCCGCGACTACCGCAGGATGGGCCTGACCCGCGGGCTGAAGCCGCTCCTTGAAGGACTATCCGGCCTCGGAATCAAGCACGTCATCACGACCGCTGCATGGAAGGAGCACGCGGAATACGTCCTTTGGCAGGCTGGCGTCAGGGGCCTCTACGATGCCATATTCGACGTCCACCAGATTTGCGACCAGGATTACAATAAATACTACGGGCCTGTGGCGGCAAGTCTCGGCATCCGGCCGGATGAGGCGCCGGACCGGCTATTGGTCGTCGGGAACATGTCGCGCGATGCGCCGGCAGACCTCGACCTGACGTTCCTTTACAATCCGCAGGGGAGCGTGAACGATGCCACCGTCTATTTAAAAATCATCACCCGCTTGATGGCGTTTTCCGATTCATGGGCGTCGGCTCACGAAGCCATGCAGGACCAGAACGGCTATGCGATGCCAGTCCCGGGATTCGAGGGCGGGCAGCAGTACATCGACGACATCTGGGTCGGGGTGGGGCGCTATCACAGGAAAGTCCGGCCGGAAAAGCCCACGGACCGGATAATCTGCGTCCACAGCGTCCCCGAAAGCTACCGCTCGGATGTTGACTTCATAAGAATAAATGAAGGAAAAAAAGAAGGGGAAAACGCAGGCTTCACTCAGCCTGCACAGAGCCCGTGACAGTGGCTATCGCGAGCCTGTCCGGCGCGTCCGGCTGGTCCTCCGCGAACCTGTAGACTATCGCGAGGGTGCCGCGGAAGTTCGAGTTCGGCGCCAGCTTCGTCGTGGTGCCATCCTCGTTCTTGCACTCGATTTCACCGGTCACGTCCGCGCTCGGGCCGCCCATCGTCACGCTCTCGCCGGCTGCCATAGGCCTGGCCGGGGAGAGGGTAACCCCGTGGCTTTCGACGTCGCTCTTGCGGACGTTCCCCGCCGGGGCGACGCTGCAAAGCACTCCGCTGACCGATACTGACTTGCCCTGCGTGTTGTCGAGCTGGTACAGCAGCCTGACGTTGTTGCCCGTGTCGGCCACTAGCGTATGCGGCTTCTGGTTGCAGGTGAATCCGGGCTGGGTGAACTGGCAGGCCTCCGGAGCCTTCAGGGAAGGCAGGACGACCGCGACCAGGATGGCCAGCACGATCAGGATGACGAAAAGCGCGAGGCCGTACGTGATGAGGTATTCCATCACCGCCTGCCCTTTGAAAGATTTTCCAGGTTTTTTCTTAAAATCCATACAGACCACATTGTCATACGATTGACGCGAATATCGATTCAACCGAGGTTATCACCAGCCAGTACACCAGGTAGGCGCCCAGCAGCATGAACGGGAAATACTTCATCCCCTGGTTCTTCGAGCCGGTCCGTATCGCGCTGACTATGAACGACGAGACCAGGACGGTGACGAAAATCGTGGGGATGCTGAACCAGAAGAACGTCTCGGAGCTGATGACCGCCCCCCCGAAGCTTACCGAGGAGAAAGCGGAGAACGGGCCCCCGGTCGCGCCCTGGAGGGAGCCGGCCTGCGGCGCGATTTTCTCGAAGACCGAGATGAGCTTCGACGCCACGGCGAAAAGGAACGGCGTTCCGACCACCGATGCGAAAAGCACGAATATCTCGTAAAGCACGAGCGAGGCGGCAATCTCCTTCTTCATGATGATGGTGTTGCGGACGTCGTCCGACGTGCGTTCGAGCACGTTCGTCAGCTCGCCGCCCGTCGCGGTCGCCTGCTTGAGGAGGAGTATCGTCCTCTTGAACACCTTCGAGTCGAACCTTCCGCCGAGGCGGTCGAGCGTGCTTTCCAGGCTGTCGCCGCTGAACGAGCTCTTGATGACCGCCTTGACTTCCGTCGAAAGCAGGCCGAACTCCGGCTTGGCCGAGTACCACATGGCCTGGTCGAGCGTCATGCCCGCCTTGATGTTGGAAGCCACGAGCGTGAGGAAATCCGGAAGCGCGGTCTCGAGCTTGTCCCTCCGGTTGTCCGCCTTCATGAGGAGGTAGCTCGTTATAACCGTCATCGTCGTGAGGTAGACCGCGACGAACGATACCGCCAGCACAAGGACCGCGATTACCGGGAACGGCAGCTCGATGAAATCGCTGAACATGCCGCTTACCAGCTCGCCGCTCGGCTGGTACAGCAGCACGAGGAGGGAGAGCAGCACCGTCACGATGATGACATTCAGGCTCACGTAGCCGGCGAACGAGTCCGCGGGCATGTTCACGCCAGCGATGTTGAGCTCCTTTTCGAGCCCCTTTATGCGCTCCCTGCTGAAGAAAAGCCTTCCGGCGTTCTCAAAAATGCTTTCGTTGGTCATGAGCATCACCTATATCAGGTACTTCGGCCTGGAACTCTCGATGAATCCGAGGAACAGGACCTGGATGAGGAGTATCACCAGGAAGACTATGCCGAGTATCCACGGCGGGAGCGCCTTTCCGCCCATGGCCGAGAATATGACTGTCATGAGCACCACGCCCAGCGTCGGGACTATGATGCCGAAGACCATGTAGAACATGACTATCGGCGTGAGCTTCTGGCTGTACTCCTTGAGCGAAATCATCTGCTCCTTGGATATCTGCTCGAGCACGCCTTCGAGCGAATCCCCGACGTCCGCCCCGCTCCCGAGAGCGTTCGATATCTGCATCAGCATCCTCGTGAAGTATTTCGAGGGGTTGTACTGTGTCACTTCCCTTATCGCCTGTGTCACCGGGACCCCGAGCACGACCTGGTCCACGATTTTCGCGAATTCCCTGCTGACCGCGCCGTAGCCGCTGGATGCGCCGACGAACGTGTCGAAGAGCGGCATGCCCGATTTCAGGGCTATCACGATGTGCCTGCCGGCGAAAACGATTTCGTAATCCATCTCCTTCTGCCGCCGGAATATCGCGGCCTCGGGGTAGAGCATGAGGTAGGAGAATATCGCGAACGGGATGAGTATGATGGGGGCAATGGCCATCACGAGGAACACGGGGATGCTGTCCCGCAGGCTGCTGGCGAGGCCCCCGGCCATGAACAGGTAGGCGACCACGAGGAGCCCGGCGGAGAGGAATGCCGTGGACGACACAACCTTCTCGATGAAATCTATCGGGTTGTCGTCCATGTCCGCCATCTTGAGCCTCTTCTTGAGGTCCGGGAACCGGGATGCCAGCATCTCCGCTATGGAAGTGAACAGACTCCTCTTCTTCCCCTGCAATTGCGCTTCCGCCCTTTCTTTCACGACCATGATTAGCCCTCCGTTTGGCTGAAGTATTTCTTCACTACGCTCTCACTGAGCCCCTTGTCCATGGCCATGAGCTCCTTGGCCTTGAAAATCGCCTCTGCCTTGGACACCTGCTTCCGCTCGTACTTCTTGTACTGCTCCGGGTCCTTGCCGTGCAGGAAATAGAGCAGCGTGCCCTCGTCGGTCTCGTTGATTTCCTTGACCATCTCGTACACCTTGGCCTCGGATTCCTTGGGCTTCTCGTCCTGCTTCTTGAATATCTCGGTCCCGGCGACCTCTATCAGGTTCTCTATCTGCCTGCCGACTATGCCCTTGACGGACGCGAATTCCTGGTCGTAATGGCTGTTTATGTAATCCAGGCGCCCCTCCACTTTCGAGCGCGTGTCGGATTCGCTCCCGCCGAGGGAGTCCCTGAGCTTCTCCATCTCGGCCGCGTGCTTCTTGGCCGTGAACTCCCTGTACTTCCTCATGACCTCGGGCAGCTGCTCGACAAGGGACTCGACCGAGAACACGAAGGCCTCGAACGTCTTCTTCCTCTCGGCCGCGTCATCGGTCATCGATATCTGGTCGTAGAACTTCTTCTTGATTTCCGCGACCTGCTTGTTGTACGAGTCGATTATGCCATCCTTTGTCTGGGCGAGCTCCGCCTGCTGGGTCGAGAGCATCGTATCGAGGAGCCTCACGTGCGTGTCGGCGTCCGCGCCCTGGCCGCCCGCGGCCTTCCTCGCGCCGGCGGCCTGCCTCGCGCCGCCCGCCTGCGCACCCGCGAGCATGTTCTTGAGCACGGTTATCTGGAGCTTGATTTCCTCCCTTTTCGAGGTCGTCTTCTCCTTGAACAGCTGCTTTGTCAGCTCGAGCATCTTCTTCTTGAGCGTCATCTCGTCTGCCTTGTCGCCGACGGCGGCGCGGATCTGCTCCTCCATCTTGTCGTAGCGCTTGCCGGCGGCCTTGTCCGGGCTCTCGCGGAGGGCGGGCGGCACCGCCGCGACAATCATCTTGCGTTCTAGCGGCATTTCTGCTATCGGGGCTGCTGCGGGCTCCGCAACCCTTGCCTCCTCTGCCGGCTTTGGCGGGGCTGGGGGCTGCTGCTGTCCGGGCCTTTCTGCACGGGCGGGGGGCATCTCGGGGGCGGCCTTCGGCGCCTCCTTCTCCATCTCCATGGCCTGCTGCCCGGTGGTCCGGGACTCGAATTCGACGGCCTGCTGGGGGGGTTTCGCCTCCTCCAGCCTCTCGAGCTCGATTTGCGGCTCGGGCTGCCTTTCGACGGCCATCGGCTCCTTGGCGACCTCTTCGGCCGCCTTCAGCGTTTCGCTGGTCATCTCGCGGAGCTTGCTTTCCACGTCCACAGTCCCGGCCTGCACGGCCGGCGCCGGGGCTTCCGCGCCTTCGGTGCCGGCGGCCAGGATGCCGAGGCTGGCGGTGCTGATTATCTTCTGCGAGCGCTCGTACAGGTTGAGCAGGTCGGCGTACCTGAGGTCGATGTAGTCCCTCGGCTCGAGGTCGAGCGTCTTCTCCAGGCTGATGTCGCCGTTGTACGGAGCGTACTCCACCTGCTTCTTCTCGAGCCTCCTGGCTTCCTCGATAGCCGCATCGAATTCATCAGACACGCAATTCCCCTCGCAACATGTTCATAACGCATCAAACGCTCAGGCTGGTCTGGTTCTTGAAGTCCCATCCCTTTCCTTTCCTGACGGCGTCCATGACCTCGTCCACATTGATGTAATAATTCGAGACGATCTGGCCGACCTGGTCCACGTCATCGAACCCTTTCTTGACCATCCAGTCGAGGACCTCCATCTTCTCCTCGATGTCGCCCTCGATTTCCTTGTCGCTCAGGCCCGCGTACAGCGAAAGCGTCTCGACAAGGGTGCCCATCTTCGCGACGCCCTTCATCTTGTCGGATTTGAGGTCCCAGCGGTATAGCACGTTGGCCTCGCCCTTCTTGGTCACTTCGGCGAATTCCAGGACGCGCCTTATGTTGAAACGCCTGTGCCTGAACGTCACGACGATTCCGGAAAGGGCGTCGAGCATCTCGTGCGGCACGTTTATCGGCGGGTTGGTCAGCCTTGAAATCGTCTGCTGGGCGTTGTCGGCGTGCAGCGTCGCATATACGCTGTGGCCCGTGTGCATGGCCTCGAACATGACCTCGGCTTCCCTCTGCCTGCGGATTTCTCCTACGATTATGCGGTCGGGCCTCTGGCGGAGCGAATTGACCATCAGGTCGAGCATCGTCACCTCGCCCTTCCCTTCCGGGTTGGCTTCGCGCACGGTCATGGGCACCCAGTGCAGGAACGAAGGGAGCGTCAGCTCCCTCGTGTCCTCTATGGATATGATGCGCTGGTTGGCCGGGATCAATCCTGCCATCGCGTTCAGGAAAGACGTCTTTCCGCTGCCGGTGCCTCCCGTCACGAGGAGGGAGAGCTCGTTCTGGATGCATAGCCATATGAGGCCCGCGACGTCGCTCGTCACCGTCTTGGCCTTGATGAAGCTGGTTATCGTCCAGGGGTTCCGCGAGAACTTCCTGATGGTTATCGTATTGCCGAAGGATGATATCGGGAACAGAGTCGCGTTCACACGGTCGCCGCTCGGAAGGTGCGCGTCCAGCGTCGGGTTGAGGATGTTTATCTGCCTCCCGACCTTCCTCGCTATCATCGACGCGTAGTCGTAGACCATCTCCTCGTTCTTGAGCCGGAGGTTCGTCTTGCACCACCCGAATTTCTTGTGGTAGACCCAGACCGGGTCGCGGGCGTTGTTGACCGTGACTTCTTCGAGCTGCTCGTCGGACAGGAGCGCTTCCATCTCGCCGAGGCCGAGCGTCTTCTGGAGCAGGTACACTGCAAGGACGTCCATCTTGTCCTCCTGCAGGGACGGGAAGTTGCGCTTCAGTATCCTCTTGGCAGCCTCGAGGAACTTGGCCTTGACCTCGTCGTATTTCTTCGGATCCAGGATTTCGCTGATGTCCAGCTTGACCTCGGTCACCAGCTCGCCCTTGAGCTTGGTTTCGAGGATGAGCTTGGTCCCCTCGGCGATTCCGGGAATCGTGATGTCGTAGCGCGGCACGAAGTCGCTCTTACGGAAAATCTTCACTTCGACCGGGAGCCCTTCCGAGCTGAACGCGTATGCGGCGAGCAGCGCGACTTTCGGCCTCGGCGCTGCCGGTTCGGCAGGCTGTTTCTGCGTCTCGGCCGTGTTTTCAGCCTCATCCATTCTCCTTACAATCGTGTCCTTGATGTTCTCTTTGGGCATCCCATCACCAACATACATTTATCTGATTGTTTATAAAGCGGTCATTCTTCCCAGAGCCGTTGGATAAGCTTCTTCAGCTCGTCCCTCTTCTGCCTGAATTCCAGCTCCTCTTCCCGCGTCAGCTCGAGCTTCTTCCTTATGGCCGCCTCCCCCTCGGAAGGCGCCATGCCTCCGCCTCCTCCTTCGCCGCCTTCGCCCGCAGGCCCGCCGCCGCCTGGTTGGCCGCCTCCCCCGCCGATGCGGATTTCGAGCAGCTTCGCCTCGCGCGAGAGCAGCGTCACCCTCTTGTTGAGGTTCTCGGAAATGGTCGTCAAATCATCCAGGGAATTGCGGATTTCGTCCAGCATCCTCTTCTTGTCGCGGATTTCCTCCGCGACCTTCATGATGTCCTGGACCTGGCCGCCCTTCATCGACTCCTGCAGCTTCTGCGCATCGGCCTTGATGCCCTCTATCTGCGCGGCCGACTCGGTGCGGACCTTCATGACTTTCTTGTCCATCGCGTCCAGCTGCTGCTGGTACGCCTCGATTGACGGCACGATGCGCTCCTTGATTTTCTGGAACGTCAGGTAGGTGCTCTTCTCGTCCTGCAGCGTGGATTCGAGCGAGTCTATGTCCTTGCGTATCTGCGAGGACTTCTCCTCCATCTTCCTTACTATCTCTGTGAACTGCTTCGCCGTGACCTGGCGTCCCCCGACGGCTTCCAGGAGCTTCTCGAGGTCGGCGGTCTTCTGCATCATCGCCTCCTCCTCGCTTTTAAGGGCGTCCAGGCTTTCCATGACCTTCTCCTGGTTCGGGAATTTCTTGAGGACCGTCTTCGCGACGTCCACGGAGTCCCCGAGGCGCTGCATGAGCTCCATGTTCTGCCTTACCTTCGCGGTGACGCTGTTGGTCCTGGCCGACAGCTCCTCGGCCTCCTTCGTCAATGACTCCATCTCGGTCTTCAGGGACCCTATCTTGTCCTCCTGCCCCATTATGGATTCGGCGACGCTTTTGAGTATCTCCGAGCTCTCATGCAGGCTCAGCATGTCCTGCCTCGTCTGCGCGTTCCTCGAGCGGAGCGCGACGAGGTCTTTCTGCATCGTCTCGAACTTCTTCTTGATGTCCTTGACAGTCGGCATTGACACGTCTTCGGGCGTGTCCTGCCCGGAGGCCTTCCTGCGGAGCGTGTCCATCTCGGTGCGAAGGGCGTCGAGCTCGCCGGAGAACTTCTCCGTGCGCTCCATCAGCTCCTCGCTCCTGCCCTTGCCTTGGGATATCCCGAGCGAATCCACGTCCTTCCGGATGGTGTCCAGGCCTTCCTTCACGTCCGTAAGATCCTTCTCCATTCCGGAAAGCTCGCCCCGGTATTTCACCAGCATGTCGTCCGAAATCGTCTTTGCCGCCGGGATGGGGGCCACCATCTTCTCGAGGGCCTCCATCTTCCCGTAAACCTTGGAATAGAACTTATCGAACGAGTCGCGCAGGTCCTCCAGCTCGCCTTTTCCGGTGGCTATCTTCCCCTTCACCTGCTCCACTTCGCTCTCGATGCCTTTCTTCTCCTCGTAGAACGATTGCCTTCTCGGTCGCCACCTCCTCCTCGGTCGGCTTGACCCAGACCAGGAAGACCCGCGTCAGCCGGTATTCGATGCGCAGGATGCCCTCTTCCTCAAGCACCCTCGTCCAGTCCTCTATCGTCTCCTGGGGGATGTTCAAAAGGGAGGACGCCTCATCGAGCTCTATCTTCTGCTTCTCCTTCACGAGCCGTACTAGGGCGTCGACACCTGTGGTTATCAGTAGCTCGTCGAACTCCATGGTGCAATATAAATTAAGTATGTTAATAAACATTTTGATGATATTCTACTCGTTTACGAAGTAGCGAGTTATATTCACCCGTGCGTGGTCCGATGGCAAAAGGCGGAGATTACAAAATCAAAAAACTTGAGAAGGGCCCCCTGCAGCGTTTCAAGAACCAGAACCTTCTTATCAAGAAATACGGCGAAGTGGGCCTCCAGATCTACAAGGCCATCACCGGAAAGCGGACCACCGAAGAGCTCCGCAAGGACCTCGGCGTCGAGGAATCGATGTTCGACCAGGTCGTGAATTACATGCAGGACGCCGGCATGGTCGAGCTCGAGCCCACGACCTCAAAGGGAGCCGGGGAGGAAGAACCGGCGAAGATTGAAGAGGAGGAGCCGGCCGAGGTGCAGGCGGAGGAGGAGAAGCCGTCCCGCGAGCTCGAGGAGATTCCTCCGGAAGAGGAAATCGGGCCCGAGCAGGATGTCCCGCCGCTCGAGGAGAAGCCGCGCAAGAAGCCGGAGAAGCGCCCGGCCGAGGAGGCCGAAGGGCGCGAGGAGCCTGCGGAAGAGCCGGAAGCCCCGCCGGAACCCGAGGCTGAAAAGCCTCCGGAAGAGGAATTCTCGTTCGAGGAGCCCCGCCCGAAGAAGAAGGAAAAGCCGCCCGAAGAGGAAATCACGTTCGAAGAAATCCGCCCGATTGAGTTCGGCGAGGAGATTCCGCCCGAAAAAGAGAAGCCTGCCAAGAAGAAAAGGCAGGCGCCTGCGGAAGAGGAGGCCGGGGAGGCAGGACCCGGGGAAGAAATCGAGGCGGTCGGATTCGGGGGGGAGCAGGCCCCGCCGGAAGGCCCGCCCGAGCCGGGGGAGCCGAAAGCCGAAGAAGGCGCGGAAGAGGGCGGAATCACGTTTCAGGACGAAACCCCGAAATACCGCGATGAGCCGGAGCTTAGCCCGGTGGAGAAGATAATCTCGGACAAATACGGGGACATAGGCCTCCAGGTCTACTCGCTTATCGACGGGCAGAGGACCGCGGAGGAAATCATGCGCGAGACCGGCCTCACGGAGCCGAAACTCGTGGAGATACTCGACTTCATGGACGAGCAGGGGATAATCAAGCTCGATTACCCCAAAGGCGGGGGGGCCTCGGCGCCGCCGCCATCCGGCGCCTCGTTCGCGGGCCCGCAGATGATGGGCGCCGCGCCGCCGCTGCAGGCTCCGGCCGGTGCGAAGAAGGACGAGGGCTTCAACCCGATGATAGAGGGCGAGGAATCGCTGGACGAGGCGCGCGGGGTATCGTCCCCGGTCGAAGTGCCCATCCGGGCGCCCATGGACATCGTCAAATCCGTCCAGATGAAGGCCAAGATCATGCTCAAGTATGGTGACAAGGGAAGCAAGCTCGTGGAACAGCTCGACGGGAAGAACGACGTGATAGACATCGCCCTCAAGCTCGACATCCCCCTATATACTATATCGGCCATGCTGAACTACATGATGGAGAACGGCATGGTCATCATGAAGCCGATGTCGCGGGCCGACGTCCGCAAGAAATACGGCGACGACGGGTACGCGGTGTACAAGAAATTCGGCAAGGAGGGCATGATGCTCTACGAGCTTATCGGCAAGGAGCTCACGATAAGGCAGATGGCCGACAAGATAACGACCGAAAAGGCCAAGATAATCGACATGTTCATATTCATACACAAGGTGCTGGGAATAGAGCTCCCGATAGACCGGGACGTCCTTTCCCGGCAGCTCGGCATCTGACAAACCCCATCCGCTAATTTTTCACCCGCGAAAGCGAAATCCTCTCGAGCGCGAGAGGTTCGCCTTCCTTCCCGAGCGAAAGCGGCAGCCTCTTCGCATCCAGCTTCCTGCACACCGCATCGCCATCGGCATCGGAAAAGACTGCTACGAAAAATTCGGTTTCCCCGTTCCCCCTTTCGCGCGGAACGGTTTCCAGAATCGCGCTCCTTATGTCCGTCTTGCCGGAAAGCCACAGGAGGAACTCGACGCGCATGCTCCGCGCGATGTTGGTTTTTTTCGCGAACGCGCTTTTCGCGAGATGATGGGCAAGCTCGAATTCCATGGCGGACTGCGCGAGGCCGGGCCTGACGGCAACGGCATCCAATATTTCAAGCGCCGCCTTGAGGGCATCCGGCTTCATGGGGCAGCTTACCCGTAAAATCCGCATCAATCGGGTATCATCACAATATTTTAAAATCCGTGCCGTCTTATTCATCCTGCTAATTGCACTCACGAGGTGTACTTATGGAACAATATCACAGATCTCATAACAAGAAGGTAAGCAGCGGCACGGGAGGCCGCAGGCGGAAGTTCCAGGACAAGAAGGTCGCCCACATGGGCGGCGTCTTCGCCGCGACGAAGGTCGCGGACAAGGACCTGAAAGTCAACGTGCGCGGGCGCGGGGGCAGCGTCGGCATCAAGATGAAGAAGGCCTCGCGTGTCAGCGTCGTCATGAAGGACGGCAAGATGAAGGTCGTCGGCATAAAGAGGGTGGTGGAGAGCCACAACCCGGAATTCGTCCGCATGAACATAATCACGAAGGGCGCGGTCCTTGAAACCGAAATCGGGAAGGTGAAGGTCACCAACCGCGTCGGGCAGGACGGCGTCGTCAACGGCGTCGCAGTCTGATTTCCCCGCCCCGATTTCTTCCTCGTTTTCCTTGGCATTCATGCCTTTTTTTAATCATTGCGTGCGTTAGCTCCGCGTGATGCCATGTCCAAACGCCTGATTATTGCGGCCTTGTCGATAATAGCCATTCTCATTGCAGGATGCGCGAACCCGGTTCCTCCGAACTCGCCGGGGAACAACACCACCGCACCGCCCGGCAACAACACGACCGGAATCCCGAACCCGGCGTCGCAATTCTGCGCTGCGCACAACGGCACGCTCCAAATCAGGACCGGTGCCGAAGGCCAGTATGGCGTATGCTCGTTCCCTAACGGTGCAAAGTGCGAGGAATGGGCGTTCTTCCGCGGGGAATGCGGGCCCGGGAAGCCGAACTTCTGCGAGATAGATTCGGACTGCGGATGCGGCGTCCATGTGGCGACGCGCGACTGCTTCTACGGCCAGAAGGAGTTCGTGGACGCAGCCCAGCAGTGCCCGGATTTCTGCAACGGGATAGCCGCGCACCTTGAGATAAAGTGCATCAAGAACCAATGCACGCAGGCACAGAAAAACAGGTGCACCAATTACGGCGTCGACAACTGCCCCGCGGACTGCGTCGTCTGCCCGCCATGCGAGGCGTGCAGCTCGATAAGCTGCCAGAGCGAGGAGTTCTGCAGCAGCATCGGCTTTGACAAGGACTGGTACAATTCCACCGTGAGCGGCAGGTAAGCGCCCCACTCAGCGGGCGATGCGCCGCATAATCAAGAATGCGTTGAACCAGCACAGCGGCAGCCATAGCGGCGTTCCGAACATCGCCGCCGTGTAATGCCAGTTCCCGGCAATGATGCACGCGGTTTCCATCGCGGTCCCGAAAAACGCGGCGAACAGGCCCATCCGGATTTCCGAGCGCTGGTAATATCCGCCGAATAGAACAGGATTGCGGTCACCGCGGCGAATCCGCCACCACCCCAAGCTCGCTTGAAAAGAAGGTCGCCGTCACCACCGTGCCCCCGAACGCCATCGCGAGCGCCCTTTTCGAGAATTTCGGCATGTGGGCGTCTTTCGAGAACGCCTCCTCCAGAAGGACGACGCTCATGCCCCAGCCCACCGGAAGCCAAAGCGGGGCGAACAGGTAGCCCGCGTTCGAGTAGTACCATGCCCCGAGCATGACCGCGACGTTCTCGCACGTCCCGCCCACCATCATCGCGAGAAGGAACATCTTGGTGTTTTTCCATTTGTCGATTGCCAGGCATGCAATGACTGATACGGACATAAGCCCCAGAAGCAGGAGCTCCTGCCCGTAGAACAGCATCATCAGTGCCGTTCCAGCGAAAAAGAACGCAAGGGCGAGTGCCGGCTTCATCCCCCCATCATCCCCCCTGGGCTTGCTCTATACTGTTCATAAGGGCGGGCGTGATTGCCGCATATCCGGCTGAGTTCGGGTGCGAATCCTCATAAGAAGTCGCGTAGCCCGCCTTGAGCGAGCCGCTGCCATCAGAAAGCAGGCCGTGGAGGTCAAGCACGTAAACGCCCTCGTGAGTGGAGGCGAATTCCGAAAGCCACCTGTCGTACTCCTGGTGGTTCTGCTTCAGGCCGACCGTCGTGTCCCGTGCCACCTGCGGGAGCGCGTTCCCCACTATCAGCTTCTTGTGCCTGTTCACCACCGCCTCCTGATAGACGTTTTCGACATACTGCTCGTCATCGGCCAGCATATCGCCGTACTCGGACCCGAAGTCGACGAAACAGAGCTTGAAGAAGACGACGTCCGGGTCGTAAGCGTCGATGGCGCGGATGGCGCTGTCATCGATGTCCGGCGGATAATCCATCGCCACGTAACGGATTGTCTTCCCGTCGTATCGCCCGAGGTAGGATTCGTCCTCCTGCCATTCGAGCCCCATGTATTCCGACCAGCCGTAGGCGACCGAGCGCCCGAGAAGGAGGACTTCTGTCTTGCCGCTCGCCTGGCCGGGGATTTCCGCCCCGGCTTCCGTTTCCTCTCCCGTGGGTTCGGCTGCGGCCCCATCGCCGGCGGCATCAACGCCCTCCTGGCCGACGTTGCCGGTTTCCTGGCTGCCGGAAGACGCGCTTTGGCCGCTGCCTGCCGGCGTTCCAGACGGCGTATTTCCGGATTCCTGCGGATTCTGCGGGACGGTTCCGCCTGTGTTTCCAGCACTGTCCGGATTTCCGCCCATACCGCCTATGCAACCGAATAACAATAGCGCCAGAGCCAATGCGATAGCCGTTTTCATCCCACTACCCCCTCCCTGATGTTCTTCATGCGCAATTCCCCGCCTTCCGAGGCGAGGGGTTTCCCGTCGCAAACTACGGCGAAGTCCCTGACCTCGATTTTGACCTTGCCGAATTCCTTGAATGTGATTGTCTTCTTCGGTGCGCTTTTCTCCCCTTTCCGGAGGACCTTCTGGCCGACCTGCCCGTGCTCGCAGAAGACGACTTCCACGGCGTCCTTTTCCTCCGCCGAGCCTTTCTGGACCTTTTGGGGGACGTGCTCGCGCCCTTCTGCGGCAAGCAGCATGCCTTCCGAATCCACCCCGCGCAATTTCGCCGGGGCGAGGTTCTTCACGATGACGACCTTCTTTCCGACGAGCTCTTCAGGGAAATAATGCCCTGCGAGGCCTGAAACTATCTGCCTGACGCCGTCGCCGAGCCTTACCTTCTCCACGAATAGCTTTTCCGCGTCCGGGTGCTTCTCCACGCTGATGATTTCCCCGACCTCGAGGTCCAAATCCGCGAACGAAAACGCCTTCTGCCCGCCCTTTCCGGCGAATTTCGCCTTCAGGTCATCGATTTCCTTCTGCTCGATTTTCCTGAAAAGCGCCTTCGGCTCGCCGAGCGTGTGCCCGGGCTGGAGCGGCTTCCCGATGTCCGCCCATTTCGACTGCGGCATGCCGAGCTGGCGGAAAATCTCCGCGCTCGTGAACGGGAGGTACGGCTCAACCGCGATGGCCAGGTCGCGGACCTGCCGAAGGAGCACGGACATCACTGCGGCAGCCCGTTTCCTGTTTTCCGCATCCAGTTCCGCACTGCCCGTCTTCCTCACAAGCTCCCACGGCTTGCTGTCCTGGAAATACTTGTTCGCGCCCTTCGACAGCGCCATTATCCTGTGGATGCCGTCGCGGATTTTCACCTTCTCCAAATCCGAAGTGATTTCCTTCGCCAGCGCATCCTGCTGGGCGAGGAATGTCCTGTCCGCATCGTTCAGCTCGCCCGCGGGAACCGAGCCGCCGAAATTATTTTTCACGAAAACCAGCGTCCTGTTGACGAGGTTGCCCAGGTTGGCGAGAAGCTCGCTGTTGCTCTTGTCGGAAAAGTCGTTCCATGTGAAATCGGTGTCCGCGCTCTCGGGCCTGTTCGAGAGGAGGTAATACCTCCAGACGTCCGGGGCTATCCCGGAATCCTTCGCGTCGTCCCCGAAGACGCCGGTGTTCCTCGATTTCGAGAACTTCCCGCCTTCGTAGTTGAGGAACTCGGTCGTGCTGATGTGGTGCACCAGCGTCCAGGGCTTCTTCGTCCCCATCAGCGTGGAGGGGAATATGACGGCATGGAACGGGACGTTGTCCTTTCCTATGAAATTGTAGAGCCGCACGTCCTTGCCGCTGCCCGCGCTTCCGCCTCCGCCAGCGCCCAGCCACCAGTCTTTCCATCCGTCTGTCAGGCTCGCGGTTATGGATATGTAGCCGATTGGCGCATCGAACCAGACATAGAATACCTTGTTCTCATAACCGGCAAGCGGGACCGGGACTCCCCATTTGAGGTCGCGGGTGATCGCGCGCTTCTTCAGCCCTTCCCTCAGCCACGAGCGGGCGATTTTCGTCGTGTTCTCAGACCACTCCCCCTTAACGGATGCGCGGCCTATCCATTCCGCGAGCTCTGTTTCGATTCCCGGGAGGTTGATGAACAGGTGCTTTGTCTTTCTCTTCACCGGCGTCGTCTTCGTGACCTTGCTGAGCGGGTTTATCAGTTCCCCGGGGTGCAGGAGCTTCCCGCATTTGTCGCACTGGTCCCCGCGCGCGCCAGTGTACGAGCAGTGCGGGCACTCGCCCTCTATATACCGGTCGGCGAGGAACATCCCGGCCTTCTCGTCGAACAGCTGCTCGGTCTCTTCCTCGATGATATGGCCGTTCCGGTGCAGGTCGAGGAATATCTCCTGCGTGAGCTTCGTGTGGATTTCGGTGGATGTCCGGCCGAATATGTCGAACCCGATTCCCAGCCAGTCGTAGATTCCCTTGTGTATCGCGTAATACTTGTCGCAGATTTCCTTCGGCGTGACCCCTTCCTCCAGGGCCTTGATTTCAGTAGCGGTGCCGTATTCGTCCGTGCCGCCCACGTAGATGCAGTCGTATCCCCTGGAGCGGCAGTATCTCGCGAAAACATCCGCCGACAGCACGCACCCGATGATGTTTCCAAGATGCGGGACGTTATTGACATATGGAAGGGCTGACGTAATCAAAATTCTCATGCATAACCACCAAAACCAAGAATATAAGGAAAAGGATGTTGTGTGGTTTTTTTAATCCGGTGCTAGCGACGCCTAGATGCGCGCCTGCTCCGCCGCCGGCTCGCGGTTGCGGAAGGGCTCGCGCTCGCTCCGCGCGTAGCTCTCAAACACGCTCTCCTTACCGCCGAGCTCCTCCCTCGTCCATGGCCTGTTCACGTACTTCCTTGCCAGGTCCGGATTCAGCGCAATCTTTTCCGGGACAAAGGGCTTCGGCCTCTCGTCCCCCTTAACCTGCTTCACCGCATTCAGCCTTCTCAATGTCTCCAATCCGTGTACCATCTGGAATCACCTGTGGAATAGCTTTAAATATATTCCCATATTTATATATTTTTGATAATAATATTCTGATAAGAATACCAAACGACGTAAGGCCTGGCGGGGCTTCGGGGGCATTCCATATGCATGATGTTGAAAGAATCGGGAAGATGAGGCGGCACCTCGGGCTTACGCAGAAACAGCTCGCGACGCTTGCGGGCGTGTCGCAGTCGCTGATTGCCAAGATAGAATCCGGGAAGATAGACCCGGCATACTCGAAAGTGATGCAGATCATCTCCGCCCTCGAAGCCGAGCAGAACAAGGGCAAGAAGACGGTGGCGCAGATAATGTCCCCGCACATCGCATCCGTCGCGCCTTCGGACAACCTGCAGAAGGCGATATCCATAATGCGCGGCAAGGACATCTCGCAGCTGCCCGTCTTCTCGGACGGCCATTGCGTCGGGAGCCTCTCGGACGGGATGATTGTGGATTTGGTCGCATCGCGGGGTGGGGAGCTCAAGTCCATCCTGGTAGGCGAGGTCATGGCCGAGAGCTATCCGGTCGTGCCTTCCAGCTCCCTGGTCGACGTCGCGGTCCAGCTCCTCCACCATTACCGCGCGGTCCTGGTGGAAAAGGACGGCAAGGCCGCGGGCATCATCACCCGCGCAGACATCTTCAAGGCGATATGATGGAACTGGCTTACCTATCCCGCGCGTCCGGCATCGGCGGGGCGATAAAGGCCTCCCCCGCGGATTTCCTCGTCGAGGAAATCGCGCCCGACGGCACCGTCTTCGTATACGGCCGGCAAACCACGCGTCCTGGCGAGCCCGGGCCGTACCTGCATTTCGTATTGCAGAAAAACAACTGGTCCACCTCGTCCGCAATCAGCGAAATCGCAAAGCGCCTGCACACGAGCCAGGGCAACTTCAATTTCGCAGGCTCAAAAGACAAGCTCGCAGTGACGACGCAGATTGCATCTGTCAGGGGCGCGTCCAAAGAAGCAATCGCCGGCCTTCGAATAAGGGATATCACCATCAATGGCGTTTGGCAGGCGAAAGACCGCGTGCAGCTCGGCGATTTGCTCGGCAACCGCTTCACGATACGCGTAAGGGGCGCAACGGACGGCGCCGCGGACAAGGTCGCCGCCATCAACGGAGAGCTCGAAGGCCGGTTCCCCAACTATTTCGGCGAGCAGAGGTTCGGCTCGAGCAGGCGCAACACCCATCTTGTCGGCGAAAAGCTGCTGAAGGGCGAGGTCGAAGAAGCCCTCATCATGTACCTGTGCGACAGCGAAGGCGAAACGCATCAGGAAGCGACGCTCGCGCGCAAGGAACTGCCTGAAACCCGCGACTGGGCCCGCGCGCTAAAATCATTCCCCAGCCATCTGCGCCTCGAGCGCACGATGCTCGCGCACCTGGCGAAAAGGCCCGGCGACCATGCCGGCGCGCTCCGCGCCCTTCCGCGCAACATCCTGCTTATGTTCATACACGCCTACCAGTCCGACCTGTTCAACAGGCTTCTCTCGGAACGCCTCATCGAAGGCGAAGGCCGGCTCGAACTCGAAGAGGGCGAGTATTTCTGCGGCGAGAGCCTGGGCTTCCCGGATTTGAACAAGACCGAGGGCGATGGGTGGATTTCCGCGAAGCTAATCGGATACAACACGCCCCTCAACCCCCGCGAGAAGGCGCTTTTCGATACGCTCGGAATCCAGAAGGATGCGTTCAGGATGAAAGGGCTTCCAGAGGTTGCGTCCAAGGGCTCCTACCGGACCCTGCTCGCCCCGCTCAAGGATTTTAACTTCGATGGTGATACCACCACGTTCTCGTTCGCATTGCCTTCCGGGTCGTATGCCACGGTCGCGATGCGCGAGTTCATGGATTCGAAAACAGGCGCATGAGGCATGAGGCTGAGCTTATGAAGGAAGAAAACGTGTCATTTTCCGTATCCAAGAGCGTCTTCTACAACCCGAACATGCGCCTGTGCCGGAGCATGTCGTCGCTGGCAGTCGGCGCGATAGGCGAGAAGCTCGAAGTCGTCGATGCGTTCACGGCCAGCGGCATCCGCGGCATCCGCTACGCGAAGGAGAACAGGAACGTGAAGAAGCTCACGCTCCTCGACATCGACAGGCGCGCAATCGCCCTCGCCAAGAAAAACATCAAATCATCCAAGCTCAAGCCGTCATCCACACACACCGCGCTCGGGAACATCTCGCGCCTGGCATTCGAGCTGGATGCGGACTTCATTGAACTTGACCCGTTCGGAACGCCGAGCCCTTACCTGAACGACGCATTCCGCTATTTCAACACCAAGAAGGTCGCATACCTCTCGGCCACCGCGACCGACGTGGCGGTCCTCTGCGGGGGCAAGACCGCCCCGTGCCAGAAGAACTACCATTCCAAGCCCATGAACAACGAATTCACGCACGAGACTGGCCTCAGAATCATGATAAAGAGAATCGCCGAAACGGCAGCCGAGTTCAACATGGGCATCCGCCCCCTGGTCTCGTTCTCCGACAAGCACTACCTCAAAAGCGTGCTCGAAGTCCGGCGCAGCGCTGACCTCGCCTTCGGCTCCATGAACGCGCTGGGGCACGTATCTTTCTGCCATGCATGCGGGAACCGGAGCCGCTCCAAGTTCCCCGTTCAGTCATGCACCCGCTGCGGGGCGGAGAACGATTATGCCGGCCAACTGTGGCTAGGCGAGCTCCACGGCGCGGATTTCATAAGGAAAATGGCGGCGCTCAACGTCGAGCGCGAATATTCAGACAAGACCGAAATCGGCCGCATGCTCGGCGAGATGGAAACCGAAGTCGGGATGCCCCCGTACTACTACAACATCCATGCGCTCTGCAAGCTAAGCCATATGAAATCGGTCCCGACAACCGACAATGTATTGAAAGCCCTTGAAACAACGGGCCACAAGGCATTCCGCACCCATTTCTCGCCAATCTGCATCAAAACCGCGGCCCCGTACGAAGAAATTCTTCGCGCAATAGGTGCATCCTGATGCCAAAACCGACGCCCGCCCCGGTTGAAAAGCTGATTCGCGGCAGCGAATTGAAGGGCCGCATGGACGCGGAAGGGAAATCGTCATTCTGCGAATTCTACGCGGCGGTCAAGAAGGGGCATCCAGAATGCGGGGATTCCGCGTTCGTTTACTCGGGCAAGGACGTGTTCATCGCCGCGGTGCTTGACGGCGTCAGCGGGGAGCCCGGGGCGTCCTTCGCATCGTCCGATGCGGCAAAAGCGATTCTTGAGCACCTGAAGGGCGTCAAAGAGCCAGGCGAATCCGCGATAAAGGAGGCGCTCACGAAGGCGCATCTCGCCATCCGCATCGGCTCGACCACCGCCACGATATTCCACATGTCGAAAGACGGCCGGTTCGTCGTGGCGTCGATTGGCGACTCGCCGGCATACGGCATCGACGCGGGCGGGGAAATCTCGCTTGAACTCGTGCAGTCGCGCGCGGTCAAGGATAATGATTCAATCCTGAAATACTTCTACTACCGCAACCTCGTAACTTCGGTCCTCGGCTCGC
The DNA here is from genome assembly GCA_963734525.1 of uncultured archaeon. Classification (GTDB taxonomy): domain Archaea; phylum Micrarchaeota; class Micrarchaeia; order Anstonellales; family Bilamarchaeaceae; genus Bilamarchaeum. The sequence goes on along the minus strand of CAVTHI010000008.1, from coordinate 145,551 downwards.
AGACCGAGCTGGAGGTCTGCATGAGGGCGGGCACGCTGAAAAAGGGGCAGGCGGTCATCCTCGCAAGCGACGGGATTTCCGACAACCTCTTCGTCCATGTGAAGGAGGGCTACGTGACCGATTCCTCCGGGACGAAGGACCTTGCCGACATCATCGGAAAGCTCCGCTCCCCGCGCGCAATCGTTGAAAAACTGCTCGAAACCGTCGATAAGCGCATAACCGGCGGGAGGCTCGAAGAGCCCGGGCGGATGCTGGTGCCCAAGGAAGACGACATCGCGGTAATCGCGGTGCGGAGAATTTGACAATAATTAATATCCTTTCCCAACGTAAGGTCTGGTCATGGCCAATCTTTCCACTTACCTGCTCGCAATAATGGGCGGGATGTTCCTCCTCCAGATGGCATACCCGCCCATCACCGACGCCTTCGTATTCAATCCTTACCTCGCATTCTCCGAGCCCTGGCGCTTCCTGACGAGCATTTTCCTCCACGAAAACGTCATGCACATCTTCTTCAACGCGTACGCCCTGTTCATGTTCGGAAGCATCCTTGAAACGAGGATCAGCAAGCGGGACTACCTGGCGATATTCTTCGGCGCGGGGCTGATCGGCGGACTGGTCTACTACCTCACCACCCTCGGCCCGTGGCCGCCGCTCTGCGCGGGCGAAAACGGGATTGTCGTGCTGTGCTCGGCGCTCGGGGCGAGCGGCGCCATCTACGGCCTCCTGGGCGCGGTGGCGATAATGCTGCCGGACATGCGCATCTTCTTCATGTTCTTCCCCATCCGGATGCGCGAGGCGGCACTGCTCTGGATAGCCCTCGAATTCCTCGGCACGTTCGACACCGGCTCCGGGGTGGGCAACGCGGCGCACCTTGGCGGGCTGCTTTTCGGGCTGGCCTACGCATGGTACCTGAAGAACAAGCACACGCCCGAGGATTATACGGAGTACCCGGTGTACGAAACATCATGGCAGAATTAGCCTTGCGGCGCGATTCCGCCCCCTCTCTATTCGCTACTTATATATACCTTTTCATACATTCATAAAACCATCAAATTCTTTTGACTGCTTAGGTGATGCATTGGATGGCGAATCGACGTCTCCTTCGAATGAGACGATGGCCGAGAGGCACATACTGAAAGACATATCCCCGAAGTCCAAGGACGACGAGGAGATACTGAAGTTCATAGAGGAGAGCAGGCCGAACATCTATGTCGTCGGGACCGGCGGGAGCGGAAGCAACACGCTGGACCGGCTCTTCCAGCTCGGCATCTCGGGCGTGAACCTCATCGCGATGAACACGGACGCGAGGCACCTGCTGCATGTGAAGGCGAACAAGAAGGTCCTTCTCGGAAAGAAGGTCAGCAAGGGCCGCGGCGCCGGGAGCAACCCTTCCGTCGGCGAGGAATCTGCCAAGGAGACGCTGGACGAAATCAAGGAGTCGCTCAAGGACCCGTCGATGGTATTCATCACATGCGGACTCGGGGGCGGAACGGGCACCGGAAGCGCGCCCATAATAGCCGAAGCCGCAAAGAGCGCGGGCGCGCTCACCGTAGCGGTCGTCACGCTGCCCTTCACATCCGAAGGCAAGGTGAGGATGGAAAACGCGCTCGCCGGCCTCGACAAGCTGAAGAAGAACACCGACACCGTCATAGTCATCAAGAACGACAAGCTGCTCAACCTCGTCCCCGACCTGCCGCTCAACACGGCGTTCAAGGTCTGCGACGAGGTGCTTGCCGGTTCCGTCAAGGGCATCGCAGAGCTCGTGACGAAGACCGGCCTCGTCAATGTGGACTTCGCCGACCTCCGCACAATACTCACGGACGGCGGGTTCGCGGTGATAGGCCTGGGCGAGGCGTCGCTGGACGCCAAGAAGGAGGACCGGGCGAGGGTGGCCGTGGAGACCGCGCTCAATTCCCCGCTTCTCGATGCGGACGTGAGCACTTCGACCAAGGCGCTCATCAACGTAATCGGCGGCGAGGACATGAGCCTCAAGGAATCCGAATACGTCGTCGCGGAGACCGCGGGGCGCATCAATCCGAATGCCCACATCATCTGGGGCTCCAGGGTCGATGAGAACATAAAAAAATCTTCCATGCGTGTCTTAGTCGTCCTGGCGGGCGTCAGGTTCCCCAAATACGTCATAAAAACGGCTGACGGGGAGCAGGAGAGCCTGGACCTGGACATCATCGGTTAGGTGGTACTCTTGGATTTTTCAGAACTCGTAAAACGGTGCATCCGGATCATCTACATCTCCCGCAAGCCCACTAATGCGGAATACATGAAGGTGGCCAAGGTGACAGCCGCGGGGATGCTGCTGTTCGGGTTAACCGGCTTCATAATATCGGCGATATCGAACATGGTGAATTCGTTTATACTAGGGTGAACAAATGATCCACACAATCCGCGTCACATCCGGCCAGGAGAAGATTATCGCAGAGATTCTCATGAAGAAGGCGAGGGCCGAGAAGCTCGACGTCTATTCCATCGTGCATGTCGAGAACGTGAAGGGCTACCTTTTCGTCGAGGCGAACGACGAGAACACGCTCGTCAAGCTGATCCAGAAGGTCAAGCACGTGAAGGGCTTCCTGAAAAGGGCGGTCACGCGTGCAGGAAATCGAGACGCTCGTCAAGGCCGAGAAGCAGCCGACCCTCATCATCGAGCCGGGGGACACCGTCGAGATGTCGTCCGGGCCGTTCAAGGGCGAGCGGGCGAAGGTCATCAAGCTCGACGAGGCCAAGGACGAGATAACCGTCGAACTTATCGAAGTCGCGGTCCCCATCCCGGTCACTGTGAAGAGCAAGATGGTCAAGCTGTTCCAGAAGGCCGGGGCAGACCAGGATTAGCGGTCATTTCTTCTTTGCGGCTTTTTCCGATTCCCCAGCCCTTGGCTTGTCCTCCGGGTAGGGCGCATTGTACACCACCCGGACGGGGAACGGGATGCTGATGTCGTTCTTCTTGAAGGAGTAGAACAGCTCGCGGTTCACGTCCTTGAGCACGCCGAAGCGGTGGACATAGCCCTTGAGGTTGTACCCGAATTTGAAATTGAGCGAATAGTCGCCGAATGAATCGAACCGGACCCAGATTGACTGCGGGTCCATCAGCTCCCCCGCCTTGGCCGCCTTGTGGAGGGCGTCCGTGATGATTTTTTCCACGGCGTCGATATCCTCCTTGTAATCCACCCCGATCGCGTAATATAACCCGCTCTGCTCGTTCGGCGTGGAGAAGTTCTCCAGAATCGAACTTGACAGCTTCGAGTTGGGGACGATGACCTCGTTGTTCATGGGCGTGATAAGCCTGGTGGTGCGCCACCCTATCTGCTTCACGGACCCTTCGATGCCGTTTTCAAGCTTCACATAGTCGTCCTCGCGGAACGGCTTGTCGACGAGTATGTGCACCCCCGCGAAGAAGTTCCCCAGGGTGTCCTGGAGGGCGAGGGCCACCGCAAGGCCCCCGACGCCGAGGCCGGTGATTATCGCGCCTGTCTCGAACCCGAGGCGCTGCAATATGAATACCGCGAATATGAGGACGATGGAGACGCGGACGACGTTCCTGACGAACGGGAACACCTCGTTATCCCTGACTTTTCTCTTGTCCGTCCTGATCTCGAGCCCGTACCATATCAGTATGGCATTGGCGAGCGAGCTCAGGAGGAGGCCCGCTATCGCCGTCATGACGATGACATAGACGTCGAATTCCTTGTAGTTGCCGATAACTATGAGTTCAGGGTAGACGGCCTCCAGGGACACCCAGAGCGACGTCACGATGGATATGTACGGGAGATAGCTTCCCAGCACCTTGAGGATGCGGTCGTCAAGGGTGGTTCTCGTCTTGCCGACCAGGAAGCCCAGCACCTTGAGGGCGACGACCAGGAGCGCGTCGAATGTTATCGCAAGGGCCGCAAGGAGCACGACGAATGCGGTGATGTGCCCGCCCGGCAATGCGAGAAGGTCCTCCAGGTAAGGGATTGTGAAGCCAAGAATCATGTGTTTAACTGGAAGCCTAAAATTTATAAAATCTTTCCGGCCTTTAACTGCTGTCATTTGTCCGGTTATGGACGGCTTCGGTGCTTGTTCGCGCGATCGTAGTCTAGTGGTAGGATCTGAGCTTCCCAAGCTCATGACCCGGGTTCGAATCCCGGCGGTCGCAATGCTTCTTTTTTCTTCGCCATAACGGCCAATCTCATTATGTTTCCAGTCTCGGTTTTTCTGTTCCGGATTTAACAATAGGCTGGAAACGGGAAACCGGAAACGGAGGGGGGGCCGGTTGCCGGAAACGTAACTTTCCCGGCGGTCGAATTTTTCCCGCAGAAAAAATGGAGTGCGGGAATCACCGCATCAATTCTCTTTTTTCTTGAAACGCCGCATTTTTTTGCACATACTTTTTTTTACAAACCGCTTATGTATGCGAAAAATCCGCGAATTTGGTGAAAAAACACACATACCTTTTTATTCTTTCTTCCAGCATCTCCAGACAGAGGTGAAAATCAATGGTTGCAAAAAAGAAGGCTGTTAAGAAGAAACCAGTAAAGAAGTCCGGAAAGAAGAAGAGATAATTATTTTGAGGGCGCGGAAGCGCCCCACTAAATTTTATTCAACCTTCCTTTTTTTCCGTTTCACCCGTATATCGGGAACCTCGCGCAAAGCTCCTCGACTTCTCCCCTGACCTTCAGCTTCAGCTCGGAATCATTGGGGTTCTCGACGACGCGTACAATCATCTTCGCCACCTGCTTCATCTCGTCGGCCTTCATCCCCCTGGTCGTCAGGGCCGCGGACCCCACGCGGAGCCCGCTCGTGACGAACGGCGGGCGCGGGTCGTTCGGTATCGAGTTCCTGTTCGTTATTATGCCGGCTTCCTCGAGGGCCATCTGCGCCTCCTTGCCGGTTATCCCCTTGGGCGTCAGGTCCACGAGGACGAGGTGCGTCTCCGTCCCTCCGGATACGAGCCGGAGCCCGCATGATGCGAGCTCGTCAGCCAGCGCTTTCGCGTTTTTGACGATTTGCGTCGCGTATGTCTTGAACTCGGGCTGGAGCGCTTCCTGGAAGCAGACTGCCTTGCCTGCGATGCAGTGCTCGAGGGGCCCGCCCTGCATCCCCGGGAATACCGCCTTGTCGATTTTCTGCGCGTTCGCTTCCGGGCACATTATCATGGCCCCGCGCGGGCCGCGAAGCGTCTTGTGCGTAGTCGTAGTGATTATGTCCGCGTATTGCGCGGGGGACGGGTAAACCCCCCCCGCGACGAGGCCGGCGAAGTGGCTTATGTCCGCCATCATGACCGCGCCCACCTCGTCGCATATCTCCCGGAACGCCTTGAAGTCTATGGCGAGGGGGTACGCGGTGTAGCCGCAGATTATCAGCTTCGGTTTCTCTTCGAGCGCCCTTTTCCTGATGGCGCCGTAGTCCAGCGCCTCGGTCTTCCTGTCGACCGTGTAAGCGCAGGGCTTGAACCACTTGCCCGAGAAATTCACTGGCGAGCCGTGGGTGAGGTGGCCGCCGTTCGCCAGGTCGAGGCCCATGAACTTGTCCCCCACGTCGAGAAAGGCGAAAAACGCGGCGATGTTGGCCGACGCCCCGGCATGGGGCTGGACGTTCGCATGCCCGACGTTGAACAGCTTCTTCGCCCGCTCGATGGCGAGTAGCTCGATTTCATCGACGAACATGTTGCCTGCGTAGTACCTCTTCTTCGGGTACCCCTCGGCGTACTTGTTCGTCAGCACTGAGCCGGTCGCCTCCATGACCGCCCTGCTGGCGTAGTTCTCGGATGCTATCAGCCTCAGAGTCTTCTTCTGGTAGTCCAGCTCCTTCTCAATCAGTCCGAACACTGCGCTGTCGGTTTGTTTTAATGACATGGCACAACCTCTCTCAAACCGGAAATCGCCACAAATCATTTTAAATCAATCGAGCCAACTCAATATCATTTCGACTTCTGTCGAGTTATCATGGCGGCTTGCCATGACTTCTATCATGCGATTTTTTGCCGACGTCGCATAACCTGGTAGTGCGCACGCCTGGAATTCCGCCTTTTAGGAAAAGGCGGCCCAAAACATCCGGTAAGCGTGTTCCCCTGTGGATCAGGAGTTCAAATCTCCTCGTCGGCGATTCTTTTCACTAATCCAGAAATAGGCGTCATATTCTATCGGCGCATCGTTGCCGCGACAGCGGCAAGCAGAATCATCGCCGGAGCACAGCACAAGTTCAATCCGGCCCCCCGGGATTCCAGCTCCCGCCCCGCGGTTTCGAGGCACGGGCCGTCGCATTCATGATAGGCGTTGCCGCCCATGTCTGAAATTACGCAATCCTGCGACGCGGCATCCCACGCGCCGCCGCTTGATGCGCAGCAGCTTTCCTGGCACTTGGACAGCTCGCCTTCGGTGTCCTCGAACTGCGCCGAGCACAGGCCGATGATGAGAATAAGGAACGCAAGGCGCCTCATAAGGAACCCTTAATCGCCCCGAAAACTATATAAACATGCCAACATTAGTAGTTCCGAGGTGACCCCGTGAGAATAATATTCGTCTTAGGCATCCTGGCTTTCCTGATGGTCGCAGGCTGCACAACTACGCCGCTGTCAAAGCCGCCGGACCAGAAACCGCCGGTGGAGGAGAACGAGACGTGCCGGACGGTCACCGAACAGGTCCCGGTCGTGAAAGAGGAGTGCGGCGAGGTCGCCTACACCGAGGACGTCTGCAGCATGCGCAAGCTCAACTATACGGTAAGAATGCTCCCGGTCACCGACCTGTGCATCTCCGACGGGGTGTGCACCGGAAAACCCCTTGGCGACTGCCAGCAATGCACGAAAGCCATGACGCGCTGCGTAATGCAGATAACGAACGAAGAGCATGAGAAGTCCGGGACATGGAGCGTGGGCGCGAACTACACGATGGGAAACTTCGGATTCGAGAAGGACCCGATAACGCACACGCTGGCGCCGAACGAGACCGTGGACTTCGACTTCAACCAGATATACATGCCGGGCTTCCCGATAAGCTCAGCCATATGCACCCTCGCAGTCGTGTCCGAGCCGAGCGCGGAAACGTGCATCGGGCACACCCGGACGACGACGGAATGCAGGAACGTCACGAAGACCGAGACGGTGGAGAAAGAGGTCTGCCAATAAATTTTTTTCCTTTCTAATATCAAAGTGGTGCTTATTTGCTGGTCAGCGTAGTTTACTCAGAGATAATGATGAAAGGCGGCAACCGGAAGCATTTCGAGGGCCTCCTCATCAACAACCTCCTCGCATCGCTGAAGGGCGGGGGCTTCAAGGTCCGCAAGGGGCCGGGCCGCATCCTCCTGTCGTCGGACAATTTCAACGACGCCGCATTCGTCCGGGAAGCCGTGACCAGGACGTTCGGAGTGGACTATGTCTCGTTCCCGCAGCGGGCGGGGGCCGATATCGGCGAAATACGGGATGCCGTGATGGCCGGATCACCCGCCCTCAAGGGCAAGGCCATCCGGGTCGACACGAAGCGGGCGGACAAGGGGTTCCCTCTCACGTCGCCGCAGGTCAACGGCATCGTGGGGAAGGCCCTCGTGGATGCTGGCTCGACAGTAGACCTCGACAATCCCGACACCACCATCACGATTGAAATCCTCCCGAAAGAGGCGCTCATCTTCACCGAGCGGTTCAGGGGGCCCAGCGGCCTTCCGGTCGGCTCCAGCGGGAAGGTGCTCTCCCTGCTTTCCGGGGGCATAGATTCACCGGTTTCATCATGGATGCTGATGAAGCGCGGGTGCGTCGTCGACTACCTGCACCTGCATTCCTCGCCGAAAAACAGCGATGTGCTGGATTCGAAGATGATGCGGATACTGAAAATCCTGCGTGATTACTCGCCGGCCCCCATGCGCATCCACGTCGCGCCTTATTCGGAGTTCTACAAGGCCAGCATGTCCATGGACACGAAAATCGAGCTCGTCATTTTCAGGCGCTTCCTATTCCATCTCGCGAACGCGCTCGCGAAGGAGCACCGCTACAAGGGCGTCGTGAGCGGGGACAGCGTCGGCCAGGTGGCATCGCAGACGCTGGACAACATTTTCGCCAGCGACGAGGCGTCCGCGATTCCGGTGTTCCGGCCGCTCGCAGGCTTCAACAAGCAGGAGATAATAGACCTCGCCATGAGAATCGGCACCTACGCGCCGTCCATCGAGCCTTACAAGGACTGCTGCTCGCTTGTAGCGCAAAAGAGGCCCTCCACGCATGTCCGCCTCGAAGAGGCGAAAAAAGCCGAAGATGGCATCGGCATCGCCGGCATCGTGGAAAAGACGCTGGAGCAGTCGGAAGTATTCGAAATCTAGCCCTTCTCCCTCTTCCTGAAGCTGATTATCCCCAGAGTCAGCTTGTCAATCAGTTCCATCGATTTCCTGTGGTTGTAGAACCCGTATCCGAGGAAAAGCAGCGACACCGCGACCGTCGCGTATCCGATATAATGGAACGGCCCCTCGGTGAAATATCCCATGAAGAAGAAGCCCCCGAGTATCATGCTCATGCCCGTGCGGATGTAGGCGAGGTATGTCCTTTCCTCCGCGAGCTTGGTGCGCTCGATTGCGAGCTCGTCCCGGAGAATCAGTTCCTTCGCGCCGTTCTTTTCATAGGCCATGGGAATCTTAATCCCGCGGAATTGATAAACCTTGTCCGCGCCAATGGACGCGCTCGAGCCTGATGGCGAGCCCCTTGTTTTTATTCTGCATCTCGCTCGCATCGATTGCCATGACGCCCACGCCGACAAACGAATCGCCGCAGTATAATGCCACGCGAGCGCCCTTCTTCACGTCCCCGATTTTCTCGAGGGCCGGAATCATTATCTGGGCCCCGCTCAGGATTGATTTCAGGGAGCTTTCCTTGACGTGCGCCCTTGGGAGGTCGATGAACGTTTCCGGTTCCATGAGCATCTTTTCCAGCATCGCGCCCTCGCCCCTGCTCTTCATGAACCAGACGGCATCGATGAGCCCGGTCATCGTGTGCGCCTCCTTCTCGGTGATTTTCCCGACCGCGGTCCTGCGCAGTTCGGTCATCCTCGCCCCGCCGCAGACCTTGCCCATGTCGTCGCACAGCGTCCTGATGTACGTGCCCGCATCCACGCGAGTCTCGAAAAGCGCGAGGTGCCCGTCCAGCTCCAGGAGCTTCAGGGTATATACGGTCCTTTTCCTCGGGACCTTCCGCACCGCGCTGATTTTCGGCGGCGTCTGCGTCAGCTCGCCCGTGAATCTCCTGAAAAGCGCCTCGACCTCGTCACGGCCCATGAGCCTCTTGAACTTGACAATCCCAACGTACGTCTTTTCTTTCCCGGCGATGTACCTGAGGAGCTTCGTGGCCTTCCCAAGCGCCACGGGCAGCACGCCGGAAACGTCCGGGTCCAGCGTGCCGGCATGCCCGGCCCTGCTCGCGCCGGTTATCTTCCTCACATAAGTGGAAACCTCGTGGCTGGTCAGCCCGGGAGGCTTGTTGATGATGATGACCTTGTCGTCTATCGCGGAGCCTGTCATCCTCTCCCGCCTTTTTTCGCCTTTGCCTTGATTGCCGCAAGCGACATCCTGAGCAGCATCTCCGGGCTGTTTTTGCCGCCGTCGAGGATTGCATCGAACGTTTTCTCGTCATCGATGTCGATGCCGTAGAGCTTCATGTACCTTTTCCTGTTCTGGTCGTCGCGCGCCCTCAGGTGCCTGAGCGAATCGGCGACCGTCATCCCATCCCGCTTCGCTATTCGCTCGGCGCGGATATCATCCGCGACCTTGACCTTTATGCGCACATCCGCATCGACCATCCAGGCCCCGAGCCAGGTCGTCACCACGCAGTCCCCGCCTGATGCCTGCTCTTTCAGCGCCGCGTCGAATTTCCTGTCGATGTCCGGGTCATTCTTCGCCTTCTCCTGGAATTCCATCAGCGGGATGCCTTCCTTGAGCGCGAGGTCCTTGAATGTCGGGCAGACGAGGCGGTAGCCGAGCTTCTTCGCCAGCAGCTCGCCGAGCGTGTTCTTGCCGCTGCCGGTCAGCCCTGACACCGCGATTATCATTTCAAAACCCTCCATGCCTTCAGCCGTGGGGTTTTGTATCCCCATCCATATGGCTTTCCGGATTCTTTTCTTCGCACCCGCCTGCTTGTCCGCCTTGCGCATCTTCCTGGCCTGGCCCATGACGAACCCAAGGCCGAGGTTCGCAATCAGGGAAATGAAGATGAACCACCAGTACGGCTGGTAGATGCTCTTGATGCCGGTGAGCGGTATTGTCAGCGGAAGGTCCGCGCGGAAATACGTCCCGTTCGAAACCGTCGCCTCGACTCGGTCCACGTGAAGCTCCCTTGGCGCTGCGAGCTGGATGATGAAACTCGAGCCCTTCGTCATGCTGGCGGGGATTGCGGTCACCGTGACCGTGTCGCCCGTGGAATATTCCGGCTTGTCGGTGAAGAGCTGCATGCCCTCCCCTTTCCCGTCCTCCTTGTAGGTGTCGGTGTCGGCCGTGGGCGCGTGATAGAAAAACGTCTCGTTGTCGGCGACGTCGGTCCCGGCCTCCAGCGCCTTGCCGTGGACGGTCCATTTCCCGAAATTCCCGTCTGCGAGCGTGAAGCATCCCGTGAACGTCCCGTCGCCGGCGAACCTGTCGCACCCGAGCCCGTCGTCGGTGAGGTTCAGCCTGATGTCGTCCTTCGTGTACGGGTCGATGTCGTTGACGACCCACATGAACGCGGCGAACACTACGAGTATCACAATCATCGGGCGGAATTGCTTGAACATCACCCCGTTCATCTTCGGGAGGAACTCCATCTGCTCCTGCATGAGCCTGTCCATCCGCTTCCTGTCGTTCGCCTTCTGCGCCTTCTGGAACTCCGCATTCAGGCGCCTGGACTCGGCCTGCATGGCCTCCATCTCGCTCTTGTCGACCAGCTTGCCTTGCACGAACTTTGCGATGCCCGCGTAGATGAGCGCTAAAAATCCGACTAAGGCTGTGAAAATCTCGATGACCATCGATAGAAGTTATATTCGGAAATGTTAAATACCTTTGGCGGGTTCTTCATATGCAATGGCCGACGAACTCGACGCCCTCACGAAACTGGAGATATACAAGCTCGTCCTTGGCAGGTACAAGAGCCTGATAAGCGAGAAGGAAACCCTGTCGATATCCGAAATCCGCCAGAAGTCCTCGCCGTACACCGAGTTCATCAGGAAGAAGCGCGAGGAGATGCTCAAAGACATAGTCCCCTACGACCAGCGCCAGCATTTCTTCCTCGCGGCCGAGCGCGCGATGGATTACGTCCGGAAGATAAAGACCTGCGAGTTCGCATTCACGTTCTATATGGATTTCAAGGAGATGGAAAGCCTGCGCGTCGCCACCGCGATGGACAAGGCCATCCTCCTGACCGCCCTCCTCCGGTCGTTCGAATCCGAGGATGCGCGCGTGCTGGTCAGCCGGAAGGGCCGCGCGTTCGTGAAGTTCTCGCACAAGGGCTCCCCGTACATGTTCATCCCGGAGAGCGGCTCGCTCCTCATGGGGGATGACGCCATGAAACTCCTCTCGGACGACCCTATCGCATATTGTTTCAACGATTTGGTATATGAAAACTACGAAGAGCAGTGAAAAACAGTGGATTTTCCTATCTATAGTTGCAATACATGTATTTTGATGCCTTATTTTAGTGCATAATAGTGGTATTTTGTAAATCTCACCCCGTGTGTTTTATATACATTTCGGCTCATTCTTTGTTTGGGAGAGGAAAGAAATGGTTGATAAACAAGGGGTGGGGGCCGTGTCCGTACGCAAGTTGGCCGCAAGGCGTAACGAGGCGAGCGCAGGCAGATTCCTAGGCAGGCTCAATGAAATGCTGAGGGATTCGTGCCTGTCGGAGCCGAGCACTAAAATAGAAGAAGTCAGCAGGAGGACGAGCGGAAACATCGCGCGCCTCAAGGCTAAAATAGAGTCAGCGCGCACATTCCTATCTGAAGTGGAAAAAATGAAGGCGGACGGGCTGCTTGACGAGCAGGCCGCGAGAGCCGAATCGCTTCCCGCAAGGACCGTGATTTCGCTCGCCGACATGCTCGAATCCGCATACGACAAGGCGAAGCTCGCGAAGAATTCATATCCGCTGAAGCGGGTGAACATCGCGGTGCAGGTCCTCGCGGGCAACATCTCGACTTCTCTCATTTCCGGGACGCGCTACCCTAAAGACGATGCGCGATTGAAGGATTCGTTGATGCTGTCGAGGCAGTCGCAGGCGGCAAGCGTCCACGAGGACGTCTGCAAGGCCCTTGATGACGTGGTGAAAGATTTGGGGATTGCTATACCTGCATCCCCTTCCCTCTCCTGATTACGTCCCTGTTCGTCATCTGGCTCCTGATTTTCTCTGCAAGCAGCTTGAACATGTGCTCGTACCTCTCGTAGGAGAACTCGAAGAGCCAGGACTCGAGGCCGTCTTTCCTGGACTGGATGTCTTCCTGAAGCTCCCCGTCCCTCCTCATGGTCCAGATTACGTCCTCGGTGTCCCTGATGGTTCTGCGCGAGGAGCATATGCGCCTGAGCATCTGCATGTTGTCGAGGTCCTCCATGCTCACCCTCCTCCCGCCGTTCTCCTTCTTCGCCAGCGCCTCGTAAATCTGCTGCTGGTAGGCCGGGTGGACGTTCTCGATGAAGTTGAGGACGAAGTCCGTCATGTCCAGCACCTGCGGGGGGTACAGGTTCTTGCCCATCGAATTCAGTATGAACCTCGCCCTCATGTCCGAAAGCTTCATGCCCTCGGCGTCCACGATGATTATGTTGGGCTCGAGGCCGATATCCAGGTCGTGGTTTTCGCCGCGCAGCCTCCGCGTTATCGCCTTCCGTATCAAATCCACGGTGAGCTCGTTTGCAGGCATGTCGACCCAGTAGGCCAGGTGACCCCCGTTCATGGGGAGGGCCGTGCCGTTCTCCTTGCTGATGTCGCCCATCGCCTGCGCCACGCTCGTGAGGATGTTGTTCGTCCTGGCCTTGCCAAGGAACGTGTTGCCCGCGCTCATCCCGAGATTTCCCGAGAATGCCGCAGCATACCCCTTCGAGGTGCCCTTCCATTCCGGGTTGTCCTGTGTGAACCTGAGGAGCTGCCTCGCATCCTCGGGCCTTGCGTTGAGCTTTATCTCGACGTACGAGCCCCTGTCCTTGCCCGTTACCTCCATCTTCGCGAGGTTGGTGAAGAAAGGCGACGCGACTTCCGCGCGGCCTCCGTTGTTGCCGCGGAAGCATTTCGGGAGCGCCTCATAGAAGGCTATCTCCTTGTTCTCCATCTCCCGGATTTCCTCGTGGATGAAGCCCTCGCGCTCGTTTGAGCGGACTTTCCTCGGCTCTGAAAGTGAAACGCTGCACGCAACGACCATCTCCGGGTGGCGGAGCACCCTCGAGAACGCCTCGAGGTCGAGGTCGAACCTCTCCATGCTGCCGTTGCCCTGAGGGACGTCAAGAGAATACGTGAACTCCCTCAGGTCGAGCCCTTTGCGGGCCATCTTCCAGGCGCTCCTGAACACGTCGCCCAAGGCCGCGCCTTCGCCGAATTTCCTATTCATCTGGGCGGTGATTTCCCTGCCGCCCATTATGAAAATGCCCTCGTCCGAAGTGGGGGACACCCTGATGAGGTCCACCTTTGCGAGGTCGAATCCTTCCATCGCGCACATGAGGCTGGTCGCTCGGTCCGCCACGCTCCAGTACGCCTTCATCGCCATCTCGCCGGCCTGGTCCATGCCGCCGAGCTTGTTGATTGGGTTCTGCCGTGATTTGTCGATGAGCCCGACGACCATCTCGAATCCGCTGCCGCCGACTTCCATGATAGTAGGTTCTATAGTGACGAGGTACCTGTGGAGCTTCTTCTCCTCCGCGCCCTGGGGGTCGCAGACGATGACCGGGCTGGCCTCTATCTGGAGGGAAGCCGCCTTCCTGAGGGCGACCTCGATTTTCCTCTCCGCAGGAGTGGGCTCAGTGCAAACCGGTCCGCCGATAAGCCTTCCTCTCCTGTTGGTGTTCATGCCCTCTGTCCTCCTTTTTTTATCGTCTGGCCGCATATGACTTCTATATACATGATTATATATGTCTGATAACATTTATAAACATGCTTTTTTACTAATTCCAACAACTTGTGCCACGACGATAGCTATCTCGTAGCAATGTTAGTAAGTGCAGGTGTATTATTATGGTTTTCCACCTATTTAAGCATTTCGTTCGCCAGGGTTACGTCTATAGACGAAGTCCTGCACCGGAAAAGCACGCGGGCTGGAAAAGCGGGCCCGAAGCCGGCCTGTGCCGGCTCGTGCCGGCACGCCTTGCTTATCTTTATAAATATATGTCATTATACTCCTAGAAGTCCAATTATTTCCGGCGGTTTTGTCCCATTTGTTTTCGCTATCGCGAAAATCCGGGACACTCACCTCGTAGCTACACTACGGGGTCCCGATGTTGTAGGGAATGGTTCCTGAACAAAACGGGCAACGCAGGCAAAATGTGATAGCTTGACAGACATACAAAGACCCCGAAGGGGTTCTATGGCCCACCGGCCACGGAAGAGGGCGGCAAGCCAGAACGCGCGCGTCTACTGGCAGGATTCCGCTGAAAAGCGCATACTCGGTTTCGCCGGCTACAAGGCGGGAATGACGCACGTGGCATACGTGGACGATTCAGAATCGCCCACCAAAGGCCAGGAGGTCATGAGCGCGGCGACGGTCATCGAAGTGCCGCCAATCGTGGTCTACGGCGTCCGCTGCTACAGCGCGAACAACTCGGTCGGCGACATACTCACAAGCGACGACAAGACGCTCAAGCTCGCGGGATTCGACAAGAAGCCCGCGGTGAAGGCGGTCAACGAAACCGATGTCGATGATGCGCGCCTGCTCGTCTTTTCAATGCCTTCGAAGACCGGCATCGGGAAGAAGCACATCGAGAAAATGGAGCTAGGGTGCGGCGGCAAGGACGGGAAGGAGCGCCTGGAGTACTGCAAGAGCATGCTCGGGAAGGAGCTCCGCGCCTCCGACGTCTTCAAGCTCGGAGAGCACGTCGACGTGGTTTCCATTTCAATCGGAAAAGGATGGCAGGGCGCAGTCAAGAGGTTCGGCGTCTCAAAGCAGAGGCGCAAGGCGACGGGCAAGATGAGGCACGTCGGTACGCTCGGACAGTGGCATCCCGCATACGTCCTTTACACGGTTCCCCAGGCTGGCCAGACGGGCTACCACCAGAGGACCGAGATGAACAAGAGGATACTCAAGATGGGGCAGAAGCCCGAGGAAATCAACCCCTCGAGCGGATTCCCGCACTACGGATTCGTGAGGAACGACTTCGTAGTCGTGAAGGGTTCGGTGCCGGGCCCGGTCAAGAGGCTCATCAAGCTGAGGCTTGCTGTCCGCGCGAAGGGACCGGTCAAGGAACCGTCAGTGGGCTTCGTGTCCCTCTCGCCAAAGTAGGTGTTCATATGAAAGCTACCGTATATTCAATCGAAGGGAAAGCCATGAGGCAGATTGAGCTGCCGGCCGTCTTCGAATCGCCAAGGCGCGTCGACCTCGTCAAGAGGGCGGTGCTCAGCGAGGAGAGCAAGACGTACCAGCCGAAAGGCAACTACAAGTTCGCAGGCCTCGAGACCAGCGCCCGCTACCGCGGGCGCAAGGAGGACTTCGGTACCGTGAAGAACAAGGGCATCCCCCACCTTCCGCACGAAGTGCTTCCGAAGGGCCAGCTCGGCAAGGTGAAGCGCGTCCCGCACGCGGTCAAGGGCCGCAGGGCGCACCCGCCGAAGCCGCAGAAGATAATCGTCGAGCGCATCAACAAGAAGGAGCACCTCCTCGCGCTCGCGTCCGCGCTCTCATACAGCGCGGACCGCAGACACCGTGACGAAGAGGGCGCACTCCGACATCGGCGTCTCGCTCCCGATAATACTCGAAAGCGGTTTCGAGAAGCTGAAGAAGGCGAAGGAAGTCCAGAAGGTCCTCGATTCGCTCAACCTCGGCAAATTCACCGAGAAGGCGAAGAGGAACGGCACCCGCTCCGCGCTGATCGTGGTCTCGTCGGCCTCGGTGACGAAGGCAGGCGCGAACCTGCCCGGCGTCGACGTCGTGGCGGCGAGCGAGCTGACGGTCAAGGACCTGGCGCCGGGCACGCACCCCGGCAGGCTCACCCTGTTTTCGGAGAACTCGATTCCCGAGATTGTAAAGAGGTTTTCTGCATGATCCTGATAGCGCCAATCAAGACGGAAAAGGCAATCAGCATGATTGAGTACCAGAACACGCTCACCTTCGAGGTGGACCTGAAGGCGACCAAGAAAGACATACAGGCCGAGACGGAGAAGCTCTTCTCGGTCAAGGTCGCAGGGGTCAGGACGTACATAACCCCTGACGGAAAGAAGCACGCGCTGATACGCCTCGACAAGGGCTCGAAGGCGGACGATGTCGCCGCGAAACTGAAGATGCTCGCATGAGGTAATGTTTATGGGAAAGAGACTTAAGCAACAGAAAAGAGGGCGGGGTTCGCCGAGATATCTCTCTCCGAGCCACCGGTACAAGGCCGACCTTATGTACAGGCCTTATGACGACATGGAGAAGACTGGCGTCCTGACCGGCAAGGTCGTGGGGTTCATCGACGACCCGGCTAGGACCGCGCCTCTCATGAAGGTCAAATACGACAACAGCGAATCCGGCATACTGCTCGCGCCCGAAGGCATTGCCATAGGGGACGAGGTGGACGTCGGCTCGCAGGGAAGGCTGAGGCTCGGAAGCGTGCTTCCGCTCTACAGAATCCCCGACGGCGCTTATATATTCAATATAGAACGGAACGCAGGCGACGGAGGCTCGCTCGTCAAGGCGGCCGGCTCTTACGCCAACATCGTCGCGAAAGAAGGCAAGATAGTATACGTAAAGCTTCCGAGCCGCTCGACGCTCGTCCTATCGAACGAGTGCCGCGCGCAGCTCGGCGTCATCGCAGGCGGAGGCAGGCTGGAAAAGCCCATGCTGAAAGCCGGCAACCAATGGTTCAAGAAGACGGCGCAGCACAGGCTGTGGCCGGTCCCGAGAGGTGTCCACCAGTCGGCGTACAACCACCCGCACGGCGGAAAGCAGCACCACGTGGGCAAGCCGACCACTGTCGGAAGAGGAACGCCGCCAGGCGGAAAAGTCGGCCACATAGCAGCGAGGCAGACCGGACGCCGCAAAGGCAAGAGGATGGTTGAGACCAAAGAGGCATGATGACATGAAGAAAGACACTTGGAAGGGCATAGAAGAGGAAAACGCCGCCGCAATCGGCTATGACGACTTCCTCAAGAAGATCCCGTCAAGGGAGAGGAGGACCCTCCTCAGGATAAAGAACAACCCCCGGCTCAAGAAGCTGGTGGAGAAGGCGAGGCTCGTGAAGAAGGTCAACCCCAAGAAGGTCATAAAGACGCACGTCCGGGAGGCGGTAATCCTTCCCGAATGGCTCGGCCTGACCTTCGGTGTCCACAACGGGAAGGAGTTCAAGAGGGTCGAGATAACGCTCAACAGGATAGGCAGGCGCCTCGGTGATTTCTCGCACTGCACGACGAGGGTCCTTCATTCGGGCCCCGGTGTCGGAGCTACGAGAGGTTCCAAGTTCGTGCCGCTGAAGTGATGGCTATGAAAGGATACTCCAACATGCCCGAAAATACTGAGAACTGCGCGAGCGCGCGGCTGGAAGGGGTCAACGCGTCCTACAAGGACCTTGCCGAAGTATGCGGCCGGATTAGGAACAAGAAATCCGACTGGGCCGTGAACTTCTTAACCTTGGCCTCGGAAGGCGAGATACCAATCCTTTTTAGGCGCCACAACAAAAAGCTCGGCCACAGGCACGAGCTTGGCGGAAGGAAGGGCCGCTATCCGTGGAAGGCCGCGAAAATCGTCCTCAAGACGCTCCAGAGCGCGATTTCGAACGGCAAGACCCGGGGCCTTGGCGATGTATATACCATAATCGCGTCATCCGCCAACAAGAAGGACATCTATCCGAGGATGGCCCCCAAGGGCCGCACGGCGCGCTCGTACCTCGTCACATCGCGTGTCGAGATAGTCCTCAAGGGTTCGGAAGTCCCGAAAGGGGTGTCCGTGACTCCGCCGAAAAAGAAGGAGGCCGGCGCAAAGGAAGAGAAGAAGCCGGAATCCGCAAAGCCGGACGAAGCGAAGAGGGACGAAGCCCCTACTCTCGGCAAGGAGAAGAAGGAACAGCCCAAAATCTTCAAGGAGGAGGGCAAGGTCAACCCGGAGCACAAGCACGAGGCTGAGAAGACCGCGGACCAGGAGAAGGGCAGGCCGCAGGCCCCGCACCAGCACGGAGAGCGCAACAAAAGGTGATTCATGATGATATACCAGGAGAAACTGATTGAGGAGCCGTTCGGAAAGTACCAGGTAATGAAGTTCCTTGAGAAGAAACTCGACCGCGCAGGCCTTGCGAACGTCGACATACAGAGGACGCCGCTCGTGACGCGCATCACGCTCGAGGTCACGAACCCGGCGAGGATTATCGGCAAGAAGGGCCGGCTCATCAACGAGCTGACCGACACCATAAAGAGCGAATTCAAGATTGAAAACCCGCAGATAAGCGTCATCGAGGTGAGGGAGCCGTTCCTGGAGCCCCGCATGGTGGGCAAGAGGGCCGCCAAATACATCGAGATGGGCAAGAAGGTCCGCGCCGTCCTGCACTACCTCCTCCGCGAGGTAATCCGCGCAGGCGCGCTCGGCGCGGAAATCGTCGCCGCGGGAAAAATCGGCGCGAAGGGCGCGAGGGCCAAGAGCCTGCGCGTCGTCGCAGGATACATCCCGAAGGCGGGCGAGCCGGCAAGGCTCATCCGCGTCGCCCACATCAGCGCCAACACGCGCTCGGGCGTCATCGGAATCCTCGTCCGCATAGTGCCCCCGGGAACCGTTTTCCCGGACAAGAAGACCACGCAGGTCGTCCTCCCGAAAGTCATAGAGGCCGCGACAGATGTGGAAAAGCCGGCCGAATCCAACCCGGCCGCGCCGGCAGCCGAAAGCCAGCCGCAGAGGGACCAGAGGGGCGGGCCGTCGAGGTTCAACCGCAGGCCGCCGTTCCACGGAAGGAGATGATTACAATGGCAATTCTGAAGAAGACAGACATCGAAGGCATGACCGACGCGGCGAAGGCCGCGAAAATCGTCGAGCTCGAGCGCGCCATGCTCGAGCTTCGCGGCGAAGGGCGGGCGGACCGCATCAAGCCGCTCAGGAAGGCGATAGCCTCCCTCAAGACCCCGAGGCCGAAAAGGAAGCCCGGGATGAAATGATTCGGCGCATCAGCATCGATGCAAGCGAATAAATACAGGTTAAGACGAAAAAAAACAAGACGAAAAAATTGCAGGTGAATGGAATAATGGATAAGTGCCCGAAATGCGGAATGCTCATGGACCTCTGCGTATGCGAGATCCTTGACAAACAGGGAGCAGCGAAAATCAAGATATACTCGACCAAGAAGAAGTTCAAGAAGCTGGTCACGATAATCGAGGGCATCGACAAGGCCCAGCTCGAATCGACCACGAAGGAACTCAAGCACAAGCTCGCCTGCGGCGGGACGTCGAAGGAGGGCGTGATTATCCTCCAGGGCGACCACAAGAGGCGCGCGACCGAAGTGCTCAAGCAGCTTGGGTATCCCCAGGAAAACATAGAAGTGAGCTGACTTTTTCCAGCTCGCCTTCCGGATTTTTTCTTTCCCCGCATTCTCCAGCCTTTTCCTATACGTATCAGAGGCGGAACCCGATGATTACAAAAAAGAACCTGCTCTACTCGACGTTCATCGGCCTCGAGGCCGAAATCGTCAACAGCAGCCAGCGCGGCCTGATTGGGCTGAAGGGCACGATTGTCGACGAGACGAAGAACCTGATTATAATCGAAAAAGCCGATGCGGCCAGCGTGGGGGATGCCGGCGGGAAGGAAGTCAGAATCCCGAAGAACTCGTCGACCTTCCGCATCACCGCCGAATCCGGCGAGAAGGTGGACGTGGACGGGCGCGACATCCCGTTCCGCCCGCACGAGCGCGCGAAAAAAGTATGATAAAAAAAGGATAAGGAACCTGCTGCTAGTCCGCGGACGTGTTCGTGTCGTCGAGGCAGACGCTTTTGTATATCTGGCTCGTCACTCCTTCGCAGATGGCCGGGTTCTTGTATTTGTCGGCCGCAATCAGGATGCAGAAGTCCTTGTCACTCTCGTTCGTGAGCCTGCTGCACGGGCTTATGTCCTGCATCTCGCCCGCGGCTGTTCCGAGGCATGTCGCGTAGTATATGGACATGTTCTGCATGGCGGATATCGGGGTGCATTTGCCCGCGTCCTTAGACTGCTCCGCGGCGCCCATGTAGCATCCCGCCTTGCATGTGTTCGCCAGATCGCTGTCAGCGAGCACGTTGCAGTTCGTCACGCACTTGTCAAGGTCGACAACGTCCCCGCCGGAGGAGCTCCCGCCCGTGCTGCCCGAAGGCGTCCCTCCGCTTGGCGTTCCGCCCGATGGCGTTCCCTGCTGCCCTGCCGGCGGATTGGGCGTCGTGCATCCGGCAGCTATAACCAATAATGCTGCGAATATGGCTAAGACTAATCTCATAAGTTCACCTGCAATGACTTTCGCAGGGTGTATTTTAAATCTCGGTGTCGCGCCACGAAAATCGTAAATTCCATGGCGCAATTGCCGCCTGGCCTTTCTATTCCAATGCGCATTCGGCCCGCTCGGGCCCGTCCGCGTCAGAAAAGTATTTAAACGGATGTATCCAAATTACCCAATGCCCGTATTATAGTCACTCAATTCGGACCCTCATTAGGTTCGGCGGCATTCGGATACCCCCCGTGAAAACGGCATTGGGTCCGCGTGCTTATCGGGAAGCACCGTCCAAAAAATAAAGGGCGGCACGCATGCGCACCAGCGCTACTCAACGAGGTATATGTATGGCAGAGAAATGCGAGGACAAGAAGTGTTTCAGGCATGGCGGCCTCAAGCTGAGGGGCGAGACCCTGATGGGCAAGGTCGTCAGCGCGAAGAGCAGGCACACCGTGATAGTGGAGAGGGAGACCATCCAGTACTTCCCCAAGTACCGCAAGTACGCCCGCGGCACCTCGCACATCGCTGCGCACAACCCGCCCTGCATCAACGCCAAGGTCGGCGACATGGTGGATTTGGCCGAGACGAGGAAGCTGAGCAAGACCAAGGCCTGGACGGTTGTCGGCCTGAGCGTGAAAGGTGAACAGGCATGAAAGGACTGACAAGCACGATAACGAAGACGCTGACGATTGGCACGATGATGCCTTGCACCGACAACAGCGGCGCGAAGATGATATACATCGTCGGCGCGCTCCACTACCGCGGAACCCGCGGGCGCGGGCCGCAGCTCGGCGTGGGCGACGTGGTAATCGCATCGGTCAAGAAGGGGAAGCCCGACATGGTGAAGAAGGTCGTGAAAGCGCTTATCGTCCGGCAGAAGAAGGAGTTCAGGAGGGCGAACGGCATGCGAATCGGTTTCGAGGACAACGCAGCAGTCCTCGTGAACGACGACATGCTCCCCGTGGGCACCGAAATCAAGGGCGTCGTGGCGAGGGAAATCTCGGAAAGGTTCCCGAAAGTGGCCGCGATATCCGCAGGGGTCGTGTAGACAGTTCGAACGGGTGTTATGCTATGAAGTCTGATACTGAACGGAAAAAATTCTACTCGGAAAAGCTCCACAAGAAGAAAAGCCGCCTGCACATCCACCTCTCGAAGGACCTGCGCGCCAAGCTCAAGGTCAAGAAGAGGGCAGTGCTCGTCCGCAAGGGCGACACCGTCAGGGTGATGCGCGGCCCCGGCAAGGGCAAGGAGGCGAAAGTCAGCGACGTGAACACGCTCCGCCTCAAGGTCTTCGTCGAAGGCGTGGTGGTGAAGAATGTGCGCGGGCGCGAAGTCAGCCTCGCGCTGGAACCGTCCAACCTGCTCCTCCTCGCACTCGAGACGACGAAGGAGAGGAAGGAGATATTCAGCGAGGACGCGTTCAAGAAGCCCGAAGCACCCAAGAAGGAGGCGCCGAAAGCGGAGGCCGCAAAGGCCGAGCCCGCCAAGGCGCCGGAGCAATCCCACCAGCACGGCGGGCACGAAGGGCACTCGCACGAGGGGAAAGGGCATCCGGACCAGGCCGCGAAGGGCTCAGGAGTCCATGCCCAGACGAAGCCGAACGCTCAAAGGTAATGATACTGCATAGGTGATACTTGTATGGCGAAAAGAGGAGGAACAAAGCATCTGAAAAGGATCGCATCCGCTAAGGCGATCCCTGTTAACGATAGGAAGGCGCACACCTGGATGACGAGGACCGCACCGGGCCCGCACCCGGCGAAGCACTCCATACCGCTCGGCGTCCTGGTCAGGGACGTCCTCAAGATTGCGACGACGCTGCGCGAAGTCCGCAGGATACTCGCATCGAGGCTTCTTGAAATAGACGGGAGCGTCCGCACGGACGAGAAATTCCCGGTCGGCCTCATGGACGTGGTGTCGTTCCCGAAAGGGGGGAAGCACTTCCGGATAACGGTCGACGACAAGGGCCGGCTCATCCCGCGCGAAATCAGCAAGGACGAGGCCACGCACAAGATCCTTCGCGTCGTGAAGAAGCACACGATTCCCGGCGGCAAGCTCAGCGTGATGTTCCACGACGGGAGGAACCTCCTGTCCGACAACCACCTGCATGTGGGGGACAGCGTGATAGTCTCGCTCCCGAAGGTCGCGATGAAATCGCACCTGAAGAGGGAGAAGGGCTCGCGGTGCCTCGTCATGGAGGGCAAGCACGCCGGCATGATAGTCAAGCTCAAGGAAATCATCGAGCGGAAGGGCGGGAAGCCCTCGGAAGCGCTCGTGCAGGACAAGGCTGAGGAATTCGTCACGGTGGCGAAATACCTGTTCGTCGTTGACGAGGCCTTCGGAGCCAAAGGGTGAACGGAATGGACGCGAACAAGATGCGTGAGATACTCATCGAGAAAGTCACGGTAAACATCGGCGTGGGCGCCCCGGGCGACAAGCTTGAGCAGGCGAAAGGCCTCGCTCGAGCGGCTCGCAGACGGGAGGAAGCCCGTCGAGACGCACGCGAGGCGCAGGGACCCGGTCTTCAAGCTGAGGAAGGGCCTCCCCATCGGCACGAAAGTGACGCTGCGCGGCGACGAGGCGAAGGCGTTCCTCGAGAAGGCGTTCACTGCCAAGAGGAGGGTGCTCAAGCAGTCGAACTTCGACAAGCAGGGCAACTTCGCATTCGGCGTGCACGAATACATCGACTTCCCGGGCGCGAAATACGACCCTGGCAATCGCGCATGTTCGGGTTCGACATCTGCGTCTCACTCGCGAGGCGGGCAGGCGCATCTCGACTAAGGAAGCTGAGGCCGGCGCCGGTCGGGAAAAGCCACCGCGTAAGCCGGGAAGAGGCGATGGAATTCGCCAAGTCAGCCTGAACGTGAAAATCGAGTGATGCTTATGACGCTGTCAATGGAGGAGAGATACAAGGGGAAAGGAAAGCGTGTTTGCCGGAACTGCGGCAACTCCCGGGCGCTGATACGCAAGTACAGGCTCAACGTCTGCAGGAGATGCTTCAGGGAGATGGCTGAAAACATTGGATTCCGCAAATACGGGGGTTGATTCGATGACTGACCATCTTGGCTGACGCGCTTAATACGATAAAGACGCACGAAATCGTCGGACAGGACAAATGCACTGTCAAGGCGACCAAGCTGATAGGGGAGATACTCCGCGTGCTCAAAGAGCACAAGTACCTCAAGGACTACAAGGTCGTCGACGACGGCCGGGGGGGCTGGTACGAGATCAGCCCTCGACGGAAGGATCAACGACTGCGGCGTCATAAAGCCGAGGATGCCGGTCCGGAGGGCGGACTGGGCCAAGAAGGAGCAGGAGTTCATCCCGGGTTTCGGCGTGGGGCTGCTGATCGTCTCCACGCCGGGCGGGATAATGACGAACGCCGAAGCCGAGAAGAAGAAGTACGGCGGAAGGCTGCTCGCGTACGTTTACTAGGTGTTGCTCATGGAGATATACCACAAGGCATTAACGTCCGGGTCGAAGGCCACAAGATAACAGCCAAAGGGCCCGCAGGGCGAGGTCCAGAAGATCGTTCCCGAAAGGGATCGAAGGTCAAGGTCAACGGCAACAACAGTCGAAGTGACGCCGAGACAAGGCGCTATCAAGGCACCCTCGAATCCATCGTCAAAAGCATGCTCAAGGGCGCTGTCAAGCGGCTACACGAGGAACCTGAAGCTCCTTTACGCGCACTTCCCCATCACGATAGAGGTCAAGGGAAGCGACGTGATGGTCAAGAACTTCCTCGGCGAGAAGCAGGCGAGGAAGACGGTCCTGATCGGCACCACGAAGGTGCTGGCGAAGGGGCAGAGCGTCACGGTATCCGGCCCCGACAAGGAAGCCGTAGGCCAGACGATAGCCAACCTGCAGGACCGCGATGCGCATCAAGGACAAGGACGGCCGCGTCTTCCAGGACGGAATCTACGAGGTCGAGGGCTGAGGGGTTGATGTTCAATGGCAGAGAAAAAAACAGGAAAAGCACGGAAATCGCGGGTTGTCCAGCAAGAGGAAGCCGAAGTTCAACGTTCCCAACCTCCATTTCTTCAAGAGCGTCAAGGCTCGCTGGAGGAAGCCGCGCGGAACGCACAACAAGAAGCGCATGAAGTTCAGATTCATGGGCGCGCTCGCCGAAAATCGGCTACAAGAACGCGCTTACGGTCCGCGGGCTGCATTCCAGCGGCAGGACCGAAGTTCTCGTCAGCAACCTGGCCGAGCTGGACGCGCTCAAGGAGGCGGAAGTGGTCGTAAGGCTCGCCTCCGCGCTCGGCGGGAAGAAGAGGAAGCAGCTCGAGGAGAGGGCGAAGGCGCTGAAAATCGAGGTGCTGAACAACCGTTTCAACGGTACGAAGGAGGACGCCAAGCCGGCGCCGTCGAAGAAGTAGGTGTTTGCTCATGACAATCGCGACAGTTCGGAGGCTTGCGGCCGACATATTCAATGTCGGCGAGAACAAGGTCAGGATAAGCCCTGACGGCCTGAAGGAAGCGGAAGGCGCGCTCACAAGGGGCGACGTCCGCGGCCTGATAGACAAGGGCATCATCACGAAGAACAAGAACCAGGGCCGCGCCAGCACGGGAAGGACCGGGCGCACCGGGCGCGGAAGGCGCAGCGGCACCCCGCTGGACAGCAAGGCGGTCTGGATGCAGAAGGTTCGCGCGCAGAGGCGCTTCCTCAATGTCCTGCTCGACTCGGGCACCCTCAAGCACGAGGCGAGGCGTGCCATCTACGGCAAGGTGAAGAGCGGCATATTCAGGAACAAGAGGGCGATGCTTCTCTACCTCAAGGAGGCCGGCCTCGTGGCGCAGGGCTACGAGATGGTGAAGGCCGAATACAAGAAGCCCGAGCCCAAGCCGCAGAAGCAGAACCCGCAGAAACAAGCTGCGGCTGCGCCTTCGGGCCAGAAGGCCGCGGCGGCCCCGAAAGCAGAGGCGAAGCCCGAGGCGAAAAGGGAGGCTGCGCCGAAGAACGAGCATTCCAAGCACGCAAAGGGTGAACAAAGATGACGAGAGCAGATGGTCCGAGTTTCAAGGTATACTTCCGAAGGAGAAGGGAAGGCAAGACCAATTTCGCCAAGAGGCTGGCCCTCGTGAAGGGAGGCCGGACGAGGATGGTCGTGCGCAGGAGCAACAACGGCATCGTGGTCCAGTTCATAAACTTCGACCCGAAGGGCGACAGGACGCTGCTCACCGTGAGCGGCACGCACCTGCTCGAAGCTCTACAAGTGGCCTTCGAAGCGGAACGTATGGACGGCCTACCTCGCGGGCCTCATGGCCGGCAGGTTAGCGCAGAAGAAGGGTGTCAAGGAGTTCGTGCTCGACATGGGGATGTACATCGCCCTCGAAAGGCTCGATAGTCTTCGCGGCGCAGCAAGGGCGCGGCGGACGCGGGGCTCAGCTCGCTTTTCGACAAGGACAAGGTGCCCTCAGGCAAGCTTTCGAACCCGCCCGACAAGTACAAGGGCATATTCAACGAGGTTAAAGGGAAACTCAGCGCAGGCTGAACGTAAACCAGGTGATACTTTAATGGCAGAAAAAATAAGGACCGTGGATAGGGAATCATGGCAGCCCCGCACCAGCATGGGCATCAAGGTCAAAAGCGGCGAGATAACCACGCTCGAGGAGATTCTCGTTTCAGGAAAGCCGATTCTTGAGCCGGAACTCGTCGACGTCCTGCTTCCGGACATGGAGTCCGAGAACCTCCTGATAAAGACGACGCAGCGTGTCACGGACTCGGGCAAGCGTGTCAAGTTCCGCGTGGTCACCGTCATCGGGGACCGCAAGGGGCACGTCGGCCTGGGCGTCGGAAAATCCGACGAGCTCAAGCCCGCGATGGACTACGCCGTCCGCGATGCGAAAAAGCACATGCTGGCGATAACCACCGGGTGCGGGAGCTGGGAATGCAAGTGCGCCCTTCACCACTCGGTCACCATGAGGACCGTCGGGAAGGAAGGAAGCACGATTGTCACGCTGAAGCCCGCCCCGAGGGGACTCGGCCTCGCGGCGAACGACGTCGTGAAGAAGGTCCTGGGCATGGCCGGCGTCAAGGACGCGTGGAGCTCGGCCCACGGCGGGAAGAATGTCTACAACATGGCGGTCGCCACAATGAAGGCGTTGGATAACCTCAACCTCCTCAAGCCGAGGGCGGAATAAGGTTCATTCTCACGAGGGGATACTGATGAAAATTGCCGTTGTTCGCGTAAGGGGGGTCCGCAAAATCGCGCCCCGCATAGTCAAGGCGATGGAACTGCTGAGGCTGGAAAGGCCGAACCACTGCGTGCTGGTCGACGACTCGCCCCAGTTCAAGGGCATGCTCGAGCAGGTAAAGGACTACGTGGCCTACGGGCCCGTGGCAGAGGAGACGATACTCTCCCTTCTCACCAAGCGCGGGAGGAAGGGCAGCAGCATGCTGAGGACGGTACTCAAGGAAGACGGCCTCAAGAAGGCGGCAAGCGAGATATTCTCCGGGAAGAAGACCACGGACTTCGCGAACCCGGTCTTCAGGCTCAGCCCCCCTTCGAAGGGGTACAAGGACATAAAGCGGAGCTTTCCGCAGGGCGACCTGGGCAAGAGGGGCGAGATGGACACCCTCCTCAGGCGCATGATTTAAGGTGATTCTCATGACCAAGAGGCAAGGAAGGCAGAAAAAAGGATACCTCGGCCACAGGACGCACGGCCGCGGAAACTGCAAGAACAGGAGGGGCAGCGGCAACCGTGGAGGGCACGGAATGGCCGGCATCTGCAAGCACAAGGGGACCTGGGCGGCGAAATACGCGCCCGGATACTTCGGCAAGACCGGTTTCGTGAAGCCGAATCCTGAGGCAACCGTCAGCGTGACGCACCTTTACGATATCAACCAGAAGGCGCTCGGCAACAAACTCGAGAAGAAGGCGGGCAAGTACCACTTCGATTTCGAGGGCAAGGTCCTCGCGACCGGAAAAGTCACGGTCCCCCTCGTCATCCGGGCATCCGCGTGGAGCAAGAACGTGGAAAAGAAGCTCACCGACACCGGCGGGCAGATTTCCAAGCTGGAGCCCGCCAAGGCGCCGGCCGCATGAACGCAGGCCAGCGTGACGGAAGCAGGTTTATAAAATTACCCGGAACTATCTACCTGAGGTTCATCGAATGGGAGTAATAGACATTTTGCATTCACTAGCGGGATTTTTGCCTGAAATCAAGGCTCCGGCGAAGCCGCTCGGAAGCAAGGACCGCCTCATGTGGACGGGCCTCGCGCTGGTCCTGTATTTCCTCATGTACCAGACGACCGTTTTCGGCGTTCCGCAGGTCACGGGGGGCATAGACTTCCTCCAGACGATAACGGCATCCAGGATAGGCAGCCTCCTCACGACCGGCATCGGGCCAATCGTGCTGGCCAGCATCTTCCTCCAGCTCTTCGTAGGCGCCGGGCTACTGAACCTCAACCTCAAGGACAAGAAGGACAAGGCGAAATTCCTCGAGACGCAGAAGATACTCGCAATCACGCTCGCCCTTGTCGAAGCGGTCATATTCGTCATCTTCACCGGAATCGTCCCGGTCACGCCCATATTCACGGGCCTCGGCGAGGGCGTCATAATCGACCCGGTCAGCGGGCTGCAGAGCACCCACGCGCCTTACACCATGGCGCTCGTCGTCCTGCAGATAACCCTCGGTTCCATCCTCGTCCTTTTCCTGGACGAACTCGTCACCAAGTACGGCATCGGGAGCGGCATCAGCCTCTTCATCGCGGCCGGCGTCTCGCTTTCGGTCGTCCTCGGCCTTTTCGACATCCTGTTCATCGGCCAGCTGTATCCGCCGAGCGTGGTCTCGGTCATGGCCGAAGGCGGGGCTGAGGCTTTGCCGAACGCGCTTCTGTCATTGCTGCCGTTCGGCTTCACGATACTCGTGTTCCTGACCGTCGTCTATGCCGAATCGGTCAAGGTCGAGATACCAATCGCGTTCGAGCGCGTGCGCGGCATGGTGCCGAAGCTCCCGCTCAAGTTCTTCTACGTATCCAACATCCCGGTCATCTTCGCGAGCGCGCTCATCATCAACCTGCAGCTCTTCGCGGGCGGCCTGCTTCTCGGCCAATACTGGGACCAGGCTGGC
Source organism: uncultured archaeon (assembly GCA_963734525.1). GTDB lineage: Archaea > Micrarchaeota > Micrarchaeia > Anstonellales > Bilamarchaeaceae > Bilamarchaeum. The sequence goes on along the minus strand of CAVTHI010000008.1, from coordinate 116,955 downwards.
CAGCCGACAGAGCTTGCGGCGCACCTTGCCGAGACCAGGAACTTTTCCATGGACAGGGACGGCATCGTCCCCATGATAGGGTATGTGAACGCCAACAAGCAGCTTTCCGACGGCGTGCTCTACCTTTTCACGCCTATATCGGCCGGCTCAGGGCGCGGCACGCGCGAGCATTGGGAATTCCTCAACAGTTCGACGCCGTTCCTGAAAATACCTGAATGGGTCCACGCCGCAGTGTACGCGCTCGGCCTCGCGCTCGTTTCGGTCCTGTTCGGCCTTTTCTGGGTCGAGACCGCGAACATGGACGCGAAAAGCGTCGCAGGCCAGCTTTCGGATTCCGGGCTGCAGATACCCGGATTCAGGCGCGACCCGCGCATGCTAGAGACCATACTGAACAAGCACATATTCCCGCTTACCGTGATGGGCTCGCTCTGCGTCGGCCTGCTTGCCGCCATAGCGGATTTGACCGGCGCCCTCGGAACCGGCACGGGCATACTCCTTACCGTCGGCATCCTGCACAAGATGTACGAACAGCTCGAGCAGATGAACGCGTTCGAGATGTACCCGAGCTTCGGCAAGATGTTCGGCGAATAACCGCTTCAGAACGCGCCGGATGCCTGCACGGAATTGACTTATCGGCAGTGGATGCGAGATGGCTAAAGTCTATATCGAAACCTACGGCTGCACACTCAACCAGGCCGACTCGGACATCATGCGCGCGATACTGCTTTCAAGGCATGCCATTGTCGATTCTGAAGCCGGGTGCGATGTAATCGTCCTCAATACATGCACGGTGAAGGGCGCGACGGAAAACCGGATTTTCGCGCGGATGAAGCGCCTTGGGGAAGCCGGCAAGCCGTTCGTCGTGGCCGGATGCATCACCGCCAATGCCGGGAAAATACGCAAATCCTGCCCGCTTGCCCCGATTGTCGCCCCCTCCTCCATACGGCACATCGACAGCGCAGTATCCGACGCGCTTACGAAACGGGCATCGATTTATGGTTCCGACTCGCGTGGCGCGAAGGCCGGCCTTCCCCGGATGCTTACCGCGCCCAGTCTGCCGCATCCCCATCAACGACGGCTGCGTGTCCTCGTGCCATTTCTGCCAGACCAAGCTCGCCCGCCCGTATCTTTCCAGCTATCCGCCCAAGACAGTCGTCAAGTGGATAAACGACGGCGTCCGGGGCGGCGCGCGGGAAATCCAGCTGACCAGCCAGGATTCCGGGGCGTACGGCCTGGACATCAGGACGAACCTGCTGGCCCTGCTTGACGCGATAGCGAACGACGACAGCTCCGGGCGGGTGGAGGGGGCGGATTATCTCGTCCGCCTGGGGATGATAAACCCCGAGCATGCAAAACGGATGCTTCCGGGCATCCTCAATGCCCTGCGCAGCCCCTGTTTCTACAAGTTCCTGCACGTCCCTGTCCAGACCGGGAGCGAGAAGGTGTGCAGGGAGATGAACAGGAATCACTCCGTCGGGGATTTTTACGACATTGTCGACGCCGTAAGGGGGGCGTTTCCCGAAGCGTCGATTGCCACGGACATAATCGTGGGCTATCCCACTGAAACCGAGGAAGACTTCCAGGAGACGCTGGAACTCGTCCGCAGGTCGAAGCCCGAAGTGGTGAACGTATCCAAATTCAGCCCGCGCCCCGGGACGGTCGCAAAGGGGCTCAAGGAGATTCCAAACGGCATCGTGAAGCGCAGGAGCGAGGTGGCGAGCGCGCTCACGAAGGCAATCACGAAAGAAAGGCGCATGCAATACGTCGGCAGGCGGCTTAGGGTCCTCGTCACCGAAAAGGAAAAGGATTTCAAAGGTAGGGCCGTTAACTATCATCAGGTCGTCGTCAAGGGATTCTCCGGAAAGCTGGGGGATTTCGTCGACGTCGACATATACGATGCGAACCTCGGCTCGCTTTTTGGGCAGGCCGTCAAATAAAACGCAGCGAAATGAACAAGCAACGAGAAGAACACGCAACGAGAATGAAAAATCGCGATGGGTGCTTTGGATGATTATCGCATTAGGCGTTCCGGGAGCTGGGAAGACCACCGTGCTGAAGGGCCTCAAGTCCGAATACAAAGTCGTCAATTACGGCGACCTCATGCTCGAAATCGAGAAGAAGGAGTTCGGCATCAAGGACCGCGACGAGATGCGGAAGCTGCCAATCGAGAAGCAGAAGCTGGCGCAGAAGCTCGTCGCCGAGGCTCTCGCGAAGATGCCCGGCAAAGTCATCCTCGACACGCACTGCTCGGTCGCGACGCCATCGGGCTATTATCCGGGTTTGCCGTTCGAGTTCCTGAAGCTATGGAAGGTCGAAACGCTCATCTACGTCACTGCAACCGTCCAGGAACTGACGGTCAGGCGCGAGAGCGACCCGACGCGCAAGCGGGACGTCGACAACATCGCCCTGCACGACGAGATGAACAAGGGCTACCTTGCGGCATATTCCGCGTTCACGGGCGCGCCCGCGGTGGTCATCTACAACCATAACGGCAAGCTCGAGGAGGCAATCGCCCGCTTCCAGTCGCTATTGAAATGAATGAATAAAAAACCGATTCGCCAGAATGCAGTATGAAGGTAGTACTATGATTGACATCAAGCTCATAAGGGATAATCCGGCGGCAGCCGAAGACTCGCTGCGGCGAAGGCACTACAAGGAGGATGCGCACGCCGCCCTGGCCAAAATCAAGGAGCTCGACTCGCAGTGGCGCGACATAAAGAAGGAGGAAGAGGAGCTCCGCGGCGAGCGGAACCGCCTCAGCCATGCAGATTAACGCGAAAAAGAAGGCCGGGCGAAGGCGCGGAAGAGGAGATATCCCGCTCTGGCGAGATAGCCAAGCGCATCAAGGACATCTCGCTCGAGACGACGACGCTCGAGGAGCAGATAAAGGTGCACCTGCTCATGCTCCCGAACATCCCCCACGAATCGGTGCCCGAAGGCCATGACGAGACGTGCAACCCCGTGGTCCGCACCTGCGGGAAGCCCCAGAGGGATTCAAAAGCCGTGCTATCCCACGTCGATATCGCCCAGCAGAGCGGCATCATAGACTTCGAGCGGGGCGTGAAGCTCGCCCACCACCGCTTCGCGGTGCTCAAGGGCGACATCGCCAAGCTCGAGCGCGCAATCGTGAATTTCATGCTCGCCGTGCACTCCTCCAGGGGTTATCTGGAAATCGCGCCGCCATACCTCGTAAACACGGCGACGATGACCGGAACGGGGCAGCTCCCGAAGTTCAAGGAGGAGCTCTATAAATGCTCGGAGGACGATTTGTGGCTGATTCCGACCGCGGAAGTGCCGGTCACCAACCTCTACGCGGGCGAAATCCTCGACGAGAAGAACCTTCCCATCAAGCTCACCGCATACACGCCGTGCTTCAGGCGCGAGGCCGGGGCCTACGGCAAGGACATCAAGGGGCTGATACGCCAGCACCAGTTCAACAAGGTCGAGCTGGTCAAGTTCGCGCACCCCAACAACAGCTTCCAGGAGCTCGAAGGGCTGACGAAGGACGCCGAGCGAATACTCGAACTGCTCGGCCTGCCCTACCGCGTCATCGAGCTTTGCGCCGGGGACTTGGGCTTCGCGAGCGCAAAGACATACGACATCGAGGTCTGGATTCCATCCCAGGACACGTACAGGGAAATCTCGTCCTGCTCGAACTGCACGGATTTCCAGGCCAGGCGGGCGAACATCCGCTTCCGCGGCCCCAAGGGCATGGAGCACGTCCACACATTGAACGGGAGCGGGCTCGCCGTCGGCAGGACCATGATAGCCATCCTCGAGAACTTCCAGGAGGACAAGAAGACGGTGCTCGTCCCCAAGGTCCTCCAGGATTTCATGGGCAAGGACACGATTGAATTCTGAACATGATTAAAAAACCCCCGCGCCGAATTACTCTCGTGGCATCCAAGGAGCGCAAATTCTTCTGCAAGAGCGCTGACGGCTCGATCACGTACACGACAGACGGCAACTTCCTCTACGCCGATACCGGCAAGGGGGAGATGCGGCTGGACATGTTCTGCGGCCATTATTACAAGCTCAAGCCGTACAACGGCGTCCCTGTCCTGGAAGTGGACGGGCTTCGGATGCAGCTGGTCCGCGATTTCAAGAGCCCGCTCGACTACTCGAAGGAGGTCGTGAAAGGCCTCAATATCCCGAAAGCCGGCTCGTTCACGGTGCTCGACACATGCATGGGCCTCGGCTATACCGCAATCGCGGCAGCGCAAGTCCCGTCGGTCAAGCTCGTCGTCACCTGCGAAGTTTCGGAGGCCGTGCTTTCGCTCGCCCAATGGAACCCGCTAAGCGAGCCGCTTTTCAAGAAAGGCGGGAACATCCTGGTCATGAAGGGGAGCTCGGCCGAGCTGGTAAGCGGGTTCGAGGACGGCATGTTCTCATTCGTAATCCACGACCCGCCCCGGATATCCCACGCCCCCGAGCTCTATTCCCTGGATTTCTATCGCGGGCTTTTCCGCGCATGCAAGGCCGGCGCGCGCATATTCCATTATTTCGGTTCGGTCGGAAAGGGCAGGGGCAGGCAGATTGACAGGGAGGTCGGGAAACGCCTGCAGGAAGCCGGTTTCTCCGGAATCCGCTACGTCCCCCGGCTCCAGGGGCTATACGCCATAAAGCGGTGAGATGCGCATGGGCGGGGACAAATGCGCGATTGGCAGGGCCAGGCCCAAGGTGATTATTGGGATAGACCTCGCCGGAAGCCCGACGAGGGACACCGGCATCTGCATCATCCGGGGAAACCGTGCGGAAACGCTCATAGTCCACAGCGATGAGGAAATCCTGGACTGCGTGCGTTCGTGCGTTCCACATAGCCAAAAACCTGTTTCCGGCCGCATGGCCATAGGAATCGACGCCCCGCTCTCGCTACCGCCCGGAAGGAAAAGCATAGACGAGAAGGGTCCGGAGCACTTCCGCCCGTGCGACCTCGCGCTCCGGGCGAGGGGCATCCGGTTCTTCCCGATAACCATCGGGCCCATGAGGATGCTCACCAGGCGCGGGATGGCGCTGAAATCTAAGTTGAAGGGATTGATTCCGGGCACCAGCGTCCTCGAAGTTTATCCCGGCGCGACGTTCGACATCCTCGGCATCCCGCGCAAGGACGGCCGCCGCATTTTGCATTGGGCGCGGAAGTCCCTGATTCTCCCCCGCAAAGCATACACCCAGGACGAGCTTGATGCAATCGCCGCCGCAATCACAATCAGGCTGCACATCGAGGGAAAGTCCGGGATGCTCGGCAACGCGCGGGGCGGGTGCATAGTCGTCCCGTCCCAATCCCGTTCGGACAAGCCTGCGCGGCGTGCATGAGGCGGGGCGTCAGAAGAAAAGCCCGAGGACCGAGTCTATCCGCCTCATCGCGCCTATTATCTCCCTCGCGCCTGCGGGGCTTAGCTTATTTTCAGCGAGCAGGGCGTCGATTTCCTTGAAAACCGAGAATATCCCCCTAAGCGCAAGTCCGGTGTCCAAATCATCATCCATCGCGGATTCAAAGCCGTCGATGAGCCGCCCGGCGAGTTTTGCCCCGGTCGCGTCGTCGCCATATTTTCCGGCGCCAGAGGCCCGCTGCCTGCCCGCGGAGCCAAGCCTCCTGAGTTTGGACAGGAGCTTTGACGTCCGCTCGCATGCGCACACCTTTTTTTCGAACATCGAAAGCGTGAAATCCAGCCGCTTGGAATAGCTCCTCGAAATCAGGTAATACCGTATGCACTCAGGATGGGCGCCGATATCCAGCAAATCCCGGACAAACAGCACGTTCCCGGTCCTTTTCGACATCTTCCGTTTGCCGATTGTGAGGTGTTTCGAGTGCAGCCAGAAGTTGGCCGGCATCTTGCCGGTGGCGGCTTGGCTCTGCGCTATCTCGTTCTCATGGTGCGGAAAGATGTTGTCCGTGCCGCCGCAATGGATGTCGAACCTCTCCCCGAGATAATGCATCGCCATCGCGCTGCATTCTATATGCCAGCCCGGCCTGCCGAATCCGAACGGGCTGTCCCAGCCGGTTTTTCCGTCGCCGCGCGTCCATCTCTTCCACAGCCGGAAATCCCAGAGCCCCTCGCGCGAATAATCGTCGTTTGCCGCCTTTCCCAGGTAGCGGCGCGTTTTCAGGCGGCGCAAGCGCCCGTATCCCGTGAAACGCCTGACATCGAAATAGACGCCTTCCCTCTCCCTGCTGCAGAACCCCGCCCTGCAAATCCTTGCAATCAGGCCCACCATAACGGGCACATGCAGGGATGCCTTCGCTACGATATCAGGCTGCAACATCCCGAGGGCGCGAAAATCCCTGAAAAACGCGCGTATTTTGTCCCTCTCCAGCCGGCCCAGCGTCTGGCCGCTTTTTCTAGCCGCCTGGACGGCCTTGTCCTCGACATCGGTGATATTCATGACGCGCCTGACCCGGTATCCCCTGTATATGAGGTACCTCACAAGGACGTCTTCGAAAAGATACGTCCGGAAATTGCCTATGTGCGAGTAGCTGTAGACCGAAGGGCCGCACGTATATATCCCGACATTCCTGCCCCTGAGCGGCTTGAAGGGGCGCTTGCTCCCCGAAAGCGTGTCGAACAGCCTTAGCATCGGAATGGAATCGGCATTATGCGTTAAAAATTCTCCTTTGCCATTGGTCAACCATGGCAATCACCGAGCTATCCGAGGACCCGAAAACCTCCCTGAAGGGAAAGCCTGCGGCAGTGGTCGTCTTTTACACCACATGGTGCGCGGATTGCAAGGCATCCGAGGAATTCGAGAACAAACTGTCCGAGGAATTCGCCGGGAAGGCCGAGTTCTTCCGCCTCGATGCGGTCAACCTAGAGGATATCGCAGACAAGTACGAAGTCGAGCGCTACCCCACCTGGATATTCTTCAGCAAGGCGCGTCCGCTCCGGCACAAGCTCGTAGAGCCGATGGCCGAAGGCGAGGCCCGGAACTGGGTCGAGATGCGATTGTCCGACCACCGAAGGAACATGCGGAGATAATGGATGCGGCAATGCTGGAAAAGATGGAACCCGATAGATAAAACGATATAAAAATAGAATAAGAAAATCAAAAAAGGGAGGTTGAAAAGGAACCGTAGGTTCCTTTTACTCCATGAAGAATTCCGGCGTCGGCGGGTCGGGCTTCTCTCCCTTCCTCTCCCTAATCAGCCTGACGACCTTCGACACGAGCTCCTTGGGCATCGGGTGGTATCCGGCGTATTCCTGGTACCAAATCGCCCTGCCCTGGGTGGCCCCGCGCAGCTCGTTCGCGAAGCCGAACATCTCGGCCACCGGAAGCTGGGTGGTGATTGCGGCGTTCTCGCCTTCCTGCTCCATGCCGACGAGGATGCCCCTGCGGCCGTTCGTCATGTTGATTACGGCGCCGGCATACTCCTGCAGCGTGTTGATGAGCACCTTCTGCTTGGGCTCCAGCAGTGTCATCCCAGCCATGAGCAAGGCCGCGTAAATCGGCCTCTTGATGCCCGGAATCATCTGCGCGGGCCCGCGGTGGATGTTGTCCTCGTGAAGCGTCGCATCGATAAGGGTCACCTTGATGCCGCTCATCTTCTCCTTGGCGAGGGGCCCCTGGTCGAGCGCCTCCTCGAATCCCTGGACGAGAAGCTCCTCGACCTCGTTGAGGTTCTGGATGCCTTTCGTCCCGTTGATGAAGACGCTGGCGTTGTGGATGTCGTAGATGCTCCTCGCCTCGTCGCGCTCCATGCCGAGCTCGACGAGCTTCTCCCAGACCTCGCGGCCTTTGGGCCTCCCCTCCTTGATGGTGCCGTCCTCAATGGCCTTGATAATCTCAGGTTCGAGCGGCTCGACGGTCACCTTCAGCCTGTTGTGCTTGTTCGGCGACTTGCCCTCCACGACGCCCGATCTGCCGAGCAGGGCTTCCCTGTAGACGACAATGGGCGCAGAGGTGATGATGGGTATCTTCTTCTCGATTTGTATCTTGTACTCGATGATTTCGAGGTGAAGCTCGCCGTTCCCGCTGACCAGGTGCTCGCCCGTGTCCTGGTTGAGCGAAATCTTGATTGTCGGGTCCTCCTTGGATATGCCGCGGAGGGCCTCGATCAGCTTCGGCAGGTCCTTCTGCTCCTTGACTTCGAGCGATTTCGTGATGACCGGCTCGGAGTAGTGCTTAATCTGCTCGAACGGCTCAACGGGCTCGAACGAAATCGTCTCACCCACGTACACGTCCTTCAGACCGACGAACGCGCCGATGTTGCCGCCGATGACCTTCTGGGCCGCGACGCGGTCCGGGCCCATGTAGATGCCGACCTGCTGGACGCGGGCGTACACCTTCTTCGTCGAGACGTACAGGTTCGTCCCCTTCTCCACCGTTCCCGTGAACAGCCTCACGACTGCGACTTCGCCCGGCGTGCTCGTCGTAAGCGACGCCGAAGCAGACGCCGATAGGCTTGCCCTTGGGGTCGCATGCGAGCATGGTCTTCCCGGCCTCGCTTGTCAGGTCGCCGTGCTTCCAGAGGACCGGAATGCGGTATGGCTGGGCGGTCTTGGGGTTCGGCAGGTGCTTGATTATCATCTCAAGGAGCACCTCGTCGAGCGGGCTCCTCTCCACGAGCCATGCGTGCTCGCCGGCCGCGCACCTGTCGTAGATGTCCTTGAAGCCGATGTTGAACTTCTTCATCGACGAGTAGGACACCGCCCACTTGTTGTATGCAGTCCCGAAGGCGACGTTCCCCTTGTCCACCTTGACGAGCCATGCGTCCTTGTTCTCGGGCGGGGCGTTGGTCTCGATTATCTTGTTGACCTGCGTGATGATTTTGACGAACCTCTGCTGCATCTGCGTGGCGTCGAACTTGAGCTCGTTTATCAGCCTGTCTATCTTGTTGATGAACAGCACGGGCTGCGCCCTCTCCTTGAGCGCCTGCCTCAGGTTCGTCTCGGTCTGGGGCATGACTCCCTCGACCGCATCGACGACAAGGCACACGCCGTCTACGGCGCGCATCGCGCGGACGACATGGAAACCGAAGTCCACGTGGCCGGGCGTGTCGATGAGGTTGATGAGGTAGTCCTTCCCTTCGTAGTTGAAACCGAGCGAGATGTTGGCCGACTTGATGGTGATTCCCCTGGCCGCTTCCTGCTCGTCGAAGTCCATGACCCTTTGCTGGCCTGCAAGCTCCTTGCTGATGAGGCCCGCCCTCGCCACCAGGCTGTCTGTGAGCGTGGTCTTGCCATGGTCGACGTGTGCGACGATGGCGACATTCCTGACATTATCTATATTGTCCATCAGTTTCTGGACTTCCTCAACTACGAATTCCTTTCGTGCCATATATTATCACCTGGGGTGCATATTCTAGTCTAGACTAAGCTAGAAATTAGTCTCGTTCTCTTCGGTTATCTGATGGGAAAGTAATATAAATATAATCGCATTCCCCGCCCGGCGAGGCGCCCTCCTTCGCCTGCGCATGATTGCACTCATTTAGGCAAACCATTTGTGATAATTAAGACAATATTCTTTAAGATTTTATACGTTTTCACTTAAGTTCCCTCATATCACTAAAAAAAAACTTAATTTATTTGAAAAATCGAGTGAAAATTAGTTAGCTTTTTAAACTGTTATTGTAAAATATGTATGTATATGAGTGTGACCAGCCGCGGGAGAATCATCGGGCCCAGCAAGCTCTCCGTAGCCATCTACGATACCCCACGCGTAGTGGGGGAACGGCTCTCCACGGCCCTCCTCCAGGCCGGGTTCGACGTCCTGTACGAAGGGAACCTGACCAGGGAAACCGCATGCAGGGAAGCCGACATATGGCTGACCAAATGGACATACAAGCTCGGCGATTACGGCTTTCTCAAGGATGCGCACCCTCGCCTCGGTTTCGTCAGCGCCACGAACGGCGTCGACCATATCAACAAGCAGGCCGTCGCGGAACTCAACCTCCGCGCCGAGAATTGCCCCACCTTCAGTTCGATTCCGGTGGCGGAGCATGCAATAGGGCTGGCGCTCCGGAGCGTCCACGGGGAGTGCATCCTGCCTCCGCTTTCAGGTTCAGTCGTCGTATTCTCGGAATATTCGGATGAATACGCGGAGCGGGCCGTCGCACAGTTGCTGATGCGCTCAAGGCAGCTGGACCTCGGCATCGAGCGCGCACGGGGATATAAATACCGGGACAAGGACGACCGCAGGCCGAGCGAGCCATGGTCGAACTCCGAGCTCGCGGGCGCGAGAATCGGGATAATCGGCCAGGACCGGGAGGCTTTCCAGCTCGCACGAATCCTCCGGGAGGGCTTCGACTGCGACCTTCACGGATACGATATATCCGAAGAGCTCTCGGGCTACTACCGGGTGAAGCACGATTCCTACCTGGGCATAATCGAACATTCGGACTACATATTCCTCTGCACGAGCAGGTACGGGCCGACCGACGGCCCATGGACATTCGACACGCGGCAGCTCCCGGCGCAGGAAGAGATGCCGCTGAGCAATTCCGACGTCACGGTCCTGGGGACCGGGGCGATAGGCTCCATCATCGCGCGCATCTGCAAGAGGGGCTTCCACTGCAACGTCCGCGCATACAACCGGAGCAGGAAGCCGGAGCTGGCGGGCATCGTCGAATACGTGGACCCGAAAGCGCCCATTTCCGCGCCGATTTCGGATTCAAACTTTTCGTTCATCTCGCTCCCCCTCAACGAAGGGACAAGCAACCTCATAACGGACAAGCAGCTGGGGGAACTATCGCTGGGGCGAAAAAGGGTGCTGGTGAACGTGACACGCGACAGGATTATCGAGAGCGAAGCGGTCTTCGAATACGTCTCGCGGGGGGCGCTCCTGGCCTACGCCACGGATGTCGTGCCCAATGACGCGGTCCTGTGCAAGGGCGGGGCGCCGGACGAAACGACGCAGAAATTCCTCCAGCACAAGTTCGTGATTCCCACCCCGCACGAGGGCGAATGCTCGAAGAATGCGCTCGAGCGCCTCGTGGACGAAGTGCTGGTCAAGCTGAACAATTTCATGATGTGACGCTCACAGGTTGATGCTAATGGCAGGAAAACTCGATGTGCGAACCGGAAGTATTCAAATCGGAGCGGATGCAGGGGCCCCGCGGGAAGCACCTCGCGGACATGCGACGCCGCGAATTCGGCAAGACTCCGGTGGACGACCGGATAAATGACATACGGAAGGTATCCGTGAATCCGGTCCGCGTCCTCGACATGTGTTTCGGCGACCCGTCCCGCTATCCGGACATGGGCCCGTATGACGGCGTGCACAGGTTCCTCAGGAGATACCTGAACTTCCACGACAACCCCCGGGCTTGCGCATCATATGATATCTGGGGCGACTCGGAATTCACTGGGCAGATGAGGAGAGGAAGCGCGAACATCGAAGAAGGGGACCTGGAGGTCCCAAAGCACGTGGTCGTCTATCCGACCGCGGGCGTCGCGGGGGCGCTGCGCATGATTCTCCCAGCCATCATCCTTCCCCCCGGGGAGGACGGCGTCCGCGACAATGTCATCGTCCCCAAGTGGACCTACCTCTCGCACAGCGCCGAGGCGGCCTTCGCCCTAGGCGAAGTCAGGAGCTGCGGCTTGGACCGGAAGGGCCAGGTGGACCTGGAAAACCTGTTCAAAATCATGGACGGCAACACCCAGGCGGTCATATTGGCTACCGTCGGGAACCCGCTGGGCACCGCGATGTCGCCCGAACTGTTCGACGAAATGGTCCTCCGTGTCCATTCGAAGATGCTCGAATTCAACCACCCCATCATCGTCATAGCGGATACGATATACGAGCATTTCAGGAGAAGGAGGGAGGAGCGCATCGACGCCGTACAGCGCGTCCTGCGCCTCGGCCTCGAAGTCCCGATAATAGAGACGTCCAGCTTCTCGAAGATGTTCGCCATGCCCGGCTACAGGCTCGGATTCTACCGTGCGCTTTGGCGGATGGGCGGGGATTTCCCGGATGAGCGGGAGGACTTCTTCACCTCGCTGAATACCGTTTACGGGACGACGCTCTGCCCGGTCCCGAACATAATCCAGAAGGCTGTCGGGAGCCTCTATGCCGCGATACAGAGCAAGCTTCCCGTGGAGGAGGAGCTGGCCCCTGTGGCCGCGGTCCTCGTGTCGCTCAAGGATTTGCGCGACAACCGAGGGGGCGGGGACACGCACACGATGATGCCCGAAGAGGTCCCCGAGGAAATCATGCGGCGGATGGGGATGGACCCCGAGGTCTGGTTCACGACGTCCGCGATAGCCAAGAGGACCAGGAAGCTCGCAAACCCGGAGCTGGGGAAATATAACGTCGATATCGATACCTCGAAAGTAGAGGAAATCGGCGAAGTCCTGCTGCGGGCCGGATTCATAGAAAAGAGGGAGCTCGAAGTGCCCCGCCTGAAGATGATGGACATCCTGACCTCGGCAGTGCTCAAATACGGCCGCGTGGAGGAGCGGCTGCTGGCCGGCCTCGAGAGGGTCCTTGGTGACAACAACCTCAGGCTGAACGACCGCCAGAAGCAGGCGGTCCTGGATTCCCAGATGCAGCAACTCCTCGATTCGTCATTGAGAAAAGTGGATGTCGTCCGCGGCGAGGTGAGCGACGCCCAGAGCGAGTTCCCGATTATAGCCCACGGGAGGACCGAGACCGACGAAGAAACCGTAAAGCTGACATTCTACCGGCTCGCGGATTCGGCCAGGGTGCCGAACGTCCCGAGGACGCCCGACAACAAGCTGATACTCGAAGGCATATCCCAGAAGGACTACTCGTGGGTGCAGCTGGCGAAGGCATGCTGCCTCCCCACTGAGGATGCGCTCTACGAGCAGATGAAGAAGGGGAAGCGCGCGAATTTCGAGCTCCGGACCGACTACTTCCTGCGCGGGCTCGACCAGATGGGCAAGGAGGGCCTGGGCGTCTACCTTCATCCATCGTATTATGATGACGAGGGCAACCTCGCGCCCGAGAGGCTGAACTCGTTCTACGTCCTGTTCGGCTTCCAGAAGCTGAAAGGGGGGAGCTGCCAGTCCGCAGACCTCGTCTCGAAGTGCGACGAGCTGGGGAAACCGCTCCTGAAGTTCACGCCTGGCGAGGTATTCCTTCCCGCCGACGACCGCGGGCCTGAGGATTCCTACATCCGCGCGGTCACGCTCGATTCGACGGACAAGATTGACGAGGTGCTCGGCCTCATACGCCACATCGCGACATACCTTGCCGCCGGAGAAATCATGCCGTACCAGCCCCCGATCCAGGCGCAGGCATATCGGGAGACGCTGCAGCGAGACTCTCAAGCCGCCCAGGCCGTGCTTGACCGCGTGTTAGCAGCGGGTGAAGGAGAAAAACAAGGCTGATTTCCGGTGCAGGTGTGTTGCCGCACCGAAATATTTTTTCTAAATCAGAAACGCCCTCGCATGGACTTGCGAGTCCATGTCGGGCCTTTTTATGGAATAAAAACGCCCTCGACGGGATTGACAGCCATGCTGGCACAGCAGGGAACGACGCTTCGTTCCCTGCGCCCCATCGAACGAATCGTTTCGTTCGATAGGGAATCAAAAAGCGCCAGCTTATTGGCTTTTGAACCCGCCCAACAACCTTCGGAGGGTTGTGTCCTATCCAGGCTAGACTACGAGGGCTATGGGGAGAGGTTGTTCAGAAATCCTTTTATTTGCAACCGAAGCGGATATCAGCATGAAGACATGGCTGGCAATCCTGGCTTCCTTCGTCATCCTGTCCGGATGCCTGGGAAGCGGCGCGATACCTCTGAACGGCACGGAAGTCCGGGATTACCACGGCGAGAAGCTCTCTTCAATCAGCGATTTCCGGGAAAACTCCATCAAGGGCCCCCAATACATTAACGAATCCGCATACCGGCTGAAAATCACCGGCCTGGTGAATAATCCGAAGGAATACACGTACCGCGAAGTCATCGACGGCCACCAGCATTATACGAAGCCCGTGAGGCTGGACTGCGTCGAGGGCTGGGGCGTGGACATCCTCTGGGAAGGGGTGCTCGTGAAGGACCTCATCAGGGAAGCCGGGCCGAAAGAAGGGGCGAATACGGTCATATTCAAGGCCTATGACGGCTATTCCTCATCATTCCCAATCGCATATATCCAGGACAACGACATCCTGATGGCGTACAAGATGAACAACATCACCATCCCCCCGGAGCGCGGATACCCGTTCATGCTCGTCGCCGAAAGCAAATGGGGCTACAAGTGGGTCAAATGGATTACAGAAATTGAAATCTCCAACAATACGAGTTACGGGGGTTTCTGGGAAAGCAGGGGCTACTCGGACAGCGGGGACCTGAACAAGAGCTTCATCAAATAATCCCCCTACTCGACCTCGATGACGCTGATTTCCGGGTTCGTGAGGAAACGCGCGCCGCCGCCCGTAATCCCGCACGTGATATACGCATCCGTGCCCTCATCTAGCGCCGCACGCCCCCCGATTGGCCCGGATCCCAGGACCAGCTCGGTCAGCACCGGCACCCGTATCAGGCCGCAGTGAGTGTGACCTGAAAGGACGAGCGCCCTGCCGCCAATCAAATCCGGATTCACCGCCTTGAGGTTGTGCGCCAGGACGATTTTCGGGATGCCTTCCGTTCCGTTCGCCGCAGCTTGATAATCGTTCCTGCAGGCCCATAGCTCGTCCACGCCGACAACTGCGAATTCCTTTCCCCGGACGTCGAGCAAATCGTGTTCGTTACGGAGGACCATCCGCGCCTAAGGACTCGAGCTTCGCCTCCACCTTCCCGGCCGTCCCGTCGTCCTCGCCGCATCCCCAATTCCCGTAATCATGGTTTCCGAGGACCGCGTAAATCCCAAAAGGAGCACGCAGCCTTCCAAGCGGCGCGAGCTTGTCGAGCTCGGACTCGTCGGATTCTATGAAGTCCCCTCCGAGAAGGATGATGTCCGGCTACCTGTGCATTCACGCGGTCGACGACGCGATCAAGCCACCCGGCCTTCTGGAGGCCTGCATGGATGTCGCTGATGAAGACAATCCTCACCGGTGTGCGCCACCGTTCCCTCCAGTAAGCGTGAAATTATTTTCCGTAACAACCAGATTGCCGGGTTCCACAATCAGCATGAAGACGAGAATAAGGAAATAGAAGAGAAGGATGAGGAAGCCCATGCTTCCCACCCTCTCGAATTCTTTCATGTGAAAAAGAAAGGAATAATGCCGTATCAGCGGGCGCTGCGTGCCATGCGTTCGGTCTCGTCGCGCTTCTTTATGGCGTAGCTGGCCTGCATGTCGTTCTTGGCCGTGGAGATGATTTCGTCCGCCAGCGACTGCTGGAGCGACTTCGGCTTGTTGAACGAGCTCATGAGCGCCGCAAGCGCCATGTTGCGGAGAGCCATGTCCAGCCTTCTCGTGGCCGAGATGTCGACCGCAATCTGGTAGCTGACGCCTCCGTGCGACACGCGCGTGACATCCTCGCGGGGAGCCGCGTTCTCGAGCGCCTTGATGAGGACCTGCACCGGATTCTCCTTGGTCTGGGCCTCGACGATGCCGAGCGCGTCCTCCACGACTTTAAGCGCGCGGAGCTTCTTGCCCTGCATCCTGCCCTTGGTCCGGATTACCTTGCCCGAGGTCTTCTCGCCCGTTCCGCCCCTCATGAGCTTGTTGGCGAGCCTCTCGATGACATTGACCTGCGTCTTGCCCAGCGCCTTCTTGTTGTGCCTCCCGAACGTGTGGGGCACCAGGATGGGGCTGAGCGAGATGTTCTGGGCCAGGCTGAGGTCCTTTATCTCGATCTTGTCGACTGCGTATTTGCCGAAAATCTTGTCAGTCATAGGATCATCTCTTGGGTTTCTCCTTCTTGCCGCGCCTCAGCATCTGGAGGTCGGCGTTGTTCACGGCCACGACCTTGTAGCGGACACCGGGGACCGACCCCATCTGCCCTCTCTGCGAGCCGCCCATGCCGGCGAGCACGACTTCGTCGTGTTCGTCGATGAAGTTGATGGCCTTGTCGCGGACCGCGTGCGCGGTGACGACCTTGCCGTTCTTGAGGAGCTGGACCTTCACGCACTTGATGAGGCCCGAGTGGGGCTGCTTCTGCTCGAGAACCACCTTTTCGAGGACGATTCCCTTCGCCTGCGGCGCGCCTTCGAGCGGGTCGAACTTCTCCTTGAGCTTGAGCGCCCTCCTCTTCCATCTCTTGGAGAGCCATTTGTGCTTCTTGCGCTTTCTTTCCATGTTTCTTCCTGCGTATTCGCCGTTACCCATGAATCCACCTAATGTAGAATTACGTCTGACGATAAGCTATTCAAGAACGGCATGCCGCCCTTGACTGTCACGAGCGACTAGTCGTTCGCAACATGGATTACTACTGAGAAGGATTTATAAAGATTCTGAGTGGGGGTTTGCCATATGTCCCTGCAGATGAGGCCGTCGTTTTCATTCGGCTTTTCCACGGCCGACATGATACCCATGATGCAGATGCAGGACGTCATGCACAACGAGAGCGTCCTCGACAACTGGTTCAACCAGAACATCCTGAGCGAGACCATCATGCGGAGGCAGAAGGACATGGATCACGCCAGCATCCGGGCGCAGGTCATATCCGAGGCCGAGCCGAAGAAGGGCGGGAAGGAGCATGAGGGCGAGAAGGGGGGCGTTACGTCCTATACGATATCGTACTACAACCCCGAACTGAATCAGACCGAGGTCCTGTCCGGGAAAAGCGAGATAAAAATCGCCGACCGGGCCACGAAAAGCGTGGAGGAGACGGTCGCGTCCCGCTCCCCGTTCTCGATTTACGGGTTCATCGCGGCCCCGCTCATGCATACCGAAGTCATCCCCTGGAAGCTGGAGGAAATCCTCGCCGAGCGCGAATACGGCACGCCCCCTCCTCCCCCCGCCGGGGCCGCGGTCACACCGGTCAAGGTGATTGCACGGACCGAGGCGGAAATCGAGGCCGACAAGAAGCGCGCCGAGGAGATAAGGGAGGCAATCTCCGAATTCGTGATGCGCAAAGAGCAGACCGAGCTGAAAATCGCCGAAGAGATGCTCGTCCTCGAGGACGTGATATCCGCGCTCCGTTCCGGCGAGGACATAGACAAGGTCATCGAGCGCCTCCCCCCGCTGTCCCGGGCGCGCTACTTCCTCGTGAAAAGGAAGAAGAGCCTGGGCCGCCTGGCGCTTATCAACCTCCTCGTCCAGGACGTGGCGTTCCTCAAGACGATAAAGAAAAAGCTGGAGCTGTTCACGCTTGACGACCTCGTAGGCATCTACAAGGTGCTGAGGGACCTGCAGAAGAGATGAGTCACTTCTTGGCGCGAATCTCCCTTCTCTTGGGCCTCATGTACGAAGAGCCGCAGTTCCTGCATTTCACGACGCCCTTCTTGTTCCGCGTCTTGCATTTCCTGCATACGTTGATTTGCGCAAGCCTTGCGTCCGCTTCTGGAAACTTTCCCATGCATGTACACCTAATAAGCAGCTAATTAGCAGCGATTTGGATATCCTATGGCCCGCATTGTTTTTTAAATTTGCCCATGCCCACATTCCGCATGAAGAGCGAAAAATCCTGCGGGATAGTCGTATTCCGCGAAGAGCTTCCAGAGCGCCTCTACCTCCTGCTGCATTACGAGGAAGGCCACTGGGACTTCCCCAAGGGGCACATCGAGGCCGGGGAGACCGAGAAGGAGGCCGCGTTCCGCGAAGTCTACGAAGAGACCGGCATCCCGGAGCCGGATTTCGAATTGATGATGGGGTTCCGGGAGCGAATCGAGTACTACGTTCAAGCAAGGTGGCGACACCATCCAGAAAGAGGTGTTCTTCTTCCTCGGAAGGACCGGCACGAGCGCAATCCGCCTCTCGCGAGAGCATGTGGGTTTCGAATGGCTGCCATACAAGGAGGCGCGGGCCAGGGTGACATATGACAACGCCCGCGGCGTCCTAGAAAAAGCCGAAGAGACGCTGAAAGATTGGGGCTCCGCGACGAGGCAATAGCCCGGCCAGCCATTACCCCACCACCCTACCCCCGATGCCCGGGTCCCTGCGGGATTCCGTCCGTGCCCCGTTTTACGCATATTATAATAATTTTGCCGCCAATCCCCGTTCATGGACCTTATAATTTTCGCGCATCCAGACAACAAGAACAGCCATAACGCCGCAATCCTCAAGCACGTGACAAGCAGGCTCAGGATGAAGTTCGTGGAATTCGAAGTCATCGACCTCTACGCGGACAACTTCGACCCGGTCCTAAGGCTGACGAAGGAGCCCGAAGCGAAGGTGGCGCAGGTGAAAAATTACCAGCAGTTAGTCTCGAAGGCCGACAGGCTCATCTTCATCTGCCCGGTATGGTGGTACAACCTCCCCGCGATGATGAAGGGGTTCGTCGAGCACGTCTTCCTCTCCGGATTCGCATTCGACTTCAAGCTTGCGTCCGACAACACCCACGTGCTGGAGCAGAAGCTCAAGGGCAAGACGGCGATAGTCATCAACACGTACGGCAAGTCGAAGGCGGAGGCGAAGCGCGCCGGGAACCCGCCCGAGCTCGTCCTCGACAAGGCCGTCCTGGAATTCTGCGGCGTGAAAGTGAAGGCCCGCGTCGAATGGTTCGATGTGAAGGCGCCGGCCCTGCTCCCGAAAGACATAATCAACCGCCTCGATGCGGTATTGTAGGCGGCAAACGCCCCGGGCAGCGGAATGCGGCACTCCTGAGGAACCCGGCGCTCGATTGCTCGATTATTTATTTTTTTTCCCATCATAACCAGACTGCATGAAATTCTCGCTCGAATCCCCCTACAAGCCCGCAGGCGACCAGCCCCAGGCGATAGACAAGCTGGCCGAAGGCGCGGGGAAAGGCGGCATGCAGACTCTCCTCGGAGTCACGGGCTCCGGGAAGACCTTCACCATGGCCAATGTCATTGCCAGGTGCCACAAGCCCGCCATCGTGATTTCGCACAACAAGACGCTCGCCGCCCAGCTCTATGCCGAATTCCAGCAGTTCTTCCCCCGCGACAACGTGGGCTACTTCATCTCCTACTACGACTATTACCAGCCCGAGAGCTATATCGCGAAGACCGACACGTACATCGAAAAGGAGGCCGAGCGCAACGAGAAGCTCGAGGAGTTCAGGCTCCAGGCGACGTCCTACCTGCTCTCAGGACTGCCCACCGTCATCGTAGCTTCCGTCTCCTGCATCTACGGCCTCGGCAACCCCGGCACCTACCGCCAGCTCGGGATGGAATTCCGCAAGGGCCTCTCACTCACCCGCAAGGACCTGCTCTCTTCGCTGGTGCGCATGCAGTATGAGCGCAACGATGCCGTGCTCGAGAAGGGGAACTTCCGGATGCGCGGCGACACCCTGGAGGTCTTCCCGCCGTTCATGGATTCCGCCGTGCGCGTCCAGCTCGAGGACGACACGGTGCAGTGGATAGAGTTCTTCGACACGATAACCGGCAGGAAGACCCGTGCCCAGTCGTATATGCTCCTCCCCGCCAAGCATTTCGTGGTCCCGGACGAGGCGCGCGACAGTGCCCTTGCGTCAATCGAGGCCGAGCTCGAGGCGCACGCGCCGTCATTGAAGCCGCTCGAGCGCCAGCGCCTGGAGCAGAGGACGAAATACGACCTGGAGATGATACGCGAGCTCGGCTACTGCTCGGGAATCGAGAACTACTCCAGGCATTTCGACGGGCGCAAGACCGGCGAGAGGCCGTACTGCCTGCTGGATTACTTCCCCAAGGACTTCCTGATGTTCATCGACGAATCGCACGTGACGCTCCCGCAGGTCCGCGGCATGTACCATGGCGACCTGACCCGGAAAACCGCGCTTGTCGAGAACGGGTTCCGCCTGCCCTGCGCCTACGACAACCGCCCGCTGAAATTCAGCGAGTTCGAATCGTTCATGAAAAACGTCATATTCGTTTCCGCGACGCCCTCGGCCTACGAGCTCGAGCATTCAACCCGAATCGTGGAGCAGATTGTGCGCCCGACCGGACTAGTCGACCCGGAAATCGAAGTGAGGAAAACGAAGGGACAGATAGACGACCTGCTTTCCGAGGTGAAATCCCGTGCCGCGAGGAACGAGCGGACGCTGGTGACCACGCTCACGAAAAGGATGTCAGAGGATTTGGCCGCCTACCTCCACGAGAAGGGCGCCCGCGTGCGCTACCTGCACTCCGAAATCGAGACGCTGGAGCGCATGAAGCTCATCCGCGCGCTCCGCGCAGGGAAGTTCGACTGCCTGGTGGGAATAAACCTCCTCCGCGAGGGGCTTGACATCCCAGAGGTGTCGCTAGTCGCGATATTGGACGCGGACAAGACCGGATTCCTGCGCTCGGGTCCCTCCCTCATCCAGACAATCGGGCGCGCCGCGCGCCATTCGAGCGGAAAAGTCATCATGTACGCCGATTCCGTTTCTGACGCGATGAAGGAGGCCATCGGCGAGACCGGCCGCAGGCGCAAGAAACAGCAGGCGTTCAACAAAAAGTTCGGGATTACGCCCAAATCCATCGTCAAGCCCGTGCCTCCGGAAGAGGAAACCGGGGAGGTCGTGGCGGCAATCCCGAAGTCATTGGCCCCGAAGCAGAGGGAGGAGCTCATCCTCCTCCTAGAGGAGCAGATGAAGGCTTACGCCGAGCGCCTCGATTTCGAGAGGGCGATTTCGCTCAGGAATAAAATCCGCGAGCTGAGGAAATAAGCCGAAATCAACGGAATAATGCGGATTATGGAAATAACCGGAACTGCGGAAATCATATAATCCCCGCCTGCGTTCGCCTTTCCGTGAAAACATGAAAGCGACACTCACTCACATCGGCGCGGTATCATTGGGGCGGCTTCTCGCCATCTGGTCCTTCGTAATCGGGGCGATTGCGCTCCTGCTCTACACCCTGTTCATGCTCATCGTCGGCCTGCTCGGCTTCCTTGCGGGCGCGGACATCATCCAGATGCTGATTGGCATCGCAATCATGCTCGTCATGGGCGTGATAGGCCTCGTCGTGACGGCGATAGCGATGTTCATCGTCGGCTTCCTGGCCGCGGTCGTATACAACATCATCCTCGGCGTAGGCGGCGGAATCGACATCGACCTGCGCGAAAGGAGCTGAAAGCGCGGGAAAGAACCGGGCCGTGCGCCCGGCTTTGCCTGCCCTTGGCCCGACTTCGCGCCCTTCACCCGCCTTCATCCTAGTTCGCAAATCGTGCCGTTCGTCTTGAACATCGCATCATCCAATGCCCAGTCACGGCAGGAAATCGACGAAGCCGGAACGCCGCTGAAATCGAAGTTCGACGCCACGCCCGGATTCGCTGGTGTCATATGCGCTCTTGAACCAGTCGCATGAGGGCATCACCTGCTTGTCGCTGCATCCGACATACTGGCGGCTGTCGCGGATGACTGTTATCGTTTTCCTGCACTGCACCATGCCCACCGATGACTCCACGCGGAATTCCGAATCAGTGCCTATCAGCAGGCGGGCGGTTGCCTGCTTGCCCGCGTACGTGTAATTGACATCGCATTCAAGGGGAATGCCCATACCGACGAGGCCGGAAAAACTTGCCGAATACGTCTTTGGGGGAGGCGCCTGCGGCTCCGTCGGTCCATCCGCCGGAACCTGGGGAATTTGCGCCGGTGTCGAACCGCCCGTCGGAAGAGCCGCCGGATTGGTTGGACGGCGCAGTGGCGTTTCCGTTCCCTGCCTGGCCGGCCCCGTTCTGGTTCGCCTGGGGGCTGGGGGCGTTTCCCGCGCATCCGAATAGCAGCGCGAATGCAATCGCGATAATCAGGATTTTTTTCATGGCATCCTATTCGTGCAAAAGGCTTAACTTGATTGCCATCACGGGCGCGCCGCCCCCGCCAATCCGCGGAAATCAGGCGTCCCGAAATCCATAAATACTCCCTCCGGGATATACGTATGGGAAAACCAATCTTCAAACCAACCTCACTTAGGTGAAACCATCGACGACAAGATATCAATCCGCGGGGCGAGGGAGCACAACCTCAAGAACGTGAGCGTAGACCTTCCGCGCGGCAAAATCACGGTAATCACCGGCCTTTCAGGCTCCGGCAAATCCACGCTCGCCTTCGACACGCTTTACGCCGAGGGCCAGCGCAGGTATGTCGAATCGCTGTCTGCGTACGCCCGCCAGTTCCTGGGGCTCATGAACAAGCCCGACGTGGATTCCATAGACGGCCTGTCCCCTGCGATATCCATCGACCAGAAAACGACATCGCGCAACCCCCGCTCGACCGTGGGGACGGTCACTGAAATCTACGATTACATGCGCCTCCTGTTCGCGAGGGTGGGGAGGCCGCACTGCCCGGTCTGCAGGAAGCCGATATCCCGCCAGGGGCCAGACGAGATTTCAGCCACAATCCTCTCAAGCATGGACGGGATGAAAATCGAATTGCTTGCGCCGATAGCGCGCGGGGAGAAGGGCCGGTTCGAGAAAGAATTCGAAAAGCTCCGGAAGGCCGGGCTTTACCGCGTCTATGTCGACGGCGAGCTTTCCGACATCAGCGAAAATTACCCGAAGCTGGACAAGAACAAGAAGCATTCGATTTCCGTCCTGGTCGACAAAATGACTGCGGGAAAGGGGGAAGCGGTCCGCCTCCACGAGGCGATCGAATCCGCGCTTAAGGAAGGCAACGGAATCATGCTGGTCCGCCACCCGAAAACGCACGGCGGGAAAGGCGGAAAAGGAAGGGAAGGCGACGGCGCGTCCGAGACGTTCTTCTCGAGGAAGAACGCCTGCCCGGAGCACGGCATCTCGCTCGGCGAAATCCAGCCGCGCGATTTCTCGTTCAACTCGCCCTTCGGCGCATGCCCGGAGTGCCACGGCCTCGGGTTCAAGATGGAGTTCGACCCGGACCTCATAATCCCCAACCGCTCGCTGTCCATAGTCCAGGGCGCCATCACCTGCTACAAGAGCCTGATGGAGGGCGGCTGGCGCACGCACCAGATACGCGAGGTCGCGCAGGGCAACGATATCGACATCGAAGCCCCGGTGTCGAAAATCCCCAAGGAGAAGCTGGACATCCTCCTCTACGGCACGAAGGAGAAGATGAAGTTCCATTACCAGAGCAAGCACAGCACATCGAGCTACGAATACGAGAGCGATTTCGAAGGCGTAATCCCGCAGCTCGAGCGCCTCTTCCACCAGACGCAGTCCGAGGGGCGGAAGGAGGAGATTTCGAAATTCATGCTAGAAAAGACCTGCCCGAAATGCAAGGGCAGGCGCCTCAAGGAGGAGATGCTCGCAGTCCTCCTCGGCGAGAAGAACATCATGGACGTGTGCGGGCTGCCGATTACCGGAGCGAAGACATACCTCGGCTCGCTTGACCTGGGCGAAAGCGAAAGGAAAATCTCCGCACCCATCCTGAAGGAAATCCGCTCGCGCCTCGAATTCCTCGAGAACGTCGGCCTCGATTACCTGAACCTCTCCCGCGAGAGCGCCACGCTTTCCGGGGGCGAATCCCAGCGCATCAGGCTCGCGACGCAGATAGGCTCGAACCTGACCGGCATCGTCTACGTGCTCGACGAGCCGTCCATCGGGCTCCACCAGCGCGACAACGCGAAACTGCTCGCGACGCTGCGGCGCCTGCGCGATTTGGGAAACACGCTCGTAGTGGTCGAGCATGACGAGGAGACGATGCTCGAGGCAGACCACCTCATCGACATGGGCCCGGGAGCCGGGAGGCTGGGCGGCGAAATCGTAGCAACCGGCACGGCAACGGACATCATGGCCAATGCGCGCTCAATCACAGGCGATTACCTTGCGGGGAGGAAATCCATTCCCAAGCCCGCGCAAAGGAGGAAGCCGAAAGGCTCGGTGGAGCTGATAGGCGTGTGCGAGAACAACCTGAAAAGCGTCTATGCCGGGTTCCCGCTCGGAGTGCTCACCTGCGTCAGCGGCGTCTCAGGCTCCGGAAAATCCAGCCTCGTCTCCGAAACCCTATACCCCGTCCTTTCGAACATACTGATGGGCTCCAAGCTCAAGACCGGGAAGCACGAGCTTGTCCGGGGCGTCAACCTGATTGACAAGATTATCACGGTGGACCAGTCCCCGATAGGCCGGACGCCGCGCTCGAACCCCGCGACATACGTCGGCGTCTTCACCCCAATCCGCGACATCTTCTCCAGGACGCCGGAGTCCCGCGCGCGCGGCTACTCGCCCGGGCGGTTCTCGTTCAACGTTGCCGAGGGGCGGTGCGATAACTGCGAGGGCGACGGCCTCATCAAGATAGCGATGCACTTCCTGGCCGACGTATACGTCCCGTGCGAGGTGTGCAAGGGGAAGCGCTACGATTCGCAGACGCTCGAAATCCTATACAAGGACAAGAGCATAGCCGACATCCTTGACATGAGCGTCGACGAGGCATCCGAGTTCTTCCAGAACATCCCGGCGATTCGGAACAAGCTCGAGACAATCCGCGACGTCGGCCTCGGCTACATCAAGCTCGGCCAGCCCGCCACGACGCTATCAGGCGGCGAAGCCCAGCGCGTGAAGCTTGCGACCGAGCTCTCAAAACGCTCGACCGGCATGACCATGTACCTGCTCGACGAGCCGACGACCGGCCTGCACTTCGACGACGTGAGCAAGCTGCTCCTGGTCCTCCAGCGGCTTGTGGACAAGGGGAACTCGGTGATTGTCATCGAGCATAACCTTGACGTCCTCAAAAGCGCGGACTGGATAATCGACCTCGGTCCCGAAGGCGGCGAGGCCGGGGGCAGGATAGTGGCCCAGGGCACGCCTGAGAAAATCGCCGGGACGGACACGCATACCGGCAAATATTTGAAGAAGGCGCTGGAGAAGGGATAGATGCGCTTTGACAGGTCGGACTACCCGGAGCTTCCCGGCGTCTATCTGATGAAGGACTCCGGCGGCGCGGTAATCTACGTCGGCAAGGCGGCATCGCTCCGCTCGCGCCTTTCCCAGTATTTCGGCAGGCCGGGCGACAACAAGACGCGCCTGCTCGTCGCCCAAATATCGTCAATCGAATTCGTCGTCACCAAAAGCGAGAAGGAAGCCCTCATCCTGGAATCCAACCTCATCAAGAGCTACATGCCCAAGTACAACATGGCACTCAAGGACGCGAAGCACTTCTCCTACCTCGCGCTGACGAAGGAAAAGTTCCCCCGGCTCCTGCTCGCCCGCAAGAACTCCGAAGGGCGGTTCAGGCTCAAAGACGCGGAATTCTTCGGGCCTTTCGTCGAGGGCGCCAAGCGTGCGATTTCGGCGAGATACCTGCGGAAGCTCTTCAGGATTCGCATCTGCACGAAACTGCCGAAAAAGGAATGCCTGCAGTTCCATATCGGGAACTGCGACGCGCCGTGCATCGGCAACATCGGCACCGAGGCGTACGCGAAGAACGTTGACTCGCTCCGCATGGTGCTCGAAGGGAAAACCGAGGCCAGGCGCATCATCGGATTGCTGGAAGGCGCGCATGAAAGAGGCCTCGGCCGCCCTCGACTACGAGCGCGCGTCCGCGCTGAGGGACCAGACCGAGGCGCTTCGCATCTTCTTCGACCGGCAGAGGGTGGAGAAGGAACGGAAAAACGACGAGGACTTCCTGTTCTTCCAGAGAATCGGCGACATTTTGCACGTGCAAATCCTCCGCAGCCGGCGGGGCGTGATAAGCAAGGCGGAAAAGCACGCGGTCGCCATCAAGGCCCAGGAGGAGCCCGAGGTCTCGTTCTGCCTCCAGTTCTACGGGGAACTGCCCGACCGCGTGTACACGAACCTGCCTGCGGAATGGATGGCCGCGCTGAATGAGGCGCTCGCCACTAACGCGTTCCGAGTTCCGGGGGAAGAGAAACGGAAAATCCTCGAAATCGCCTCGCGCTCGCTCGCATACGGCGAGCTGGAGCCGTCCGTGCTCAGGCTCAGGGAGGCCCTCGGCCTCGAAAACAATCCCATCATCATCGAGACGTTCGACATCTCGACCCTGTTCGGCGAGGAATCCGTGGGCTCGATGGTGCAGTTCGTGAACGGCAAGCCGAACAAGGCAGGCTACCGCAAGTTCAAAATCCGGACGGTCGAGGGCCAGGACGACTTCGCGATGATGAAGGAGGTCGTCTTCCGCCGCTATTCCCGGCTGCTGGAAGAAGGCGGCTCGTTCCCGGACCTCGTCCTGATAGACGGCGGGGCCGGCCAGCTGCATGCGGCCATGGACGCCATGGAGGAGGCCGGCGTCCGCCTGCCCGTAGCTGCGCTCGCGAAAAAGGAGGAAGAGCTTTATCTCCCGAGCAGGATGGTGCCCCTGCGCCTGCCGCATTCGGATGAGGGGCTGAAGCTCTGCATGCGGTGCCGCGACGAGGCGCACAGGTTCGCAATCACGTTCCAGCGCCTGAGGCGCGGCAGGAAGATGAAGGAATGATTGGCAAAAAGCATATCCTTAATAATGTGGCCGTCCATAATTAAGTTATAAAATCTGAGAAATTCTGATTTTTGTTATCCTCATTCACCAGTTGAACGGAAGATAATCGAAATCGATTTTCCAAAAAAAGGTGAATGCATAATGAAATTCAATGAGATGAGCATCAGCGCCAGGACTATGTCCTCGCTCGGTGAAATGGGTTATATAGACGCCACGGAAGTGCAGGAGAAATCGATTCCCCTGCTCCTTCAGGGCGAGGACATAATAGTCCGGAGCCAGACCGGGACCGGCAAGACCGCCGCGTTCGGAATCGGGCTCATCGAGATTATCTCGAAGGACCGGACCAAGAAGGGGCTGATACTCGCGCCCACGCGCGAGCTCGCGCTCCAGATAACGAAGGAAATCCGCTCGATTGCCCAGAACCACAACCTGCACATCTTCGCAGTGTATGGCGGCGCGGGCATGGGAAGCCAGACGGCGGCCCTGCGAAGCGCGGTTTTGACATCCTCGTGGCGACACCGGGACGCCTCCTCGACCACGTGCAGAGGGGCACGCTCAGGCTCGGTTATACGAACATAGTCGTCCTGGACGAGGCAGACCGCATGCTCGACATCGGATTCAAGCGGGATATCGACAAGATAATGGGCATGACAAGCCGTGAAAGGCAAGTCCTGCTCTTTTCAGCCACGATTGATTCGAGGATACGGGAGATTTCGTCCGAATTCATGACAAGCCCCGCAATAATCGAGGTCGGGCCGGTCGGGAAGGTCCTGAAAATCCAGGAAAACTTCATCACCCTGAGCAGGGCCGAGAAGCTGCAGAAGCTCAAAGACATCCTCCTGCAGGAGCCCACGTCCAGGACGATAGTGTTCGTCGCCTCGAAGCGCGGCGTGGAATACGTCTGCCACAGGCTCAACGACCACGACATCGAGGCGAGGTACCTGCACGGCGGCAAGTCCCAGAGCCAGCGCGAAAGCGCCATCCGCGACTTCCAGGAAGGCCGGTTCAGGATACTCATCGCGACCGACGTGGCGGCAAGGGGCCTCCATATCGACAATGTCAACCATGTCATCAACTATGACAAGGCGGACAGCGACGATACGCATACGCACCGCATCGGCAGGACTGCCAGGATGGGGAGCGACGGCAAGGCGACCACGTTCGTCGAGACCGACCCGCTTCCGCCGAAGAAGCACGGCCAGCGGGGCGGAAGAGGAGGATTCGGGGGCGGTCACGGGGGCGGCCGCCGCGACAGCGGCTCCACTCATTCCGGCGGCCGAAGGCCGAGGCGCTATTAATCGCGCCGGCCATCTCTTTTTAATTTGTTGTTATCTCAATATATTTATGGCTATTACTCCAAAGTCCGGGCTGGCTTACGGCGTATTCAAATGCAGCGACCAGAGGCCGCTCCCGGTGCTTATCGCAAGGTTCAGGGAAGCGCTGGAGAACATCAAGGGCGCGCATGAAGAGACGGGCATTCCCCCGAACACGGAATTCCGGGTGTTTGACGCCAAATCCGGCATGGAATACGCCATAACCGCGGACAATGCCCTTGGGATGACGCTGAAGGCCGTAACCCTGATGACCAACGGAGCCAACCTGATGATACGCTCCGAACTTCCCGACGCGCCGAACGCCACCGCCGGGAGGGACCTTGGCGATGCGATGAACATGCTTTATGGGGGCACCGAGCTTTTCGATGCCGAGAACGCGGGGAACGCGAAGCGTGTGCTGGACGTCTTCTACAGGAATGACGCGGGCGAGTTCGTCTCCCAGCTCTCTGTCGGGCTTGCTGAAGAGGGCCGAGGCTAAGAGGGGGATATTAAATCCGGCATCTGATATCCTATCGGGTCGATGACATGAAAGTCCCTGCAAGCCACATCCGGCATCTCAAGGCGAAAAGAAGGTTCAACGAGGGCAGAGCCCATCTGGAGTCCAAGCGCCAGGTCGCCAGGAAACGCAAGCCGTAAGTTTTTTAGTAAAATGTAGGGCGTAATCCCCAAGAACCTCTTCGGGTTCATACACCGATATTCCATTTTTTATATATTTGACGAGGAGATCACTCAGTATGAAGTTCATCTATGTTATATAAATTATATAAAAATAGTTAATCCGAACTGCCCCTCCATTTTTTCGAAACCGAAGCAACTCTTCGCAAATCACGGGGATCAGCATATTTCTTTAACTTGAGATATTCTGATATCTTATTCTCAGATTCGACAGTTTTCTTTAGTTCGGTTCCTTCAGCAATGAACTCGTGCCAATTATGTTTAACCTCTTCCTTCTTGTCTTTTTTATCTCTCATTAAATGGTATCCATAATCAATTCTGTTAAACACCCAAAACTCCGGATCTGGTTTTGGAAGAACTGCCTTCATACTTGCATCGGCAGTTTTAGGCCAAAACCTCACCACGTGGTTCTCTCCAATCAAATCAAAGCCCAGTTCGTAAAGAAAAATATCCTTTGAAGGCTTTACAGAAGCATCATCAGTTGATTTCTTCATACCCCTATGTGCATTTATCGCGTATAATAAAGGCCGCTCATCCCCGAACTCAACTTTTATTGCTCTAGCAAGTGCACTTAAATGAATTGCAACTCCCGTGGGGGTGCAGCCACTAAAATCAATTACTACTCCATCAACCTCTTGCTTTGAGAAGAACTTAACAAATGACTCCATACCCTCCAAGGACGTTCTTACTGGCAAATAGCCGAACAGACTCTTTCCGTTTTTATGCGTTTGAGCATGTTCGAAATATACCCGCTCCAAATCAATGATTTTTTCTTCTTGTCCCTTTTCAACAATTTTTGCTCGTTTTGACAAAAGAGGTGCGATAAAACAATCGGATGTTGCGAATGAAACATCCACTAGATGACCAAGAGCCTTATCTGTAGGACTTTCGGAAGAATTCCAATCGGTTACTAAGATATTTACATCCCCGCGGGCATGTCTATTAATATCACTCGTGACAGTTCGTGTATCCCCCATCTCCTTCAGTTTATCAGTCCAATTCTGATCCACTTTTACATAAAGTTCATTTACAAGATGCGGAGAAAGGTGAGAAACACTTTGTCTGAAAAAACCCCATTCTTTGTCGGATTGCAATTTTCTCGCATAGGTTACCTTGTGGGGGAGGCGGATTTCACTATTCCCTATCGTCGCAGTCCCAAAGCGGATTGGATATTCTTCTGACGATAAGTCTGTCTTTATTTTAATTCCCATATACCTGTTAATTGCAGCAAAATTCTTAAACTTCTATTGTTTTTCATATAATATGCCCAAATACTCCTTTCTATGGCCAGAGTCACCTTGGATTAAGTATCTCTTGGCACTTTTTTATGTATCAAATGGTAAAATAGAAGGTAGTCTAAGATTACATAAGGAGTTGTTTCTTGTATCCCGAGGAATACCGGAACTCCTTGAGGACGATAATTACGGACCTCATAACTACGGTCCATATAGTGAAGAGATTGATGAAGACGTTTTAGGATTATTAGAGGTTGAAGGCCTGTTAAAGATATTCAAAGGAGATTCTTCATCAACCATATATTTGCTCACCGAAAACGGAAAAACTGCTGCGAAAGAGGCGTTTTCTGATTTTGATGAAAATACCCAAGCGTCATTTAAGAGAGTGTATGAGCTTCTTTCTGGGTTAACCAGCGATGAAATATTGTTTATAGTTTATACTATGTACCCCGGTATGGCGATATATTCCACTGTATATGATAGAATCTTAGCTAACAAAGTAAGAATTGCAAAATCTATTTATCGTAAAAACAAGCTTTCCTTGAAAAAGTTGGCTGAGCTTGCTCAAGTGGATGAAACAATCTCAGATGGATAGTTATGCCAATACCAATGAAACCAAAAACGTTTATCTGCGATACCTTCTTTTCGGTTGCGATTACGACAGAACTTGATTGCACTGAATTAATTTCGGAATGCGTAAAAAAAGGTCATAAATTTATAATTACTCCCGCTGTTGTACGAGAATCTTTAGACAAGGGGGCTGATAATCTTCTTTCATTAATTCAAAATGGTCTCATTATTGAAAAATCCACCCCAGTAGATTTCAAAACAAATCCATCCCTCATGAAGCATCTTTGTTTTACATTCGGAAGTGGCGAAATCGAAACAATGATTCTTTCTCTCTAAAGCCTTAAACGATGCAGGAAATCATGTTCTTCCTATCATAGATGAAAATGCAGCACATGATTATTGGGTAAATGACCTTGGGAAAGGGATTGGTATATACCGTACTGGTAGATTTATTATTGAGGCATCCAAACAGTGGGGGATTCTACAAAAAGGCAAAGCTGCAGAATACATATCGAAACTAAGCCATTATGATTATAAGGCAAAAAAATTACTGCTGGGGAAACTAAAAATTCCCGAGAATGAAGTAGATCGAATTATCCGATCCCATAATAAATAAACAAATTTTTTAAACAGAATACCTCGGGGAATTTTGAACTAAACACCCCCTCACGCTTCACAATCAATATAACTAATTTCTACAGTTTGATTATCTGAGCAATATTCTACATCTTCTAGGTTTACACACACCTTTACTTGTTCTGATACCATACAATCAGCAACCCTCTTTTCTTTAAATTCCTTAAGCATTCTTGTTACTAAAATACTGAGGTCCGAATCTATCCGAATTGTTTCCTTGAATATTGGTTCAAATTTAGGCGTACATGCTTCCCTTATTTGGTTTCCGCGGTAAAAGATATTGTAACATAACGGCTGAGCGATTCCAGTGCTGTTAAAAAATGTAAAATTTTGAAGGCATGTATTCGAAGTCTGATTTAAGAAAATATAATATGGCTGTCCAAAGCCAACCTCTTTCCCCCCTATATGAGCCACCTTGTAACTGACTTTAAATTGGGGTGCGGCGTTACATGTGAATGCGTTTGGTGAGAAAGAAACCGAATCTATTCGAATTTGTGGGGGTTCCGTTTGATTTTGATATGGTTGCAGTAAGAAAAATAATATCATCCCGACGATTAGACCGCCGATGATTGTTACAACTAGCCCGACGACATATTGGTTATTGAAGTCAAATTTTTTCAAAGACTCCACAAAATGTTCTTTAGGAAATTTCTCCAACACGAGTTCGATTATTTTGTAAAGATAATCTCTATATCTAACTCTATCCAATATTTCAAAACTGAAAAACCCCCCCATCGCACTAAAAGGTTCAGTAATAATTTGGTTTAACTCAAGTTCATTCAATAGATTTTTCACACGATGGTAGCTTAATTTTTTCTCTTGGGTAGAAAAACCAGTTACGCCTTTATCTTCCTCATAAATTTTTAATAAGAATTTAATAATTCGAAGTTGTTTAATGTCATCCTCAGAGTAATTGGCGTGGCCTTTCGTTTTTTCTTTAATTATTGTGTCTAGCTTGGTAATTAGTAGCTCCACATCATTCGATGATAGAGTCTTATCGACGATTTTTTTCTTATAATTTTTCATATCATTCCAACCTTATTGTAATTGTCTTAGGTAATGATTTTTGAATCTCATTTACAGCCTCTTCTATGAGTTGTTTCGGAGTTTTTCCTTTAAATGTAAGTGTGATAAATTCATTGCACCCCCTACAAAGAATTCGACTCCCTCTATCTGCTTTAAATAAATCGATTGGGTTTCCTATTTTACATTTTGGACAAAAAATTATAACATTTGACATGACTCCCACCCATATTCTTATTTTATCTTCCTACCCCTATAAAACACTACCTCGAGAACTCTTTATAACCTCCACTCTACCCTTAATTATCTTCGGTGCGAAGGTTCTGGCTTCCGCTCGAACTCAGACCAAGAATAAATGCAGGGAGCAGGATTGTCAGCTTGGCTGGCAATATGGAAAGCGCCAGCTTTCCAAGCTTTTGAACCTGCGCAGGTACTAAACCACAGCGTTTCCTACGGCTCTTGGCGGACCTCATGACCTTTTTCCAGGGTTTTTGGCCTGACTTGTCTGGGG
Source organism: uncultured archaeon (assembly GCA_963734525.1). Lineage (GTDB taxonomy): Archaea > Micrarchaeota > Micrarchaeia > Anstonellales > Bilamarchaeaceae > Bilamarchaeum. Next base: position 84,708 of record CAVTHI010000008.1, on the reverse strand, counting down.
CCAAAAAGCCTTCCTAAGCGCTGCACATTTGACCAGGCTCTGTCATCCCTGCAAACTTTTAGTAACGGCAATGAACAAAGTTCATTGCGCCCATTGTTCGGGGTGCCGAACAATAAGGACGTTTGACAAAACGGGTCAAGTTAGCTACTTTACCCTTTTTATTATGCTTCTCAAGGTACTCGAGCGTCTCGTCCGCGCCTTCGACCAGCTTTTCGAACAGCTCCGAGCTGTCGAACAGCGTTATTTTCCCCGCTGTCTTCTCCCGGAGCTCCCGGAGGGCCAAATCACGCACGGAAAGGCTCGCCTCGCGCCCGCTCCTGATTTTCTCCAGGCGCGACGACAGGCTTTCGACGTCGAGCCTGCTTTCTATGAACACGTTCTCGTAGCCTTCGAGACGGATGTCGCTCCCGGCAAGCCCTTCCTTGAGCGTGCCGTCCACCTTGATGGCAATCAGGCAGTCCGGGCGCTCCTTCCTTATCCGCGCGACCGTTTCGCGAATCCGCTCCCGCACCTGCGCATCCGTGGCCTTGTCGAACACCATCTCCTCGTAAAAGAACGGCCTGGACTCGATTTCGATGAACTCCGCCTTCCTGTCATGCGTATCGAAGAGGAAATACCCCTTCCTGGCCATCTCCTCCTTCTTGAGCTGGGTAATCACCGTGCTGCCGGGTATAAGGAACTTCCCGCCCAGTTTCACAATCGTCTCATGTATGTGCCCGTTCACGATGAGGTCGAAAGGGAGCGTTTCAAGGAACTCGATGGACACCTCGTCCTTCCCCCCAGGGACGAGCTCCCTCACGGACTGGTGTATCATCAAAATGGAAAATGCGCCCTCATCTTTCACGAACCGCTCCATCGTCTTCTTCAGGGCCTCTTCCGCATATTCCTCGGGGACGCTGCCCATTCCGAGGACCTGCACCCTCTCGCCGCCCTTTTCAAAGACATCGCTCCCGCCATGCAGAACCCGTATCCCGCCGCTTGCCTCGAGGAGCTGCACGGGATTGACCATGTCCCTGGCCCTCCGCTCGTGGTTGCCGTGGATTGCATAAACCTGGACGGATGACTTGCTGAAAATCTCCACGGCCTTCTTGAGCGTCTCGAGCTTCGGGATTTTGATGTCGAATATGTCGCCGGCGCAAAGAATCAGGTCTGCTTTCTTCGAGGCGTCTTCCACCGCCCTCTGCGCCTGGATGTAGGAATCGGACTCGAACCTCGCGTATCCGAGGTGCAGGTCGGAGACGATGGCTATCTTCATGTAAAAAAAATGTAAGAAAAGGAATAAGATATGCTACGGAAGGAACGCCCTGTCCGCTGCCGCGCTGACTGTGCATCCGGTATCCCCGCTTGTGATATGGGTGGCCGGGTTGATGTTGCACGGCTGGGCGCTTATTTCGCAGGGCTCGATATACGTCCATCCTGCGCCGTCGAAATAGACGCGCTTCTGGTCCCCGACCGGAAGCTCCCACGAGCCGAGCGGATGGGTGTCCGGGGGCGCGTACAGGCCGAAACTTGCCTGGTTTCCCGGGCCGGTGCCTACGACTCCCAGGAAGACCAGCTTCGAGCCGCATGATTCGGATTCGACCTTGACCTCCTGGCCGAGCGTGAGCGTTATCCTGTTGGGGTGGCCCGGGCCGTACTGCGCGCACAATCCCGTCGGGTTGCCGCCGTCCGTTCCGGTATCGGTTCCTGAGTCGGTCGGTCCGCCGTCCGAATGGGCGTCGATGCCTGCGTCCGTTCCGCTGTCCTCGGTCGGCCCGCCTGGACCGCAGCCTACCGCAAACGATACCGCCAAAGCGGCAATCGCCACCCTGGAAGGCCTTTCAATTGCCTCTTTGAACCTGGCAAAAGGCTTTTTCTTGTCGTTTTGCCCTGGTATTTCCCGCATCTCCTGTTTGAATTTCATAATTGCACCGGTTAGTATGTGTTGCCTTGTTATTTAAAATATTACTATCTACGACAACTTTTGCGTGTTTAGCGCTAAAAACGCGAAAAACGGAAAATCAAGCCGGATCATGGGGTAAACAGGAATGATTATTGGAAAAAAGGATTTTGGGCCCGGCGAGATTTGAACTCACGACCTTTCGATTTCCAGAAAGTTTTTGATGAAACTTTTTCCCAAAAAGTTTCTATCAGTCGAACGCTCCACCATTTCAGGAGCCATTGCGAACAAACAGGCAAAGGCTCAGGCTGAGCTACGGGCCCTAATAAGCGAGAAAACATATCGACAGTTCTTTTTTAAACGGTTTCCACTGCGCTCAATCAAGGTATCCCAGCGAGCGCAGCCTGTCCTTGACCTTGCCTTCCCCTTCCTTGTCCGGCCCCTGGCCCGCTTCCGCCTCCTCGGCCGCGAGCACCTCCATCATCACGAAGACGACGTAGTCTCCAACCGACGAGAACTCGGTGCCCTTGATGCGTTCCGCGAGCTTGTCATACAGCTTTTTCGGGATTTCCACGCTGTTCCTTTCCGGTTTATTCTCCATCTGCAAAACCCCATTCCCTGAATTTCGATTCGAGTATCTCGGCGTTCCTCCTGGACTTGGCAAGGACCTGCGGATATTTCCGCCCTATCGAGGCGGAAATCCGTTTGCCGTCCTTTACCGCATCGAGGACCCTGCTTACCCCCTTATCGTCGAGCCCGTCGATGCCGATTGTGCAATCATCGCACAGCCCGCCGAGTATCGCCTCGAACTTGTGGCTGTCGCCTATGGCGAAAAACGGCGTTCCCGACAGCGTCGCGAGTATAATGGCATGCATCCTGCTCGAAACCACGAATTCCGCCCCGGACATGCGCATTGCTATCTCTTCCGGGGAAAACACGCCGCCGGCCAGCCTCACCCTCCCCCCCAGGCCGGAAGCTATTTCGGATTGGAAATCAGAGTCGTAAGCATCGCTCGGCAGGAATTCGACTTCGTATCCGAGTTCGTCGACGAGCCTTTTCACCAGGTTCGAAATGCCCTCGACGTAGGCCGCGCGGCCACCGCTGATTTTCTTCGGGCTGATGATGACTTTCTTCCCCCTCTTCGGGCTCCACTTCCCCCCAGCCATGAACATGAACGCAAGGTCCGATGTCTCCTCCACGTTGCGTACGCCGAGTTCCCTGACGTGCTTCGCGGTGACTTCCTCCCTGACGATGACGACATCCGCCATGTTGAGGACGAACGCCGCCATCTTCCGGTCTAAAAAGCCGGTGAAAGGCCCGATTGTCTGGGCGCAGACGACTATCCTCTTGCCGAGCATCCTCGCCATCATGATTTCCCCGAACGTGGAATGGAAGAAGTATTTCGGGCTGATGAAGTCCCCTCCGGGGCAGATGAACGCGTCGCATTCGAAGATGGCCGAGAGGGGTTCCGCATATGCGCGGTTGAACAGGAAAAGCTTCGCCTTGATGAGCCGGTAAAGCGCCGCGGAAAGCATGTTGTTCAGGTAAATGGCGGGATAAACGATTGCATAATCCGCAATCCCGCGTTTTCCGCGCGAGACGGGCCACGGCCATCCCTTTATCGCGGCGTCGAGTCCCTTGCATCTCTCGATGGTGAATTCCGGGTGGGAAACAAGGGCGGTAATCCTGATTTCCGGAGAAATGCCATGCACGATGTCCGCTATCGTCCGGAGCATGGCGGCATCGCCCATGTTCAGGCTCCAGGAATGCGCGACAACGACTTTCTTCATCATACCAACTTGTTGCCCAAACGTTTAAATCCGGGATTTTTTCTTCATGGCTTCAAGGAGGAACCCGTATACCCCGGTCACTTTCTCCGGCGGCTTGAGGTTGGATATCGCAATCCCCATCGGGTGGTGCCCGCCGCTCTGGTTCTCCCTGACGGTGTCCCACCCGTTCCTCCTGGTCTCTTCCGCGGAGGTGAAGCCATGGTCGCTGAGGATGAGGAAATCGTCATCCGCGAAATGCTTCATCAGCCTTGACAGCGCCTTGTCGACGCTCTGGTAATGCTTCAGCAGCTTTTCCGGCTCGTTCCAGAACAAGTGCTGGGCGCGGTCAGTTTCGGAGAACACCGCCACCACGAGTTCGGCCTCGCCGTACTCTATCGCGCTTGAGGCGTCCTGCGCCAATTTCGACGTGCTGTCGAACATCTCGCCCTCCTCGACCGAAAGCACAAGCCGCTCCCAGTCCCGGAGCTGGTAATTCACATTTATCGGGGGCAGGGATATCGGGACGCCCATGACTATCGCCCTTTCCGCCTTATCCCAGATGAACATCTTCCGGCGCAGGAGGGCATCCCTCGCCTCCTCTCCCATGACGAAGTGCGTGATTCCGTGCTCCTCGGGCTTGCGCCCGGAGAAAATCGTCGTCCACGAAGGCCCGGAATGCACTGGCCTGATGTCGCACTCCAGCGTGGCGCTGTCATACTTCGAAAGGAGCTCGCTGAACGCGGGGAGCGAGCCTAGCGACGGCCGAATCACGCTCCAGGTCGCCCCGTCCAGCCCGATGACTATCATAGCACTACCCCCACTCCGGCAACCCTGCCCCCCTTTGCAAGGACGAACCGCCCGAGCGGAGGCATGGCTGAAAACGGCTCGAAAACGAGGGGCTTGCCCAGTTCTATCTCGACTTCCGCAGCCTCGCTGCCATTGACAATCGTGATGCCGCCCCCTTTTTTCGGTTCCCGGTCGTGGATGGGGTGCATCGTATTCATGATTGCAGCCAGTTTGCCTCCGGATTCCTGCGGCCCGCAGATGACGGTCAGCGCTTCGCCGATGCCGATTGACGATTCAGGCAGGCAGAACACCCTGGCCCGCAAGCGGCTGGACGGTTTCACGCTCCGCGCGGACTCGGCAAAAACAGTCCCCCTCCCGACCGCGGAATCACCGCCGAACAAAACGCCGACGTTCTGCCCCGCTGACGCCTGAGCGAGGGCGCTGCCGTTTCCGGAGCGCAATCCATCGATGCGCGCCCGCCTGCCTGCAGGGAGGATTTCTATCTCGTCGCCATCCTTGAAAACGCCCGCCTCGACCCTGCCGACCGCGAGGCGTTCCCCGTTCATCTCATAAACGTCCTGCACGAGCATCCTCGCAGGGAGGTGAAGGTTCGAATCAAGCCTGCCGCCAGCCGCAAATCCCTCCATATGCCCTATAAGCGTCCTGCCCCTGTACCATGGCATGGCCGATGACTGGTTCATCACGTTATCGCCCTTCATGGCTGAAATGGGAATGAACTCGATATCCTTTCCCCGGAACCCGAAAGAGTCGAGGAGGGCCCGGACCCCGGATTCAATCCGCCTGAATTCCGCCTCGCTGTACATTGCGGCGTCCATCTTGTTGACCGCCACGGCGAGGCGGCTGATGCCGAGCAGGCGGGCGAGGTAGATATGGAGCTTGGTCTCGTCCTGCAGTCCCTCGCCTTCCTTCGCGGATACGATGAGTATGGCCGCGTCAGCCATCGAAGCGCCGCTGAGCATGTTCTTCACGAGCTCCTTGTGGCCCGGCACGTCGATGAGGTTGTATATGTTGTCCCCGTGCCTGGCTTGCGCGACCGTTGTGTCGAGCGTGAACCCGCCCTCGCGCTCCTCGACGAAGCTGTCGAGCAGGAAGGCGAACTCGAACTCCTTCCCGAGGCTCCTGCAGATTCCCTTCGCCTCCTCTATCCGGTCCTTCGTTATCGAGCCCGTATCGTGCAGTATCCTTCCTATGAGGGTGGACTTCCCGTGGTCCTTGTGCCCGAGAAGCGAAATCCTGATTTCATTCGGCATATGGCGTCCCCGCATTCACATGTACCCAAGGGCTCGGAGGCGCTGCATCACGTTCTCCTGCTCCTTGTCCTGCATCCTGCCCGAGCGCTCGGCCGTAGCCGTCCCCTGCAGTTCCGCGATGATGTCGTCCACCGATGCGGCCTTTGATTCCACAGACACCGTGCACTGCGTGCAACCGAGGCTGCGGTATCTTTTGCCCCCCTTCGAGAAATAGAGGCTGTTCACCGGGTATGCTCTCGCGCTTCACGTACCTCCATATGTCTATCTCGTTCCACTGGAGTATCGGGTGGATGCGGACGTGCGAGCTGTCCTCGAACTTGCTCGTGAAGTCCCAAATCTCCGGGGGCTGCTCCTTGTAGTTCCACTTGAAGTCCTTGTCTCTCGGCGAGAACGTCCTCTCCTTCGCCCGGATGCCGTGCTCGTCCCTGCGAATCGATACGATGAGCCCGTCGAACCCCCGGTCGTCCAGGAGCTTCCGGAGGGCATCGGTCTTGTTCGCCCCGCAGCAGCGGATTCCGGACAAATCGTCTTTTATCTCGCTCTTCGCGACAATAAGCTCCATTCCCCACTCGTCGCTGAGTTTTTTCCGGAACTCGTACGTCTCCGGGAAATCGATTCCGTTGTCGATATGGATGACCGGGAACGGCACCCTGCCGAAAAACGCCTTCCTCGCTATCGCGAGCATTGCCGTCGAATCCTTGCCCATGCTCCAGAGCGCGGCCAGGTTCTTGAACCTCGCTTTCGCTTCCCTGAGGATGTAAACGCTTTTCTCTTCGAGCCCATCCAAATCCTGAAGTTCGGCCATCTCCACACCGCTAATAGTATAACGTAATATGTTATCATCGGGAAATGATTAAAAACCAAGGCAGCATCAATCCAATTCAAATGGTAAAAGGCAGACTCATTGTTCTGGGCATAGACGGCGCGGACTGGGACATCCTCCGCGCATTGATGGCCGAGGGCTTCCTGCCGAACTTTTCCGCCGCCGTATCCGGAGGCTCGACCGCGGACCTCCTCTCCACCACCCCGCCGCGCACCGCCGCGGCATGGGCGAGCATCTTCACCGGCGTGAACCCCGGCAAGCACGGCCTGTACGATTTCGCGCTCATCGAGGATGGCAAGTCGAGGTACGCCTCCAGCAAGGACCTGCGCACGCCGTACGTCTGGGAGATGATGGATTCGGACCGGGCAATCGCGTTCAACATCCCCTGCGCGTATCCCCCGCGGCCATGCAAGGACGCCATCGTGGTCTCAGGGTTCTGCACGCCGGACCCGGGCTGCCCGTTCGCCCAGCCGCACTCCATCCGCGATGAAATCCTCGCGCTGGTCCCGGACTACGATTTCAACATCGCGGCCGAGGCCCAGCTGGTGAAGCTCGGCGCCTCCAGGGACAAGTCGAAGATTTCCGACGCGCTCCTCCGCGGGGTGCGGCAGAGGATAACCGTCGCCACCCACCTCCTCGGGAAGAAGGAATGGACCTCGGCGTTCATCGTCTTTTCCGAGACGGACTGGGTGCAGCATTACTTCATCCACGAATTCTGGAAGGCCGGGAAGAAATCCGCGACTGAGGTGGCCCGCATATACAAGCCCATCGACGAATTCCTGGGCAAGCTGGTTCGGGACGGCCATGACATCATCATCGTGTCCGACCACGGCTTCCGGGAGGTCCGAAGGACATTCTTCATGAACGCCTACCTCACCAGCAAGGGCCTGCTGAAATTCAAGGAAGGCAGCCGCCGCGCGATGATGCAGAACGCCGGCATGACGCGCGACAAGGTGCTGGCGTTCGTGCCGCCGTTCCTCTTCAACATCGTAAGCCGCTCGAATTTCCTTTCCGGCCTCGGGAGGCGGATTTTCCCCTCGAAGAACATCCGGGGCGACGTCATCGACCATGCCAATTCGAAGGCGTTCCTCTTCTCCACGAGCGGGGGAATCGTGATTAACAGCGGCAACGGGCAGTCCCACCTGGACGAAATCGTGAAGATTGTCGCCGAAGCGCAGGACGAGGGGGGGCGGAAAGTCGTCCGGAAGGTCGTAACTCGGGAAGAGGCGTACGGAAAAGGGCAGGTCCCCGGTGCCGCGGACATATTCGCACTGCCCTACGACGATTTCGAATACAGCTCGTCGTTCTCCAGGACGCTCTCCGCCGACATCGACCCGGCGGTCCAGATAAGCGGCTCGCACAGGCAGGAGGGCGTTTTCCTCTCCACCGGGCCGAACCTCGCCGCAAAGGGCGTGATGCCGCCGCTTTCCGTCGCCGACATAGCGCCGACTGTGCTCGCTTACTACGGCTATCCCATCCCCGCGTTCATGGACGGGAAGCCGGCGGCCATCCTGGGAAGCGGCGGGCCGGGGGGCCCGGAGCGGGATTCGCTCAGGCACCGGACGCTCGTATCAATAAGGCGGGTTGTAGGCCGGGACCTCAGGAGCCGCAAGTGGGACGGGGTCTGACATGGACGATGCCGCTGAAACGCGCCCGCCCGGCGACGAGCCGTCGGAATATTCCAAGGCCGTTGCCAGGGGAAGCATGTGGAGCCTTGCCGGAAGCGGGGTATTCTATTCGATATCCTTCATATACAACATCATCGTCGCAAGGGCCGTCGGCCAGGACGACCTCGGGCTTTTCTTCCTCGCGCTGAGCGTCGCATCGATGAGCGCGGTTTTCGACGATTTGGGGCTTGCCAGCGCGCTCGCGAGGTACGTCCCCTTTTTCGAAGGCAAATCCGAGAAGGGGAAAATCCGTGCCCTTATCGGCCTTGCGCAGAAGCTCGTCACGGCCTCCGCCCTGATAACCGTTGCGGCGCTTTGGCTCGGGGCCGACGCAATCAGCGCAGTCTACCAGAAGCCCGATCTCGCAGAGCCGCTGCGCCTGCTTTCGGCCTTCCTGCTCTTCAGCAACCTGTTCGGCGTGAACACCGCATTCATACGCGGCAGGGCCGACATCCGGACCGTGCAGATGCTCTCCGCGTTCCAGAATTCCCTCAAGCTCGTGCTGACAATCGCCCTGTTCCAGCTTTACGGGGCCTCGGCCCTGACGCTTGCCTGCGCTTTCTTCCTCTCTTTCATCCCGCCGACGCTCCTTTCGTTCCTCATCGTGCGCAAAAAATGCGCCGACCTTCCCGCTGCGGACGCCATCAGCACGTCCCAGATGGCGATGGAAATACTCCCCTTCGGGCTCATGCTGAGCCTGGCTTCGTCGCTCAGCATGCTCATCCTCTCGGCCAGCCGGCTCCTGCTCGGGTATCTCGGCGACCCTTCCACCTCCACGCAGATGGTGGCCATGTATTCGGTCAGCGCGACGCTTGCCGCCGTCCTCCTCACCCTGCCTGCATCAATCGGCAGCATCTTCCTTCCCATCATGTCGAAGCTGTTCGGGAAGGATGATTTCGCGCAGATGCGCACAGTGACCGAGACCGCGCAGCGCTGGTCGCTGTTCATATCCATACCCTTCGCCCTCGTCATGATGGTATTCTCGCAGGACATCCTTTCCCTCCTTTACGGGGACTCGTACCGGCCGGCCGGGCTCGTCCTCTCGATACTCGCGTTCGGGATGGTTCTGCGCGTGCTGACCTACATGCTGTACATGACGCTGGCCGCCATGCAGCTCGTGGGCGTCCAGCTGAAAATGCTGATGGTGTCCGGCGCCGTGAACCTGGCCGCATGCGTGCTGCTGATACCGCAGTTCGGAATGGTTGGCGCGGCTGCCGCGGCGGTCTGCGGATTCGCGGTCAACGCCGTCCAGTCCGGATATTATTCGCACAAGCATTTCAAGTTCGTCCTGCCCCCCGAAGTGTGGAAGCTGGCGCTCGCAGCGCTCGTTACGCTCGCGATAATCACGCTTCTCAGCCCGGGGGCGTCGCACCTTCCCTCCTTTTTCAACGGGATGCTCGGAAAGGATGCGCCCTTCTTTGTGACGAAGGCCGTATACCTCGCATTCATCGCCCTCCTGGTCTGCTTTACAATTCCCTTGTACGCCGGCCTTGCGCTCACGCTGAAGTGCTTCCGCAAGGAGGATGTCGCGATGATGAAGAAAGCGCTGATGAAGATGCGCCTGCCGCACGGGCTCGTTTCCATCGCAGTGGGCGTCGCATCATACGGCATCGGGAACCCGGGGAAAGGTCCGGGGAATGATGCGAAAGGCGGTTCGGCCGGTGCGGTTTGATGCCCCCTGGATACGCCGCTCTGCGCCCCGGCCTTGCAGATTCGCTGCGCATGGTGCTCGAAGCCGTCAGAACCTTCCCGGCATGGCTTCCCTGAGGATTTCAAGAAGCCTGTCCGTGGACTGCTTCCTGCCGAACGGGAAAGGCTCGTTCTGGGCCTGCATGCCTTGCAGGCGGCTGATTCTTGCGAGGGTTTGGTCCAGGTTCCCGAGGCATTCCAGCAGTTCCCGCCTGTTGTCGGCGAGCACGCCGAAGCCTGTCTGGTCGGCTATCTCGCCGTAACCCATGCAGTTGAACGCAATCACGGGCGTGCCGCAGCAGACGGACTCCGCGGCGACATATCCGAAAAGCTCCCACTTCTGCAGGCAGACCGTGAGCGACGAATCCGAGTAATGCCTCGCAAGCTCGCTATCCGTGCAATGGCCGATGTGCTCTGCAAACTTCCCGACGCCCGCTTCCCCGGACGCATCCATTAGGCCTTTGTTGCCGAATGCGAGCACCTTGACGCCGCCGTCCGCGAGCCTTCTTGCCGCCTCGGCCGCAAGCGCCCTGTCCGTGTCCCAGCCATACGAGCCGAGATAAAGCATGGCCTGCCTTTTTTTCGCATGCGGTGAGGGGCCGGGCCTGAACACCTCGCGGTCCACCGGCGGATACACGATGCCATACGGCTCCATCCCGTAGAGTACCTGGAGCATGTCCGCGCTCGATTTGCTGTTGCATATGAGAATCTCGTCCTTCCTCCCGGAAAGGCGCTGGTACGCCTTCCTGAAGAAGATGAACGGGACCGCCTTCATGAGCGCGTTTCCCGCCCTGACGCTGAGCGGCGCCTTCCCCAAATCATAGCCCGAGCCTATCGAATGGGTGCCCATTAGCAGCTGGACGTAGGTGCCGGTCCTGATTCCGGTCCGCTTCCTCAAATCCGAGGTCCGGGACAGGTTCTCAGGGCTATCGTCGCTGATGATTATGCCCGGCCTGCTCGCGCTTACATGCCTCGCGGCGCTGGCGATGTCGTCGAAATTGCTGTGCCGCACCTTCATCCGGTCCAGCTCGTCGCAGAACATCCTGTCCGCCTTGAGGGTGACGACCTCGCACTCGCGCCCGGCCTTTTCGAGCTCGGACGCCCAGCCGAGGAAAGGCCTGACCGCGCCCGCGTACGCCGGCCTTCCCATGGCTTCCGTGAAAAATGTTATCCCGTCCATATCCTGCACAGATATCCTACTGATGGTCTTAAAATCAGTTTTCGCAAGACTTATTCCATGCGGGTCCTACTCGTCTCACAGAAGCCGAACGCGCCCACGATAACCGGAGAGATGGTTTTCGTGGAAAACCTAACCCGCGGCCTAATCGAATCCGGCATAGGCGTCCAGAGCTGCGAAATCGGCACCGATTTCCTCCCCCGGCAGGACCTCTCGAGGCTTGTCCGCTATACCCGCATCCCGGGCATCGTGCGGGCGTACGGCTCCCTGCGCGGGAATGATGGCCACGACATAATCCACTTCCTGGATTCGTCGCTAGCCCCGTCCGGGCTCGGGATGAAGGGGACCAAGGTGGCGACGTCCCACATACTCGGAAAGTCGCACTACAGCTACCGGAGAGGCGGGAACCCCGCGTCGCGGGCGGTTGAATCGGCATACTCGCTCTATTCCAATGCCATAGACGGATTCTCCTTCCGGCGGATGGACAAGGTCGTGGCAGAGTCCCCTTTCCACCGCGACGACCTGCTCAGCACGTTTAACCTCCCGCAATCCAAGCTCGAAACCATCCCGCCCGGCGTGGACACGGAAAAAATCCGGGGCTGCCCGACTATCGACCTAAGGTCCAGGTTCGGGTGCGAGCACGCGGTCGCATACATCGCCCGCCTCGACAGCCCGGCCAAGGGACTCTCGCATTTCATCGAGGCGGCCGCGCTGCTTCGGGACGAGAGCATCGCATTCGTGGTCGTGGGCGAAGGGACCGAACGCGCGCATTTCGAAAGAATCGTGCGGGAGCGCGGCCTTTCCAGGGTATTTTTCCTGGGCGCCCTGGGTTTTTCGGAAAAAACGTCAATCCAGAAATCCGCAGACGCCGTCGTCATCCCCTCCGTTTCCGAAACGTTCTGCATGGTGTTCGCCGAATCGCTCGCCGCGGGCGTTCCGGTCGTGGCGTTCGATTTGCCCTTCTGGAAAGGGCTGTACGACGGGGCCGGCGTATTCGTCAAACAGGATGCCGCATCATTGGCGATGGGGATAAAAACCGCAATCGGCGATGCCGGATTCAGGAAGAAATGCGTTTCCAACGGCCTGGCGCTCGCGGAAAAATACGACGTGAAGAATACCGTTTCCGCTTATATCCGGCTTTATGAGGCACTCGTCCGGTAAGGGGCAGCTTTCTTCCCTGCAATCCCGCCGCCGCTTCCTCTTCCAACTTTCATCTCCCCGAGCGCGAGGGCCGCAACGCCCGCGCAAATCATCCAAAAAGCAGCGTTCGCCGCCGTGTTCGCCGCGGCATATGGCGGGCTGAAAAGCGATGCAGCGATTATAAGCCCTGCCGCGCCCGAAGCGACAATAACCCCTGCATCCCACCGCATCCGAAGATACGCGGCGGCTGTGGCGATGGATATGGCTACGCTGACGGGCTCATTGCCGATTGCTATCGCGATAGCCTGGGCAAGGACCGGGATGGCGCAGACGCCGATGTCGCTTGAAATCGCATCTTCCTTCCTTTCAGGCATTGCCATGTGACGCGCCTTCCTTCCTAATTGACAGGGCAAGAAATGCTATACAAGCTGCTATCGTCGCCATGCTCACAATCATCGCCCACATATATCTTTCCTGCGGCTCGTACTTCAGGCGGATTTCCAGCTCACCGGTCTCGTTGACCATGTACCCGTTCATCGTGTCGTACAGGCTTATCGGCCTGATTGTGCCCACCTGCCGGCCATCCTTGTAAATATCGGCAATCCATTGCGGGTCGTAAGTTTCGGCGAATGAGAGGAGGAACGGCCTCAGCGCGCTGACTTCCACATGCCAGTCCGTCGGGTCGATGTTCGTGTAATTTCCTATCCTCGCCGGCGGCGCGGTCAGGTTCGTGAACGGCCCGAACGGGAAGCCGTCCGTGATTTCGTAGATGACAATCGCATCGAGGCTTGCGGAGCGGTTGCCGTGAGCCATCGTGAACACGGCTGGGCCTTCATCCAGCCGAAACGGGCCGGTGAAGGCATATCCGGATTCAGGGACCGTGACGCTCGCGGAATTCCCGCCCGCGGATATGTTGAACATGCCCCTGCCCAAGAATCGCCACGCCATAGTCGCCGGTTTCGGGGATGCTCACATCCACAGTCAGGTTGTCTGCGAAATAAACCAGGGTCCTGTTGCTCGCCCCGGGCGAATTGAACGCGAATTTCCTGCCTCTCAGTCCCGATTCGGCTTCGATTACATACATGCGGCCGCTGATTGCGGCCGAGCCGTTGCCGGATATCCCCGTGGCCGTATACGCGGCAGGCGATATGTTTGCGCTGGTCAGCGCGTAGTCCTCCATCGGCAAGTAGAACAGCGGCTCCATAGATGCAGCGTCCGAGGAAATCGCCCCGTCGTATATCCTTAGCGGGACCGCGTCGCGGGTGTCTTGGCAGAGCATCATCCGCCCCAGGTCGCTGCAATCCATCCAGGCATACCCTCCGGGCGAGCCTTTGATATCCATAAGGATGACATCGCGGATGTCCAGCGCGTCCATCAGGGGCCGCGGCATGACCTTCCAGAAAGTGCTGTTCTCATAGCCTGAGGCGACGTAGGAATTGTAACTCCGGTATATGCCGGAAATCTGCCTGATGTAAGTGCTGGTGTCCCTCTGCTCCCCCGCCACGTTGGTTGCGGGCAGGTGCTTGCCATAAACGCCCGGCCATATGTCCTTGCCTCCGCCCGACATCTTTTCCTGCAGGAGGCCGATTTCCCCGGAAACGTGCGTAGCTGAATGGACTTCGTATAAGTAAGGCCAGGCCGGTGAAACCGCGATGTTAACCGCCACCAGGGCGAAAAAACCCGCAAGCACCGGCAATCCCCATTTCCGGTCGTTCATGCACGCGGCAAGGATGATTGCCATCAAGGGCGGCAGCAATAGGCTGATTCTCGCCCATTCCCGTAGCGGACGGAGCAGGAAGCTGAAATCCGATTTGGCGATTGCCTCCAGCGCAGGCGCCAGCAAATGGTTGTTCGCGCCTTGGGCGACGAAAATCACCGCAAGCATCCCTGCGAGGGCGAGGATTGTGATATGCCTCTCGTCGGCGCCCATCCGCCCGATTGTCAATCCGGCGGCGAGGAACAGGGCCGCGAAAATGCCTATTCCGGAGTACGTGAATGCCGGATTGGCGTATATGATGGCCTTGCCCACCTGGTGCCACCAGTTGTTCGAGAACGCGAACAGGTTCAGCGAGCTCCCCGTTCCTGGACAGCAGGCCTATGCTGTCGCTGTGTATGCCGGAAATTAGCGTCCCTTCGGCCGACTGGCTCAGGATTATAGACGGCAGGTTGATGAGGGCATATATGGCGAGGGGGATGATTGCGAATTTCAATATCGCCGCAGGCCTGTTTTTCGCCGATATGGCGAATGCAACCAGGAACGCGTGGAAGAACAGGAGGTACATGAACGCGTGCGGCATAATCCCGAAAAAGGACAGCGCCAGGGAATACGCCATGAGATAGGCGGCCCCGCCTTCCTTCACGGCCTTCAGGCCGAGGAACAGGGACAGCGGGAATACGGCATATGCGAACCATATCCAGATGTGGCCTATCCTTTCCACCGACCACAGGTTGAGGAAATAGAAGAGCGCGAGGGCCAATATCGCGGCCGCACGTAAGCGCCTGTCCCTGATGAAGAAGCCCGCGATGCCGTAGAGCCCGAAGCAGCCTAGCGCCATGCTGGCAAGGATGAGCGCGCTGATGAACTGCGCGTCCGAGAACGCCGTGAAATGCGAAAGCGCGCTGAAGGCCGCGAGCGGATAGAACCTGTTCGTTTCGAGCCGGTTCGTGCCGCCGTAGAACGTGAAGAACGTCTCATCGCTCCGGAGCGAGGCCGAATTCCCGCCGTACGCCGTCCAGAAGTCCCCGTATGTGAAAAGGAGCTTCCCGTCGAGCAGGGGGGCGAGCACGGGCCAGTATGCGATTATCAGCGCAAGGACGGCCAACGCGAGCGCGGCTGGGCACGCCCACGAACGGGCTTCGTCATCCCCGGTTCCTGTCATCTTTTTCATCGGCGCATTCACTTCCGCCCCCCGCACACCCTTTCGAGAATGGACGCGAGATGGGCTGCCGACCTTTCCGAATCGAAGCCCGCCGAATCGAGGTTGATTTCGCGGCGCTCCCTTCCGCCGCTTGGTCGATATCCCTGAGCGCGGAAAGGAATTCCGCCTTCCTGTTCACGAGCACCCCGCCGCCATGCCTGGACAGCACTTCGCCCGGGCCCATGCAGTCATACGCGAGGACCGGCGTCCCGCAGCTTATCGACTCCGCCGGGACATAGCCGAAGAGCTCCCATTTCTGGGGGCAGACGGTAATCACCGAAGACGAGTACCGCAGGGCGAGTTCGTCATCGGTGCATCGGTCGAGGAACTCGACACCGTAATCCCTCGCCAGCTTCGCGCCGAGCTCGCGGTTCCCGAAAACGGCGACCGCCTTTCCGTTTTCCCTGAGCGTGCGGATTATCTCCCTTATGAGCCCGCAGTCCGTATCGAGGCCGAACGAGCCGATATAAAGGAGGGCCCCGTCCCGCCCCCTGCTTTTGCGCGGGCGGAACACCCGGCGGTCCAGCGGCGGGTATACGACGCCTTCGGGCTCGACTCCATAGAACGCCTGGAGCAATGTCGCGGTGGTCCGGCTGTTGCCGATGACCGGCGTGCCGCTCCCCACGAGCCCCTTGTACGCCGTGCGGAATGCGGAAAACGGGACGAACGCGCTAAGCCTGTGGCGCACCTTCTTTATAATGGACGACCCGCTGCCGTCGATTGCATCGACGATGGACTGGGTGCCGAGCAGGATTTGCGCGTACGTGGCGAATGGGATGCCGGTCTTTCTTGCGAGCGTGCGGCTTATTTCCAGTTGCGGGGGGTTGTCGTCAGCCACCACAATGTCCGGCCTTGCGGATTTCAGGTGCGCGGAAAGCGCGTCCACGCTGGAGAAATTCCCGTAGGGAATCCCCGTCTCCTTCAGGCCGTCGAGCATCCTGCTCCCCGCCTTCAGCAGGGCGACCGATGTATCGTGCCCCCGTGTCGCGCCGGCCCAGGTGATGAACGGCCGGACTGCGCCCGCGTGCGGGTTGCGCCAGCATCCATTGACCATGAAGCAGATTTTCATCCTGAGGGCCCCCCGCCTTTTCTGTTTTCCATTCGCGCCTTTCATTCCCATCTTCTTTCCAGTTGCCCGGTTTTTCCGGTGCCTGCCCCCTCCGGCTTTTTCCGCGCCTTGCCCGGCTGGCTTCCCGCCCTGTGGCGACTTCCGAACCCATCCTGAGGATTCCCGCCAGGCACAGCCAATAGCCTGCGATTGCGATGATATTCGCCGTCCATTGCGCACCCCCGATGATGAGCGCTGCGAGCGTCAGGGCCCCGATGCCCCAGGCGAGCAAATGCCTTCCGTCCCAGCCCTTTAAATGGTACGCCGCGGCCAGAACCAGAGAGAACGGGCCAATCATCCATTGGTTGCCGGTGAATACGTAATATGCGATGAACAGCCAGGCCCCGGGAATCAGGATGCTGCCCTTTTCGAGAATATCCCTTCCAAGCTTTTTCTCATCGACAGGCATCTCATCCACCCCGCGAGGCCGCATATGCAAGGAACGCTGCGCATGCGGCGAGTGTCGCGAACGTTGCATAGAGCCCGGTTTCGAACATGTCCTGCGGCTGATACCTCAGCTCGATATCCAGTTCTCCGGTCCTGTTTATCCAGTACCCGTTCATCACGCCGTAAAGCTGGACGGGCTTGATTGTCTCCACTACGTTCCCGTGCTCGATAATCCTCGCTTCCCAGCCCGGCTGGTACGCCTCGGCGAACCCGAGCAGGAAGGGCCGCGAGGCATTGACCAACGCATTCCATCTTGTCGGGCCTTCGCGCGCGAACGACACCACCGACGCGGGGGGTGGCCCCGCGCTTTCGAAGAGCGTGCCTATCGTCGTATTCCCCGCTGTCCTCATACAGCCATAAGACATCGAGCGTCGCGTTGCTGTTCCCTTTTCCATCTACTGTTATCATCGCGGGCCCGGGCCCCAGGTAAACCGGCACGCCGTACGAGAACCCGTCCATCGAGTCCGCGTTCGCCACGGAGGTGCCGTCCACCATGACTTCGACAGGGCCGCTGCCGACGAGGGCGATGCGGTACATGCCGCCCCTGCTGATGTTCACCGCAGCATTGATGATGCCGCTGAAATTCGCCGCGGAATTATTGCTCGCCCCAATGCGCTCGGACCGCCACCGCTTCCCGGTGAACGCGCTTTCGGCTTCAAGGACATACACCGCGCGCATTCCGGCCTGAGCCGCCTGCCTCCGGCTGCCCGAGACAGCATACGCCGCGTGCTCCCCCATCCCCTGCGAAGGCGCGAAGCCGCCGAGCGGGGCGTACGAAAGCGAGAGGACGTCCCCGTCGTCCGCGAGTATCGTGCCCTGGTAAACCCTGAACGGCTCCGGCCCCTTGCCGTCGCCGCAGAGCCTCAAATATCCGACATCGCTGCACCCCATCCACGGATACCAATCGTCGCTCCTCGTCCCGGCCCTTTTCACCAGGTAATGGATGTTCAATGCCTCGAGAAGCCCTGGCGGGGCCCCGGATACCCTTATCGCCCTGATGATGGGCGGATAAATGTACGTGTCCCCGGCGTTCGATATCGGCGGCCTGACGCCCTCGTCGGCCCCGTCGAGGCTGGTGGCGGGCAGGCCCTTGCCCCGAAGGTCCACCCACAGCACCTTGCTGTCCTTGGGCAGCATGGTCCCGAGCCGTGATAACTCGTCGCCCATGCGGACCGCCCCGTGGACGTCTTTAAGGTACGCCCATGAGGGCGAAAAAACCACGTTGGCGGCGACCAGCACCGCGAGGATGCATACCGCCGCGAAACGCCACTTGGTTCTTGGAAGGCCGATTGAAAGTATGATGACCATGAACAGGGGGATGAGCAGGCTTATCCTCGCCCATTCCCGGAACGGGCCGAGGAGCAGGCCGAGGCCGGCATCAATCATGGTGTCCGTGGCCCACTTCACTATCTGGTTCTGCGTCCCCTGCGCCACGAACATGCAGCCCATCATCCACAGCGCGCAGAGGGTGATGAGTGCTTTCAGGCCCTTCTCAAGAACGGGGAACGACAGGAGGATGGCCGCGAATGTGAGGATGAAAATCCCGAACGCGGAGCCTTTCGCCGCCCAATCCGACTTGACGCGCGATTCGTCCAGGCTCGGCCACCAGTTGTTCGTGAACGAGAGCAGCCTTGCAATTTCCCCGTTGTTTGAAAGGTAGGTGAAGCTGTATTTCGTGACATCGACCGGGTATTTGGCCTCATTGGCTGTGGCGGCGAGCAGGACCGGGAGGTACAGCAGGAAATATATGGCGAGCGGCACGAAGACGAATTTCGCGATGCTCATCAATTTCCAGCCGGAAACCCAGGCGTACGCGGCGAGGAGGCCGTGTATCATCCCAAGGTAGATGAACGAGTGCGGGACCGCGCCGTAGAACGCGAATGCCAGCGAATAGAGGACCAGCCGCGAATCCTTGCGGTTCTCCAGATAGGAGAATCCTATCGATGCGAAGAGCGGGAAAACGGCATACGTGAACCAAATCCATATGTGGCCTATCCGCTCGACCGACCAGAGGTTGAGGAAATAGAACGGAATGAACAGGAGGACAGCCGCGGCGCGGTAGCGCCAGTCATCGATGAAACGCCTGGCCAGGAAAAAAATCCCCGCGCTTCCGAGGACTGTGGAAACGAGTATGAGCGCGCTGTTGAACTGCGCGTCGGAAAACGCGACCCATTCGGAAAAAATGCTGAGCCCCCCCAGCAGTAGGAACCTGTTGGTGTCCCTCCTCCCCGAGCCGTCGCTGAAGGTGGAAATGGTCTGCTCCAGGCGGACGGCACCGGATTCGTTTCCGCCGATTGTCGTGAAATCGCCCCTGGCGAACACGAGGCTGTTGTCCTGCAGCGGGGCAAGGACTGGATAATATGCGGCGAGGACGAAGAGGACGCCCAGAACCAGGGCGGCAGCGGGCGCTGCGGCTGAAAAGCGGTCGTTCATCAACAATCATCCTTGGTCAGATAATGGCCTGATTAGCTCCGTATGTTCTTCAGCTTGAACCTGGCGAGGCTCAGGCCCATGTTGGCGGTGTCGCGGAGCAGCCGGAACTTGGAGCCCGGGGCCTCCTTCCATTCGATGGGGATTTCCCTTATGACGAGCCCCCTTTTCTGCGCCCGGACGAGAAGCTCGGTGTCCCAGAACCATTTCTCATCCTCGACTTCCTCGATGACCGGGAGCACGCGTTCCTTTCGGAACGCCTTGAAGCCGCACTGGTGGTCGCTCAGCTTCGAGCCGAGCGCAGTCCTCACAAGCCAGTTGAACCCCTTGCTCGCGACGAACCTGACCGCATTCCTTTTCGCCCTGGACTCCCTCAGGTATCTGGAGCCTATCACTATGTCCGCCCCGCCTTCCATCAACCCGACGAGCTCCTTGACATGCGACGGGTTGGACGCGAGGTCCGCATCCATGAATATCACGATTTGCCCCTTGCTCTGGCCGGCGGCCTTTCTTATCGCGGCCCCCTTGCCCAGCCTCCTTTCATTCCTGAGGACCCTTATCCTCCCATTTTCCATGCTTTTCGCGATGTCCCCGGTGCCGTCCGTGCTGCCGTCCTCGCTGATGATGATCTCGAAGTCGTCAAGGATTCCCTGGAGCATTCCTTCGAGCCTCTCGACGTTGCTGCGCAAGACCGCCCCTTCATTGTATGCGGGCAGGATGACAGAGACCTTGCCTTTTCCCATCGGATATACTTCCTTTTGCGCTATTTTAAACCTATTTATCGGAAAACCGGCCTTGCCCGGATTTGCGGCGGGCGTTTCATCGGCTCCCCGGGTTCCACTGCCGTAGTCCCGGTTGCCGGGACGCTTCGTCCATGCGGAGAAGGCCCCCCTTAAAACCAGCAGGAACGAAATGACCGGAAGTAGGGGCAGGGCGGCCGCCATGATGGCCAGGCCCCCGGCAATCCGGGCCGCGCCCCTGCCCGAATACAGCCTGTAGGGCGAGCCTTCGTGCATGATTGACGCGCTCCGCGCCAGGAGCGCGGCAGGCATGGAATGGACGCTGGTCCACCCCTGGAACATGACCGCCTTTCCTGCACTCGCGACTGCCGACAGCCAGCTGCGTGCTATTGCACCCGGCTCTCCCCCGCTTTCAAGGCCTGGGGCCATAATCCAAGCCGCTCCTCCATCGTCTGCCGCTCCGGCCATGCCCGCCTTCCCGGTTTTCACGGCTACCATTTTTTTCTGGAAGAACTCCATGCCCGACGCGTCCCAGACTGCCGATGCCATCATGCGCCCCGCGTGGAAATTCCCGAACGAGAACTGGGCCGCGGCGAGGAAAAGATACGTCGCGATCGCCGCGAACGCCCGCATGCGCATCGACGAAAGGAGCGCCGCCTCGATTTCCCCCCGCTCATAATAATAATTCCGTTCCGGGGCGCTTATGAGCACGGGCCTCATCCGTGGATGGGCGGCCGTCCCTTCTATGTAGCATGCGGAGAACCCCGCCCTTCCCATCCTCTCCATGAGCTCGATGTCCTCCCCGCCGAAATACAGCGGCAGGAATGTCAGCCCGGCCTTTTCGAAGCATTCCCTCCGGAAGCAGCCGTAGTAATGCGGGAGCCCTGTCCGCGCCCCGCCGCTTTTTTCACCCATCCGGACGAGGGGGAGCGTGATGGGGCGCCCTGCCCTTGCCGAATCGACCAAGCCAGCGATGAGCGCGTCCGACTCCGGAAGGCAGTCGTCGTCGGCCTCTATGATGAACGCATATCCCTCGTCGAGCGCGATGCGCTCCGCAAGATAATACGCCCCTGCGCATCCCAGCCTTCCCTTCTCCCTGAAGTGCAGGATGCCGGCCCACTCCGGGGTTTTTTCAAAGGCGTCGCCTTCGCCATATATTATTATAATGTCGAAATCCTTCCGCGTCTGGCTCCCCAGCCTCGCGAGATGGGCCCGCAGGGCGGCCGGATTCCCATATGAAGGAATCAGCACTGCGGTTTCAGCCCTCCCGCCCTTGCGCCGCTCGTCCCTCGCCTCAGACACGAGTTCCGCCGCGCCGGGCGCGGCAGGCGCCATTCCCTTTCCCATCATCCCCCTCATCGTTCGGGAGTTTTATTAAATCTTAATAATGGCTCGCGTGGAATATCCTCCAGATGAGAATCTCGTTTTTCAACTGGCGGGATATCCGCCATCCGATGGCGGGCGGCGCGGAGGTGTACGTCCACGAGATACTCCGCGCGCTCGTCGCAAGGGGGCACTCAGCCTCGCTCTTCTCCTCGCGCTTCCCCGGCTCATCGGAGCGGGAAACCATCGACGGCATCGAGCACGTCCGTTTCGGCGGCCGCTACTCGATGTACGCCACGGCCGCCCTCTGCTACAGGAAGCATATCCGCGGCAGGTTCGATGTCATCGTGGAAAGCGTCAACGGCGTGCCGTTCTTCACGCCGCTTTTCGCGGGCGAGCCGGTCATCCCGCTCATCCACCAGCTCACGCGGGAAAACTGGTATTCCGCCCTGCCGTTCCCCGTCGCTTTCGCCGGTTATCACATGGAGGATGCGATGCTGCGCATCTACCGCCGCAACGCCTCGGTCGCCCCGTCCCCCTCGACGAAAAGCGACCTGGAGAAGCTGGGGTTCGGCGACGTCCGCATCATCTACGGCGCCGCGCAAATCAAGAAGCCCGCCGGCGTCGCCAAGGAAAGCGCGCCCACCCTGATTTACCTGGGCAGGCTCACGAAATCCAAGCGCGTCGACCATGCGCTGCGCGCGTTCTCCGCGCTCCGCAAAAAGATGCCCGGCGCGGGGATGTGGGTTGTCGGCTCCGGGCCCGAGGAGGCGCGCCTGCGCACCCTTGCGCAAGAGCTTGGAATCGCCCCGTCCGTCACTTTCTTCGGCAAGGTGAGCGAGGGGCGGAAGGCCGAGCTCCTCTCGCGAGCCCATGTCATGCTGTTTCCGGCCGTCAGGGAGGGCTGGGGCCTGGTCGTCCTTGAAGCGAACGCCTGCGGCACGCCGGCAATCGGCTATGACGTGCCGGGCCTGCGGGACAGCATCAGGGACGGCATCAACGGGCACCTGGTCCGCGACGGGGATTACGAATCGATGGCGGAAAAGGCCGTATCGTTCCTGTCCGAGCCGGGCCTGCTCGGTTCGCTTTCCTCCTCCTCTGTGGCATACGCCCGCGGGTTCAGCTGGGAAAAGAGCGCCGGCGAATACGAGGCATTGTTCCGGGAAGTCATCGGCCGCCAATCGAAAAAAAATATAAAGAATGGCCTGCCCAAGTGATGCATCATGCCCGTGACGACCGCAACCGTTCGCAAGAAGGCCGCAGACGCGCTTTCGCCGCCTCTCATAAGCATAGTCATACCGACGAAAAACAGCGCCACGACAATCCGGGAATGCCTTGATTCGATACGCGCCCAGGACTTCACCGGCTACGAAATCATCGTCGTAGACGGGTTCAGCGATGACGGCACGGCGCAAATCGCGAGGAGGCAATCCGACCGCTTCCTCGAGGCGGACTTGTCAGTCCCCGCTTCCCGCAACGAGGGCTTCAGGCTCGCACGCGGCGGGATATTCCTTTCGATGGATTCCGACATGGTGATGGAACCCGGCCTTCTCGGGGACATCGCCCGGCGCATCGATTCGCACGGTTCCCTGGTCGTGCCTGAACTGGGCATGGGGGAAGGCCTGATAGCCCGGTGCAAGGCACTCGAAAAGGAGTGCTACCTGGGCGATGCGGACATGGAATCCGCGCGCGCCTTCACGCGGGCGGCTTTCGAATCGTCCAATGGCTACGACCCCGGCCTGCTGTTCGGGGAGGACCGCGACCTTCACTGCCGCATCGCGCAGTCCTCCACGACCGGCCGCACCTCGCGCGTGTTTTTCCACGATGCCGGGAACCTGTCGCTTTATGGCTGCCTCCGGAAGGCATTCAGGTACGGCCGGTCATCCCGGGCGTTTTATTCCAAAAAGCATCCGGGCGCCGGAAAGTCCGCGTCGCCCGGCCGCCTCCTGTTCCTCGGCCGCCTCCGCGTCATAGCCAAAAAGCCGCTCGTGGGCGCGTGCCTCCTCGCGCTCAAGTCGCTCGAAGCGTCCGCGTTCGCCCTTGGGTTCCTGGCTTCTTACGCGGACCGGGGCAAATGAGCGGCCTGCCGCCACCCTTTTGCCCGTCCCATGGCTCTCGCCATTGCCCCCCTCATACCCCGCCTTATAGCCTTGTTTTAATGCTTTACCCGCAAGAAGCCATATCTGCGTCTGCGAAGGCGCGAAGGCGGGATTTCTTCATGACGGACCTGGATAGCAAGCTCGCGGCATCGGTATACCTGCTGATGGCATTCCTCGTCATGCTCCCCCTCCTCGGGCCAGGCTATTATCTCGCGCTCGACATGCAGTTCGGCCCCCAGTCGCTTTCCGACATCAAGTTCGATGACTTCTACGGAATCCAGCCGAGCTCGTATGGGGCGTACTTCCCGCTGAGGATGGCGATGGGGGCGGTTTCGGACATAATTGGAACCGAGGGCGTCGAGAAGCTCCTGCTTTTCTCCATCCTCTTCCTTGCCGGGGCCGGCGCGCACTTCTCCCTTCCGAAGGAGCACGGGAACGCCCGGTATGTTGCAGGCCTGCTTTACATGCTGAATCCGTTCATATACGTCAGGTTCCTCGCGGGCCACTGGTCCCTCCTCCTTTCGTACTCCGTCTGGCCCCTCGCCTTGCTGTCATTCTCGCAATTCCTCGAAAAGCCGAAGGAGCGGATGCCTTTCGCCGCAAGCGCGCTGCTCGTAGCGTTCGCCTCCATCAGCTCGCACGGCGTCATCATCCTGCTCGCCTGCTTCGCGCTGATGCTCGTTTTCCATATCCTGAAGAACGGGTTTGAGCGCGCCCTCGTGTCCAGGCTCGCCCTGCTCGGCGGGATAATCCTGGCCATGAACCTCTACTGGATACTCCCCACCCTGATGCTTTTCGGAAAGACGTACGCGCCCGCATCGCCCGACGCATATTTCGCGGATTTCAAGCCGATGACGATGGGGATGTCGCTGGGCGCGTCGCTCGCTTCGATGCACGGGTTCTGGAGGGGCGGGTTCGTATACACCAAGGACGTCTTCCCATTGTGGTGGGTCCCGTTCCTCCTCATCGTCGCGGCCGCGTCCATCGGCTTCGTATCGCTTCTCAAGGAGCGCGCCCTCCATGCGCTCTTCCTCCTTTCGCTTCTCGTCGTGGGGTTCCTTCTCTCGCTCGGCGAGGCCAGTCCGCTGTCCTTCATTTTCACTTTGCTCGGCACGCAATTCCCGATTTACCTGCTCTTCCGCGATTCGCAGAAGTTCGTGGGGATGATGTGCCTCGGCTATGCGCTCCTGTCGTCCTACGGCGTGAGCCACCTGATGCGCTCCCGCCCCCGCTGGAAGCCGGTCCTGCTCGCGCTCGCGATTCTCGTCCCGGTCATATTCAATTTCGGCTTTTTCGGCCTGCTCGGGCAGATAAGGCCGACGCAGTATCCTACGGACTGGCTCGAGGCCGCGCGCATAATATCCGGGGACACGAGCGAGACGAACATACTCGTCCTGCCCCCCTACCTCTACAACACGTACTACTGGTCGAATGCCAACCAGAAGACGCTCGCGAGCCCTGCGGGCCAGGTGTTCAGCAAGCCCGTCATCGTTTCCCAGAGCGTCATGACCGAGCATGTCTACAGCGACATCAAGGACACATACGGGGGCTACATGACCTACCTTTTCGACAAGCGCCAGCGCATAAACAATACCGCCGAGCTTCTCGTTCCGCTCAACGTGAAATATATCGTCGTTCTCAAGGCATATTCAGACAGCGACGATTACCTATGGCTTTTCAAGAGGAAGGGCGGGGTCGAGGACATCGAGCTGGTTTTCGAGGGCTCTACGCTCTACCTCTTCAGGAACCGCCTTGCGGCCGGCCCGTTCCTTTCCACGGACGACCCCGGCAACGACAGCTTCACGCGCTTCTACAAGGCGAACGGCGGGGTTCCGTGCGTTATCCCCGGCCGAGTACACGCGCATCAATCCCGCGACATACCGCGTCACGGGCTCCCCCTCGCGGTACGTGGTGTACGTATCGCCGCCGGATTCGACGCTCCGATTCAACGGTTCCCCCGGAAGCACATGGTACAGGCTCGACAACGCCTTCGAATATGCCGGGCCGACCACCGTGACGAACACTATTTTCCCGCTGGTCCTCTCGTTCTTCCTGCTCGCCTGGCTCATCGCGCTGGCCCTTTTGTCCGGCGCCCCTCCCCCCGCGGCCGCGTTCCTCGCCGCCCCCCTCGCCCTGCTGGCCCTCCCCATCTCGGACGGCACGCTCGGCCCGCACGGAATCGGCGCGCTTCTTTTGGCGTCCGCGGCCATTTCATTGCTTGTGTCATTTCGTGTAGAATTGGGCAAGCAATGCAGAAGCTTTTTAAAACTAAAGTGAGCGACCTTGTCATGAGACTAATATATCTTACGGCCGTCTTGGCCCTGTTGATGCTTATCCCAGGCGTGTACGCACAGCCTGCGATTCCATTTTGCTGTGGCTCGCCCACAGGTTTTCCGGCGTTCTATGATTACGGCTCCATGAACTACTGGGTCTGTAGCATGAACTGCTGGGGCGGGTGTTATCCCTGCGACCTGAGCAATTACGGATACGACTGCGCGGGTTACTACGGATACCGCTACGGCTGCAGCGACGACACCGACACGCATTCCCCGTCGCTTGACATAAGCTTCAGCTCGGACTGCGACGCCAACACCGTGGAAGTGAGCGGCGCAGGCAACGATGCCCACGTCGTGGTCAAGGACTCCGACGGCAACATCATAGCCGCCGGCGACACCGAGTCGGACGAATTCACGTTCTCGGGCTGCGACCTCGAGGACCTCGAAGTCAAGGCATCCCAGTCCGGATACGCGGTAACGACCGTCACCGGGAAGAACACGGTATCATGCTCTGAATGCGGCCAGAATGTCACGCCCGGCTGCACGAAGGACGAGGACTGCCTCCTGAACCAGGAGTGCGTCTCGCAAGTGTGCGTGAAAGTGCCATGCGAATGCGGCAAGGTGGAGAACCACCAGTGCGTGCCTTACGCGTGCTGCTCCGATTCGCAGTGCGCGGCGGACGAGCTCTGCCAGAACCACCTGTGCACCAAGAAGCCGCAGTTCGAGTGCACCGCTGACGGCCAATGCCCGGCCTCGAAATACTGCGACATACCCGTAGGGGCCGCAGGCGGCTCGTGCAAGGACGTCACAGGCCAGTGCGGCGTGGTCGAGAACCACGCGTTCGTGCCATACGGATACGAGTGCGGCACAGAAGCCGGATGCCCGACATGCGCAAGCGGCTTTTCCTGCCTTGACCACAAGTGCATCCAGAACGACCTGAGCTGCCCGACTACCGGCATCGTAGGCGACAAGAAGACCTGCGAGGCCAAGGAGAACGGCGTGCCATGCGTGCTCTGCGACTTCGTGTACACGGACCCGGCCGGCAAGAACTTCACCGGAAGGACCGATGAGAACGGCAACTTCGATTTGCCCCTCAACACCGAAGGCATATACAGGGTCGCCCTCCTCCAGAACGGCAGCGTCGTGAAGGTCATAGAAGTGAAGGCCTTCCCGCAGGCGCAGCCCGAGGAGCCCACGAAGCCCGCGGCAACCGGCCCTGATTTGGGCGCGATGCTCGCGCTTGTCGTGCTGCTGCTCCTGCTTGTCCTGGGCATAGTCTACTGGAGAAGCAGGGGGCAGAAGAAATAATTTTTTTCTTTTTATCTTTCTATATTTTTTTTATAAAATACTTTTTTCAAATATCAAATCCCCTTATTTTCGCTGTTCTTATTTCATCATCCCTATTTTCGTCTATCCCTTTCGTCTTTCCCCCTTCCAGTCCCTCCCCTGATTAATACGCCAATCCTTACCCCGGCTTGCCGCGCTTCCGGCAGATGAGGCGCTCTGCCGTGGCTGGGTGTTCCTGCCCCCGCGCCAGTCCAATCCGCCTAGCCGCCTAATACGAATGCCTTGTATGCGAATAGGATTGCCATCAGCACCGGCTGGTGGATGAGGTAGATGGCGAGCGAATGCCTCCCGGCGAACGCGAGCGCCCTGGAGAGCCTCGTCTCCTTGCGCGCGTCCATGACCCGGCCCCCCGGATAAATCATCTGCCCGGCGGACACGCCAATCAGCACCACGCCGAGCCACGGGATTATCGGGTAGAAGTCGAGCGCGGTGTATTCCGACGTAGTTATCCCGAGCCAGAACAGGTAGGGCGAATCGGTCCGGATTTCCTGGACGAGGAATCCCGGCCGCTAATCAGGAGCAGGCCGAGGAGGATGTTCAGCCTCCCAAGGCCGAAGAACAGCGGCGCCAGGAGGACGCTGAGGGCGATGCAGTGGATTATGCCGAAGGTTATCATGCCCTCGTGGGGATACACCCAGGTGGCAAGCGTTATCGAAAGCGCGACCGCGCCAAGGTACGCCGCCCGCTTCACATGGTGCATGTACCCTTCCTTGTTGCGGCTTTCGCTGAGCGTGAGGGATATGCCGACGAGCAGGAGGAAAAGCGTGCCTATGGAATGCTGGAATATCGACAGCGGAAGCGACATCAGGTCGAATTCCGCGATTTTGAGGTACCACAGGTCGAACATGAGGTGGTATGCAATCATCGCCGTGATTGCCACCCCGCGCAGCGTATCCAGCCCGCTCAGTCTCGCTCTCGAATCAGTCCATTCGCAAGCGCCCTCATCTCGCGTATTCGGCCCTCTCCACGACCTCGCGCGCCTTGGCGAGCGGGATCCCGCTCAGGTCTGAAAGCCCCTGCGCATTCTCGGGTATGTCGGCAATCGTCACTATCTTGCGCGAAAGCAGCCGGCCGATTATATCGCGGCTCATGGGTATCACCGTCACCGGGTAGCAGCGCGTCCTGTCGATGAGCGTTTCGAGGCCGTCCTGCAGCGGATACCGCCACCCGAGCAGGGGGAAATCCATGCATTCGGCGTACCTGATGACGTCCTCGGAGAATTTCGTGTTCGTTATCAGCCAGGGCTTCGTCACCTTCTTGCAAAGCCCTTTCTTCGAGCCTTCGCGCAGGTCGAGGAACCTGGCATATACATATAGCGCGGTCTGTATCCTGCACCGCGTCCCGTACTGGTTGTGGAACTTGCATTCAATCGAGTACGAGTGGCTGTTCTTTTGCGCGAGGACGTCGATTTCGTGGCTGACGCACATGCCGGTCATAATCTGCCTCAGCTCGACCCCGTATCCCTGCGTCACGAGCAGCTTCCCGATGAAGTCCTCGAACTCGTACCCCTCCGGTCCGATGTCGAAGAGCGCGCGCTTCAGGTTGAACTTGTGCGACACCTGCGGCTTCATGCCCTCGATGATTTCATAGAGTATGGCGTAAATTTTCTTGGTCGTAATCCCGTCGTGGAGCCTCTCCTCGAGCCTTGCGAGCGCCGTGTCCGACTCCTTGCCGCTCATGCCGGTACGCCGGAGCGCCCCCCTCGCCTTCTGCCTGTCGAACGGCTCCCTCTCGCCGCTTTCTTTCACCACCCATATCTGCTTCTGCTCCATGAAGCTACATGGGACGGGAAGCGTTTTATGGGTTATTGCGAAGAAATTTCCGCGGAAAATCCGGCATTCCGCGGTGCATTTAAACCTTCCCCGCCAAATGGATGTGCATGCCGAACTATTTCGACGGGGCGGACCGCGGTTCCTCGCTGATAGCCTCGGAAGAGGTCCTGCTCCCGGACTACCTGCCCGACGCGCTCCTTCACCGCGAGAGGGAGCTCTCCGCAATCGCGGATTCCATAAAGCCCCTGCTCGCGCGCAGGACGCCGAACAACCTCTTCATTCACGGCGTGTCCGGGACGGGGAAGACAACCTGCGTAAAATACATCCTCAAGCAGCTGGCCGAGCATTCGTCGGCCGTGCTTCCCGTTTACGTGAACTGCTGGGAGAACCCGACGCAGATGGCGGTGTACAACCGCATCGTGGAGGAGATGCGCCTCCCGCTTCCGCGGCGGGGGCTCGCCGCGGACGAGATATTCGACCGCATAATGCAGTTCGTCAAGAACTACAAGAAGCCTATACTCCTCGTCCTCGACGAGATGGACGGCCTGCGCCACGACAAGCTGCTTTACGTCGCCGCCCGCTCGAACGAGCAGCGGCTCACGTTCGGGATAATCGGCCTGACGAACAACAAGGCCCTCCTTTCCAGGCTGGATTCGCGCATACGCAGCTCATTGCGTTTTTCCGAGATG
The DNA here is from genome assembly GCA_963734525.1 of uncultured archaeon. Classification (GTDB taxonomy): domain Archaea; phylum Micrarchaeota; class Micrarchaeia; order Anstonellales; family Bilamarchaeaceae; genus Bilamarchaeum. Next base: position 55,358 of record CAVTHI010000008.1, on the reverse strand, counting down.
GAATTCGCCCGCTACGGCGAGGAGCAGCTGCTCTCCATCCTGCGCGTGCGCGCCGAGCGCGCCATCGTTCCCGGCGGATTCGACGAGAGGCTGCTGCTGAAAATCGCCCGCTCGGTAGAGGACGGCTCGGCCCGCGTGGCCATCGAGCGCCTCTGGAAGGCGGCCAAGCACGCCGAGAAGGCCGGGCGGACGAAAATCCTGCTCCAGGACCTGGAGGACGCATTGATGCAGGAGCCGGCGTTCAAGCTGCCGGACCTGAAGCTGAGCAGCGAGGAGCTGCTCCTCATGGAAATCCTCAAGGGCGGCGAGTTGGGCTCGTCGGACATTTACGAGAAGTTCGCGTTGAAAATCCCCAAGACGAAAAGGCAGATAAGGAACTACCTCGAGCTTCTCGAGAAGAAGGGGATAGTGGAATCCCGCGAAATCCCGGCCGAAGGGATGCTCCGGCCGAAGGTGTTCAGGCTGAGGTGATGCTTATGCCCGGCGCAAAGAAGGGCCCGCTCCGGCTCGAGGAGGAGACGCAGAAAATCGTCAGCGATTCATTGTCGAAAATCGAGGCGGCGATATCGGAATGGGATTCGTCGAAGGACAAGCCCGCCGACCTGAAGGGGCAGGTCCGGAGCCTGCGGCGCTTCCACGGCCTGCTGTCCGCATGGGCGCGCGATTCGCAAAAAGGCCCGAAGGACGAGGCGTCGGCTACAATGCGCCTCCGGCGTTTCTATGAGATTTGCAGCAAGATAGATGATGCGGGGATGAGCTAGATGGGGCAGCCTCAGCTTGAGAAAAGGATGGACGAGGCCGCCGGTGCGGCGCAGGCGCTGTCGCGCCAGGCGCGCATCGTCGGGGCGCATGTCGCCCCGGCTCCCGTTTCATCAGGTGGCGAAAGGGCCCGGGCCTCCGTCGCGGCGGCCCGCGAGTCCCTTGCCGCCCTCGCATCCTACGCCCGGACGATAAACCCCGCATTTTCCGTCCCGCATGCCGGGCCGGTCGCCGAGGCGCTCTCCGCCGAGGCCCGCTACCGTACTGCGTCCCGCGGCCATGTGCGGCCGGAGAGGTACTTCCAGTCCGCGGAGGCGGCGAGGGTGCATTCGCGGGAAGAGGATGTCGCATCGAGAGCGCTGCTGAAAGCGATGCATCCCGATTCGCGCCCCGCGGATGCGACTGCGGCGCGCGCGCCGCGCGCCGGGGAACTCGAGCGCATGGCCGCCGAAGTGCGGGGCTGGTTCGGGCCGGGTGCGGTCGGGCAGGCAGTCGCCTCGCGCTTCCTGAATTCGCCGCCCGTCATCACGGGCGAGACGCACCAGTTCTTCCGCCATGTCAGCATAGTCAACGGCCTTGCCGGGCACACCGTCGGCCTGCAGTATCCCGGTACGAACCACATCGCGATTGACGCCGAGGGCATATTCGACGAGGACCGCTACCCGAGCGAAGCTGAGCGCAGGTGCATCCTCGCGCACGAGATGTTCCATTACTCGGCGATGTTAGGTGGCGGGTATTCCCTGCGCTGGAGGGGGCCGAACGGGGAGCCCGTGTTCCGCGAGGTCCTCTCATGGCTTCATGAGGGGATGACCGAGCTCCACGCCCAGCAGATGACACGGGACCGCGGCCATGTGCCACCGACGGTGTCATACGCCGCGGAGACCACCGTATCATTCTACCTGCAGCAGCTTGTCGGGGCCGATGTCCTTCGCAACGCCTACCTGACGGGCGACCTGAGCGAGGTCCGCAGGCTCGTGGACAGGCAGCTCGGGGCCGGGACCTTCGAGGGCATCGCGGATGCCGGAAGCGGCGCGAGCGCATTCTTCTACCTCCGTGGGCGCCTCGGGGAGCGGGGGATGTCCGCAAGGCTCGCGTCATGGGACCGGAATGCCCTCGTGAGGGCCGCCGGCGTGGTGGAGGAGCACCGCGAGGCGGAAGAGGCGCGAAGGGAGGCCGAGCGCGACCCGAATGCGATACACGGCTCAAGGGGAAATTGATTATAAGGTGCATGCCATGGAAGATTTGATGGAAAAGACGTTCGAGCTTGAAAGCGAGACGCGGATGAAGGTGAGCGAGTCGATTTCGAAAATCGAGGTCGCCCTTTCCGAATGGGAAGCTGCAAGGCGGAAGCCGAAAAAGCTCGAGAAGCGGATAGAATACCTCCAACTTTCCCACAAGCTGCTCTCCGGCTGGGCGAAGGAGTCGCTGAAGGGGAAAAAGGACCTGCAATCCTCGGTGGAGCGGCTGGCCCGGTTCACCGAGATATGCGACACGCTCGAATCCCAGAGGGCAAACTGAATGGCCGGTGAGAAGGCGCTTGAGTTCATCACGGGGAAGATGGCCCCGGCAGGAATCAATTTCACCGCATGGGAAAGCAATCCTGTGCTTTCGGGATGCTTCAGGGGAATAGCAAACATGGAGGGGGCACGATGAGCGGAACCAAGCTTGAACGGAGGGTAGAGGATGCAGAGCATGCGACCGGCAGCGTGGTCACCGACCAGCGGCGCAGGGTGGAAGGGGCAGTCCCAATTCGCCTGCAGACGGAGGAGCAGCGGCTCGAATCAACAACCCGGGCGGCCGTCGATTCGACACGTTCGCTGGCTGTCAACTTGGATACAATCCGCAGCCTTATCCTTGCCCATCGGCCCGAGCGGGCCGAGCAGGCATTCACCGAAGCTGCGAGGGGAATTGAACGCCCGAGCCAGGTCTTCGCGAATGCCGAAGAGGCGCGGGAGCATTCGAATGCCGTCCTGGAGCTTGCCCGGGGGCCGTCATCATCAGCGCAAAATCCGGGCAGCGCGACAGCGTTCGTGCCACCGCCACAGGCGCTGAGCGACGAGGACCTGGCGCAGGCCCAGGCGACAATCGATGGGTACAGCAGCACGAGTATCCGGAACATGGTTCACCAGCGAATTTCTTGGCGAAACCGTTTATCGGCGCTACACGGGCGCGCCGCCCGTAATCACCGGGGAAGACGATTCCTGGCTCATGACCATGGCGCGCACTACCGGCGGTTTCCACCCCGGGACATATTACCCTGGAACCAACCATATAATCGTTGGCGCATACCAGGCGGATCGGGAGGAAGGGGATGTCCTGAAGCTTTTTGCCCACGAGCAGCTCCACTACGCGGCGTATCTCGGTGGCGGCCAGACGGTCCGCTGGCGCGACGATTCCGGAAGGGCAATCATCCAGCCAAGGGTGGGCGGGTGGAACATCCACGAGGGCACCACCGAACTCCTTGCAAACGAGCTTGCCAGGGCGAACGGCTATTCTCCGAACGGGGTCGCATACACATTCGAAACCTCGGTCTGCTTCGCGCTGGAGCAGGTTGTCGGGCAGGAGCCGCTCCGGCAGGCTTATTTCAGCGGCGACTTCACGGAAGTCCGCAGGCTGACGGACGAGAAGCTGGGGGCCGGCACGTTCGATGCGCTTATGGCCCAAAGTTCCGCTCCCGATGCATTTTCGTACATAATGGGGCGCGTCGGCGCGGCGGGAATTGATTACCATGCATGGGAATCGAATCCGATAATGGCGCAGTGCTATAATCAGATTGCTGTTGAACGTTTCAGGTGATGTGATGAAATTAGGCGAACTTGTGAAATCCAAGGCGTTTCTGGATGCAAAGGCGAAGGTCGCGGCCTGGAAGGGCCGGCTCGAGAAGGGCGATGCGAAGGAGGCGGTCCGCGTCCGCGACGAGAAGTCCGCGTTCTTCACAAAGCTGCGGGATGACAGGCCGGACATATACCTCGCATTCCAGGTTGACGACAAGACACTGAGCGAGACGATTTACAAAAAACTGACGGGAAAGGACGTCATCATAGACTGACTGTTGCTATCGAATGCCGAGCCGCCAGATTCGGAAAGGGCGGCCCCTCGGCAGGAATTGAGCACGGGGTGCGCCTGCGGCGCATCCTGGCACCGGGGCGTCCGTCCCTGGAGCGCCTGCCCCTGGAGCACCTTATAAATAATCATTGCGACTGCGTATCTGGTCACTAGGGAAAGAATGAATGCGGGAAGGACGGGAAGGCAATATGGCGGAAATGAACCAGGACCATGGCGCAATTGCCGCACTCAACGAAAAGGTCTATTCTGAAAGCGCCAGGCGATATCCTGCCGAATGCTCCCTAATCGAAGAGGCGGTTTCCGCGTCGTTCTCGCTCTACGGCTCGCTGTCCCATGATGCGAAGCTGGATTCCCGGGGACAGGACCTCCTCGCGTTCTTCTACAGGAACTGCATCTACCTCTCGGCGTCCTACCAGCTCATCCGGCGAGGCCTGCTGGACCCAGCGGGGAACAACATGCGGACCGTCTTCGAGACCATAATTTGGCAGTATGCATACCTCACCGATGACGGCATATACGCGAATTACCGGGAGATGAGCGCACTGGACGGCGAGAAGCTCATGCTCATCAAAAGCGGGAAATGGTCCAACACCCGCGAGCGCGCGCTCGAGAACCTGCGGAGGAAATACAGCTTCCAGAAGATGTTGAAGGCGCTTTACTCCAAGGAGCATTACGAGAGGCTCTTCTACAGCCAGTACTGGGCGTTCTGCCAGAAGTCGCACTCGAGCATATTCGGAATCAACCACAACACGCCCACGATGGGCATGGGCACCACCCTGGATTCGAGCGTCGGGGAGCTCCACGGGAACTTGTCGGCCGCTTCTCTACCTCTGCGCCGAGAACCTGATGTGCTTCCTCAACTGCTTCCCGCATGCGCTCAGCCAGGAACGGATAGACTCCGCCCTCGCCGTAATCAACAAGGTCAACAGGAGCATCCCCCCGTCCTCAAGCCTGGCCCCGGACACCAAGGACTTGCCGTTCCAGCTCAAGTTCAGGGAGGTCTGAGGAAATGGACCGGAACCAGATATTCATCCTTCTCAACGCTGCTGTTTCCGTAGTCCTCGTCGCATTCCTGCTCCACCTGGTCGGCCTGCAGGAGGTGCTCGTTCAGCTCGCCGGGATGGATTTCTTCCTCCTGTTCCTCAGCATACTCTGCCTTTTCGGGATGGACGTCGTGATGGCCTTCCGGATAAAGCTGCTCCTAGACGACATGAAGGCGGGAATCCGCTTCGCCGACATACTCCGCTCGCATTTCGTCGGCATGCTGCTCGCGGATTTCACGCCTTCGCGGACGGGCTATTTCGCCACAGTGGCGGCCTTGCGCTACAACTACGGCGTCCCCTCGGACAAGGCGCTGCTCTCCATATTCGGCCCGCAGATGTTCGATTTCATTTTCAAGGTCGTCGCGGGGAGCGTCGCCATACTCTACATAATATTCGTCTTCATAGGCCCGGGGCAGGGCCTCGTGCTGATAGCCGGGGCGTTCGTGATAACCGCGATAGTGGTCCTGATGCTCCTCATCCTCTTCTCCAAGCGCTTCCTGGCGCTCTTCTCGTTCGCGAGGGGCCTGCCCGTCGTCTCCCGGCTTTACGACGTGGTGGTGAGGATGCAGGACAGCTCGCACGTCGTCGTCAGGAAAACCCCGCACATTCTCTTCCTCATCATGGTGAGCTGGGTATTCCGCTCGCTCTCATGGTATTTCGCCGCCAAAAGCGTCGGCATAACGCTCGGAACCGGAATTCCCGGAAGTCGCATTCTACTTCTTCCTCCAGCCCCTCGTCACCATGCTCGAATTCGTGCCGAGCCCGACGATAGCGGGCCTTGGCCTGAGCGAAAGCGGCACCACGCTCGTCTTCTCGCTTTTTGGCATCGCGGGCGCTCAGGCCGCGACATTCGCCCTGATAGTCCGGTTCAAGAGCACCCTGCTCCACCTTCCGGCCGTCCCGGAAGCGCTGAGGGTCCCGCAAGGGATTAATGAAAAGCAGAAATGACCTGCGCTGCCGCAGCGACTGGGGCGGGATGTGTGGCGTTGCGCCCTCCCGGTCGGGTGTCCGCATCAGAGCCTGACCAGGAACGTCGTCCGGTAAAGCCTCTTGCCCTGGTCGCGCCCCACGAGCTTTTTCGTCATGAGCGTCTTGAGCCCCAATTCGCCCATCAGCGCCACTACGACCTTGGAATTGCCGACATAGAGGTCGACGCCGCCGTCCTTCTCCTCCTCTTTCGTGACGAACGTCTTCTTTTTCGACAGCCTCTTCAGCATCATCTGGGCATGGCCGAGGACCCTGATCGGGTCGCCGCGGAGCTGGATTATCGCCTCGAAGTATCCGCCGCTCATGCGCGAGCACTGCTGGCATATCGTCTTCTTCAGGTCGAGGGGAAGCGGAAGCTCGACTTTCGCGTTGTTCCCCCTCATGACGAACACGGCCACCTGCTTGTCCGGGTCGTATCCGGCCGAGTCGAATTCCCCCTTGCATTTGCCTATCACGTAGTCGGACAGCTTCCTCGGGTTGTACTGCGCCCACTCGCCCTGGATGCGGACCCTCTTGCACCTGGTGCACTGCTCGATTTCGACGCGGTCCGGCGCCTTTATCTTCACCGGGTAGTCGTCCTTGCAGAAGGCGTCGATGAATTCGACCTCGTTCTCCGTCCTTCCGCATTTCGGGCATACGAGAGCTGACATATCGTTTTAAACCATTGAGAATGATATTAAAAAACGATGAGCAAGAACATCAACCAGGCGGTAAACCTCACTTCTTACTTCATTACCCTCCCCCCAGCCCGGTACATCGTGCTCTCCATCGTCCTACTTGGCGTCGCATCCGGCCTGCTGTTCAACATGGGTTCGGGAAAGCCGATAGAACTCGCGATAGTCGACGGCCTGATGCTGCTTTCCCTGCCCGCGCTCCTGTCCTCCGCGCTCATCAAGCTCATGGTGCGGAAGATGCCGTACCGGAGGATAGCCGCGACGGCGCTCGCAGGCGAGGTCGTATACTGCTTCGCATATTCGTCCAACCTCCTGCTCGCCGGGGTCAACCCGCTGTGGGCCCAGCTCGTCGTGCTTGTCGGCTCGGCCATCGTCTTCGTGCTCTGGTACGTGATTGCGCGGTTCGTCTTCATACTGAAATACCGCTCGATCGTGTTCGCCATGCTCCAGATGCTCTTCTACCTCCTCTTCTTCATCAGCAACCAGGCAATCCATGTCACGAGCGAGCCGTTCCTCGACGTGGCGGTCCGTTTCTACATCTCGGCCTTCGTCCTCCTCGCCGCGCTCACCCTGTTCTTCTTCATCATCAACGCGCCGATGAAGAAGAACTTCGGCCTCAGCAGCACCGACGCGATGTCCTACCTGTTCAGCCAGTGGCTTTACCACAACAAGGACGTCGAGAAGGTATTCGCGCAGGTCGGCGAGGACGTCCGGACGCTCATTTCCGTCAGCGGCTTCTCGAGGAAGGACGGCACGATTTTCTTCGTCACGCCGTGCGTGCATTACGGCCCTTTCGGCAACCTCGGGGGGAGCGAGTTCTCCTACCTCATAGCCGAGGACATAGACCGGAGGTACAAGTCCCGGACGTTCGTATTCCACGGGACAGTGACGCACGACCTCAACCCGGTCGCCACAAGCGAGATATCGAAGCTGCTCGCCGAATTCGATTCCGCAGTGAAATCCGCAGCATACAAGGACGCGAAGGTGTCCATCTCGCTGGGGAAGAAGGACGAATGCCGCGCGGAGTCCTTGCGGATCAACGACTCGGCGATAATCGGGCTGAGCAGGGCCCCGGAGGTCACCGAAGACGTCAACTTCGGGCTCGGCCTCGCCATGTATTTCGAGGCGCAGAAGCACGTGGGCCAGGCGATGATAATCGACCAGCACAACGCTGAAACAGGCGACATCACGAGCTTCGAGCCCGGGAGCATCGTGGGATTCAGCTACATCCATGCCATCCGGGATGCGCTATCGAAAGTGCCTGCAGGGAAGCCCCTGAAAATTGGCGCATCGTTCCGGCCCGTCGATTCGGACGTCATAGGCAAGGCGGGGATCAAGGTCGCGGTCATCTCGTCCGAGCCGGAATACTGTATCGTCCTGATAGACTCCAACGGCGTCACCCCTGCTTTCCGAACCAGGATAGAGGCCGAGGTCCGGTCGGTCGGAAAAGAGCTCGGCAGGGACTTCATCGTGGGCGTGTTCACGACCGACACCCACCAGACCAACATGGTGCGCGGGGTGCTGAACCCCCTCAAGGAGGAGGAAACCGCCCTGTCCATCATAAGCGACGGCGTCCGCGATGCGGTCGCGGACATGAAGGCCGCGAAATATTTCTCGGACACGCGCTGGTTCGACATCCGCGTCCTCGGCGCGAAGCAGTCCATAGAGGTCATATCCACGGTGAATTCCATCGTCTCCGTGGCGAAAATAACCCTGCCCCTCGTGTTCCTCGGAGGGCTCCTGCTCCTGATTGCCATAGTCACCAATATCTGACGGCCTTGATTCCGGTTCCTTTATAATTATTATCCACTAATAACAACTATGTTCATGGGCTCCCAGAATTATTTTTTGGCTTAGATCCACCCATCAACGGTGATGAAAAATGAAATCGAAACTCCCAGCAAAGATAAGCATCCCGGATTTGCACGGCGAAATCAACCGCCTGCGCAGGCGCGACGGCCTCGAAGAGGTCGGCGGCCTCGGACTCGCGCACAAGCTGCTCACCCATTTCCACGAGGCGCACAACCCCCGGGTGGCCGAAGCCCTAAGGAATCTTGAATGCAGGTCTTCAGAGGCGCCACGCGCACCTGCGCTTGAATAGCCAGCCTGAATAGCCGATCAGTACGTCTTTCCGTTCCTTTTCTTCCAATAATCAAGGAGCTCCCGGCATTCCCTTTTCATGAACCCGCCTGTTATGCGGAGTGTTGAATGCCCCTCCTTCTTCATCCTGCGGTCGCTGACGGTCAGCTCGGAAAATCCCAGCCTCTTCACGTCCGCGATGCCGGTGCCAAAAACAATCGCGTCGGCCTTAGCCCAGTGGATGGCGGAAAAGCACATCGGGCAGGGCTCGGTGGTCGAATAGACGACGCAGCCCTCCAGCTCATGATTACCGAGCCTCCTGCACGCCAGGCGGATTGCGTTCATCTCGGCATGGTTCGTGGCGTCATGCTCCTGCAGGACCGTGTTGTGGGCGGCGGCCAATACCTTCCCGCCCTTGACGATGCAGGAGCCGAAGGGCGAGTTCCCCTTCCTGACACCCGCGAGCGCCACCGCTATCGCCTTCTCCATGTACGCCTTCCCGGTTTTCATGCGCCAATCACCATCCTGAGGATGTCCCGTATCCCGGGAGCGAAGCCCATTATCATGAGCACGAGCGCGACATAGTTCCTGTCCTCCTCATCCATCCTCTCCTTCTGCAGGGCATAGGAGGCCGCGAAGGCAATCCCCACCTTCAGCAGGTAGAACGCGAAAAACGTCCCGAAGAACGTCCCGATGAAGCCGCCGACGACGTGCTGCTCGAAGTATTGTATGCCTGACACCTTGGAGAAGACGTCTATCACGAAGAACGTCGCCGCCCCGTCAAGCGCCTGCCCTGCCACGACGAGGGCCAGGGCGGCGTCCTTGAAGTGCCTGTATGCCGCGTATGCCGGTATCGCGGCCAGCGCGAGTATCGGCAGCGCGTATGCGGCGTATCCCATGAACGGGAGCAGGAGGATGAAGTGCGGAAGCCACAGCGCCAGGCCGACATAAGCCAGCCACCCCGTCCTTTTCACCAGGTACAGGGCGGCGAGGGTGCCAAGCATGAGGGCCGCCGTCACTATATATATGCCCGGGGACACCGTGAGATAACCGTAATCATATATATGGCTCTGGAGGACGAGCCCGTGCAGCGGCGACACGTCCAGGAAGCGCCCGTTGTCGATGGAATCGGTTACGACCCGCACGGTCGAGCCGAGCATGACGAAAGCCATGACGCCCCAGATGAACGCCCGGTCAATCGCCACCCTGCCCTTAAGCGCCCGGCTGATGGCATATACCGAAGCGATGGCGATCAGGGCATAGGCGAGCGTGTTGATTATATTGTATCCCGAACGGTCCCATATCGGGCTGACAAAGTAATCGTATATAAAGTTATCCATCGAACCAACTGCATGCAGAGTTCGCGGAAAAGCCTTATTAAATCCAGCGTGCGCTCCTCGATAGCGAAGCTGCTGGCGGAGGCCCGTTCCGCGCATGCGAAGGGGAATCCGGTCCGCTCGAGGCGGTACGTCCGCATGGCATTCGACCTGATGCGGAAGCACAAGGTCGGGCTTCCGCAGGAGCTCCGCAACAGCTTCTGCAGGAAATGCTTCACAATCTGGGTGCCTGGCAAGACGGCTACCGTTTACTTCGACAGGAAGAACGACTGCCTCAGGATACGGTGCCAGTGCAATTACTCGAAAAGGCTGTAGCAACTCTTAAAAAACGGACAAATCAAGGTTGTGGCATGGAACTTTATCCTCACATCACCAATCACCTCTCGGAGGTCGAGCGGATAATGGCCGCCGACCTTGAGAAGGAGGACCAGCGCGTGTTCGGCCTCCTGCTCCCTTTCCTGAGGAGAGGGGGGAAACGCATCCGGCCGGCCCTTTCGCTCCTTTCATGCTCCGCGGCTGGCGGGAAGTATGATGACATGCTCGCCCCGGCCGCAATCATCGAGATGTTCCATAACTTCACCCTCATCCACGATGACATCGAGGACGACTCCAGGTTCCGCAGGGGCGAGCCGACCCTCCATGTCAGCCACGGGATACCCATCGCCCTGAACTCGGGCGATGCGCTGTACACCCTGCTCTGGAAGCGCCTCGTCCTGCTGAAGATGCCCCCGAAAAAGCTGGTGTCCATGCAGGCCCTCTATGCCGACGCCTTCAAGCGCGTAGTGGAGGGCCAGGGGATAGAGCTCTCCTGGATAAAATCCGGGCGCTTCGACGTGACCGAGGAGGAATACCTCCACATGATTGACGGGAAGACGTCCGCGCTCATGGGCCTCTCATGCGAGGCTGGCGCCGCCATCGCCGGGGCCCCGTCCCGTACGAGGGGGGCGCTGCGCTCATACGGCGAAAAAATCGGCGCGGCTTTCCAGATACAGGACGACGTGCTGAACCTGGTGGGCGATTTCGAGAAATACAAGAAGGAAATCGGCGGGGACATATCCGAGGGGAAGCGGACGCTCATGGTGGTCCATTTCCTCAAGAACGCCCCGGCCAAGGACAAGGCGAGGCTGGTCTCGATACTCTCTACGCATTCCGCAAAAAAAGAGGACATCGCATGGGCAATCGAAGCGATGCGCGGGAGCGGCTCGATTGATTATGCCCGGGAATGCGCGCTGCGGCTTGTGGAAGAGGCCAAGGCCGAGCTGAAGCGCCTTCCGGAATCGGTTGACCGCTCGGCCCTGGAATCCATAGCCGCCTATGTCATCACCCGCGAGCGCTGATTGGCGGTGCAAATCGGCGCAATACCCTGGGTTCCAACGCCTGAGGGGGCCGGGTAAAAGTATATAAATTCCAACGCCCAATTATCCTCAATGACCTCCCATAAAGTCGTAGTAAGCCTATTGTTATTAATCGGCTTGTTCTCAGCGTTCAACCTGGCCGATTACCTCCTGCCCGAAGAGGCGAATGCCACCGTGTCATTCACGAATTTCACCCAGGACGGCTCAGCATACTCCATCGTCAAGATAAACGGCCTCGAGACGTTCCTTCTGAAGAACGGCGAGCCGATATCGGACAAGCCGGTGCTCGATTCGACGATGTACACGTACTATACGCGCACGTTCTACCCGAGCCAGGCCGAACTCGATTCGCTCCGGTCTTCGATAAAGAAGTTCAACGACAGCAGGAACGACGGCTACGATTACAAGAACAAGGAGGAATACATCTGCAGGGACGACGTGCTCCTGTCAAACGGCAAGATAACCGTCTCCGGCGTGGTCGTGAGGTGCACGGACAACGCATCCTGCACGAAGAACGCCATGCTGCTGTTCTCGGTTTACGGCCAGGGGCTCGGCCTCGGCTCCCCTTCGGTCATCATCGGCCCGCTTACGGACTTCACGCCCACAAGCCTCAGGATGGACTCGTTCCTTGAGAATTATACGAAGCGTCTTGACGCGATGAACGAAAGCAACGTCGCGGAAACCATCGGCTACATCAAGGACACGTCCGGCGAACTGAAGCCCCTTTCCCTCAAGATTGAGGCGTCCATCTTCAGGACGCCCCGCCTCAACGACACCAAGGACAGGGCAGACTGCAACCTCGTGTGCTGGGGCATCTGCCCGTCATTCGACCTGGACCAGGCCGCAGCTGATGACATCCAGTCGAAATCCACCGCGCTCTCAGCCAAGCTCGCGCCGCTCAGCTCTTACGCGTCCAATACGGCAACCATCTACAACCGGACCGTGACGCGCCTCGAGTACACGCGGCAGGTCAACATGGCGACATATTACCACGACCTGTTCGTGCCCATCAACCAGACCGGCGCGGAAACGATAGGCGTGGCGACCGACGCATTGTCGCACGTGCAGAACCGCACGCTTACTGACAAGCTGGACTCGCTCCGCTCGCTCCACAGCACGATTCCGGAGGACATATCATCGCACAATTTCACGAACCTCGACCAGGACATCGCGGATTATTCCCGCCTGGCGGACGAGGTGTCCCAGGGTTCGGAATTCCTCATGGGGGCGTACAACCAGACCCTCGAGGCCAAGAACCTGGAAAATTCGCTCCTGATAATCCTCCAGAGCAAGGACCTGGACCCGGTCTCGAGCAAATCGCTCGAGCTCATAGAGAACAAGACCATGGACCTGGACGCGCAGTTCCGGGACGGCCTGACGCTCACCCAGCTTGAAGAGCTCGGGGCGAACTATACGTCCCTCTCGAACCAGGAGCAGGACCTCCTGAAGGCCGAAAGCGACACGCCTGCGACGCGGGTGCTGCTCCTTTTCCGCGGGTTCGCGCGCAGGGTCAACACCGGAATCGCCAACATGGCAGAGAAGACCGAAATCGTCCCGAAGGCCGAGATTCCAGACAGCCCCACCACGCTCGGGCTGTTCTCGCTCCTCGTCTTCCTGTCGTTCTCATCCATCGCGATGCTGGTGTACCTCTACGTGTTCTCCACCAACCGGTTCACGATACCCAAGACGAACCACATACTGCTGGCGTCCTTCATAACCATCGTGGTCCTGCTTTTCATCTTCAGCCTGATGATGTACCTGTTCCTGGGCAAGACCTCGACCGATGCGACACTGCCGGAATTCATATCCGACCTGAATTCGAGGAATTCGACGGACATAGTGGTCGACCTCCGCAATGCGTCGTTCTCCGACGCGCAGGCCATGAACACGTGCGCCGGGCTGCTGGCATCCTCGTTCGGCGAAAACAACAAGAGCTGGACGCTGTACCAGATAACCCCGAACACCTGCACGAAGACAGACAGCCTCGGCGCGAACGCGAGCCTGACCTCCGCGGACTGCCTCGATACCGCGCGCAACGCCTCATCGTCGTTCGTTCTCGGATATTCCCAGAAGAACGAGCCCCCCCGCTTCTCGGTCATCTACCAGAACCGGGCGGAGATAAACGCAAACCTCGATTATTATGAGTCATGCCCGCTCGTGGCTCTTTTCAGCTGATGCATATGGCAAAAAAAACCGCTAAAACGGCTTCTGCAAAGGGCGCGGCGAAAGCGCCCGAGACCGCAAAAGCCCCGATGGAAAAAGAGGTGGCCAAGCCCAAGCCTGCAGCGGAGCAGAAACCCGCGCAGGAAGCCGCGGTATCCGGCGAAAAGCCGGCGTTCGCGCCAATCGCCGGGCCCGCGAGCGCAAGCTCCAAACCCGTTCCGATTTCGCTAAAATCCGGGGCTGGCATGGAAGGCAGGCGCGAGCAGGGCGGGCTAGTCAAAGGCATCATGATTTTCGGGCTCGTCGCAGCGGTGCTGTTCCTCGCATACTACTTCCTGGCGCTCAATGAGAACTCGTTCGTTCCGGGCACCGAAGTCGACGCCGAGACGTTCAAGGGCATATTCACGCACTCCACGAACGTGTTCATCGTCATGGACGTCCGGGGCGCATCGAACACCGCGGTCGCCAACAACATCCTGCAATGCGGGGTGGATTTCGCGGCGAGCAGCGGCATGGGCGGCAAGGAGGTCACCCCGATTTCCTTCGGGAACGACGGGTGCGTGACTCCCGACGGCTTCCGCAAGCCGAAGGAGTGCTTCGCGATGCTGAAAGACGGCACCACGATTTACGTCCGGGAAGGCCCGGGCGGGGCGAAATACTACAGCAACGGCATGGTAGTCTTCGTCGGGCCGGAATACAGCCTCGGCACCTGCGGCATAAAAGTGACCTGATTCCAGTCAGGTCCAAAACCCTTTTTCGGTATTACTCCAACTTTCTCCTTAACTGCCGCATCGAGTGAACTGCCGCCTAGGATTAGGATTCAAAGCCGCCTGTCCTACCTCGTCTTGTACCTGAGGAACGCGCCGATTCCGCCGAAGCCGGTGAGGAACTGGTTGCCCTCCACGGTGTTCGTCGAGATAATCTCCACCGGAATCTCGTTCTGCCGAGCAAGCTCGTTCAATTCGTCGATAAGGAGCTCCCTGGACTGCTCCTTCATCGACGAATTGCATTTCGGGCACGGCATCGAGTCCTCCGGCTTGTCCCGGAAGGCCTTCCTCGCCTCGGTGCCGCAGGACGGGCATTTGTACAGAACGCTCGTGTGCGCGAGGCCTTCGGACAGCATGACCTTGTCGGCCTGGTGCGACAGTATAGCCTCGCGCACCTCCTTCTCGCCGTATGTGGCGAGCCCTTCGTTGACCACGGACTTGATGAACCTGTCCACGAGTATTTTCTCCTTCACGGCCTCCTGCTGGGACAGTATGTCCTCGCTTTTGGAAAGCACCTCGCGGATGCCGTATTCCTCGGTGTAGCCGGTGTCGACGACGCCCAGGACCTTCAGCTGGTAGTTGAACGGGCTCATCTTCATGAAGAACTCCTTCGTCGGCCCGGGTCCGCCCACGATGACGCCCTTGACGATGCTCTTCTCGTTCCTCAGGAAGGCGTTGTCCATCGAGTCGCCGACCCTCTTGTAATATACCTCTATCGCCTCCTCGATGAGGCGCTCGTACCTGCGGGCGCTCTGGCCCCCCTTCCTGATTTTGGCATGCGCCGTCGAGTTCAGCTTCTTTATTATCGTGATGTTGGTCCCCTTGACCATCGCCACCGTCGCCTCGCGCCCGTCCAGGACCACGATGCCGTAGGAATCGGTCGAGCCGAGCATGGACTGGAGCGGCTCGAGGAAGAACCTGCTGTCGCACCGGTACGCCCCGATGTTGAGCTTTTCCGGGGGCTCGATGGCGAAAAGCTCGATGTCCACCTTCGCCGGGTTGTCCGAGACGTTCCCCGCGAACACCGCGATGCCGTTCGCCGGGGGCTTCTTGTAAATCTTGAAGTGGTTCATAATGCGCTCGAGCGCACCGAGCACGTTAAGCTTCGTGGATTTCGACTTGATGTTGCTCGCCTGGCTCATCTCCTCGCGGAGCTTGTTGCCCATCTCGTGTATGGGCGAGCCCGCCGGTATGTAGACCGAAATCAGCTCGGTCCCGCTGCCGCGGTATCCCTCGAGCTTCTTCAGCGTCTTCTTCAGCTGGTAAGTCTGTTCGGAGTCTGCCATTCGCTTCACTGTTCACTGCTTGAGTTTTTCCTTGAATTCGGCGAGCCTCGCCGCAAGCGCCGCATCGCCGAGGGCGAGCATCTGCACCGCCAGGAGCGCGGCGTTCTTGCCCATCCCGATTCCGACCGCCGCGACAGGCACGTTCGGCGGCATCTGGGCCACCGACATGAGTGCGTCCAGGCCGTCGAGCGACGCGTTGACGGGCACCCCGATGACCGGTTTAGTGGTCCTCGCGGCGACCACGCCCGGGAGCGCGGCGCTCATCCCCGCGATGGCGATGAAGACCTGCGCTGTCGTTTCCCTGACCAGCCTGTCGACCTTCTCGGGATTCCTGTGGGCCGACGCGATTTCAAAGCGGTACGGGACGCTGAACGCCGCAAGGACGTCCATGGCCTGCCTTGCCACATCCTCGTCGCTTTTGCTTCCGGCCAAAATGAGCACTTTCTCCATGGTATCATCTCATCATGAATGATTTAAAAATAAACTGAAACGCTGGCGCAGAACTGCGGGGACGCGGGAGTGGAATTCGCCGCCGGGCGACCGACCCCTGCTAATCTTTTTAAATGTATTCTTGAAATAAACAATAATCAGTCATCAACTCCCAGAAGGTCAAAGAATGACTCCCCTCGATATGAATATTTTAGGTCAGCCCGCACTAATTGTCTCGTCGCTTTTCTTCCTCGCAGGCGCATTCCTGCCCCTCCTTTCCGCGCGGAACCCCCGCATAAGCTCAATCCTGGGGTTCGGCCTCGCTCTGGCGGGGAGCATAACAGCCCTTGCGGCCGGCATAGCATCCTTCCTCGGCGCAGGCACGCAGGCCTTCACCCTCGCCGAGCTCGGGCAGCTCGGCTCGCTTTCATTCAGCATCGACGCGCTCTCCGGCCTTTTCGTATCCATCATCGCATTCGTCGGGGCCGCGGTTTCCATATACTCGATTTCCTATGCCGACGAATACCGGGAAAAGGGCTACAGCCTGAGCCGCTTCGCATTCCTGTACAACATCTTCCTGCTCTCCATGATTCTCGTCGTCGCCGCGCAGAATGCCGTGCTATTCCTGGTCCTCTGGGAAGCCATGGCCCTGAGCTCGTTCTTCCTTGTCACCTTCGAGCACAAGGAGGAGGGCGTCAAATCCGCCGGCTTCAATTACCTCGTCATCACCCACGTGGGCGCCGTCGCGCTCATACTGATGTTCCTCATACTTGCGAGCGGCTCCGGGTCGGCGGATTTCAGCTCCTTCCCGCAGGCTTCGTACGCCCCGCTCCTTCTGGACGCGGTCTTCGTTCTCGCCCTGGTGGGGTTCGGCTCTAAATGCGGCATCATACCGCTCCACATCTGGCTCCCCCTCGCGCACCCGCAGGCTCCGAGCAACGTATCGGCGCTCATGTCCGGCGTCATGCTCAAGACCGCCATATACGGCCTCGTGCGCGTCCTCTTCGGATTCCTGGGAATCGTGGGCACCGGGAACGAGATGTGGTGGGGCGTCGCAATCCTCGTCCTCGGAATGTTCTCGTCCGTGCTCGGGGTCCTTTACTCCCTGCTGGAGCACGACATGAAGCGCCTGCTCGCCATGCACAGCATCGAGAACATCGGGATAATCTTCATCGGCCTCGGGGCCGCGGTGATTTTCGCGTCCCTGAAGCTTCCTGAGCTGGCCGCCCTCGCCCTTTTCGCTTGCCTCTACCACACGCTCAACCACGCCCTGTTCAAGAGCCTCCTTTTCCTTGGCGCAGGGAGCATAGCGTATTCGACGCACGAGCGGAACATCGAAGAGCTCGGCGGGCTGGCAAAACTCATGCCCGTCACCGCCGTGCTGTTCCTCCTTGGTTCCGCATCCATCGCCGCAATCCCCCCGCTGAACGGCTTTGTGAGCGAGCTTCTCACATTCGAGGCCCTGCTCGGGGGCGTAAGCATCCCGGCGCCGGTTTCCCTCATCCTCTCATTGGCCGTCCTTTTCCTCGCCCTCACCAGCGCGCTCGCGGTCGGGGCGTTCGTAAAGGCGTTCGGAATCCCGTTTCTCGGCCTTCCGCGGAGCCCTCATGCCCTGAAGGCGAAGGAGGCCCCCGCGTCGATGCTGGCCGGGATGGCGCTTCTCGGGCTGGCATGCATCGCCGCAGGCGCATTCCCGGCGGTCATCGCGCAGGCAACGCTCGGCATTTTCGATTCCTTCGGCTTCACCGCAGCATCCAGCTTCCAGCTGGTGGCCGCATCCGAGGGGCTCCAGACGTCCACCATCCTGCTCGCGCTCGTGCTTGGCTCGGTCCTTCTCGGAGGGGTGGCCTGGCTCTCCGGCAGGGGCAGGCGCCAGGAATCCGGCGACACATGGGCCTGCGGCTTCATCCCGGTGACTTCGCGCATGCAGTATTCTGCGGCGGGATTCGCCATGCCGGTAACCCGGAGCCTCAACGTCTGGCTTGACCCGCTGTCAAAGCCGGCGGCTTACGGGTCCAAGCTGTTCAACTATACGATATATACGCCGATATCCCTCGTGTACCAGGCGCTCGCGCCCTACTCCAGATTTTTCCAGACCGGAAAACTAAGCGATTACCTGGTTTACCTGATGGTGACGCTGGGATTAGTACTGATATATGCCCTGCTGTGATCCTTATGGCTGCTGACACCACACCCGCTCTCCTGGCATTCCTCCAGATAATCTTCATCTTCGGCTTCTCCCCGCTCATCGTCGGGCTCATGCGCAAGGTGAAGGCCCGCCTGCAGGGGAGGTCCGGCAGCCCCATAATCCAGCCTTACCTGGATTTGGCCAAGCTCCTTTCAAAGGGCGAATCCAAGAGCTCCACCACGTCGTTCATCTTCGTCATCGCCCCGGTAGCCGGATTCGTTTCGGTCGCGATAGCGTCCGTCATGCTGCCCGTCCTCTCGCCGGTCTCATTCCTCGCGGTGAACATCATCGTATTCGCATACCTTTTCTCCATCGGGCGCTTCCTCACGGCGCTTTCCGGGCTTGACGCGGGAAGCTCGTTCGGCGGGCTGGGTTCGAGCAGGGAGATGCTCTATTCCGTGCTCATCGAGCCCGCTCTTTTCGCGGTCGTGCTCTTCCTGGCGGCATCGGGCGGCTTCAACGTCATCGCCCCGCTGGCATCAGGCGGCATCGCATGGGATGCGCTTGCGCTGTCGCCCGCGCACTGGATAGCGGCGCTCGGCCTGTTCATCATCATCCTGGCGGAAACCGGACGCCTTCCGTTCGACAACCCGGCCACGCACCTCGAGCTCACCATGGTCCACGAAGCGATGATACTCGAGAACTCCGGGCCCGGCCTCGCCTTCGTCGAATGGGCCCATGCGTCGAAGATTTTCCTCCTATTCGCGCTCATCCCGATAATATTCCTGCCGCTCTCGTCTGCCGGACCCAATCATGCGCTCGGTGTTCGTGCTCGGCGTCTCGCTTCTCCTCGCGATGCTCACCGCGGTCGTGGAGAGCATCAGCGTGAAGGTGCGCCTGTTCAAGGTCGGCGAGCTCCTGATGCTCGCGATGCTCCTCGCACTGCTCTCGTTCCTCACGACGCTGTCCGGCACCGGGGCCGGCGGAGTCGCCCATAGAAACGGCGCTCGTATTCGTGATGCTGCTGAGCTCCCTGTATTTCGTCTTCAGCGCGACATTCAACCGCAGCGTCGAGCTTTACATGATACAGAGCGCATGCCTCGTCATCATCTTCGCCGTGTCCGCCCTGGGTGAAGGCGCCCCGGACCTGTATTTCC
Organism: uncultured archaeon; assembly: GCA_963734525.1. GTDB lineage: Archaea > Micrarchaeota > Micrarchaeia > Anstonellales > Bilamarchaeaceae > Bilamarchaeum. Next base: position 36,128 of record CAVTHI010000008.1, on the reverse strand, counting down.
GCGTGGGCACGACCTTCATCCTGAAATTCCTGCTCATCCCGGTCATGCTCTTCAACCTGTTCAGGGTGATGCCCGGCGAAGTGAAGCTGCTGCCCACGCGCTTCTACAACGTGTTCCGTGCGACGAAGGAGGACCTGAGGCTTAACCTCGACTTCGACCCGCTCTTCACCGGCTCCTACGTCACCCCGGCGCGCATCCTGGCATACTCCGGCATACTCATCGTCCTCGCGTTCCTGCTCTCGTCGATACTCGGCGGGACCACCATCATGCTGCCGCTCGTGCTGTCGCTCATCCTGATAGGCATGCTCATAATCGCGGTCAAGACGAACCTCCTGCTCCAGCTCCTCGGATTCCTCCTCATGGAGAACGGCGTGGTCCTGCTTCCGATAGCCCTTCCGATACAGCTGCCCTTCGTAAGCGACGCGGTCGCCCTTTTCGACGTGGTGATCCTGATAATAGTCGCCATGCTCCTGGCGCTCAAGATACGCGGCACGGTCGGCACCCTCGATACGAAAGAACTCGATGAACTCATAGAGAAAAGGTGAACCCATGCTTGAACTCATAATCCTGCCGCCGATCATTTCCGGAATCCTTGCGTTCCTGCTGTCCAAGCACCCCAGGGCCGCGGAACTGGCCGCGGTGGCAGGCGCTTCGCTCGCAGCATTCTTCGCGCTCTTCGTGACATGGGGCTTCATCCAGGCGCCGGTGCCGTACGTCGAGTCCTACGGCCTCCTCTACCTCGATTCCATCTCCGCGCTTTTCACTTCCCTGACCGCCCTGGTGTCGTTTTTCGTATTCATCTATTCCATCGGCTACCTCAGGCACGAGGTCGAGGAAAAGACCGTGGACGAAAGCCGGCTGGGGACATATTACGGCCTGCTCTCGTTTTTCCTCGCGGCGATGCTTGTGGCCCCCCTCGCCTCGAATATCGTCGTGATGTGGGCGGCGATTGAAGCCACGACGCTGGCGTCCGTCTTCCTCATCAGCTTCTATAACACGACCAGCTCGATTGAGGCGGCCTGGAAGTTCTTCATAATAAACTCGGTGGGCATCCTGCTCGCGCTCGTAGGCATCATGTTCCTCATGTACGCGGTCCTTCCGCCGGACTCGGCATCATGGGGGGACTGGCCGAGCCTCCTCGCCCCGCATACCGGCGTGAACCTGTTCTTCATGAAAATCGCCTTCGCATTCATACTCGTCGGGTTCGGTACGAAGGTAGGCCTCGTGCCTTTGCACGTGTGGCTTCCGGACGCGCACAGCCAGGCCCCGACGCCTGTCAGCGCCCTGCTATCCGGCGTCCTGCTGAACATCGCGTTCCACGGGATTGTGAGGGCCTACCAGATATTGGCCCCGTACCCTGAGCTCGTGTCTTTCGCGTCCAGCCTGCTCATCGTGTTCGGCATGCTCTCGCTTGCCGTGGGCGCGTTGCGCCTCTTCTACCAGGACAACCTCAAGCGCATGCTGGCCTATTCCAGCGTCGAGAACATGGGGATAGTCGTCCTCGCGTTCGGCCTCGGGGGGCCGATAGGCATGTTCGCCGCGCTCTTCCACATGGTGTCCCATTCCCTCGCCAAGCCCCTCGCCTTCCTCTCAAGCGGCGTGATAGCGCTGGCGTTCAAGACCAAGGAGATACGGCTCATCAGCGGCGCCGCCCAAGTGGTCCCGGTGGTCGCAATCCCCTTCGTTTTCATCGCGGTCGGGATTTCCGGCAGCCCGCCTTTCGGCACGTTCATCTCGGAGGTGGGAGTCCTCGCGGCTTCGCTTTCCGGGGGCCAGTACCTGGTCGCCCTCCTGTTCATAATCTGCACGACGATCACATTCGCGAGCCTGCTTTACCGCGCTTCCGGCATGTGCTTCGGCAAAATTCCCGAAGGGGTCGAAAAATTCAAACCATCCCTGTTGATGGTCGTGCCGTTCCTGGCGCTTTTGCTGCTCGCGGTCTATTTCGGCCTGACGCCGCCCGAACCGCTCATCCGGCTCATCTCGATGGTGGTCGAGGAAGTAATCGGTGGATGATATGACTGACGAAACGAAAAAATTCTCCGGAATAATCCAAAAATCACTCAAGCAGGGGGCCATCGAGGCATGGAGCGAGCGCGGCGCCTGCATCTGGGCGTCCCTCCGCCAGAGCGACCTCGTCCCCGCCTGCAAGGCTAGCATGGCGAACGGGGCGATTTTCGATTCAGGCTTCATCTCGTCCCGCCCCGGGGGCGCATTCGAGGTCTCCTACCTGTTCCGCGTCCCTGCGATAGGCCGGATGCTCATACTCCGGGCCAAGGGGAAGGAGTTCGCCGCGCTATCTGCGACGGTGAACGCCGCGTTATGGGACGAGCGCAAGATGCAGGACCTAACCGGCCTGAGACTCTCCGGGATACCCGATTCCAGGCCGCTCATCTTCCACCCTGAAAGCGGCATGCCTGACAAGCATCCGGTCGGCGGCAAGGCCTTGGTCCGGCAGAAGAACGATGATTACGTGATAAAGGGCACCGGGGCCGAAGGGGAATTCGAGCTGGCGGTCGGCCCGGTGCACGCCGGCATAATAGAGCCGGGGCACTTCAGGTTCCATATCGTGGGCGAGCAGATAAACAAGCTGGAAACCCGCATGTTCTACCTGCACCGGGGGGTCGAGAAAAGCGTCGAAGGCAAGGCCGCCGTAGAAATACTGCCCGTGATTGAGCAGATTTCCGGGGACGAGTCCGTCGCGAACGGGGTCGCCTACTGCCATGCGGTCGAGCGCGCCTGCGGCCTCAAGGTCCCGGAGCGCGCCGAATACATACGCGCAATCCTCTTGGAGCTCGAGCGCATATACAGCCACCTCTCGGACCTCGGCGGCATGCCGACCGATGTCGGCTTCACGATGTCCGCATCAAGGTTCGCAGTCCTCCGCGAGGACATGATGAGGCTCAACCGGAAAGTCACGGGGAGCCGATTCCTCCGCGGTATGTGCGTCGTTGGCGGCGTCAGCGGCGACCTTCCGAAAGAGAAGCTGGCCTTAATCGCTTCCACGCTGGCGGATTTCGAGAAGCGGCTTGCGCGCGTGGAGCGCTTCACGCTCGAGTCATCGACATACCTCAACCGCGTTTTCTCGACCGGCGCCGTCCCCCAGAAGGCAGCGGCAGACCTCGCGCTCGTGGGCCCTGTCGCCCGCGCATGCGGGGTTAGCTGCGATTTGCGCAAATCGCTTCCCTATTCGGCCTATGCGGATGCGGGCTTCAGGGAATCGACGGAAAAGACCGGCGACGTCCTCGCGAGATTCCTCGTGAAACTCGCGGAGGTCAAGGAATCCGTCCGGCTGGTGAACTGGCTCGCGTCCCACATGCCATCAGGCAAGCTGCAGTGCGAACCTGCGGTGGCCGATAGCGAGGAATCCGTGCGAACCGGGGTCGGCTGGGCCGAGGCTCCGCGCGGGGGCTGTGCGTTCCTCGTCGAGCTCTCCGATGACGGCAAAATCGAGCGGCTCGCATGCAGGACCGCGTCGTTCAAGAACTGGCGCGGCGCCGAGAACCTCGTCCCCGGCGACATCGTGCCGGATTTCCCGCTGATAAACAAGAGTTTCAATATGTCGTATGCCGGAACAGACCTGTGAGGGATTGATATGCTTGAAACACTGAAGCTCGCATTCGAATATTTCCCGGACCGCGTGTCGGAGAAATCGCCCGACCCTGCGGTGCGCGAGGTCGCGCTCCTGCTCAGGCAGCGGCCTATGTCGCTGTTCTCGCGCTCCATCCACGTGCGCATGGTGGATGCCGGCTCGCCGAACGACGTGGAGCTCGAGGAGCAGCTCATGATGGCCCCCCGCGTCGATGCGGAGCGCTTCGGCGTGCACTTTGTAGCCTCCCCGAGGCACGCGGACGTCCTCATAGTCACCGGGCCGGTCACCCAGAACATGAAAGTCGCGCTGATTAAAAGCTACGAAGCCATGGCCGAACCCCGCGCCGTCGTCGCCGCAGGGGACGGGGCATGCACGGGCTGGCCGTTCAAGGGGAGCTACGCCCTGGCCGGGGACGGGCGCGTCGAGAGCGTCGTCCCGGTTGACGTGAAAGTCCCGGGCAACCCGCCGGACCCATACGAGCTCCTCGCGGGGATACTGAAAGCCGGCATGGCCATCGACAAGAAGCGGAAGGGCGAAGAAACCCGCAGTCCGCCAAAAAACGCAAAACCGAAATCCATATAATCCATAGCAACCAACTATTTTCCGGGGGGTTCGGAATGGCAGCAGCCATAGCCGAGACGGCCGCCATCCCGCATGGGATTGGGCCGGATGTACCCGGACTGAGTACATATGGGAACCAGAGCAACGCTATCATTCAATGTCAACTATCCGGTTGACGAGGTGCAGCACGTCATCCAGGTCCGCTGCGCAGACGCGCGCGACGGGGGTGCGGTGGAAAATCAGATTTTGCGGAGCCTCATCCTGGAATACGCCGCCCGCGGGGTAAAGGTGCTCATTTCCCGGGTGACCATCGCCGGCTCGGTCGTGAACAAGCAATCCTATATCGAAATCAAGGACATCATCAAGGGCGGACTCAACTCCAGCCTGAGCGAATTCGGGGAAAAAGTGAGGGTGGACCAGGGTCCGGGCGTCCTGCACAAGACGGTCGTCCAGATTTCCGGCCATGCGGACATAAAGGTGCCGGATGTCAACAAGCTCGTGTACAATCCCGAAACCGAGGTGGAGATGATCAACCCAGACTCGGCCATCAACTGCGGCATGAGCCATTCCAACGAGGCCTGGAAAACCATCCGGGGCCTGCTCTACAACATAAAGCCGGAAATCTCCTTCTTCGATAAAAGCCGCAAAGAAAGAAAAGACAATCATGCTGGATAACGACGATGACCTCTATCTCCTATTGAAAAACGTCTATGCCCACGAGGGCACGAGCGCCGAGGATTTCCTCACCAGCATAGACACGGTCAAGGAGCCGCTGAAATCCAAGAAGTACCTGAGGACGGCGCTGGACGCCGACAACGAGCTGGAGCGGATTCCGGTGCATGTCAACTGCGGCGTCCTCAATTACCGGACCGGCCTGAAGATACGCATCGACGACAACCTCCACGTCCACACGATACTGGACGACATGGCGGGCCTCATGCGCTACGTCATGGACCACCTTCCGGAGAACCACCCCGAAAGGATTCGCCGGAGCAGCATCCAGAAGCCGGTTTGCGGCCTTATATGCGCGCCGGACATCGCCAACCCGAGGGAAACGCTAATCCGATACCTCAACCTGAAGGAGTCCAGCGACTACGACGTCGCGGGCAGCGTGTTCCTGGCGACGGGCTCCAACGTGCTTAATCCGTTCAGCAGTTTCGGGCCCTATAAGCTGGGGGGCATATGCTATTCGATAGTCACCCTCGGCCTCCGCGACTATTACCTTCTCGGCAAGGACGTCCTCGAAGCCAATAACATCCGGAGGAAGGTCAAGAACGACCCTATCATGAGCACAATCATGCAGCACCTGGGCGTCCATTTGCACGTCCTGACCGTTCCCGAAGTCGAAGCGGAAGGCATCAACTCGTATGTCTCCACTGTCGAGCCAGACCTCAGGAAGATGATACACCAGTCGATAAAGGATTTCCCGAAAGACCACAAATCCGTGCTCAACAGGCGCATAAGGGAGCCGTCTGTCCTGGCGCTGCTGGATTGATGGGCTGGGAAACCCTGTTCGGGGGTGCGGCTGGAAAGGGCCGCCCGTCAAACCTTCGAGGAAATCGCGGCCGCGGCGTCCTCGTTCACCAGGTGGCGCACCATCGTCACCCGGCCGGTGCTCGAATCGTACACGGCGGTCGTTATCTCGAGCCTGCCTTCGATGAGGGCGTTCGAGACGATGTCGCTTTTCCTTATCAACTGCGCTTCCCATGCATCGATGACCGCGAGGTCTGTATGGAGCAGGAGGATATGCTGGGATTTGTTCTTCTCGACCGAATACTCGATTGACGCCACCGACTGCTCGTCGAGCATCCCCAGCGACGCCATCTCCACCGTGGCAATCTCGGCCTCGGACAGGTGGCCCTTGTGCTTCTTCCCCCCATAATCCCCGCCGGTCACGCAGAATATCTCGTTCGAGCCCGCGGAGAATATCTCACGCGCGTCGAACGGGAGCGCCGGCCCGGATATCACTACGGCATGCGCGAACTGGTGCGAAGACAGGTCCATGCCTCCGTTCGAACGCCGGAAGGCCCGGTCAAGCCTGTCGATGAGCTCCCTATCCTGCTCCTGCGCCTTGTCGCCGTCCACCAGGCGTATCTGGGGCTCATGGTGCGCGATATCGACGAAAGCGCTGACGATTCGCACGTTCTTCCTGGCGGTGAGCTTCTGGAAGGCTTCGTTCGCGGCGAGCGTCCCGGCCTGCGCCCGCAGGTTGTCGAGCTCCCCGGTCGGCGAGACCAGGTGGAGGAGGACGGCGATGTTCTTGAGGTGGGAGTATTGCTCCTTCTCCGATGCGCAATGGACGGCGCCGCATTTGGCGTGGCCGGCGATGACTATCGAGGAATCCTTGTCCATTCGCCTGAAGACCTCCTTCACCCCGGATGTGTTCAGGAAGTCGGACACATTGCCGGCCACATACACCGCGGCGATGCCGCGCCTCGCGAAATCATCGAAATCGAACATCCCCCCCATGCGCGCATCGGCGCATACCAGCATGAGCGTCTTTATCTTTTCCGGCAATTCCCCCTGGAAGCCGGACACGCGGGCCGCATGCCCCTTGTTCCCCTCCTGGAGGGCGTACGCAGATTCTATAGGGTCCAGCATCTTCCGTTCCCGTATCATCTCATGTATCCGCTTATGCTGGTCCTCGGCATGGTAGCTCTTGAATATGGCGTGCCTCCGCACATGCTCCTCGTGGTGGAGCGCCGCAACATGCCGCATCCCCTGTGGAAGTCTGTTTGCCATGATGTGATTCCACGGCCGGTATATTAATTATTATATTGTGTCAAAATAAGTTTCAATATGTATTTAATCGATACCATTATAAGCACTTTTAAACACTATATAATACGGAAACAACCCCCTAGCAAAACCGGCCCCAGCCTCAACTGGGTTTGGCTTTGCTATGGGGCTTCCAGGTAGATGAAAATGACGAGCCCGAAAATACGTTATCTGGCAGAGGCAAATAGAACGTTCTATGAACGGAAACACGATTTCTACCGCAATCATGCGGAGCGGCCCATGATAGAAACAGTATACGGGGCGATGAGGGACAAGAAACCCATACCCATCGAGCTGTCCAAGAGGGCGCTGCTGCTCGGCAATGAGCGCGTGGTCTCGGTCGTCTCCGAATTCACCGAATCTTTCGGCCCCCTTCTGCATCCGTCCCCCGGCGAGTACATGATAGGGGTGAAGCAATGCGTGGATGCAAGATCCGCGCTTTTCAATCTCATGACCCTGCTCCGCCACCCGGTGATACATGAGCGGACCGCAGGCTCTGTCGTCAGGAAAGGGGGGGTCTTCAAGGTCCTGGACCCGTTCGGCAGGGGCTATGTGTCGACTCACAAGAGCTGCGGCGGGGAGAAGACGGCGCACGAATTCCATATCAAGGGCGAAAAGACCAGGGACCCGCAAATCGACCACATCATCGATTCCATTCCCCACGGGGTCGCCATCATAGAAGACGCAGATATGCTCTCGAGATGGAATGCTAGGACACAGGCCCTCAACGCCTCTGCAATCCTGGATTCGGCAGGCTTGGGCAACGATGTGCACCCCCTGTTCGAGAACTGGAGCGGATGGACGGAAGGCCGTTTCGACCTCGAATGGCTGTCCATCACACAGGCCGTGCCCGACGACATCTTCAAGGAACTGAGGGCAGCCACCATCAGGACGTGGGAGTATTCCATGTCGAACGGGATAACGCCTGAAAACCAGTATTCGCATGCGATAATATACTACGACCCCTACCGGCTTGGCCGGGTGAACGGCCCACGTCAGATATTCGATTCCAGTCCGAACGAGATTTTCTGCGTGACGGAGGACTTCAGGGCGGCATCCAGCGGCCAGCCCCTTTCCCTCTCAGCCATCGGGTCATTGAGATACGCCGGCTTCCTGGACAGCGGCCATGTGCCGGGAGTGGGGGAGAAGGACGGCAACAGGCATATCGTGATACTGGATACGGACGTGGAAACCCTTCGGGCCGTGCGGGAGAGGCTCCTTCGGAGCTCGCAGGATGTCGCCGACTTGTCCGGCATGGGGAAAACGATAACGCTCGCCCTCTACGACCGGGATACCGCGAAAGTCGAATTCATTAAATAAACCTTTATTATCTTGCCATTGTATTGATGACTGATGTGCGGGATAATAGGATACGTGGGTCCTGGCGGGCTTCGCAGGTCATAACCGACGGCCTGAAAAGGCTCGAATACAGGGGCTACGATTCGGTAGGCATAGCGGTGCGTAAAGTACAGACAACCCTGCAGACCCCCACCGAGGTTGAAATCCGCAAGGACAAAGGCATGGTGGAAGAGGTTTCGGCCGCCCTCCGTTTCACCTCGATGGACGGAAACATCGGCATCGGCCACACCCGGTGGGCAACGCACGGAGCCGTATGCAGGGAGAACGCGCATCCGCACACGGACTGCTCGGGCAAGATAGTGCTGGCGCACAACGGCGTGATAGAGAACTTCACCAAGCTCCGGGACGAGCTCGCATCCAAGGGCCATAAGTTCGCCTCGCAGACGGATTCCGAAGTCATCGCCCACCTTATCGAGGAGAACGCCAAAACGCAGCCCCTCCTCAAGGCCTTCATCCGCACGGTCAACATGCTCGAAGGCTCGTATGCCATCGTCGCCATGAGCGCCTCGGACACCGAAGAGCGCCTATTCATGGCACGGCGCAACAGCCCGCTCGTCATAGGTGCGGGAAAGGGGGAGATGCTCTGTGCCTCGGACATCCCGGCGATGCTGAAATACACCCGCACGTTCATCCCGCTCCAGGAAGGCGACATCGCCGTCATAAGCAGGAGCGGCTACAAGATATACGAACACAACGGGTCCGAGGCGACCCGGAAGCAGATATCCGTGGACTGGGACGTGGAAATGGCCCAGAAGGGCGGGTATCCCCACTTCATGCTCAAAGAAATCGCGGACCAGAAGCATTTCATCAACGAGAGCCTCGCATCCGACGTTTCAGAGGCCGGAAAGCTTATCGAATCATGCGGGCGCGTCGATATCATCGCCGCCGGGACCTCCTTCCACGCCGGAATCATGCTGTCCTACCTCCTGCAGAACTCGGGCAAGGTGGCCCAGGCCTACATCGCAAGCGACTACCCATTCATCGCGAAACCGGACAAGAAGACCCTCATAATCGCAATCAGCCAGAGCGGGGAGACAGCCGACGTCCTGCAGGCCCTGCGCTTCGGGAAAGGATGCAGGAAAATCGCGATTACGAACGTCGTCGGCTCCACGATAACCACGCTCGCGGACTGCGTCGTATTCCTGAATGCGGGCCCGGAGGTGGGCGTGGCGGCGACAAAGACGTTCACGGCCCAGCTCGCGGTCATCTACAAGATGTTCTACGGGAAAGAGAAGCTGAAACCGGTATCCGGCCTTATAGAAGCGATGCTCGGCCATGACAATGAAATCAAGGCCATCGCCCAGAAAATAGCCGGGAAGGAGAACGCGTTCTTCATCGCGAGGGGGAGGAACGTCCCCATCGCTTACGAAGGCTCGCTCAAATTCAAGGAGATAACATACATCCATTCGGAGGCGTATCCCGGCGGAGAGCTGAAGCACGGGACGCTCAGCCTCATCGTGCCGGGCGTCCCGGTGGTGGCGCTCGCCCCGAAAGACGAGACCTTGCAGAAGCTCCTTGGCAATATCCGGGAAGCCAAGGCGAGGGGCGCGTTCATCCTGAGCATAACCGACGACGACGAGGCGAGGAAGGAAAGCGACCTGTCGATTCCGCTACCGCCTGGCATCGACCCCGTCCTCTATCCGTTCGCGCTCATCGTGCCGCTGCAGCTCCTTGCATACCACGCGAGCGTGCTTAGGGGCATCAACCCGGACAGGCCGAGGAACCTGGCGAAATCAGTCACGGTGGAATGAAATCGCCAATACTCTGAGATGAGAATAGTATCAATGTACCTATTATACTAAAAAAAACGAATAAAGCACTGGGCATTAAGAAGATTTGCAAATATCAATTTTGTGGGTTGAGAAGATGGAGAAGAACCGGGACGAAATTCGAAAGAAAATTCTGAAACATCTATATGATATTTATTTTAAGACTCCCTACGCTCACAGTACGCGAGATGACCTAATAAGCGTCTTAAAAATACCTGAATAAGAATTGGCTGCGAATATGTTATATCTTGAAGAAAAAGGTAGAGTAACATTATTTAAAGCTCTTGGCTCTGTTTTCATAAGTGCAAGATTAACTGCTTCAGGAGTGGATTATGTTGAAGAAAATAACCTTTCTTGATATAATCTTAAAGAACAAACAAATTTTGTTTGCACTAATGGCGGTTGGTTATCTTATAGCCATATTTGCCTTCGTAATAAGTAATCCTATAGACGCAGGAATATTCATACTTGGAATTGTAATCGGACTTTTATTTAGCTCAACCATTGTGGGTGTGACAACAAGATGGTAAGCGATTTTAAAACTCGTTTGATAAATTCTGCATACGACCTAGAAAATGCTATAAAAGATTCGGAATTAAATAGCCAAATATTTTTACAAGCATTCAATAAATTCGCAGAGATGACTCGGCGTTATCTATCTCTGTGCGAGGTAGATGAAAAGAAAATAGAACCCTCAACAATGGCTGAACTTGAGACAGATCTAAATAACCTTTTAATTGATGTTTGGAGAAGCGGTCGCAAACGATCGATTAGCAAAAGTAGACAATTCTTTAAAAATTGCATTTCATAAATTAATTGGGAAAACGGATTCCAAAACAGCTTCATAATAATCTAGAAAAACTCAGAAATGAATTAAATGACAATCTAAAAACGTTATCTTCAGATGAGAAGATTAAACATCTTAAAGAAGTCGTCTCGATTTCAAATCAGTTATTAGAAAAACCTTTGCTCGATGCAAATTCTATCGCCGTATTAATGCTTATACTAACTGCCTTGGGTTTAATTATTGGAATAATCAGCTTTTTTATCCAAAATAGACCTTTGGGTATTAATCCGGTCACCCCAACATGATAAACCCGGTATAACGCGCCGATTATGACAAATCATTTCTTCTTCTTGGCGGCGAACCTCTTTTTCAGGACCTTGGTCCATACCTGCCAGATGATAATGACTATCAGCAGGACGCCGGCCGCGAGGTATAGCGGGTTGACGCCGCTCGCGTTGACGTTGATTTTAATCGCCGCGTCCTTGAAGCCTATCTTGCTGACGGAAATGACGTACTCGCCCGGAGTGGCGATGCTCGTCGTGAAGTTCTTGTCCTTTTTGTAGGCCTTGCCATCGACGGTGATGTTGAACCTGTCGACGGAAGAGCCGTCATCGGCGTCGTTGACATACACCGTGAAGTTCCTTCCCTCGATGATGTCCGGCGACACCGTCACGACCAGGTCGCTGAGCGGCGTCCCGGGGTCATGGTTGATTGTCACCGTCGTGAACGCCGGGCCGATTTCGCTGCCGCCTGCATCCGAGACCTGGCAGGAGATGACGTTGAGCCCGGGCACGAGCATAGTTTTCGGATTGACGTAATACACCCAGTCGACATCGGTCGTGTTCGCCTGGAGCCACTCGCCCTGGTTTATCTGGACCAGCACGGTCGCACCGCCGCTTTCCGAGACGTGCTTGCCGTTCACGACGAGCTCCTTGAAGCCGACCAGGTCGGCCTCGTGCGGGTTCGTGATGGAACAGGCGCGCTCGGTGCTGTAGGCGTAAACCTTTCCGTCATCCGAGCCGAAAATGACCTTGTTCTGGTAGAACAGGGGGCTGCCGGCCGCCGCGGTCGAAGAGCCCTTCCAGACGATTTCGCCCGTTTCCGTTGAAATCGCGTAGATGCTCTTGTCCGTGCCGCCTGCGAATATGACCTCTATGCCGCCCATCACTCCCGATTCGGGCTGGGACTGAACCGCAAGCTGCGTCTGCGCGGTCCACCTCGCATTGCCGTCTCCGGCGTCGAGCGCGTAGACGTTCCCGTCATTGCTGCCGAAATATACGACGCCGTTCTTGACCAGCGGCGTGCTGACGACCCAGTTGCGGGTGCGCACGCCCCAGAGCTCGGCGCCGTTGGTCGTATAATAAGCGTGCATCTTGTCATCGAGGGAGCCGATATAGACCACGTTGCCTTCGATGACCGGCTCGGAAAGCCAGAACGAGCCTTCCGCGAGGCCGGTCCTCCAGAGCACGGAGCCCGCCTCGTTTATCTTCATCAGGTCGCCTTCCTTGCCGAAGAGGATGAAATCCGTCCCGGCCGTGGGCGGCGTAAGCACAGTATCGTTGTAGTTGGCGATCTTCTTCCCTATGGAGCCGTTCTTCTCTATTACGTATACTCCGTTGTTGGCGGTCACGTAGACCGCCTTTGCGTTCACGCTTGCCCCGTAAAGCCTAGAGACATTGTACGTGGAGACGTTGAGGTTCGCCTCCCACTGCTTCACGCCGTTCGCCCCGAGCTTGGATATCCTGCCGTTGCTGGTGGAAACGTATATGGAGTTGTCCGCGAGAATGAGGTCGTTGGGCTTTTTCCCGACCGTCGTCTGCCAGCGCCGGACGCCGGTCGCGGGGTCGAGGCCGTAGACGATGCCGTCATCCGAGGCGACCACGGCGGCGCCCTGGAAGATGACCGGCTTCCCGTTGACTGCGCCGTCCGTGCTGTACTGCCAGACGAGCGACGCATTGGATAACGCCAATATCAGGAGCAGGAAAAGCGCGTGTCTCATGTCCTCATCCACTGAGCAGCGAGTCGTGCTTTCCTTCGTTTACCTCCTTTATTGCCTCCTTCGCGTTCTTGCCGTTGACGGTGACTCCCATGCTAACGCATGAACCGAGCACCTCTTTAAGCGTATCGCGAAGGTCTTTTCCGAGCGAATTCCTTTTCGTTTTGGCAATCGAGATGGCCTTCTCGATGGTCAGGTTGCCTGCCGGAGCTTCCCTGTTGCCTGCGCCCTTCTCGATTTTGGCCTCTTTCTTGATGATTTCGGCCGTTGGCGGGCTGCCGACTTCCACGGTGAACGTCTTCGTCTTCGGGTCCACGTGGACCTTGACCGGGACTTTCATCCCGCCGAAATCCTTCGTCATCTCGTTGATTTTCGCAACGACCTGGCCTATGTTGACTCCCATGGGGGCCAGCGCAGGCGCGAGCGGCGGGCCCGGTGAGGCCTTTCCGCCTTCCACAATCGCATCAATAGTCTTCATATCAAAACCTCTAGAAAGCGTATAATCTTCGAATTAATTCATCTGCTTCCTTTTTTAAAGCTAATTGCTCGCTCCCATCCCCCGGGCCGGCGCCGCCCTCCATCCGGTGCGCGCTCCGGCTCGTGCCCGGCCCACCCCCATCCATCCCCGCCCGCGGCGATATCCGAGAATTATTTAAATTATGCGCTCGAAGTGTGGGCATGGAAGATGACTTAACGAGGACTTTCAAGTATGCGAAAGAGTTCTACCTGAAGCGGCTGGGCCTTATCATCGTCTTTTCGGTCCCGTTCATCCTCGCGTTCCTGATTCCCATCCTGGTGCCTGCCCCGACATACCTGGCGCTCGGGGGCGTCTTCCTGCGCACGGGCTCGCTCCCGGAACTTTCGCTTCTCGACATCGTCATCACGGCGATCGCCTACGCGCTCGGCATGTTCATCATGGGGGACACCATCGTCAACATCAACATCATCATCCGCTCGAAAAGGACGCTCACGTCCATCAGGCACGAGGTAATCAACGCGATGGGTTCCTATGCGATGAGGATATTCTACATCATGACCATGTTCCTCCTGATAATGTTCATACTCCAGCTCGTCACCTACGACAACCCCCTGCAGTCATGGATATATCCCCTGGCCGTGCTTGCGCTCTCCTTCCTGCTCTTCTTCGTGCCTCCGGCCGTCGTCATAGACAACTCGGACACGCCGACCTCGATAAGGCGCTCGGTCGCGATGGCAATCCAGAACCCGCACTTCGTGATGCTCTGGACCGTGCTCCTGCTTCTGTCGGTGTCGGTCGTAAAAATCGGGGCGGACCTCGTATTCTCGAGCCCGTTTTCCGGTTTCTTCGTCCTGCTCGTGAACTGCCTGCTGATACTGCCATTCTTCACCGTGCTCCAGACCCAGATGTACATGGAGAAATACCCCCTCGCCAGATAAAGATGATTTTCCATATAAAATCACAATTTCTTTAAATGTTTCCAGATATATACTGTTGTGGTAGAACCTATGCGCCACGACAAAAAAATCCTTCCAGCCGTAATAGCTGCAATGGCACTTTCCTCATGCATCCGCCAAAGGATGCCGATGGCCGAGCCCGCCGGGGACATGCCGCTTCTCCGGCTCGTCCCCGCATCCGGCATGACCAGCCCAAAGCAGCATATGCGGGGGCTGCTGAACGCCATCAAGTTCGGAAATGAAGCCGAGAGACTTGATGCGTCCAAGCGACTGGAGGAAACCGCCGACGCTTCGGTATCCGCAATCCTGCTTGACGAGCTCCGGGGCAGGAATCCTGAAACGCAGCTCATATGCGCAAAAGCGCTTGCCAATCTCGCGGATGCGCGGGCAGTTCCAGTCCTCATCGGCCTTGCGGGGCAGGGCCATCCATACGGCTTCGACCTATTCGTCTTCCTCGCCGGATTCGGGGATTCGAGGGCCGTTCCCCTGATGGAAAAAATGCTTGAAAGCGATGATTCCGCCTTCCGGGCGGCTGCCGCAGAAGGCCTTGGAAAAGCGGGTTCGGCATCATCCGCAAACCGGCTCATCGGCATGCTGAAGGACAAGGAGGCGCCCGTGAGGAACAAGGCGGCCCTGGCCCTGGGCATCCTCAAGCCCCCGGATGCGGCGCTGCCGCTCGTTCTCGCACTTGAGGACAAATCCGACTATGTCCGGGCCAGCGCCATCTCGGCCCTCGGGAAACTCGGCGAACCCGCCATCCCCTTCCTTTTCGATGCCATAGTATTCGGCAATCCGGATTATCACCTTCAATACATGGAATCTTTCGTGGCGATGGGCGGCACGGCCGTCCCATCACTGATTGATGCGCTGGACCACCCGGACAATACCCTGCGGTCCTATGCAGCCCGCTCGCTCGGCAATATCGGCGACCATCGTGCGGAGGCAGCCCTTCTCAGGGCTCTTAAGGATAAGCACCCCGCTGTCCGCGGGGATGCCGCAAATGCGCTCCGGATGATGGAAGTCTCCAGCGCCCTGCCGGTGCTGAAGGAACTGGCCGGGAACGATCCGAACGAATTCGTCAGGGCGGCATCGGAAGCGGCCATACGCTCGATTTCCGGGCAATAGCGCCCTTTCCTGTTTTTTCTTGCACGCTTTCCATGGGCCCGGGCGAAGAGGGGCCTGGTCAGGAACGATAAAAAATCTTGGCACAGGATATGTATTATGCCAAAGACTCAGACCGAATCGCGCAAGAAGGACCACGTTGAGCTGGTCATAGCAAAGGGTGCCCAATACGCCAAGACCACCGGTTTCGAGCGCATGGATTTCATCCACAACGCGCTTCCGGAGATATCGCTCGATTCGGTCGACCTTTCCGCCAAATTCCTCGGCAGGGACTTGCGCTACCCGGTACTTATCACCGGGATGACCGGCGGCTACGAAGATGCCGAAACCATCAACCGGAGCCTGGCGCAGGCTGCGCAGAAATACGGCCTCGCCTTCGGCGTGGGGTCGCAGAGGGCGATGATCGAGAAGCCGGAGCTGGCCAGGACCTACCGCGTCCGCGATGCGGCTCCTGACGTACCCATCATAGCGAACATCGGGGCGTTCCAGCTGAAGAAATACTCATTCGAGCAGATTGAATCGCTCGTCCAATCGATAGAAGCCGATGCGCTCGCCGTCCACCTGAACGCGCTCCAGGAAGTCATCCAGGGCGAGGGGGACACGGATTTCTCGGGCGTTCTCGGCGCAATAACCAAAACATGCGATAAATTGCAGGTTCCGGTCATAGCGAAAGAGACCGGGGCCGGGATGAGCCAGGATGTGGCCATACGGCTCAAGGATGCCGGGGTGAAATGGCTCGATGTCGCGGGCGCCGGGGGCACGTCGTGGAGCAAGGTCGAGTATCTCCGCGCGGATTCGGCCGAGGGCTTCGAGGACTGGGGAATCCCCACCGCGGAATCGGTGATGCAGTGCCGGGGCATCCTGCCCATGATAGCGAGCGGCGGGATACGCAGCGGGATGGACGGGGCGAAATCGATAGCGCTCGGCGCGGACATCTGCGGCGCGGCCTACCCCTTCATACGCTCCCTGCGCGAGCACACGCTCGACGCATATATAGAGAAATTCCTCAAGCAGATGCGCATATGCTCGTTCCTTTGCGGGTGCAAAAGCGTCAAGGAACTGAAGAAGGCCAAGATGGCTTTCCGCTGATTCTTGCGATAATATACGAATTTCGGAACATTTTTGTGACATACGTTTATAAACAGACAAATCATTCTACTTTCAGCGACCAGGGTTTGCGAAGGTTCAGGCGTAAGCCCAATGAAAATAGTGTGTTAAAAAATGGGAAAACATATGTTTAAAAGGGGTTTCGAACATAATATGACTATGGCTAACACAGCGTACTTGTCCCAGGTTTCTCCCAAAGTGGTTCAGCCCATGCCTTTCCCCGTGCGCATAGTCAGTCTCGCCGCAGGTCGAAACGATCTGCCGTCCACGCAGGCACGGGCTATACTCATTCTCGCCGGAAATCCAGTGCGAAGGTGATGCCGGCAAAGGCACACTACGTAAGCCCTCGGCGCCGAGGATATCTACAGCCCACGCTGCGACGTCCTCCGCGCGGCAGTCCGGCGGCAAGCTGCTTCTTCCCTCGACAAACGGGGCCGACCCGTTCTCGAAGCAGGTCGCCGAGCTGATACTCTACCACTCGTCACGATTCGTATCTCACAGGCCGAACATCCCGCTCACGACCGGCTTCGATAACATGTTCCTGCTCCACACTGCTTCAAGAAACTCGACAGCATGGGCGGCGACCGCTCCGAAGAATACGTCAGCCTGCTGAATGACAATTCGATAGAGCCCTCGGACCTTTGGTCGTGCTGTACGCGAGAATCGCAGACATGATGACGGTCCACCTGCCCGGCACAGCGAAGGCCGCGTCGATCAAGATGCCTGGCGTATTCCCGTGCACGAAAACTGGGACGAGGTCAAGACCGCTTGGGCGGGGCCGATGCTCAACATATACTGCCCGATAGCCGACTGGGGCAGCCTAGACGATCGCCTACCGCGACATGCGCGACAATGCCATCAGCTACCTATACCCGGAGGAGGTCGCCCGGCTCTCACGACATCGTCATGAGGAGGAGCCTGCGCTGCAGAGGACGAACGGCATCCTCCGCAACGATGCTCGAGCTGATGTCCCAGAGGCTCGGCCTCCGCGTGCTGTCGTAGCGAACCACTACTCGGAAGTGTCACAGGCGTATCCCGGAGCTGAACGACCGCACCGTGGCGGTGTCGATAAAGCCGTTCAAGGGGAATCGGGGGCCTGCATCAACAAGTCTCTCAAAACGGGGTTCCCGTTGACAAAATTCACGACTGGACCGGATTCACCATGATAACCGCGCATACCGATGCGCGGATGTACAAGGTGGCGACCTTCCTGCGCGATTTCGGCATCGCAAGGCGGCCCGGTGAACGAAGCCGGCATAACCGACTTCAGCCTCATGCCGGTGGTCGATTACGCGAGCAACCCCAAGCCCATCACGCACTACAAGAGCGTCCACTCGACACCGTAAGCCGCGACACGCGCATGGTTCCGCTGGAGAGCATTGTGCGCACCTGCGGAGATGCACATAAAGGCGGACGAAGGAACGGCCGGCCACGATATCTACAAGCTCTGCCCGCTCCAGAACGGCGAGCGCCTCAGCTTCATGCAGAGGCTTGGAGAGATTCAGCTGCCGGTGCTTCCTTACCTCAACCGCATGCTGTTCCAGATGGTTTCAGGCATCGACCTACCCGTCGAAACGGAGAACCGGCGCATTCTTCTGGCAGCCTGACCCCGCGGAAGCCCGCATACGGGCATGAAGAACAGATAACATACATGATTAAATACTTTCTCTAACATAATATATACCATGCATAGGGCCATTGATATCACTGCGCTTTCATCCGACATCAGGGAGCGCAATAAGCTCTACCAGACCGTAAGCTCCCTCTACCACCGAAGGTTCGGCAATAGCCGCTGGGACACGCCTTTCCGGCACGCCCAGGTCGTGACCGAGGAGGTCGCCCGGTATTCCGCATCATCCGTGGACAAGAATTGGTCCGGCAAATGCGTCTTTCTCGCCTCGGTCCATCCTTTCGGGATGGAAATGGCGCCGCACCTCGCGAAAATATTCCCACCCGAAGAATGCGCATCGCTCATGAGCTCGTTCAGCCGGTTCAGCATCCTGAGGGAGCAGGACGAGGCTCCGCCGGACAAGAAAAACCGGGACATATACCTGCCCATCATCACGCCCTACCAGGCGGACAAGCGCGCCTTCATCTGGCCGGAGGCGTTCGTGCGCGTCATCGACCTGTCCCAGCCCCAGTTTT
This sequence comes from uncultured archaeon, assembly GCA_963734525.1. Classification (GTDB taxonomy): domain Archaea; phylum Micrarchaeota; class Micrarchaeia; order Anstonellales; family Bilamarchaeaceae; genus Bilamarchaeum. The sequence continues at coordinate 17,478 of CAVTHI010000008.1, read as the reverse complement.
TCAAGGGCATGGGCGCCCGCGAACTGCATACCGCGACATCCCGCGGAAGCATCGACGAGGTGAACCGCAACCTCGCAGTCAGCATGCGCATGGTCTGGAGGTCGGCGGCCATTTCACTGCTTTTGTTCAAGTGCTACGATGCCCAGTCGGACCTCGCGGCCCAGTTCCTGCATGAGGGGCTTTACCGCAAGGTCCGGGGGCTGCTCAAGGAGGTATCCTCGGAGATTGACGAGGTGAAAGAACGCTTCGAAGGCCACATGCGCCTCCTGATAGGCCTTGCCGAAAGGCGGGGCATCCCGATACTTGGCCAGGTGGACCGTGAGACTGGAAGGAAGGCAGACTTCACGATACGCGTCAAGACCGCCGGTTCCACGACGCTCAAGCTCGTGGACAAGTTCGGCGCCGACCCGCTCGGGAACGACTTCGACCCGGATTTCGTCCTTGCGAACATCCATGACCCGATTGGCAGTACGCTCGTGTCCAAGGAGACCTGGGACGCCGAGGCTTTATTCAACCTCATCGAGAATGCCGACCACCCGATACTCCTCGAGACCGAATCCCTCTTCCACGGCGGCGTGGTAAGGGCGGGCTCGCTTCCGGACTACCGCGAAGCCGGCCATATGGATTACGATGCGTCCAATTTCGGCGCCTCGCGGATGAAGCGCCTCGAGCTCCACATCAGGAGCTTCCGGGGCTATATGGATTACTACCTCTCGAGGACGTGCGGGCGCGGGGTGCGCGAATCCCCCCTGATAGCGGACGCGTGGGGCGACCTCAACTACAGCATCGTCGAGGCGCTCGGGACGCTGAGGGCGGAGAACCTGAGCGGCACCGGCAACGGGCACTGACAAGCCGGCTGGAAGGCGGGATGCTAAACCTCGCCGAACTCCGTGAGCCTGCTCACGACGTTCAGCACCATGTTCGTGTTCGTCTTCCGCACCCCTTCGGTCCCGAGTATCCTCTTGACCGCCGCGCTCAATTCGCCGCGCGTCTTGCACATCACGACGGCGAGGGCGTCGTATTCGCCGGTCGTGTCCCAGACCGCCGCGACGTGCGGGAGCTTCGCTATCTTCTCCTCGATTGAAATCAGGTTCTTTCCGGACATGCTGATTTCGACGATGGCCATGAACTCGAACCCGAGCATCAGGTAATTCACCCTGGCCCCGTATCCCGTGATGACACCCTTCCGCTCGAGCGATTTTATCCTCTCTACGAGTGCGGCCGGGGACAGGCCCACCTGCTTGCCCAGGCTCCGGAAAGACCGGCCTGAATCGGCGATAAGCTCGCGCATTATCCTGGCATCCATTTCATCTATTTCCTGCGCCTTTTTGCTCATATTTACGAACATTTGATGGTGATATTTATAAAATATGCCTTTTTTTGTTCTGTTTAAAGGCATTTCAGCTGTATTTTAATATCTTCACGCGCACAACGGTATCCGGGGGAGACCGGGTGAATGAAATGGATGCAAAATCAGCCAAAGCTCTTGCGGAAAAGGAAGGCCTTCAGCTTGTCGACGTGAAATTCTCCGACCTGTTCGGGCAGTGGCAGCATTTCACGATGCCCATCGGGATGATAGAATTCTCCGAAAACGACGTGCTGCCGTTCGACGGTTCGTCCATACGCGGCTTCAAGGAGATACACGAGAGCGACATGGAGCTCGTGCCGGACTATTCCACGGCATTCATCGACCCATATTCGTCTTCGACATTGTCGGTGACATGCGATGTCTTCGACCCCCACTGCAAGGTTTTTTACGAGCGGGACTGCCGGACCATCGCCAAGAAGTCCGAGCGTTTCTTGAAAGACTCCGGGGTGGGCGATATCGCTTATTTCGGACCGGAGGCAGAGTTCTTCATCTTCGACGACCTGCGCTTCGACCAGACGGAGAACTCAGGCTATTTCTTCATCGATTCGGCCGAGGGCATATGGAACTCCGGAAACAGCGACGGACCGAACCTCGCCTACCGGCCCAGGTTCAAGGAAGGCTATTTCCCGGTCCCCCCGAACGATTCCCTGCAGGAAATCCGCAATGACATGATCCTTACGATGATGAAGTGCGGCATCAGCATCGAAAAGCACCATCACGAGGTGGCCACTGCGGGCCAGTGCGAAATCGGCATCAAATACAGCGGGCTGACGCGCTCTGCCGACAACATCCAGCTCTACAAATACATCGTCAAGAATGTCGCCCGCAGGCACGGGAAGGTCGCTACGTTCATGCCCAAGCCCCTCTTCAACGACAACGGTTCAGGCATGCACTGCCACCAGAGCATCTGGAAGGACGGAAAGAACCTGTTCGCAGGCGACCAATATGCCGGGCTGAGCCAGACCGCCCTCTACTATATCGGGGGGCTGATTGCGCACGCGCCATCTCTCGCGGCGATTTTGTCACCGACCACCAACTCGTATAAACGTCTCGTCCCCGGGTTCGAAGCGCCCGTGAACCTGGCGTATAGCCAGGCCAACCGGAGCGCAGCCGTGAGGATACCCCTGACGAACCCGAGCAATACTGCGGCAAAACGGATAGAATACCGCCCTCCGGACCCTTCCTGCAATCCATACCTTGCCTTCTCGGCCATGCTGCTGGCCGGCCTTGATGGCATAAAAAGAAAAATTAGCCCGGGCGAACCGGTCTCTGAAAACATCTATCATATGTCCAAGGAGAAATCCAGGAATATCAGGCAGCTCCCCGGCAACCTTTCGGCCGCGATATCCGCGTTGGAAAGCGACCACGACTACCTGCTCCAGGGCGGGGTGTTCACCAAGGGCATCATCGAAACCTGGGCGGACTACAAGAGGGCCAAGGAGATCGACCCGATAAGGCTTAGGCCCCACCCCTATGAATTCCACCTTTACCACGACGTCTGAGGCGCGGAGCGGCGCGCATCTGCCGTATGGCTGCGGCCCAACCGTCGTTCCCCTTTTTTATTTCATTTTATTCCATTTTGCATAACTTTTTATTCGCTTCGAACATATTCCTATACGATGCAAAAGCAGTTCATCTACCCATTCAGGAGCCAAAGGCCGCCGAAGTTCGCGATGGTGGTCGTGGACATGCAGGAGGCCTGCCGCGACAAGCTCGGATATTCCGGCGCCAGCGTCGAAGAAGGCATCGGGCGGACCTCGCGCGTCATCAGGGCGGTGCGGGAAACTGGCAGGCCGGTTATCCTTGTGACATATGAAAGCTCCCCGCAGGTGATGCGGGAGATACTCGAGGCTGCAGGCCCGGACCCGGCACATTTCACGAAAACCCTCCAAAGCGCATTCACGATCGCGCCTTTCCGCCGCTTCCTGAGCGAAAGCCTTTCAGATTCCCTCGTCTTCGCCGGCTGGGTCAAGGGCATATGCGTAAGGGATACGATGCTTGATGCGATATGGAACGGCTTCCGGGTCGTCACAAGCGATGAAATCCTTTTCCACCGCAGCGGTTTCCCGCCTATGGACGCGCTGATGCTTCACGAGCGGATAATCCACGCGTCCGTCGTCTCATATTTCGATTCCGCAGAAGGGCTTATCGGAGACATCCGGTCCAGGGCGGCAATTGGTGAGGACCAATGACATCGGACGCACGGATGCAGGGCGGCTTGGAAGGGCGGAAGAAACGTGTCGCGCTGATGCTCATCGATTTCCAGCAACGGCACCGGGGCTCCTTCACGTACGAGCACGGCCCGCTCAGCGAAGGCATCGCCAGGGCCGCCTCCGTAATATCCAGCGCCCAATCATCCGGCATCCCCGTCATACTGGTCAGCGGCAAGGTGCACCGCGACATTTTCCCGGAGATATCCGAAGCCGCAGGCGCAGACGCAATCCGGCTTTACAAAAAGACGCTGGACGCATTCAAGGAGCCGGACCTCGAAACAATCCTCGGCGCATACGACATCGACACCATCGTGGTCGGCGGATGGATTAGGCACATCTGCGTGATGGCGACGACCGCAGAGGCGCTGAAGCGCGGGTTTTCAGTCATGACCTCCGATGAAATACTTTTCGGCAACCGGGAGATGGCGAATCTGGCCGCAAGAAGGATGTGCCTCGAGTATTATCGCAAGAACTGCCGCCTGTTTGAGACCGTCGGCGAGCTCAATGCCAACCTGAACGGCGGGCATGAGAAGTAGTATCGGGCTCAGAGGGATTTGAACCCTCGACCTGCGGATTGCGCCTTTTGGGAAAAGGCGCCCTAAAACCGTTTGGTTATTGCCTTTCCCAGAAATAAAAGTCCGACGCTCTACCAAGCTGAGCTATGAGCCCTCAATATTGCCTATTGCAACGGGATTGACTAGCCTAGAATTATTTTTAAATGGATTAGAGCAATTCCAATTGGAAAGGCTGGTTTGTTCGGGCGGCTAATCGCCCCGGGCGGCCGGCGTTCCGTTTGAAAGCCGGGTTGGCAGATCGGCTATGCGCCCGCCTGCAGTTGCGCCTTTTTAGGAAAAAGGCGCCCCAAAAACGTGGGAATCATACTCGCAGTGGATAGCGGATTAGAGGGGTTCAAATCCCCGCCCCGACTATCGGGGTCCGGAGGACATTTCCTCTACCCGGCTTTCTTCTTTTCATCCGCCCATTCTCATGTAGAACTCGGCTGCCATCGCAATCAGGTAGAACGCAATCAGCGTCGCGCCGTCAATCCTCGTTATCGTGCCCTTGAGGGTGAACACGAAGAAAGCGACCGTCACCATCAGCAAGGCGGGGGCGGTGACGACCGCGGTCATCACGTCGATCTGGAACGGCCTGGCAATCGCGATGATGCCCAGCGTAATCAGCAGGGTGAAAATATTCGAGCCTATGGTTTCCGACACCGCGAGCTCGTCATAGCCGCGCCTGACCGCCTGGAGCGCCGCAGCGAGGTTGGGTATGCTGGGGCCCAGGGCGCCGAGCGTGAGGCCTATCAGGATTTCCGAAACCCCCAAGCCGCCCGCCAGGGAGATGAGCGATTCCGTGAAAAATTCCGTCCCCAGGAGGAGCATCCCGATTCCCGCGATGAAAATCAGCCTGCTGTCATGGATGACTATCTCCGTCCCGGCTATCTTGCCCGTGAACTGGAGCGTCTTCGTAATCATCTCGGACTCCTTCTTCCTCTCCTTCAGCGCGAGCGCCTTCTCCTGCTCGTAGATGTTGACCAGGTACGGGATGAATAATAGCAGGAATACGATGCCGTCCCTCTGCGTGACCTGGAAGTCCTCGAGGACGATGAGCGAGACGACTATCGTGGCAATGAGCATGAAGACGGAATCGCGCGTTATCACATGGCGCGGAATCTTCAGGGGCCTGATGACCGCCGAGATGCCGATTATCAGCCCCAGGTTGACGATGATGGAACCGATGATGACGCCTATGCCGACGCCGCTGTGCCCCTTCAGCATGGCCGACACGGATACGAATAGCTCGGGCAGGCTCAGGAGCACCGAAACCAGCACGAGGCCCACGGCAACGTACGTGGTGTCCAGGAACCTGGCCAGCGGGACTGCCGCGTCCGTGACGAGCTCCGAGCCTTTCAGGATGAGGGCCAGACCGATGACGGCAAGCGCGATTTCGATTATCATTGGCTGGGAATTCTGCGGCAAGATTAAAAACAATCACATCGGCCGGAAATTAGACGGGTGTCAAACATTAGACGTTTGTCAAACATTTAGACGTAAGCTTTATATATGGAAAAACCGCGTTATATTACGCATCCGGGCATTTCGGGTGTGGGAGCGACCCGTCGTGGGTTGCAACGGAACCGACTGAGGGCATTTCCCCCTGAGGGCTAGCCCCGTCTCCGCTTGCTCAATCTGTGGGCGCTTGCCAGTAGGTGTTGGTCTGCTGCCTTTATTGGGCCGTGGATTATGCCTCGCCCGAGCCAATAGGGTTTTCGGAGAGCGCCGGAATCTGGCGCACTCCGGTCTCCCGGGTGCGATAATTCTTTTCAGCATCAGCCAAGGCTTGTTCTATTCGGCCTCGGCATGATATAAGCACAGTCATACACACCTGTACGCCTCGCAGCCCAGGCCTTCCCGGCAATCCTCAGGGGCCGCGCAATAACCCCCTTCCTCGGACTTCACGGACTCGGCCGCCATCTGCCCTATCCTTTTCGTCTGCTCGCCAATCCCCTTCTGCGTCTCCTTCGCAGTGCCAAGCATCTGTGTGGCCGCTATCGCAACGACTGCAAGAACCACCACTATCAATATCAGCATCTCCGCGGATAACTGGCCCTTCATATTCTACAACCTCCGTTTCGCCATCTTCCTGCTCATCAAAATCCATCTGCCCCGGAAGCCCCATCTTCCTTTTCATCGCGCGCAGCCTGAGATAGACCGCAAGGCGCTCCTCGGGCTCGAGTTCGACGCGGCGCTTCCTGAAAAAAGGGAGGCGGGCAAGCGCGGCGGATGCCTTGTCAAGGTGTGGGGATAGTTTCGACTTCAAAACTACCAAGGCGTCCGACACTTCCATGCCCATCCAAACCCCTGTTTTTCTAGGGGAAATGCTGGGTATATATACTTTTTTCCAAATCCGGTGTGGATAAGCTGTTTATGCCCTTCGCATTCTGTGGTTACGCCGGAATCGTCCTCGGACTTCGCGGATTACTACCCAACACCAATATTTATAACTATAAACAGGCAAAACCCGGATATGGCTAACGCTCAGATTGACGCATCAGCGACCAAGTCCCTCGAAAGGAGCGATGCGAAACGCACGGATCTGCTGACACGGGCCAAGGATAGATTCGAAGCGTCCGCGCTGGCCAGCGGTTCGTACTGCGTCGGAAGGTCGGATGACGGAAAGCCGACCGACACCCGCTCGCCCTTATCGCTCGGCATCACAATCAGCGGCTGGCACGTTAAGACCGTGTTCAAGCGCGACGATGCCGCCGTTGCTCAGGGGCCGGGACTGGCGCGATGTCGAAAAGGAAGCGAAGGCGGGGAACATCCCGACACGGATTGTCGTGACGGAAAACCACATAATCACCGCGGTGCGCGAGCTGAAGCACGTGCGCGAGGGCTATTTCGCGGAAACCGAGGCGACCAGGGCCCTCGCATCGAGAATAATCGCCCTCAACCTGTCCGTCGCGGACAAGCCGCACCCCGTCGCCGATGCCGGCATCTCCTCGGTTGTTGCGGGGCTTAAGGAGCTGCGCCCTATCATCGCCTCGAAGGACAGCCCGCTCAAGCAGATAGTGGGCCTCGGCAGGATGGACGAAGCCATCCGCAGGTTCGAATCGGTTCTCGCCCCCTCGTGCAAGAACCGCGCATTGGAGCTCGGCCGCGCCTGCGCGGTCCTGACTTCAGTCCCCGAACGCCTCACCGCATGGCGGGACAGCCGGATTGCCGGTGGAATTGCGTACACCGCGCTTCGGGAAACCTCGCTGCGCGTCGAGAGGGACAAGTGGGTATTTTCACAGCTTGCGCGATTCACATCCGCCCTGGCGAGAATCAGGGAATTCGTCGAAACGGACGACCGGAAGAAAGAGGTCCTTCTGCGCGTCAGGGGCATGCTGGACGAACTGGACGCCCTGCAAGGCCCCTTGAAGCGGCTCCGCAAGGCGGACAAATGGTCCGAAGGAGACGGGGCGAAGCTCGCAGCCGCCAAAAAAACGCTCGAATCGATGAAAACCGAGGCATCCCAAACCCCGTGGGCGGACGCCGCGAAGAGGAACGGCCTCAAAAAGACGATACGGAACCTCGAGCGGAGGGCGAAGCGGTCCGCAGAGGATGAAATCGGGCTCACGGGCGCGAAAAAAGCGCTTGAAGGCATGAAATCCGAGGCGATGCGCCTGCCCTGGTTCGACAAGGATGCCCGGAGCCGGCACCGCAAGGCAATCCGCCTCCTCGAAGAGAAGAAGGAGAGGGCCGTTTCGAATGCCGGGAAGCTGGAGAATGCCGGGAAGGCCTTCCTGGCAAAGCAGACAGAGGCCATGCGCTGCATCTGGGCGAATGCCGGCCTTTTTGACGGCCCGGGCAGCGGCAAGAAACCAGACCACGGCAGCGCGAAGAAACCTGACCACCTTACCGGGGACTACGGATGGCTGCACAGGCACATAAAACAGGGGAATATCGAAGAGGCCCGCACAAGGCTCGATTACATGGTCCTGTTCCTCAACTCCAACAAGCCCCGCTTCATCCTCGACGAGCTTGCGGAATCCCCGGAAAGCTACCTAGCCCCGGTTCTCGGGCATATGGGGCCCGCAGTTGCGGCCTTCGAAGCCAAAGACTTAAAAGCCGCGCAGGCGCATTTCGCCCAAGCTGCGCTCGAGATGCGCAAGATAGTCTACCCTGAACAACGGTGATCCCCTGAAATCCAAGACGACTTACCTGACATTCAAGACCGAGAAGAAGATACAGATTGTCCGGATTACCGACAAAGTAGAGCTTGCCGTCAAGGAAAGCGGCGTCAAGGAGGGGCTCGTGCTCATCAATCCTATGCACATTACCGCCGCGGTCGTCGTGAACGATGACGAGTCCGGCCTCCACAACGACTATATCCACCTGCTTGAGAAAATCGTCCCGTACAACGCCGACTACAGGCATAACGACACGGGCGAGGACAACGCGGCGGCGCACATTTGGCGCCAGTTCATGGGGCACCAGGCGGTCATGGCGATTACGAACGGCAAGCTCGACCTCGGCACTTATGAGCAGATTTTCTATTTCGAATTCGACGGAAGGCGCAGCAAGAGGGTGCTCGTCAAAATCATCGGGGAGTAAGGGGTCAATAAGGCTCGTCCGAAAAGCCGTCGGGCGCGAGCCGTCCTTCCGGCGGCGATGCCGCGGCCCCGTTTCCCTTGCCGGGGTAGCCCCATCCGTTATCCCGAAGCCACCTCCTCTTCTCCTTGTGGTCGGGGATTATTTTCCCGACGAGGGCCCAGAACCTGGGGCCGTGGCTCCTGTACTTCGTATGCGCGAGCTCATGGACGATGACGTAATGAAGGATGTCCTGCGGCATGAACAGGAGGCGGAAATTCAGGCTTATCGAGCCGTCGGCGGAACAGCTCCCCCACCTGCTCGTATTGTCCCTTATCGTGACCTTCGGGACTACCGAATTGAAATGCTCCCCGTTCAGCCGGCGGACCTCGGCGACCAGCCGCGGCATGGCCTCCTCGATTATCCTCCTCTTGGCGTGCATCGCCGCCATGCCATCCCTGTCCGGGTGCGTGCCGACCACGCCGACTTCCACCCTGTCCTCAACGAGCCTGCTCCTGAACCTTCCCGATGGCACGAACACGATTTCGAGCGGCCGCCCCATCGCCATGACCATTTGGCCGTGGGTGAAAACCACCTTTCCGGCCTGCTCGTCCTTCCAGCGGCCGGCCTTAATCGATTTTATCGCCCTCCCAAGGAGGTTGGACGCCACCCTATCCCTTTCGGATTCCGGCCATCTTGACGGGATGCTGAGGACGATGGCGTGGTCCCTGAGCCTCGCGCTGGCCGTGCGGTTGGCGTTCGCTATCCTTATGATTTCGAAAACCAAGCCGTTTACTTCAACCGATTCCAATCCTGTCGCCCCTGTCCGCATTCGCAAAGAAAACTTAAAACGCTTCGCGCCAACCTTCAGCGCGGCAGGCTGAGCATGGGGGCGGGGGATATTCTTATATTTGATGGGGGGATATCATGACTCATCCGTCCCAAGCGAATGAAAAAAAAATGGTAAGCGATATGGCTGACGTGCAGACCGGAAACGGCGGAAGCCTCCAGAAGCTTCTGGCCGCACACATGCTTTACACGTTCATAGTGTCAGCCTTGGGCGTCCTCGTCCCGCTATACCTGCTGGACCAGAACGTCGACATCGCCATGATAGGCCTCATCCTTTCGCTCGGCCCGCTTACGTTCACGGTGTTCCGGCTCCTGTTCGCGGGCATCGCGGACGATGTCGGGACGAGGGCAATCTCCATATTCTATGCCATGGCCAACCTGGTGGCGCTCGAATTCTACCTGCTCGTCATCTCGCCTTTCGGCTTTGTCGCGGCGATACTGTCCGAGGGCCTGAGGACATCCGGCTTCTGGGCGATTGCCCGCACGGACGTATTGTCCGGCAACGGCATTGCGGAACCGGGAAGGGAACTCGCAAGGTTCTCGAACATGCGCCAGCTCGCAGACGGCCTGGGGCGGCTGGCCGTGGGGTTCTCGCTTCTCTTTTTCGCATTCACGGGCTCGCTGTCCATCCTTCTCGTGTGCTCCCTTTCCCTTACCGCGCTGATAATCTCCAGCTCCGAGCGGACGCGCGTCGGCTTCCGCGTGGGGCGGAGCACGCTCCGGCACATATTCAAGCAGCGCTCCCCGAGCTTCTGGAAGGCTTCCTTCCTGCAGCTTCTCGTGTGGCTTCCCTATAACATGCTCCAGGCGTTCCTCATCCCGGTCTACCTCATATCCGAACTTAAGCTCGGATACCAGGAGGTGGGGATGGTGCTCGCCCTGCTGTCGCTCGCCACGGCCGGCGTATCGATAGTACTGATGAAGCTCGGCATATCGAACCGGCTGCTCCTCATCCTGACGCTGGCGAGCGTCCCGGCACTCGTATTCATGCCCCTCCTCGGCCATGACGGCCTCGTCCTCCTCGCGCTCGTGGCGGTGTCATTCGGCTGCAGCAACATCGTCGGCGAATATATCCTCGTGGACGTGGTCTTCAGGAGCAAGGACGTATCTGCGGACATCGGGGTGCTTTACGTGCCGCTGAAAATCGCCGAGGTTCTCTTCCTGTCATTGGGCGGGCTGGTCATCGCCAGCTTCGGCTTCGCCCCGCTGTTCTTCTCGCTCGCCGCGTCCATCGGCCTTTTCGTCCTGTTCGGACATGCGGTCCTGTCCCCGGCAAGCAGCGGGGCGGCGGCGGTCCCGGGCGGCCATGCAAGGGCGCCTGGGGCGGGAACCTACGGGGGAGCCGCGCAGCCTCCCGGCCCAAAAAGGATTTAATACGCGAGCGCGATGCATTCCCGTGAAAGCCGAAGAGAAAATACCCGGCGGCAAGCTCGTCTGCGTAGAGGTCACGGCTTCGGGCGGCAATGTCGCCAGCCTCAGGATAACCGGCGATTTTTTCCTCCATCCGGAGGACGCCATCGCAAGGCTCGAGTCCGCTCTGGTCGGGGAGCCGCTAACAATCAGCGAAGCCGATGCGGGGTCGATGCTGGCCGCGGCCCTCGGGAACGCCCAGCTCATCGGCGTGTCATGCCAGGACATCGCGCGCCTGCTCAAGAGGGCGGTCGGATGATTTGGCGCGTCATCGATTACCAGGAGAACGGCGCTTTCATGAACATGGCCCTGGACGAAGCCGTGCAGGAATCCGTCGCCGCCGGCGGGCCGCCCACGATACGGTTCTACGGATGGAATCCGGACGCGGTCTCGCTCGGCTATTTCCAGAGCCTGGAAAAAGAAGTGGATTCGGAAAAATGCGCTTCAGAAGGGGTGGACATCGTGAGGCGCAGGACCGGGGGCGGGGCGGTCTACCACGACAAATACGGGGAAATAACCTACAGCGTCATCGGAAGGGAATCGCTTTTCCCGAAAGACATCCTCGCATCGTACCGCCTCATCTGCGGGTGGGTGGTTGATTCGCTGGGGCTCATCGGCATAAAGTCGGAGTTCAAGCCAATCAACGACATAGTCGTCAATGGCAAAAAGATTTCCGGCAACGCGCAGACGCGGCGCGGCGGCGTGCTCCTCCAGCACGGGACCATCCTGTACTCCATCGATGTCGAGCGCATGTTCTCGCTTCTCCGCGTCTCGGACGAGAAAATCAAGGACAAGATGATTGCGGGCGCAAAGGAGCGGGTAACGTCCATATTGCGCGAGCGGAACATCCCGCGCGAAGACGCTTACGAAGCCATCTTCGAGGGCTTCACCCGCGGCAAGGAATTCGAAATCGGCGCGCCAAGCCCCAAAGAGGCCGCGCGCGCGGCCGAGCTCGCATCTTCCAGGTATTCCAGGCGGGAATGGAACGGCATGCGCTGAACCCGCGCCGGCGCCACCAGTCACATCAGGGACCTTGCCAGGAACGCTATCTCATCCTCGTCGAGCGTATGGGAATTCGACATCGAAAGCCCGTGCGCCTTCTCGAATCGCGTCAATCCTTCTATATCATCGAACCGGTCCGGGCATGGGGCGGGTATCTTGATGAGCGCGGCCCTCATCGCGTTGCGGCCCAGATAGCCCAGCCCGCCTGCCGCCTGTTCGCGGATTTTCGATTTGTCCAGCCCTATGATGCCCGCGGCCGTCGCCAGCTTGCCGCTTTCCAGGGTTTCGAGAAGCCTCATCCCGCTTCCGAACGGCCTCGTGTATTCGCCGAGGAAGTCCCTGAGGAACAGTATCCTGCACCCATGCAGCCTGTAGAAGGAATCCGCGTCGGGGAACTTGTCCGCAAGCTGGTAATCCCTGTCCAGGGCATGTATTTCAAGCAGCCTCGCATCCTGATTCGCCTCAAGAATCCGGCAGAGCAGGCCGAGCCTCAGCGATGCGTCCTTGAGCCGCAGGAGCCGCTCAAGCATGCCCCGCTCGGCCTTCGGCAGCTTCAGGCGGGACAGCTGGACCGAGAGCGAAATGACGTGGTCCCGCATGTCCTCGATGGAATGCGTCCTGCATTCGACTCCGCCCTTGCGCAGGGACTCCGTCAGGTCCGATATCATCGGGATCGTCGCCATGCGCTCGCTGGTATGGGGGGCGAAGAACACCATCTTCCTGCTTTTCGGGAGGCCGAGCTGGGCTTCCAGCACATCGGATAGCCTTGGACTCCTCTCGCCGAACAGGCCCATGACAGCTATTTATGAAGAAGCCATTAATAATTCCCACTTTTTATAACAAAACGCCCGCTGGGGCCCGCCCCGCCAAAAAGCGCCGGAAATCGCAAAACTTTTAATCCGCACCGGGGATACGGCGTCATGGTGGCGCTAAGGATATTCCCGATGGCTGTTTTTGTCATGGTCTTTCTCGCTTCGGCGGCTTTCGCCGAATCCGATGACGCACGGGCTCAGCGCGTGCTCCAGAAGGCCGCCGACAGCCTCGGCTGGTCCACAGCCGTCACTACCGATGAGGACGACAATGTGGGAACCGGGAAGACATACACCATCTCGCCCCTCGGCACGGGAAGCGACGAGGATTTGCACGGCTCGGTAATCGTCTTTGCGACCGACCAGGAGCCGGGCGTATGGCTTGGCTTCCTGGATGAGCAATTCGACATGGACCGCTCCAGTTACCTTGGCAGGGACGCAGTCATCAACCGCTTCGGAAAGAACTGCAATCCGACGGGCCTTGTGAAGGTGTTTAATGATATCGTCGTGGGGTGGGTCGAAAGCATTTTCGGCGAATCCGACGACCCTGATAAGAACTGCGTGACCGAGCACGGAGCCATTGTCTACGCCTGCGGGAAAATGCTCTTTGCAGCCAGCGACGCCCGTTCCGACGAGGGCGGGGAAGAGGACAGCATCGCGGCCGCGCTTTATTCCGCGGCGCAGGAGGAAGGGCTCTGCGAATACGGGGATACGCTAATCATCATGGTCGACACGCCCGAGCGGGCGGGGTCGGGGGTCATCGGCGACAAGGTGCAGTTGGCACAGAAGGTGAACGAGTACTACGGGGTCAATTCCTACGGCCAGCAGCCTCCGTTCCGCGTGTCGACCCTGGATTCGGACGGCTCGCGCGGGGATGTGGACTACTATTCCATCGCGACGCCCATGTCGTCATTCAATGCGGATGCGAACAAGTGGGATAATTTCGAGCGGCAGGCCGTCCAGAAGGCGTTCAACGGCACCACCCTCGCCGAAGACCTCTATTTCGAGCGCATAGTGCTCGTATACGCCGGACCCCCGCAACAGGTCGACCGCTCCGTGCCGTTCTACGACGCCTGCGACTACAAGCGCGACAGCGATTATGTGGAAGTCGGCACCACCACCGGAACGAAGCGCATCTATAACAAAAACTTCATATTGCTCAGCGAGGACAGCGAACTCGGCACCTGGTCCCACGAGTTCGGACATTCCCTGACCTCAAGGTACACGCTTCCGGCGCCCTTGAATTACGACCGCATAAGCGACAGGTACAATCTCGCCGGGCTTCCAGACCGCCAGTATGGCGAGGTCTATGACTGGGGGCTGATGGGCTACGGCGCATGGTGGCCGAATGATGCCAGCACGCCGGTCCATATGGATGGCTTCACCAAGAACGCCGCGAACTGGCTGGGTTCCACGGGCGCCTCGCTCAACCAGTCCTACACCATCACGGCATTGGAGGACATGAAGAAGGGCGACAATATCCTCACGCTCGACGACCCGGAATCCAACGATGCCAATTCCTACTATATAATCGAGGCACGCGACACTGCCGCCAATTTCGGCGCCCCCGAATCCGGCGTCGTCATCTACAAGGTAAGCATGTCCGCCGGGCACCATGTGGTGAATGCCATCGAGCCCCAGTCCGGCGTAACATGGACCGCCAACGCCCAGGGCAGGCAATACCAGAAGGCCACCCTCACAAGCACATCCGGCGATGCTTCGAACTACACGAATGTCCCGGGCAAGTTCACAATCCGTCTCCTGGACAAGGCAGACAAGTCATCAACAGTCAAGGTGGGGGAATTCGCCCCGGCCAACCTCGTGGGCGCCGCCGCCTCCCCGAATGGCTCCGCCTTGGGCGCGATGCCGGGGCTGAACAACAGCGTCAACGGCCCGCCGAAGGATTCGTCCGGCCCGAAGCCTGACATGGACTTGCACGCTTACGACTCTGCGGGCAACCATGTGGGCATGAACTATCAGACCGGCCAATACGAGAATCAGATTCCCGGCGCATACGCATCAGGCGACCTCAGCGGAGATGAGGAATGGATTTTCGTTCCAGAAGGCACCCAGGTGCGGTTCGAGGTCTCAACCTACGACACCCAGCAATTCCTGCAGCAGAATCCGACATTCGCACAGGCATCAATACCCCAAGGCTTTTCGGCTACGGCGGTCAAGTATGATTCTACAGGGGAGCGATACGAGGCCGACCTTGGCTCCGGCGATGTCCCGGCCGGGCAGTCGTTGCAGCTGAAATCCCCGACAGACCCCTCCCTGAAATACGCGAAGAAGGGGATTCCGGGCGTGGGCAACAATTCGATATGCGCGTTCCTGCCCGGGTTCATCCTGCTGCTCGCCATGGTTGCGGTGCGCAGGAGATGAAGGAATAAGCCGCAGCCGGAACAAGGCCGGACCCCGGGTTCACTCGGAGGATATCTCTATTTTCCCGAACCTGCGCGGCAGGTCGAGCCTGACGGCGCGAACGAGGTTCCTTGAGGTCGCCTGCGTGAATTTCCTCACCTTCGGGCTCTTCTTGATGAACTGCGGGTCCGTGACAGTGTTATACTGCCCCCCGTGGGTGACGTAGGTTATCCCGAAGGGCGCGAGCACGCATCCCATCTGCTGGAAATAGTGGAAAATGTCGTGCGCGGTCTTGAAGGCCCCGTCCTCATGGCCTGCCACGAGTATGGCGACCGGCCTGCCGGCAAGCGGGGCGACTCCTTTCGTAAGCTGCTGGTTCTGGATGCAGGTGGTGCGGTCGAGGAAATCCTTAAGCCTCGCGCTCATCTGGTTCCAGTTTATGGGCGAAGCTATCAGCACGCCCCTGCTTTTGAGGAGCATGTCGTGGAGTATGTGCATCTCGTCGCGCTGGTTCCTGCAGGGGAACGTGCACGCGTCGTCCCTGTTCGAGTAGCAGCACCAGCAGTGCTCGACGCCGACGCTGTTGAGGTCAACGCGCCTGTACCTTGCCTTCTCCTTCTTCAGCGTTTCCTCTGCCCAGCCGACGAGTATATTGCAGTTGTTGGCCGCGTGGCTCGAGCCGTTTATGAGGAGGACGTCCAGTTCCTTGCCGTCGAAGGAAAGCGGCCCGACGTCGTTTTCCAGGATGAACTCTTTCCCCTTGCTCGAGCATTGCGGGCATTCGTGCGGCGGCGTTTTCCCGCTGTGCCGGTAGCCGCATACCCTGCAGACCCATGTCCTTGCCAAATGAACGCTCATTTCGGTTTCCCGCCGCCGAGCGCGGCCTTGCCGTTCATGCAGAAATACATGCCTGAGAAGCCGAGGCTCTTTTGCACCGGGCACATGCCGCATATGCAGCCGTATTTCTGGAGCTTGCAGCCCGATTTCCCTTCCATGCAGAAAAGCAGCTCCTTGCCCTTGCGGGTGCATTCGTCGTATGTCGGGCACCGCGCGCAGATGCATTTTTGCCTCAAATCCTCATTGCCTTCCATCCCGGATGCCATTCATCTCCCTCCAAATTCACATTCCCGCCTAGAAATACGCAGATAACGCCAATGTGGCATGGATCGCGGCCATGCAGAGTCCCGCAAGCGCGAGCCGGTAATGCCACTCTATCGGAATCCTTATCTTCGTGTAATTGTTAAGCCCGACGACCGCGGCGGCCGAGGCGAAAAGCGTGAGGGTGGCGAGCCCGAGCCATAGGACGACGGGCTTCCCGAAAACCAGGGTATACGCGATATCCCTCAGCAAAGTGCCCAACCCCTGAAATTCATTTTACGACCGTTACCTTGCCGTGCATCGAGGCGTGAATCCCGCACGAATACGCATAATCGCCCGGTGCCTCCGTGAACGTGTGGCTGAACTTCTCGCCTTGGGCGAGCGTGCCGGATTCGAAGCCCGCCGACTTGACCGTGTGCATCGCGGCGTCCTCGTTGACCCACTCCACGGTGTCGCCCTGCCTTACCGAGAGTTCGGCGGGGTTGAAAGCGAATCCCTGGATTTTGACCGTAACGGTCTTCGCCTGCCCCTGGGCACCCCCGTCGCCCCCGCCGCTCGCATTTCCTGCGGGCGGGGCCGGCGTGGATGTATTCTCCTGCGGAGAGCCTGTGCCGCCGGTCTGCGCGCATCCGGCGAGGAATAACCCCAGGACAAGGACGATTGCCAGGATTCTCATGCTGCTATTCCCTGCTGAAGCCTTTATAATCTTTTGAAAGGTTAGGATATCCCGGTCATTCACATGTGCGAACTGCTAGGCCTCTGCTTCAACAAGCCCATCGCCCCGAGCATATCCTTCATAGGGTTCCGCCAGCGCGGCGAAGTGAACCGCCACGGCTGGGGGGTGGCGTTTTATCCCGACCATTCAGCGCAGGTCATCAAGGAGCCGATAAACGCGGGCGCGAGCGAGCTGTCGAATTTCCTCAAGGGCTACAAGCACATGAGCTCAAAAATCCTGCTGGCCCACGTGCGCCATGCGACGGTTGGGAGCCACACCCGCATGAACACGCACCCCTTCCAGCGGGAACTGGGCGGGCGCGATTACGTGTTCGCGCACAACGGCGACCTCAAAGGCGATTTCCGGAAAGGCCTTCCTCTTGGCATTTGCCATCCTGTAGGCGAGACGGATTCCGAGCATGCATTCTGCCACCTTCTCGAGCAAATCAGGAAACGTGGCATCACGCACTGGAATCGCACGCTGATTATGCCTGGCTGGAGGGGCAGCTTCGGAAAATAAACCGGTTCGGCGTGTTCAACTGCCTTCCTTTCGGACGGGGAGCACCTGTTCGCCT
>CAVTHI010000007.1:0-99271 GCA_963734525.1 uncultured archaeon | reverse complement strand
CTCACCGCGTCGTTTTCGAGAAACCCAAAATGCCCGGCGAGACGGCCGAAACAGGAAAGCGAGCCGATAGGGCCGGAAGGAAGCTGTTCCATTCAATCGGCATCGACCCCGAGAACCTGCCCCCGGACCCGTTTTCAGGGGCAAAGACGCTGAACGGAAGGCCGCATGCCGGACGACTCCTGCGTGAACTGCGAGGCGTACGCGGCCGGGAAGAAGCAGGCCAAGTTCCTTGGCGAAACGACGAGGGAAGGCACGAAAAGGGAAAATGGGAAAAAGGAAGGCGGGAAGCCGGAAGGCGGGAAAAAAGGCTGACCTGTCCGGCCTGCAGATTCCACCGGCCCGGCGCGCTCAATTCAATCCTTGTCTTCCGCCGAATATTTCAGCACGCCTTTCACGCTCACGCGCTCGTCCTTGAGGTATCCCATGTGGACGTCGCACTTGCAGAGGCGGAACTCCGGGGACGGGCACTTCTTGAACCCGGCGGCGATGCGCTCCGCGTCATCCTTTCCAATCAGCGATATGGAAAACTGCCCATGCCCTGTATCGGAATGGTCGAAATATGTCGATAAGTAATGCTTTCCGCAGGCAGAGCACCTGAACACCCTGTGAGTGACGTCCCCGCCGCAGCAGGAGATGGACTTGATGATGAGCGCCATGTTTTCGAGGCTTTTTTTCGCATCCCCGGGACCGAGACCGGCCTCGCAATCCAGGCAGTCCCTGCACTGAGTCCCCTTTCCCGGCATCGGCCGCCTTCATCGCGTTCGATACCGCCTCCTTCACGCGCTCGTCGCCGTATGCCGCCGCCCTTTTCAGGCCGGGAATGGCGGATGAGATGTCGAGCCCCTTCGCCGCCGCCTTCTCGAAGAACAATGCGGCCTCCTTCCTCACGTCGAAATCCTGGTCGTCGAGCGCAGGAATCAGGTTCGGGATGTCGGAGCGGAGGTCGAAGCTCCCGGCGAAGCCCGCCAGTTTGTAAAATACGGATGAGCGGACATCGCCCCTTTTGTCCGCGAGGAGGGCGGCGATTTCCTTCCACCCCTTCCTGCGCCCGTAGAATTCCGTGAGGACCCTGGCGGCGCTTGCGCGGACATCCCCGTCCTTGTCGGCAAGAGCGCCTTTCAACGCGTCTTCGGCCGCTCCGATGCCCTCTCCTGCCTCCATGGCATCCCGCAGTGCGCCCGCCGCCAGCAGCCTCGCCAAAGCGTCTGCGCTTTTCAGCTTCAGGATTGCCTCATCGACCTGCATTCCTCTTCACCACGGAGTTGAATAGGGTAACGCATTTAAATAGCAAAGTCGAATACACCCTACCAGTTTTGAGGTGAATTTATGTACGGAGTTTCCCCACAGGCTTATGACAGAGCTATCACGGTTTTCAGCCCCGACGGCAGGCTGTTCCAGGTGGAATACGCCAAGGAGGCAGTCAAGAGGGGCGCGACCGCCATCGGCATAACGTGCAAGGAAGGAGTCGCCCTAGTCGCGTTCAAGTCCATCCACTCGAAGCTCGTCGTCCCCGAATCGCTCAAGAAGATTTTCGAGGTCGATTCGCACATCTGCGTCACCGCGAGCGGCCTGATAGCCGACGCGAGGAGGCTTGTCGACATCGCGAGGGTGGATTCGCAGAGGCACAGGATAACCTACAACGAGCCCCCGACCGTGGACTCCATCTCGAGGAGCGTCTGCGACCTGATGCAGGTCTACACGCAGTACGGCGGAATCCGCCCGTTCGGCGTCTCGCTCCTGATTGCGGGCGTGGATGCGCAGGGGCCCAAGCTTTTCGAGGCCGAGCCCTCCGGCGCCATGACCGCGTACAAGGCCGATGCCATCGGCGCGAACAAGAAGGAGGTCGACGAGTACCTGGAATCCAAGTACGACGAGAAGATGCCCGCTCGACGACGCCATCCGCCTGTGCGTGGAATCGCTCCGCAAGACGCAGGAGCAGAAGCTCATGCAGGAGAACGTGGAGATATCCTACGCCACGCTCAAGGCAAAGAAGGTCGTCAGCCTGCCTGACAAGGAAGTCGGGAAGTACCTGAAATCCTCGTCCTGATTGTTTTCCGAGTTCCGTTTGTTCCTTTTTATCCGGTTCAACATCCCTTCCGCTTTCTAATCCAGCATTCTCAATAGACTACCGTGCCGCCGTGCTTCTTCCCCTCTATCGCGGCCTCGAGGTCGTCCATCTTCTTGTAGGATACGAAATGCGTCTCGATTTTCGAGCGGGCTATCAGCTTGCATGCGAGCAGGTCGAATACGAAATTGGTCCCCGCCATCCTCTTGTCGCTCTGGCTCGCGAGCGCAATCAGCTCCTCGTAGCCCATCTTCACGTACCTTTTCGCATTCGGATTCTTCCTCGGGTCTGAATCGTAAATCGCATCGACGTTGCTGACATTCACCAGCCTTCCCGCCCCGACGGCCTCGGCGAGGAGCACGGAATCCGTATCCGTCGTTATCCCCGGGATGGTCCCGCCCATGACGACGGCCTTGTTCTCCCTTGCGGGCTCCTTTGCGAATTCGAAATCGTCTATCACCCGCCCGTGGACGTCTATCCCTGCGGATTTGCAGCGCCGCGAGCAGGAGGGCGGCATTCTGCCTCGTCGAGCGGATGGCAATCGAGTCCGCCTCGTATTCGCTCGCGCCGAGTTCGCGCGCAGCATTGGCATATACGCGGGCGACCGTCCCGCCGCCGCAGAGGATGCCGAAGCTGTTCTTGCTTTTCTTGATTAAAGCCGAAAGCGCCCGGAGGAACGCGAGGTCCGGCTTTCCGTCAGGGATTATCGAGCTTCCGCCAATAGAGAGAACAACGTGCATGCATGGCAATATCAGGCTAGTATTAAAAAATCAGCGAAGCGCTGCGGTCAATCGATGCCGTTAAGGAAATCCACGGCCAGTTTCTCGATGCGCTCCTCGCTCGAAATGCCTTCGAACGGATCGTCGGGCTTCACGATGTTCACCGTCACGATGTTCGCGCCGTTGAAGGACGCGCTCTGGGCCTGGCGCAGGTCGATTCCGCCCGCGGCGGATACCAGGACGTCGAACTTGCTCCGGACGCGCTTGATATGCGCGTACTTGATGACCTTGTCGCGCGTGTTCTCCTCGTCCCTCCCCCTATGCAGCACGATGACGCGCGGCGGCGCCTTCAGCCGCATGAGCACGCGGAGCGGGTCCTCGACGCCAATCATGTCTATGAAGGCGTCCATGCCGGCCTCCTTGCAGGCTCTGATGAAAAGGTCGAGCGTTTCCTTTGGCGCGGCCCCGAGGACCGTCGCCCCGTTGGCTCCGGCTTCCGCGGCCTCTGCGACCTCCTCGGCCGCCCCGTCCATCGTCTTGATGTCCGCCACGACATAGCCGCCCCAGAGCGAGCGGACGACGCTTATCGCCCTCTGCCCCTCGCGCTTGATGTAGGGGGTGCCCGCCTCGATGATTATCCGCGGGTCGCGCGGGATGCGCGGAAGGAGCCTCGCCACTTCCGAAGAGTCGCCGTTGAAAGCGAGCTGGAGATACCTGTTTTTCCGGACGAGTTCCATCAGCTCTCCTTCTTTTTCGATATCAGGCTCTGCGCTATCCGGCCGAAGTCGCTGGGCAGGAACAGCACGATTTTCTCGGACGGGTCCGCGGCTATGTCCCGGACGGTCTGGAGCGTCCTCAGGTGCAGCGCGCCGTCGGACTTGGCCAGGTTCTCGGCCGCCTTCATGAGGTTCAGCGACGCCTGGAGCTCGCCTTCTGACGATATCACGACCGCCCTGCGCTCACGTTCGGCCTCGGCCTGCTTGGCCATCGCCCTCTTCATCTCGGCCGGAAGCTCGATTTCCTGGATTTTTATCGCGGAAATGTCCACGCCCCATTCGGAGGTCTCCGCATCGACTATTTTCTTTATCCCCTGGGCGACCTTCTCCCTTTCCGTCAGCACGAAATCGAGCTCGCTGTTCCCGACCACGTCGCGGAGCGCGGCCTGCGTGTACTGCCTGACCGCGAAATCGAAGTTCTGTATCTTGAGGACCGCGGCATCCGGCTTCTCGACCTTGTAATAGACGACCGTGTTGACGAGCACCGGGATGTTGTCCTTCGTAATCACTTCCTGCTTGGGTATGTCCGCGGTGGTGATTCTCATGTCGACCACGCGCAGTTCCTGTATCATGGGCACGACGAACGTCACGCCCGGTTCCACGGTCCGCACGTACTTTCCGAGCTGGAAAAGGATGCCTTTCTGGTACTGGTAAAGCACCCGGATGGAACCAAGAACCACGAAGCCGAAAATCAAAACGAGCGGAATCAGGCAGACGCCAAGTATATCCTCAATTGCCATGCACCGCGCTTTCCCGGGCAAACTATATAATCGTGATGATGGGCGCGGTGCCATTTGCTCAACCGGAGCCTCAGTCACCGCCGAAAAAACCGTCCTTTCGCATCTGCGGCAGGGCGATGGCGAAACCGACTGCCATGAAAGCCCAGGACGCCAAGACGATGAGCGTGTAGTTCTTTTCTATGATGCCGATGTCCGCCGAGACCGCCTTCGGGAGCAGATAAATGAAAATCCCGACGGCGATTGGGACTGCCGAGAAGCCGATGACGAGGAACAGGGCGAACGCAATCTTCTTCATCGCCTTCTCCATCTTCTTCCGCGCCTCGTCGTCCTTGGCCGCCTTCTCCATCCGGCCGCCGAAGAAGGACAGGGCAATCACTCCCAGAAACGCGAGGCCCGCCGCAAGCAGGCTGATATTGAAAACCAAGCCATCCATCCGTTCATCCCTGCATACCCAACCCATCAGGAGGTTTTTAATCCTCCCTTGCGCAAAGCCAACCCATGGCACTCGATTTGGGCATCAACCGCATAACGAAGATGCTTTCAGAGAAGGAAAAGAAGCTCGATATCGTCCTTGCCGAGAACCGGAAGGTCGTGCGCTCGTGCTCGAACGCGATAAAGGCCATGCACGCATATGACATGAAGACGGCCAAGGCCCACCTCAAGGACGCCGAAGAGGCGTTGAAGGCTCTCGCGCCCTATGCGGACGACTTCCCCGGCCAGCTCGCCCACATATACCAGGAATACGCCGAAGCGCAAATCGTGCTTTCAGCAATCGAATCCAAGAAAATCCCGAGCTATGCCAAACTCAAGGTGCCGGAAATCCCGTTCCTCCTCGGCCTTCTCGACGCCATCGGGGAATTCAAGCGCGAGATGTACGAGTCGCTCCGGCGCGGCAACAAGCACGAGGCCGAATTCTACTTCAAGATGATGGAGGAGGTCTACGACGAGCTCCTCCCTCTCCGCTTCTCGAACTCCATCCTGCCGGAATTCCGAAAAAAGCAGGATTCGGCGCGCCACCAGATAGAGCAGGCGCGGGGAGAGCTTCTCTGAGGCGATGCCATGGGACAACCGGCACTCAAAGGCGGAGGCCCGAAGGAAGAGCTGACCGCAGAGCAGGCCCAGAAGCAGGAATCCAAGCTGGAGTCCTCGCTCGCCCCGCGCGGGATGGACAGGGGTTCCATGTTCGGCAAGCCTGAAATCAAGGGCATGCTGCGCGACATGAAGGGAAGCATCGGCGGCGCGGTCAAAGGCTTCTTCGGGCGCATGATGGGGAAGAAATAGTTCTTAGGGGTGTGGATCGGGCCGGCAATCACGCGAACCTGTCCGTCTTCCTGAACAGTTTGGAATAATCTATATTCGCGCCCTCTGCGACATCCTTCAGGAACTCCATCGCCGCATCGCTGTCAATCGTCATCATGGCGTTGAAATGCTTCCTGGCCTCGACGTCGTTGCCGACCGCCAGGCTGAAGAGGAAGAAGAGCTGCTCGGTCTCCTCGCACGTCCTGATGCGGTCAAGCGCCTGCAAAAGCTCGAAGCCCTTGTCATACTGCTGGAGGCGGTAGTACGCGATGCACGCATGGATTGCGCACATCACCATGTCCGCCTCGTTCCGCGCCAGGTTGTACGCACGGCGCGCCTCGAGCACGGTCTCCTCGTACTTCCCCTGCCAGAGCGCGGCCTTGGCAAGCAGGAAATGCGCGACCATGTCCTCCGGATGCTCACCGACATACTGCTTGGCGAAATCATAGGCCTGGCCGTACGCCTGGTTGTTCAGGTACAATATCAGCTGCCTTTGGTATGCCTCTGGTTTCATTGACGCACCGCATGAACTGATGTGCTTTCCATGCTGGGATTTTAAGCATTGGTTTCTTAGCACCAATCCATGGGAAAACCCAAGGAAACGGTGTCAGACATGGGGAATCTTCTCGCGGGCATGTCCCCCAAGCTCGATTCCGGGAAATACTACATGGCGTCGGTGGACGAATCCCAGCTGATGGCCCTTGCCAACTACCTGGACTATGTCGTCGCCATCTTCCGGGAGGCCGAAGGGCTATCGGTCGTGGTGTCAGAGGATATACAGGCCGAGATATCCGAACTTACAGAAGACAAGCTGGCCGGGCCATTCGCCCTCATCACGCTTGGCGTGAACTCGGACCTGATGGCCGTGGGCTTCCTGGCGAGAATCGCCGCCGCGCTTGCGGCTGAAGGAATCAGCGTCAACGCCTACTCGGCATACCACCACGACCACATCCTGGTCCCGTCCGAAAAAAAGGATTTGGCGATGCTTGCGCTGGAGAAATTGTCTAAATCAGGCGCGTAATCGCCCTTAGCTGTCCTGCGCCTAAACGCCCTTCGCCTAGATGCAATTCTTCGAGATGATTGCAGCAAGCTCTTTCTTCCGCTCCTGGAGCCTCGCTTCAGTCTTGTATTCCATTGTGAGGCGCACAATCGGCTCCGTGCCAGATGCGCGAATCAGGAACCATCCGTCGGGCTCATCGATTCGGATTCCGTCGTCGGCCCTGACAATCCCATCCATGCCCAAGCTGCGCACCTGCGCGACTATTCCCTCCATAGCCTTGCGCTTGTCCTTCGCCTGGAACTTCTCCCGCGCCATGGGGTTCTGGGGATAGTGGGCTTTGAGTTTCGAGAACGCGCCCTTCTTGCAGAAAATCTCCGCGAATTTCGCCGCGGCGAGGATTGCATCCGGGACATGCACACCGTCGCGGTAGATGTATTCCCCGCACGGCTCGCCCCCGAACAGCGCACCGCTTTCCTCAAGCGCGTCGCCCACGAACGTGCTCCCTACCGGCGTGACCGTGATTTTCCCGCCCGCCCTTTCCACGACATCGCGAATCGCGAGCGACGACTCTACAGTAGAGACAATCTTCCTGTTCTTCGAGCCCCCCATTTCGAGCTCATGCTCAATCATGATGGCGAGCTGTGCATCGAGCGGCAAGCGCCTCGCCCCGCTCGTCAAGGACCATGCACCGGTCCCCGTCGCCGTCGTGCGCAATCGCGAAATCCGCACCCGATTCGCGGATGAGCGCGGGAAGGTAGGAGAGGTTCGCCGCGCTGGGTTCCGATGCCCGGTTGAAGCAGCCCAATGATGCGTTCACGCTGACGACTTTCGCCCCGAGGTCGCTAAGGAGATATGGCGTTATCACCGACGCGGCCCCGTTGCAGTCGACAATGATTTTCGGCTTCCTCTTCGCTATGGCATTGGCGTCGACCATCGCGATTATCGCATGCTTGTGGTCGTCGAGGATTGACGAATCATGGACCGGGCCGCGTTGGACTGCCGGACTGCCATCCGGCCCGCGCGCCCCCATGCTTGCCGCCTTCGCCCCTTCGCCCGCCTCGTATCTCCGTGTAATCTCCTTCTCAAGCCCCTTGCCAATCTCTTTCCCGCCCTCAATCAGCTTCAGGCCGTTGTATTCGGGCGGATTGTGCGAGGCGGTGAGCATGATGCCCCGGATTCCGAGCTTTTTCGTCGCGAACGCGACAGTGGGGGTGGGGACGACACCCAAATCCAGCACGTCCGCGCCGGCGGAGGACGCGCCGCGGCACACGGCATCCAGCAGGGCGGGCCCGCTTTCCCGGATGTCGCGCCCGACCGCGAGTTGCTTTCCGGAGAATATGGCAGGCTACCCTTTGCGCGAGCTCGGGCGTTATATCCTTCCCGTAAATGCCCCTGATGCCTGATGTGCCGAACATCAATCCCACTTTGCCCATAACTGATTTAAATTTGCGCTGCCACTTGAATATATGGCCTCATTTTCCCCAGTTTCCCAGAAGCGCGAGGAGTGCGGCATCATCGCCATCGTTTCGAAAAAGGGCGAGGACGTCGCGCCATACCTCTACCGCGCGCTTGTCGCCCTCCAGCACCGCGGGCAGGACGCGGCGGGGTTCGTGGTCCTTGGAAAGGAAGGCCTCACCGCACGAAGGGGCCTCGGCCTCGTGACCGACATATTCACCCCGGAAGACCTGAAGCTGGGCGGGCATATGGGCATCGGGCACACGAGGTATCCCACGACCGGGCGCTGCCTCATACAGGACGTCCAGCCTTCCGTCATCGGGAACATATCCGTGACGCATAACGGCCACCTCGCCAACTATGACGCGGTCCGCGCCGCGCTAGAAAAAGCCGGATACTCCTTCACTGGAACCGTGGATTCCGAGCCCATCGCGTTCCTCCTCGACTCGAAACTCAAAACCGGCGCGGGCATCGAGGACGCCGTCCGCCACGTCATCGCGTCACTCGACGGCGCCTATTCGGATGCCGCCATAATCGGCAAGACGCTCGCCGTCTTCCGGGACCCGCACGCGATAAGGCCCCTCGTCTGGGGCGAGAACGAGCGCTTCATCTCGTTTGCGAGCGAGAGCTGCGCACTCGATGTGAACGGCATCCCGTACAAGGGCGTGGTCGAAGGGGGCGAGCTCGTGACGCTCGGCCCGAAGATGGAACGGAAAAGCCTCCTTCGGAAGGAGCCGAGGCACTGCATGTTCGAATACGTCTATTTCTCGAGGCCGGACTCGATAATCAACGGAAAGGCCGTCTACGAGGTGCGCAAATCCCTCGGCGAGGAGCTTGCCCGGGAGCATCCGGCCAAGGCCGACATCGTCGTGGCGGTCCCGGACACTTCCCGCACTGCCGCCGAAGCATACGCCAAGGCCCTTCGCCTTCCCGTGGAGGAGGCCCTGATAAAGAACCGCTACATCGGCCGGACGTTCATCATGGCATCCCAGGACAAGCGGAGCGACAATGTCCGGCTCAAGATGAACCCCGTCTCAGGCCTGGTCAAAGGGAAGTCGGTC
The DNA here is from genome assembly GCA_963734525.1 of uncultured archaeon. Taxonomy (GTDB): domain Archaea; phylum Micrarchaeota; class Micrarchaeia; order Anstonellales; family Bilamarchaeaceae; genus Bilamarchaeum. The sequence continues at coordinate 90,156 of CAVTHI010000007.1, read as the reverse complement.
GTGCTCATAGACGACAGCATCGTCCGGGGCACCACGCTCAAGGAAATCGTGGCGCTTGTCCGGGGCGCGGGCGCAAAGGAAGTCCATGCGAGGATTACATGCCCCCCGCTCAAGGCGCCCTGCTTCTACGGCGTGGACATGAAGACATACCAGGAGCTCATCGCGAACAGGAAAAGCGAGGCCGAAGTCGCGAAATTCCTCGGGGTGGACAGCCTCGGCTACCTGTCCCTGGACGGCCTAAAGCGCGCAATCGGCCTGCCCATATGCACCGGATGCCTCAACGAGGATTACATCACCCCGGTGGCAAGGGCGATGGCACGCTCGCGCAAGGACGAGGACCTCCACTGCGGATAAACGGGGGCGGGGCGGGGGCGTTTTTCGCTCTTCGAGGTGGCATTTCGAAACCTATTTATTCCTATATAACGCTTATCCTAGCCAGGTGGTCTTTTGTCTGCTATAGACGATGTGATGAAATATATCGCTACAAATGAGATCAGGTGGGTCGACTTACAGTTCTTCGACATCAAAGGCCAGATGCACCGAATCAGCGTTTCTAACCGGAAGCTCGAGGAAGCGACTTTCGGCAACGGAATCCACGCCGCGGACCTCTCAGAGGTCTACGGCAACTCCGACCAGGGCGATTTGGTCCTGCTGCCGGACCCGGACACGCTTGCAAGGCTCCCGTGGGAGCCGGCGACGGTCAGGCTCATCTGCGACGTGGTCGTCGCAGTGAAGAAGGAAAGGTTCCTGAAAGACCCGCGCTATGTCGCCGAAAGGATGGAAACCAACCTCGGCGCTGCCGGAATAAAGAGCTCGCTCGTCGGAAGCGAAGTCGAGTGCTACCTGCTCGACACCGCGACGGCCGACAAGACGACCAAGGGCCGGGGGACCGGACTGCTCATGGACTCGCGCGAGGCGAGATGGGGCCCATCGCCGCTGTCGAACGAGAAGACGGGCGCCTATGCGGCGACGCCATACGATTCGATGTATTCGGCCAGGACGCAGATTTCAGAGACGCTCGAGGACAGCTTCGGCGTGCTCGTGGACTCGCACCGCCACGGCCGGGCGCCGACGGGCCAGCAGACGTTCGAGCTGTCGCCGAGGGGCCTGAAAGCCGCGGGCGACGCGGTCAACACGCTGAAGTTCATCACCAAGAACCTCGCGACAGCCGTCAACGCGGCGGCGACGTTCATGCCGTACCCCATCGAGGGCGAGCGGGGCAACTCGTTCAACATCGCGATATCCCTCTGGAAGACGAGCGAGCAGAACCTGTTCTACGAGGGCAAGGAGGCCTACGGCCAGCTCAGCCAGACCGGAAGGTACTTCATCGGCGGGCTTCTCGAGCACTCGTCCGCGCTTTCGCTTTTCACCGCGCCGACCCCGAACTCGTACCGGAGGCTCGCGAACGAAGGCTTCAAGGTCGGATGGAGCGCCTCGGACAAGGACGCCCTCGTCCGCGTCCCGAGCTACAAGAAGAACATCAAGGAGACGAAGAGAATCGTCTACCGCGGGGCGGACCCTGCGGCCAACCCGTACCTTGCGCAGGCCCTCATGGCCGCGGCGGGGCTTGACGGCGTCAAGAAGAAGACCGAGCCAGGGGACCCGACCGAGGAGGCGAACAGCAAGAAGAGGACCGTGAAGGAGCTTCCGGGAAGCCTTTTCGACGCTGCGGCGGCGCTCCAGAGCGACACGGCGTTCCTCAAGGGCGTCGTGCCTACAGAGCTCCTCGCAGACTACCTCGACCTCAAGCTGAAGCAGCACAAGGAAGCGATGAGGGGCGTCAGCGGGCACGAGCTCCTGAAATACTTCAACGTCTGAAATCCGGCCTGCCGCCTTCTTGTTTCTTTTTATCCATCTTATTTCACTTTTTTATTGAATCTCATTCTTGAACACCATTATACACCATTTTTATTACTTTTCGTCCAACATCCGGAATGATGCAATCCGCACATTCCCGCCCGACGAGCCCGGACCCGGTCATGCGCACGCCGGTCGGCTGCAGGCCCTACTCCCCGGAAATCAGCAGCAGGTTCGCTGTGCTCGGCATGCTTGGCGGAGGGGGATTTGCCGAAGTCTTTGATGGGATAGACCGCGAGACCGGAGAGAATGTCGCCATAAAGGTGGCCAAGCCCATGCACTGGGGCAACCCGGCTGTAGAGCGCCTCATGAGGACAGAATCCAGCGCGCTTGCGCGCCTGGACCACGAGTGCGTCCCGAGGCTCATTTTCCGTCCCGACGGGGACCGGATAAATTATTTCGTCATGGAGCGGCTTCCGGGCATATCCCTGAAATCGGCGCGCATATATTTTCACGGCAATGCCGGCAAAATCCTCGGCTTCGGAATCCGCATCTGCGATTTGTTCTCATACATCCATCACGCCGGCGTCATCCACCGCGACCTCAAGCCCGACAACATCCTGGTATTCGGCCCCGGGGCGGGCAGGGTGTCCATCATCGATTTCGGATACGCGAAGGTCGCCCTCCTGCCGGATTACTGCCTGTCCGCAAAGCATTTCACAGGCACGCCCGAATACGGGGCTCCGGAGCAGGCTGACTATCCGGGAAGCCCGACCGATTCACGGACGGATTTGTATGCGCTCGGCGTCATCCTTTACGAGCTGGTTTCCGGCAACCTGCCTTTCCCGGTGCCCGAAGGAGGCGACCGGTCATCGCTGCTCCTGATGCATAGGGACGCGCCGGTGCCTTCCATAGGCGGATTGGCCGGAGTTCCGGTGGCATTCTATGAAATACTCGCCAAGGCGCTGGCGAAGACACCCGGCGGGCGGTTCCAGTCCGCTTCCGAGTTCCGGGATGCCCTGGCAGGCTGCCCCGGGGCGCCGGTTTAATAAGAAAACGCCTATCAATCCCCCTCAATGCGCATCGCACTAATAATCACCGACCGCACGGTTCCCGGCTTCAACAGCCTCGTGGATTCGCTCTCCGGGGCGTTCCACAGCCGGGTATCGGCGCGCTTTGCCGACCTCCCCTTCACCCGCTCGTTCCGGAATTCGAGGAAGCAGCATGACGCGGACGCCCTGCTTGCGGAGCTATCGTTCGGCCTGGAGCCGGGGCGGAAGACCTTATTCATAATCCACGAAGACATCTTCTCGAAGCCGCAGGATTTCGTCTTCGGCCTGGCCAAAGGGAATGCCGCCCTCGTGTCCACGGCGAGGCTCGACCCGCGCTTCTATGGCAAAATCGCGGCCGGAGAATTGCGGGCGGCGGGCGCATTGTTCCGGGAGCGCATACTCAAGGAGGCGGTGCACGAGCTCGGCCACCTCCACGGCCTGCCGCACTGCGATGACCGCTCATGCGTGATGTCCTTCTCGGAGTCCGTGGAGGGCGTCGATTCCAAGGGGAGGGATTTCTGCGAAAGGTGCCGCGGGTTGCTCCGCCTCGAATGATTAAAAAACCGTTCAGGGACTAATCCATTCATCATCGGAGGGCTCGTAGTCGACATCTCCTGAGTCAGGCAGACGACAACGGTAAGACGTTCGCCTTACAAGCGAAAAAATCGCTAGGAACGCGAAAGATACCCAGTTCGATCCTGGGCGGGCCCATTTTGCCATTAGCCCAACCCTCGGTTTTCAGTTTTGTCTCAGGGTAAAATGGGAACGAAGGGAAATCGCAATTTCCCAACGGGCCCATTTTTTCCCTTTTTATCCAGTGCCACCAGGCGATAATCCGCCCTTTTATGTCGCCATAGATGTAATTGTATGTTTTATAAACCTTTACCGGCAATATATACCCTGTATGCATAGGACACCCCGCAGGCCCCGCCATAAGCACGCGGAGCCCCCCGAGCGAAACCTCTTCGCCCTAGTCGGCGGAAGGTACCAGCCCCTGCAGGAAGCCGGGTGCGGGGCTGTGGCGCTCGTGCATCTTGCGAGGGACGTGCGCAGCGGCTACGAAGTCGCCGTGAAGCGCCTTCGCGGGGACAAGCTCGGCAACGACAATGCCCGCTTCACGCTATTGATAGAAAACCGCGCGCTCTCGCTGGTCCATCACCCCGGGATTCCGGCCATCTATGCCTCCAGGCTCGGCCTACCGGACCCCTATATCGTCGAAGAGTTCAAGGACGGGCTCTCGTTCTCGCTCAACAACCTGAAAGACGCCCGGAGGGTCATCGAGCTGGCCATCGGCATCTGCGACATGCTTTCCACCCTCCACGGAGCGGGAATCGTCCACCGGGACCTCAAGCCGTCGAACCTGGTCCTCAGCTTCGACAAAGGCACGGTCAGCCTGATCGATTACGGGTTCTCCATAGTGCCCGGGCTCGAGGATTTCGCGATGCGCGTCGACGTCGCGGTCGGAACCCCCATGTTCATGGCCCCTGAGCAGACATATCCCAAGGCCGTCATCGACCACCGGGCCGACATCTATTCGCTGGGGATAATCATCTACCAGTTCCTTTCGGGCTGGTATCCCTACACCATCTTCCCGGACAAGGACGAGAAGGAGGAATACTTCCGCGTGCACCGTACCGCCGTTGCGGTCCCGCTGCACATGCGCAACGACAGGATTCCGAAGCGCCTGTCATACGCAGTTGCCCGTTCGCTTGAAAAGGAGCCGCGCAAGCGCTACCAGGACGCCGAGGAATTCGCCGACGCGCTTTCAGGCTGCCTGGAGTGCGCCGAAGAAATCTACTGACCCGCCTTCTGGCCGGCGTTTTCTCCGGCCTGCGCCTGCCTGAGCAATGCAAGCTTCCGCCTTCTTTCGAAAAATCCCGCAACCTGGAACAGCACAGTGGCCGCGCCGAGCAGGAGGAGCGCGATTTCGGCGATGTTGACGAACGTCTTGCCGTTCACGCTCAAAAAAAGCCCGTTCGACTGGAGGATGAAATGCGCGCTCGCAAGCGCGAACGCAAGATAGTTGAACCGCTGGACATTCTTCCATAGCCCCGGCCCCAGCGCCTTCACCGCATAATCGCTTGAGGTGAGCGTGAGCGCAAGGAGCACCAGCGTGGCGGGTATCGTGGCGGCGAGTCCCAGGCTAGACACCAGCGGTGAGGGGTCCCAGCCATACCTGGGCCCGATGACCAAGATGCCGTGCACCGCAACGAAGGCGAAGCATGCTATCCCTACCGCCCGCCTCGGCTCGATTATCTGGCCGAATGCCTGGGGCCAGAATACCGTGAGGGGCCCTATGAGCAGGGAAACGCAGAGCAGGAAGTACGCAGTCAATGCTGAGAACCTGACGAATGACGTCATCGTCGGTATCGGGAAAAGCGACTGGTACGCCCCGAGGAGCGCGACCGCGCCCAATATCAGCAGGAAAAGGAAGCTTGGTTTCTGCATGTTTCCGCCTCAGTCATCGTCCTCTTCGTAATCATCCCAATCGTCGCCGCCTCGCGGGATAGTCACATTCGCCGCATCGATGGTGCGGTTCTGCGGCTTCCCGAGCTCGCCGATGGTGAAAGCCGCAAGGTCTGCGACGGCTGCGCCGGAATGCGTGTTCCCACGCCCTCCTTTCGTGTCGAATGCCGTCGTCGCCTCTGTTCCGCAGAACGGGACGTACGCGCTTCCGCCCGGATGCGATGAGAACACCGTGAGGTTGAGGACCTTGCCGTAAATGACCATCCAGCAGTCGTTCGCGGTGCTGTGCTTTGCCACCTCCTCGATTGTGAGGATTAGCTGGGGGGCGGCATCGGTGCTTTGGTTGCCGGCATCCCCGGAACCGCTGGCGTTGCCTCCGCCTTGGGTTGCGCCGGTTGTGTTCCCGCCCGCCGGGCCGGAGCCCCCCGCCGCTGCGCCTGTGCCGCCGCCGGAAGTTGCGTTTCCGGCTGCCCTGTGCCCGGCCATGGGCTTGCCGAGCTCGCCTATGACATACCCCGCCGCGTACTGATAAGCGTATTCGGAATGGTCCGCGCCCACCCCGCCCCTGGTCGCGAACGCCTGGGTAGCGTCCTTGCCGCAGTAGGGGACGTACGTGTCGCCGCCGGGATGGGCGGCATAGCGGGAAAGGTCAAGCACATAGCCCTGGATGACCATCCAGCAGTCGGCCTTCGTGCCGTGCTTCGCCACCTCTTCGAGGGTGAACAGTTTCTGCGTCCCGTTCTGCGCGCTTCCGGTGCCGTTGCCCGCGTTCGCCGCTCCACTTCCGGAGCCGCTTCCGCCCGAATAGTTAATCTGGGAGGAACCCGGGGCAGGGACGGAATCCTGCGGGTTGATGGTGCATCCTGACAGGAGCAGGGCTGCAAGCAAAATAATCACTGCCTTGCGCATGGTCTCACTCTCACACCTGTTATTCCCCCTCCCGGAATTATAATCCTATATGAGGAACGTGACCGCCAGGTACGCCATGCTGATGAAACTGAAGGAGACGAACCATATCGTGTGGCTCCAGTCCCTTATGTCCTTGCCGTCCAGCGAGCCGAAGGGCAATATCTCCGCAATCGCCCAGAGCGCGCTTGTGGAATAGACCGCCTTGAACACCGGGTTCGGCGACTGGTAGTACAGGAAGGCGAAGACTATCATGACGAGCGCGCTCACGAGCGGCGCGGAAAGCTTCATCAGCCCCACCTTCCATTTGGGGATGTCCTTGGGAACCTCCTCGAGTATGAATGCCTGTATCGAGAACGCGTTCCCGAGGTATGAGCTGATTAGCGTGAGGGCCGAGCCTGCCGGCCCAGAAGACGTATTCCATCCTTATGTTGAAATAGTGCGCGAAAATCCTGTGCGTCACCTCGTGCAGTATGGCGCCGAGCAGGCAGATGACGGTATTCACGAAAACCCAGAACACGAAGTCGCCGCTCGGCCCGAAATACTGCCAGCTTATCGATACTCCGAGCACCGCCGACGCGCCGATTATGGCCAGCGCTTCTGACATGTTGTAGCCCAGGTACATCATGGCACCCTCGCCGACCTTCCTGCCCTTGCGGCCCAAATCAAGCGCCTTGAACTCGAAGACGGTCCTTCCCACGTTGAACAATATGAGCATGATGAGCGATATGCCCGTTGCGGCTATGGGGACGTATTCCGGCGCCATCACCGCATTCAGGGGCGAGTATTTCGAGCCCTCGTTCTTAACCGCGCCCGGCTCGTAGCCCATCTTGTCCGATATCGCCACGACCACGACGCCGTTTCCGAGCTTGCCCGTCTTCACGATGAGCCCGCCCTCGACCGTCCGGGTGTCGTTGAACCACCCGTTCGCGATGCCGTACGCGGTGATGTCGTTCTGCTCGGGGCCGCCGACGAGGAGGGCAAGCGGGTGAGCCCCGGCAAGTATCGCCGCCCTCGTGGCCGCGCTGTCGTTGCCTTCCTGCGCCTTTGCGAGCCATGGGTTCTGCGACTTCGCGCCGTCAAGGAGGAGGCGCTCGCCTCATGTCCATGTCGTCCCCGAGGACGATGATGGACGTCTTCCCGAGGAAGTCCTCGTATTCGGCCTGCGTCGTGGCGTTGGTTTCCACCTGGGCGTAAATCCCTATCATGACGGCCGACGCGTTCGCGTCGACGCCTATGCCGCCTCCTGAAGCGAACAGGGGACTGGCGAGGAGGAAAATGAAAAGCAGGTATTTCGTCATTTTATCTGGGCCCGAACCTTGGCTGGAAAGGCGGCTTAGTAAAGAGGTAGTATTTCTCCTTGCCTTCAAGCTCGCTCATTATCCTGTGCACGAAGACGCCCATCGGGTCGGCCAGGGTAGGCACGCGCGCGTGGATGTCCACGAACGTCTCGAACGGCTTTATCTCGCGCTCGCGGAGAAGCGCCTCCATGTTCTTCTTCCCGATTCCGGGAAGCAGGTCGAGCGTGTGGACGCGGATTGAAATCGGCTTCGCGGTGTTGATGAAATTGACGAAATCCGCCTCGCGCTCGGCTATCGCCTTCTTTATCATGACCGGGAGGAACTCCCTCGCCCCGCCGGTAAGGTCCTCGAACTTTATCCTCCCCTTGATGTGGGACACTTCCTTCCTGCCCTCCTTGCCTACGCAGACCTTCTGGCCCACCACTATGGAGGCGGTCGGGGTGACGGAAGCCTCGAGAAGCGTGAAGAACCTGGTGCCGAGCAGCTGGACCGCGGGCTCCCTCCGGAGCGCGTCGGCGTGGCCTGACGGCATATACTCGATGACCCATGCATAATCTTCCATAGCTATCCCCCCGGAATTAAGCGAGCTCCTTGACGATCTTGTTCAAATCGTCTTCGGAAAGCTCGACCCTGTCCTTGACAAGCACGGCCCGCAGCGTCGCGGCGTTGTCAGGGCGTATGTCGACAATCTTGACTGCGAGCTCCTCGGAAATCTTGTCGAATCCCTTGAGCATCTCGACGAGCTCCCTGGCCTTCTTCGTGTCCATGGTGCCGAAGCGCTCGGAATTGTCGTGCGCCTGGCCCTGCTCGTAGCCGAGCTCGCCGTCCTCCTTCCTCTTGACTAGTATCTCCCTGGCCTCGTAAACAGAGACCGGCCTTGTTGATTTGACCTGCATAAGCGGCACCTAGTTCAGCTTGAGGTGGACCGAGCCGACGATAATCGTCTTCTTGCTGTCCATGTCCTTGACTTCGACAAGGTAGCTCTTGCCCCTCTTCTCCCTGATTATGCCGTGCCTGCTCGAATAGCGCAGGTGCGGGAGGCCCTTGAACTTCGCCCTCGGGGCGATTATGACCTTGTCTCCGACGTTGAACGTGCGGACGAGCTTCGCGACGCTGTTCACGCTCTTGCCCTTGAGCTTCCTTGTCCTCCTGTTGAAAAATCCCTTTGATGGCTTGACCATATGAACCACTGGCAATTAGTTTACGAGAATGAATGAGAGAAAGTGTTTATAAACAATTGCATCCTTTATAAATGTTATACTTATAAGTGTCCGGCCTTATCGCCGGATATGGGTGATTTCCTGTCTAAACCGATTGAATTCGTCATTACGAACATGGTGGCGTCTGCTTCTCTGGGCCTCGAGCTCGATTTGTACGCGCTTGCGAACAAGATTCCGGAGATAGAGTACGAGCCCGAGCAGTTCCCCGGCGCGATACTGAAGTTCAAGGAGCCGGCCAAGGCCTCCCTCCTGCTTTTCAAGAACGGCAAGGTCGTCTGCGTCGGCTGCAAGAAGAGGGACATGATAGAGAAGACCATCGCCCGCACGATAAAGATGCTCACGCCGTATGCCAAGAAAATCACAAAGACCAAGAAGCCGCACATCGAGATAACGAACATCGTCGCATCGGCCAACCTGGGCCTGGAGCTCGACCTCTACAAAATCGCCTTCAAGATAAAGGACGTGGAATACGAGCCCGAGCAGTTCCCCGGCGCGATACTGAAGTTCAAGGAACCGAAAGCCTCGCTCCTCCTCTTCAAGAACGGGAAGGTCATCTGCGCAGGGGCGAAGAACGAGAAGGAAATCCGCATCGTGCTTGGCAAGGCCAAGGCGCTTCTCAAGCCATACGCCGAGAAGGGGTCGAAGTGAGACTGATTATAATATCCGTTTCAGTCATCCTCGCGTTTTTCCTGCTCAGCGGAGCGCTCGGGCTGCGGACGAGCGAGGAATGCGAGTCCGACCCGGCCATAACCCGCAATTCGGAGCGGATGAACTGCTACTACGCGTCGGCAATCACCGCCGCGTACCTGTGCGGGCGCGGCCAGCAATGCGACCGCGCGCGCGACTTGTGCGAGGAGATATGGGTCCGCTTCGGCGCGCCAATAGACCCCGACACCGGCAGCGACCAGAGGAAGAAGGCGGAGCTGGTCGCCAACCAGTGCTACTTCGAGATATCGAAAATAACGGCCTACCCGCCGATGTGCGAATACATCACGCAGAGGGACAACACCGGCTCCCAGCTGTTCGGGGACGTCGTTACCAAGGAGGCGTGCTTCAACGTGACCGGCAACCTGGCGCAGCTCATGCCGGAAAACTATAACTCGAACCCCAACAACCTCTGCGCAATCGTATTCGTGCTGCCGATGTTCGTCGGGGGCGCCCTTATTCTGACGCGATGTCCATGATTTCGAGGGCCTTCTTCACGCTCATGCCCTCGCGTATCCCCAAGTCCTCGGCCCAGGTGGTCGCCTGCCTTATCTTCGCCTTCTTGAGGTCGTCAAGGCATTTCACGCCCGATACGAACGCGGCGATGTCGCCGACCTTCTCGGCCGTGTCCTTGTCAATATAGCTGCATGCGATGTATCCTTTCTTCGCCTTCACGACAATCAATGGAAGATTTCCGATATCCTGCTTCAACGCAATGTATTTTTTTCCTTCGAAGGATATCTCATCCATAGAGCTGCCTCTTTTCTTTCAACCGCTGCGCCTGCTCCTTCTTCTTTTCGAAGATTCTCCTGTGCTTGGCGCAGCTAATGCAGTAGTACTGGTCGACGAAACCAGTGTACGTGACATTGTCTTCTTTCAAATCAGTGGTAAAATGAGTCCTGGTGCTGTATTCAACGGCCTTGCCACGCGGCACAGCCCGGCCGCATGATGAACAAGTTTCAAGCTTCTGCCTTCCCCTTCGGTTTCCGCCCATGTGGTCGCCTCATCTTATCATTTCAAGTTTTCCCAGACAAGTGCCGTCCAGACGAAACACTATTGCATCGTTGAGTTTAAATAGTTTGTTGTTAAGAATCGGCCCGAGGCGCTCTTTTTCGTCGATATTTACGGCCGAACCCAGCATCGGATTGAACGCGGGCATCATGATGAGCGAGATTTTTTCGTTGAACTTTTCATAGCGCTTTGACGAGCGCATCGGTGTCGCATGGCGCAATCATCCACGCCGGCTCGGTGCGCTTCTTCCCGAACGCGTCGGTCTGCGCGACCATAGGGTGCTGGTGGCCCATCACAAGGTAGTCGCAGAGCATGAGCCCCTCATCAGGCCACGAGTGCCCGTGGAGCAGGCCGAGCTTCCCATATGCGAACCCGCCCGCGCCTATGACTTTCGCGTTGCCGCAGCGCTCGATTCCCCCGTCATGGTTCCCGCGGACTATGATGAGCTCGCAAAGCAATGATAGCTTCGCGAGGATGCCTTCGGTCTCCGCATCGAGCATGGTTATGTCCTCCTTCACGTCGCCGAGGAGGATGAGCCTCTTCGCCTTGTTCCCGATGATGAGCGCCTTCAGCCTCTCGAACTGCCGCATGCTGAACTGCATATCGAAGATGCCCTTGCTGCGGAGCTTGCGCTCCATCCCGAAATGCGTGTCGCCGACAATCAGCGCCCCCTTGTATAATATAGCGGGCGCGTTGTAGAGGAATTTCATGTTCCCACCGGATTCAGCTCAGGGTCCGTTTCCGAAACAGTTTCAGCTGATATGTCCTTCTTGTAATTATTAATAAACAATGAGGCATCCGGTCCGATTTAGCGCGATAAATATTCATATCCCGATTCGTGTGAGCGAGTCCACGAGCTTCCTCAAAACCGCCCGCACCTCCTCGCTCATGCTCTCAACGTAAGTGGGCCAGCTTGGGACGGGTATCTCGCACCCATCAAGGGCTGAAAGCAGATTGTCAATATGCTTGGATCCTGTGACAATTCCGTTCTTCCCATTCCTTTCGATACAACATCCCTCATCAGCGGGCCGTATATCTCCGCATCCCTCACCATCCCGTTAAAGATTCCGAAATGGTTGGCGAGTGCCTCCAACGGATTCAAGCTTCCGTAATCGGCCTGGCACATGATGGCCGCCTCCATGGCCGCGTCGGTAGCCCTCTCGCTTCCCTTTATCGGGAAGAAATGCTCGCCCCACCCCCTTACAGTGTCAAGGTATCGAATCGTGGCATTATGCACTTCTTCAGCATCAGCCATCCCCAGTTCCACCATCCTCACGATTCCCATGCTTGCGTACAGGCCGGCAAAAGCGAACGGCCGCAAACCGTATTTTTTTGCGAGTTCGAACCTGTTCGCGGTGTTTAAATCATCCAGGAACATGGATCCGCCCTTATGGTGGGCGTGGGCAAACCACTCAACCGAGTCCATGTTGACCAAGTCGCCGTGTGCGTTCCTTTGGTGGTGCATGCGGCTTGAGCCCTCGATATAAATCCGGTCCAGGTTTTCGACCTTTTCCTTGAGCCTGGCAAGATCTGCCTTCGGCGTCAGCTGGACCGGGTGATGATGGGTTCCTATGAAAAGGATGTTCCCCCGCGCCTGCCGGAAAACCAGCCCGAAGCACTCCCTTCCTGGCGGTTGGACGTTTCGCGGAATATTTTTCATGTTATTATATATATTACGACATTTTATAAAATTCCCCGCCGTATCGCCCTGCGGAAATGCCCTCCACCGATGCTTAAATATAATCGCCGCGAATGCACCATATGGCGCTCTATTTCAGGCACGACTCCCCGCGCCCCTTCCAGAAGGAGCTCATGGAGGACATGCAGCGCACCATCACGTACCGGCAGATCCTCCTCGCGAACGCGCCAACAGGCTCGGGCAAGACGGACGCGGCTCTTTCCGCCGCCATCTCATGCGCCACCGAGCAGGGCCTCGACGTCTTCTTCCTCACGCCCAAGATTTCACAGCACAAGATCGCGATGGACGTCGTGCGCGGGCTGGAGAAGAAATTCTCGCTCGGCCTCCGGGCCGTGGACATGGTCGGCCGCTCGCACTGCTGCATCGACGACTCGCTCCGCGGCCTGGATTCGGAGGGGCTCCTCAGCGCGTGCATAAAGAAGAGGCAGAAATGCGAATGCCCGTACTTCGGCAACGCGCGCGGGTACAACCGCAGGGAGGAGATGAAGGCCGACGAGCGCTTCCGGAAGTTCCTCGGGGACTACGGGAGCGGGAAGTCGCACCACGAGGTCATCGAGCTCGGCGCGAGCGAGCATTGCTGCCCCTACGAATGGCTGCTGAAGGCCGCATCCGAGTCGCGCGTGGTCGTGGCCGACTACCACCACATCATGATGCCGCACATCCGCGACATATTCCTCATGAAAATCAGGAAGCGCATCGAGAACTCCATCATAATAGTGGACGAGGCGCACAACCTCTCCTCCCGCGTCCGCAGCAGCCTCTCGCGCAATGCCAGCACCTTCCTGTTCGCGCGCATGTCCAAGGAGATGCGCCACCTTGGCCTGGACGCGGGGCCCGTCGAGGAGGAGTTCCGCTCGTGGTGCAATGATGCGCTGGACGGCGAGCGGGAGCGCGTGGTTTCCAGCGAGTCGTTCGTGGAGTTCCTCGGCCGCTTCGGCCTGGACATCGAGGAAACCGTCCAGAGGCTCGAAGACGCCGGCCTTGCGTTCCTCGAGGACACCGGAAGGAAGAGCGCGTGCCTGCGCCTCGCCCGCTTCATAGAGGGCTGGCCGGAAGGCGACGACTGCTCGGTCCGCATACTGCAGGAGGACAAGGGGCAGTTCTTCCTCTCGAAAAGGATGCTCGACCCGTCCGGCGCGACGAAAATCCTGAACGAGTGCGCGGCGTCCATCCTGATGAGCGGGACCATGCATCCCCTCGAGATGCACCGGGACGTGCTCGGCCTCGCGCGCGACCGCACGGAAATGAAGGCCTACCCGTCCCCGTTCCCGAGCGAGAACATACTGAACATAATCACCGAGGATTTGACCACCCGTTACACGAGGCGCGGGGCAGAGGAATACGGCGCAATTGCATCGAAGCTCGATTCCATCGTCGCCAGCACGCCAGGGGGCACCGCGGTATTCTTTCCGTCCTACCAGGTCATGGACGCGGTCTCGCCGCTTCTCCAGTCGCGCGGCCTCCTCGTCCAGCGCCCGCAGATGAAGCCGCACGACATCCGGAAGATGCTGCGCGATTTCAAGCGGGGCGGCGTGCTAATCGGGGTGCAGGGCGGCTCGCTTTCGGAAGGCGTGGATTACTCCGAAGGCGAAATCAAGACGGTGGTCATAGTAGGCGTCGCGCTGGACGAGATGGGCCTGGAGTCGCGGGCGCTCATAGATTATTACGATGCCAAGTTCGGCCGGGGCTGGGATTACGGCTACCTGTACCCCGGCACGATAAAGGCATTGCAGGCCGCAGGGCGCGCGAGGAGGAAGGAGGCCGACCGCGTGGCCGTGGTTTATATGGACGAGCGTTTCAAATGGAATAAGTACAACTGGATTCTCAGCCGGGACGAGAGGACGGTTCTCACCGCGAATCCTGAGGACGCGGTCTCGGAATTCTGGAAGTGCTGACATGCTCCTGACAACGAAATACGCGCCGAAAAAGCTCGCGCAAATAATCGGCAACAGCGAGAAAATCGAGCACATCCGTCAGTGGATGCTGCACTGGCTTTCGGGAAAGAAGCGCAAGCCGCTCCTGCTTTACGGGCCGCCGGGAACCGGGAAGACCTCGGTCGCCTACGCGCTCAAGGAGGAATACGACCTTGACATCGTGGAGATGAACGCGAGCGAGCTGCGGAACCGTGCGCGCGTGGAGCGCGTGCTCGGGCAGTCCGCGCTCGCAGGAAGCCTTTTCGGCAGGACGAAACTCATACTCATAGACGACGCGGACGTGCTCGCCGGGCGCGCGGATTCGGGCGGCGGCGCGGCGATAAAGAAATTCCTTGCCGAATCCCCGTGCCCCGCCATAGTCACTGCTACGGACATCTGGGACAAGAGCTTCTCCTCCATACGCTCCGAATGCGAAATCATCGATTTCAAGCGGATAAACCGGCTGTCCGTGAAGAACCACCTCGAGCGCATCGCGAAGGCCGAAGGCATCGGGCTCCCTTCCGAAACCATAGACGCCATCGCCACGCATGCCGAAGGCGACATGCGCGCGGCGCTCATCGACCTGCAGTCCCTGGGGCCGACATCGCGCATCCGCGAGAAGGACATCTTCGAAATCGTCCGGGGCATATTCAAGGCCGAAAGCTACGCCGCCGCCAGGGAGGCGGTCAGCGGCGAAATCGATTACGACCTCATCAAGCTCTGGGTGGACGAGAACATCCCGGCCGAGTACGAGAAGCCCGGCGAAGTCGCGGCAGCCTACGATTCGCTCTCGAAGGCGGACGTCTTCGATGGGCGCATCAGGAAGCAGAACTGGCAGCTGCTGAAATACTCCATCGACCTCGCGACCGCGGGCGTGGCGCTTTCGAAGGAGGGCGCGTACCGGAAATTTACGAAATACTCGTTCCCGGGCTACCTCAAGAGCATGTCCCGCACGATGGAGCGCAGGGCCCTCCTCAAGTCCATCGGCACGAAAATCGGGCGCAGGGTTCACGGCAACCGCCGCGACTCGCTCGAATACCTCCCGCTTCTCAAGGGGTTCGGGAAGAAGCACGCGGAGAGGATGATGGAGTTCTACGAATTCAGCGAGGACGAGCTCGCGTTCATTCTCGAAACGAGCGTCAGCCGCATGAAACCGGCGCGGGGCGAGTGATTTGGCCAAAGCCCCTCTCTCGAACCTGCTGCACCTGGACATCCCGATTGCCCTCAAGGTCATCCGCACCGTCGCGAACTGGCACGTCTATGCCCTTGATTTCCTCGGCCTCATCCCCTTCAAATCAGTGACCTACAGGCTCAGGAACGGGCTGAGGTTCCGCCTGCGGCCGGGAACGTCCGACCGCCCGACAATAGACGAGGTGTTCGTCCACGGCATATACGACCGGGACGTGACAGCCATACGGGAAAGCGACATCGTCCTGGACATAGGGGCGCACATCGGCACCTTCACCGTCCTTGCGTCGAAAGCGGCGAGGAACGGGCGCGTTTATTCATTCGAGCCTGACGAGGGCAATTTCAGCCTGCTGGAGGAGAACCTGGGGCTGAACGGCATCAGCCAATGCGCAAGCGGTGAACGCGGCCGTCGCGGAAAGGGGCGGCCGCCGGAGTTTCTTCGTGAACGGTAATGCGACGAACGGCCACAGCCTTTGCAGGCAGGACAAGGGCGCGACGGAGGTCGCCGTGGAGGCAATCTCGCTCGGGGATTTCATCAAAGCGCATAAAATCCGGCGCGTCGACCTCCTGAAGATGGACTGCGAGGGCGCGGAATACGAAATAATGCTCAATTGCCCCAAGGCGGTACTCGGCAAGATAACGCGGATTGCGATGGAGTGCCATTCAGTGCCCGGGCACAGCCCGGACGAACTCCGGACATTGCTGGAAGAGAGCGGATTCGTTGTACGGGCCGAGGACGTCCCGGGCCAGCCGGGGTTCTGCCTTCTTTATGCGGAGAGGAAATGACGCTGCAGGCGCTTCCGGCAGGCCAGTGAACGCAGGCCCGGGCCGCACATTCCCGCAACCGCAACACCGGCCTTCATTCACGGCATCTGATTCCGGATATGATTTTGGCCAGCTCCATGTCGCCCTGCCCGTGGCTCCCTCCGGGTACGGCATCCGCTTCGTGCAGGATGTTTTCGGCAAGCCCGGCAACCTTCCTCCGCAGGGCTGCAGAAAGGCGCGGGCCGAGCAGGGATATGTTCCGTCCCAGGACCTCGGCAATCTGCATGGCCAGCGAGGACATGCCGTCGCCGATTGGCGTGGGGCTCAGCCTCTTGAACGCGTATAGGCGTTCATATGACTGCACTGAGAACAGGAGCTGGTCCAAGTCGTCGGAATCCCTCTTCCAGTCATCGGAATCCTTCTTCCCCAGGTACTCCTGAGTTATCCGGCTATGGTAGCGAGTCCTCGCCCTGGATTCAAGCTCGTACTCGCCGAAAAAACCCTCCTTCGCCACTTCCAGCAGGGGATTCCGGAGCCTGATTAGGGCGCTCATGAAGACCTCCATCCTCCGCGCGGCCGTGTATTCCTCCCGGTCATACGGCAGGACCGCCCACACCAGCCTCTCGGCGTCCTGCCCGGGCCTTTCGCAGAACCCGGCTCCGAACCTTGCCTCATGCGCGGACATTATCGTCCGCAAAGACCTGTCCTCGCGCTCGGGCATAGCAATCCCCATCGCAAGCAGCTCATCCGCATACCCCGCTATCCTGCCAAGGAAGCTCCCGGTACGACCCGGGGGGAAAAGGCGCGGATTCAACTCCGCCAAACGCACAAGATCCCGGTAATTGCCGAGCATGTACGACGCGTCGTCCTCGCAGGGAATCCCATGTTCCAGGGCATGCCTGACCCTTCGGAATTCGATTCCGGCGAACATGTAGTTGGTGACGAGGCGGTTCATGGTCATCGGGCCGGCCCTGGCGTCATTGCCGCGATGCGCGGTTATCCGGTTCGCGTATGCGGCCTCCAGATGGGGCGGCAGGTCGTAGCCGCCGAAAATCCCTTCCTCGGCGATGGCGTATGCCGGGCTCCTGCCTTCAAGAATCGCGTCCCTGAAAATCCTGGCCTTGATGCTGAAGGTGTATCTGCCCGGCCCCGGGATTTTCAGGCCGGTCCCGCTTACGCGGCATTCCCCGCTCTCGCCAATGGTCATCGCCTTCATTAACATAAATGTCTATATCAAAACACTTAAAAATCAGTCATCTTCGTCTGGCCTTTTTTTCTCTCCATGCCATGTTCATCCGGTTTCGCTTCGGCCGGCTTTTCCGGGGGCGCAACCGCAAAGCCCCTTTTTTCATGCGCCATCACGCTGCCATTTGCGCCCGCGTCCTGCGCGGGCAGGGAATCCGCCCTCTGGAAATCCCGGCTTTTCTTCTTCGCCCTCTGCATCCCGCCGAGGATTTTCTTCATCCGCGTCTCGCGGTTGTTCGCCGCATGGTAATAATACTCGTCCCTCGTGCCCTTGGTCATGAGGACGACTACCCGCCCCTCCTTGAGCCTGCCCGCCCTCCCCCTCCTCTGGATTGCGCGAATCTCGCTGGGAACCGGCTCGTAGAATATCACCGCATCGACCGCGGGGATGTCCAGCCCCTCCTCCCCTATGCAGCTCGCCACGAGGACGTCGAACTTCCCCTCCCGGAAATCAGCAATCGTCTCCTCCTGGATTTTTTTCGTGACGCCGTCCTTTTTGCCCACGAACTGCTTCGCGCTGATCCCGCCGCCGAGGAGGACCTCGACGATGCGTGTTATCTGGGAACGGTACTGCACGAAGACAATCATCTTCTTGCCTTTCATCGCCCGGACGGTGTCCACGAGGACGGGCATCTTCGGGTGGTCCTCGTCCTTCTGGGCGAGCATCCTCACCCTTGCAATCCCGGGCTCGTTCAGGAGTTGCGTTGCCGATTTGCTGTCCTTGCCCTCCAGCTTCGCAAGGTAGGCCCGGAGCGGATAGATGCCCTGCGTCTCGAGGAGCTCGGTCATATGGAGGAGGTGGAGGAGGATGGAATACTGCACGAGCGCCGGATACTTGATGCTGTGCGGGATGTTGAGTATGCGCTCGCGGAGCTGCATGAACTTCCCCTTGTGCTTGAGCGGCGGGGGGAAGCCCATCGATGCGAGGCGTTCGGCATGGCGGGCGGTCATCTGGTCCAATTCCTTCTTTATTTCCCGAAAATGGTCCGAGAGCAGGACCGGAACCCAGTGGACCTCGCTTTTCTGGACGTACGGCGCGACATCCGGGTCGTCATGGCCCCTGATTTCCACATTGTCGATTTTCAGCGCGTTCATGACCTCCCTGATGCGGTCCATCCGGCCCCCCGGCGATGCGGTAAGCCCGAGGAACAGCGTGTCCGGCCCATGGAGCTTCTCGGCGACCTGCGTGTATGCGTAATCGCCGACCGCCCGATGGCACTCGTCGAAAATGACGAGCGAGAATTTCGGCTCGAGCACCCCCGTCTCAAGGTCGTTGCGGATGGTCTGCGGCGTGCTCACGATTACATCCATCATATAGGCCTCCTTGCGCTTTTTGGGGGCGACTTCGCCGCTGACCAGCACCACGTTCTTTTCAGAAAGCTCCAGCGTCTTCATGACAGAGTGCTGGTGCTGCTTGGCGAGCGGCTTCGTCGGCGTGAGGAGGAGGCACCGGCCCAGCTTCATCCTGTCCTGGATGAGCATGAGTGCAATAAGCGTCTTTCCGAGCCCGGTCGGAAGCACGACCAGCGTGTTGCCGTGCGATTTGACGGAATTGTAAATCGAAAGCTGGTAGGCTCTGGGGACAAGCTGCACGCTAGTTGATAATGCCGAAGGCGGTTTTTAACGATTCTGGGAGCGCATTTCCCCGATCGTCAGACCCAGGCGGGCTGGTGAATCCTGGAATGCAATCACTCCATGTCCGAATACGCCGCCGAGATGTCGAGGCCGGCAAGGGACTGCTCGGTCAGCGCCTTCTCCTTAATCTGCGGCAGCGTGTCCTCGTATGTCCCGCGCTCCTCCTTGAAGAAGACGCCGATGGGCAGGCGCTCGTAATTCGTCTTCGCCTGCTCGTAGGCCTTCTCCAGCGCCTTCATGCGGTCGGTTGTGTCATGCCCTTCGGTTTCGAGCTTGTACACCCTTTTCGAGAAGAAATCATACGTGTTCAGCTTGTTGAAGGTGACGCACGGCTGGAAGACGTCCACGAGCGCGAAGCCCTTGTGCGCTATCGCCTGCTTGAACACCTCCTTCATATGCGCCATGTCGCCTGCAAATGCCCTCGCCACGAACGTGGCCCCGCCGTTTATCGCTGTCGAAAGCGGGTTGAAGGGCGTTTCCACGACGCCGTAGGGCGTGGTCTTCGTCTTCATGCCGAGCTGCGATGTCGGCGATGCCTGGCCGGTCGTGAGCCCGTAAATCTGGTTGTCATGGACGATGTACGTCAGGTCGTAGTTCCTCCTCATTATGTGGAGGAAATGCCCGGAGCCTATGCCGTAGCCGTCGCCGTCCCCGCCCACGTCTATGACCGTCAGGCGGTCGTTCGCGAGCTTGATTCCTGAAGCGACCGGCAGGCCGCGCCCGTGCAGGCTCTCGAATCCGTACGTGTTCGTATAGTGCGGCAGCTTGCTGCTGCAGCCGATGCCGGACACTATGACCGCCTGGTGCTGCGGTATCTGGAGCTCGGCGAGCGCGCCCTTGAGCGCGCCCACCAGCGCGAAGTTGCCGCACCCTGGGCACCACTGGGACTTTTCCTTGACGTTATAATCCATCACGGTAACCATTGCATTCACCTTGGATTCCGCCTAGAGGCCGTGCCTCTGCGGGTTGTAATACTCCATGTCCTCCTTCTCGACGACCTCAATCCTCTGCTCGCCCTTGAATCCTGCTTCCTTCAGCTTCACGACCTCCTCCGCGATCTGCTCCGCGAAGAACTGCCTGCCGTCGTATTTGAGCATGTGGAAGTCGAGCTTCACGTTCGCGTATTCCTTCAGCATGCCTGCGAACTGCGCGGTCGAGTTGTTCTCGACCATGATTGTGACGCCCGAGTTCCGGAGCGCCTTCTTCACCGCCCTCGGGTTGAGGGGGTATACGTGGGTGAAGTTGACGAGCCTCGCCTTGATTCCCTTCGCCTCCAGGAGGGGGAGGGCGTCCATCGCGGGAAGCTTCATCGAGCCCCACGTGACGATGCGTGACTTCGGCGTCATCAGCCGCGCCGAAAACCGCCGGCGCTTCCATCTCCTTCAGGATTTTCTTCATCTTGGCCGCGCGCTTGTCGACCTGCTTCGCCCTCATGATGAAGCTCTCGGAGCTAAAACCCGTCTCGTCATGCTCGTAGCTCGTGGCGACGTGCATGCCGTTCTCGCGTGCCCGGAAGGGCGCGCTCGGACACGCCGTCCTCGGTGATCGCGTACCTCTTCCAGCGCGCCAATGGGGCGAGCGGGGGGAGCGTCCCCTTGACCATCTTGCCGCGCTCGATTTTCACTTTCGACTGGTCGAAGCGCTCGGTCGAGAAGACCGTTTCTGAAAGGAACTTGTCCGAGAGGATTAGGACCGGAATCTGGTATTTCTCGGCCAGGTTGTGCGCTTTCGCGGCCAGGAAGAACGCCTCCTGGACGTCGCCCGGAGCGAGAATCACCCTGGGGAAATCGCCCTGCGAGGCGTGGAGCGCGAACCTCAAATCGCCCTGCTCGGTCCACGTGGGAAGGCCGGTGCTCGGCCCATTCCTCTGGACGAGCGCGACCACAATCGGCGTCTCGGACATGGCCGCCAGGCCGAGCGCCTCGACCATGAGCGCGAACCCGCCTCCGGACGTCCCTGACCATCGAGCGCGCGCCAGCGAACGACGCGCCAATGGCGTAATTCATGGCGGCTATCTCGTCTTCGGTCTGCTTGGCGATGATGGAGAACTGCCTCTCCTTCTCAATCAGGTAATGGAGTATGCTGGATGCCGGGCGTCATCGGGTACGCGGCATAGAATTTCATGCCCCCGCGCACCGCCCCGAGCGCAATCGCCTCGTTCCCGGTGATTATGGGCCTGCGTTCGTTGTTCAATGGGGCTATGCCCTTCCCGAACAGCACCCCGCCGGATTTCACGAACTCGTAGCCGGCTTTCGCCGCGCTGATGTTCACCTTTATGACTTCCTCGCCCTTCCTCGCGAGCTCCTCGCGTATGAGCGTCTCGAGCATGGAAAACGGGTATTCGACCGCCGCGAGCGCCGCGCCGAGGGCCGCGGTGTTCTTCATCTGCTCGGTCCCGCCCACTTCGAGGGTGAGCTTGGACAGCGGAAGCGCATGCATGCGGACGTCCGGCCTCAATTTGAAGCGGGATGTGTCAATCAGCTGGTCGTAAATCATCATGCCGCCCGTGCTCATGCTTTCCATGTGATAGAATATTGCGTCCTTGTTGAGGGCGACCACCAGGTCGCAATCCCTCCTCGGGGAGTGTATCGGCTTGTCGCTGACGCGCACCTGGACCGTATTGTGCCCGCCCCGCACGAGCGAGGGGTACTCCGGGTAGCCTATCACGTGATAGCCGCCCCGCGTGAAGCATTTCACCATCATCCTGCCGGTGATCATCACGCCTGCTCCGGCCTGGCCGGCAATCTTGAAAACGAAATCCATAATTCTCTCCTCTAACTGGTTGGGTTAGCATACTCCTTTCATCGCTTTTAAAAAATTATCGAAACACCCATCGGCAAGCGTCGTTAATTGCGTTCGCAGGCTTCTCTCGTCGTTATCTATACATTTTTATACCTTTTGTAACATATAATACCTATATTCACGCTTCAGTTCGATTGAGGTCAGATTATGGCACGCTTGATGGACATTCACAGGCAGAAGATGGCTGAAAAGAAGGGCCCGGGAAACGAGGCGCCAAAAGCCTCCCGTGCCTCCGGTCGCACCGGCCGCAGAGCCGATAAGGCAAGCTGCTGCAGGTGGCTCCTTCTCCGGCAGCGCC
Source organism: uncultured archaeon (assembly GCA_963734525.1). Lineage (GTDB taxonomy): Archaea > Micrarchaeota > Micrarchaeia > Anstonellales > Bilamarchaeaceae > Bilamarchaeum. The sequence goes on along the minus strand of CAVTHI010000007.1, from coordinate 68,153 downwards.
GCAGCCTGCCGCGCCGCTCGGCCGCAGACAGCCAGCGCCAAAACCCGTCCCGCAAGCCTCTCGGGCGCCTCCGGCGCCCGAAGTCAACGATGCTTACCAGCGCGATTCAACCGAGCGCGAGCCGCATTCGAGGCAGCTGAACACAAGATACTCGTAGGGACCGTCCCGAGGATTCGCCTCGGGCAGGTCCTGACCTCGGAAGTAGTGGAGATGGGGCATGTCAAAGCCACTGAAGCACCCCCTTGCACCGATGGCGAGCACGGCCACGTCCCAGGATACATCTGGGGACTGGGAAAGAAGCCCAAAGGGATGGCCGGCGGCCTTTCCATTGTCAGGGACAAGCCCAAGGACGCGGACCCCGGAGAGGATTCCGGCGACGAAATGCTATATAAGATACTGGTCGAAGCATCAAAGGACCTCAAGACGCACTCCCTTCCTAGTCGAAAGCGGTCCATACGCAGATAAAGAAGGCCGCGTGGCAGAAATGGCCGAGGCGGTTTTCGCGGGCGCTAAGGAAGGCGACCTTTTCGGCCTCATCGAGCGCATTATAGATATGCGCCCGTTCATGGAGCCGATGAGCGAGAGGGCGAACCCGCGCTTCTTCAAGAGCTACAATTTCCATTACAACGAGTCGGTCGAGACGCCCGACGAGCTTCCGTCGCCGGGGCAATCCTGGGGCAGGAGGCGAGGCTGGCGAAGGAGCGCGTCACCGGCGCGGGACTCTTCAAGCTCGTGCACCCGATGGAGCCATACCTCCTCGCGGTCGCGGCGCTGAGGCTGAAAGGGATAAACGCATATCCCGCGCAATCCATCGTCCCATCAGGCGAGGACGAGGAGGCCGCGCACCCGCTGATTGTCATACTCGACCTATCGAAGGAGGTTCCGCTCACAACGTTCGACATGTTCCGCGCGCACCCGGCGACCGGGGCGATAGACATCCTGAGCGACGTGGCCGTCGAAGGCGTCACATATGCCATGCTCGCAGAGGCCAGGGTGAGGCACCTGGTCTACGACATGATACGCCTCGGCGAGCAGGGGCAGGAGATGGCCCCGGAGCGAGTTCGGCAACCAGCTTGGCCGCATCTCGCGCATGCTTTTCGAATCCGTCAAAAGATAGGACGGGAACGAGTTCGTGTCGAGGGCCATGACGAAGCTGAGCATGGGCGTCGGCGAGGCGGTCCTGATATCGGACGTGAACCGGTTCGGGACGGTGAACGACGCCCGCGGTGGCAGCACCAGGTGGAACAGTGCCGCCAGGGAAATCCTCATAAGCGGGGCTGACCCGGTCCAACTCCAGCCGTCCGATCGATTACCATCCAGGCAAGGGAGATTGCAGTCGACGTCTACAACATCACGGCAAACGCGCTTACGACCGTCCAGACCGTTCTCGGCGGATGGATAACGAAGGCCAGCGAAGGCCAGAAGCAGGAATGAAAAAATCGGGCCCGATGGGAGTCTCATGGGTTTCCGGCCGCCAGTTTCCGGCATCCCGCGCGAAACGGGAGGCCACAAGAACGAAACCGGGAACGCAATTTGAACCCATAACCTAGTGGTGTCCTCCGCCATCGGAAGAGGCATTCGAAGCCACTCGCCATATCCAGGTTAGGCCACGGGCCCGCATTGAGGAATCTGTGACAGAGGCTATTAAACCTATTCTGTCAATTTTTCGACGACGCCGAGGCCCTCGACGTCCTGCGCCTCCTCCGGGCGCATAACGGCCTCCGCCTGCTCTATGACGAAGTGAAGGACAAGAGCAGGCTCGCATCAGGGGATTTGGAGCGTTATAAGGAGCTGATGGCCGGATTCGCGACCGGCGCAGGCTCGGCCCACCACCTTGTCCGGCTGGTGGAGGACGTGTACATCGCGTTCGCCTCCCGCTTCCCCGACGTGATGCCAAACAAGAATTAGAAGGGAACGCCCTTCGGCGCCGCTCCCCCAACGGGCCGGATTGCGGAATCGGAGTGGTTAAAAATATACTTATGTATACTCACTCCCATGAGCCGCACGCATATCGCCGCATCCTACCGGGAAAGGCGCGACTTGTGGAGGGGGGAATGGGGGTGCAGCTACGCCGCAGATTTCAAGAAAAACGAGGTCGCGCCCCTCATCGAAGAAATCGAGGCGGCTGGGCGGCTCGGCCGCGTGCTGCTGGATGCCGGAAGCGGGAGCATGGCCGGCCCGGGTTCTGCCGCAAGGCCAAAGCCCCTGCTGTATCCTCTGGAGGGCAAGCTTGTAGTGCGGACCGACATAGCGATGCCATGCCTGTCCCGGGTTTCGGGCCCGATACTCGAGCTTCAGGCCGATATCGAGAACCTTTCGGCCGATTCCGCGTCCCAGAGGCGCAGGCTGCTCGCAATCTCCCGCCATCTGGGCATCGACCCCCGTGCCAGGCGCCCCGAATTCGACGCCATGCTGTTCCTCGACGTCCTCAACTACGTGGATTTCCGCCGGACGCTGGCCGGCCTGCTCCCGTTCCTCCGCGACAATGGGAGGATGATAATCAGCAATTTCCCGGGCATGGGGATTCCTGAGGCGTTCTCAGATGCCGGCGTGAAGAATAACGGCGATTTGTCCGGCTTCCTCCGGGATTGCGGGATGCTTATCGAGCACCTCTACCACCCGCCGCTCGTGCATCCATTCTTCGCTTACCCGGCTCGCTTCCCGCCCCGCGTACCCGCATCTGGCCGGGAATCTACGCGAGCAGGGGAGCATGATACTCGTGGCGTCCCGCGAGCCTTCAGTCAGCGCGTGAGGACCTCGCACCCGTCCTCCGTGACATGGACGGTGTGCTCGGTCTGGGACACGAGGCCCCTGCTGACCTCGCGGAGGACCGGGTAGCCCCTGATGAAGTGGTTCTGGAGGAGCTCTTTGAGCGCCGCGCTGACAAGGAGCTTGGATTCGAAGTTCTTCCTCACCCACCGCTCGGCGAACGGCAGCATCCCGTAATTCTGCAGGACGTGCTCGACTATCTTCCTCGACTGCCTCATCCTGACCTTGGATGGCATGTATATCGAGAATATCTCGACCTGCTCCAAATCCTCCACATGGCCCTGCCCGGTGGTGGAGAAAGGCTCGACCGCGAATATGTCGCCCGCCTGGAACTTGTAGGGGTCGTTCGACTTGATGTTCGGGATTTCCACCCCGGCGTGGAGCTCGTTGGATTTTATCATGTGCCCGGAAAGGTTGGAAATCGGGTTGAACCCGTGCCCCTTTATCGTCTGCTCGATTATCCCGCCGATTTCGCCCACGGTGACGCCTGGGCGGATGGCCTTGATGGCATTCTCGAGCGCCTCGTCCGATGACTGCACGAGCTTGCCGTTCTTCCCGTCCAAATCCACGGTGTACGCGGTGTCCGAGAGGGCCCCGTTCATCTCTATTCCGAGGTCTATCTTCACGAGGTCCGTCTCGCCAAGGGCGTTCTCGGACTCGAACTCCGGCGTGTAGTGCGCCGCGATGTCGTTTATGGAGATGTTGACCGGGAACGCGGGCTTCCCGCCCTCCTCGGCTATCATCTGCTCTATCGTCTCGGCTATGTCAAGGAGCGACTCGCCCACCATGATGAGGCGCTTGCTGTCCTCCCGCACCTTCGAGGCGGCCTTCCCCGCCTGCCTGAATAGCTCCAACTCGTTGTCGTCCATAAATATGACCCCCGATGATTAGCGATAATCAGCCTGATAATGCCTCCCTCGTTTTTTAAACCCTTTTTCCGGGCGATGTGACATATATTTAAAAATTGTGTTTTATTATATATAATCATGAAGATGCATTTCGGGCAACTTCAAGAGAAGCGCCGATGCGGCACGGCAGGCGACAAGGCCAGCAACCAGCTTCCCCTGCCTTCCTGGATTCCGCCGCCTTGGGTAATCCCGCTCATCGACAAGGACAAGAAAAGAATAGACCGCAAAGCCCCAATCAAGGACGACCGGCCGAGGGTGGAAATCCCGATTGACGAGCGGACGCCGGAGCCCGATGTCCCGCTTCAGGAGCCCGAGGACGGGGACCGCGGCGTGGCCATACTCGAACTTCGGGCCCGGGCAATATAATATTTCATTAATCCTTCCAGCCCTATTCATCCTCATTCATGTCCAGCGTAGCGGAATTGGTCCGGGAAAGGTTCGGCGAGCTTACCCAGATACAGAAACTCTCCATGCCCAAAGTCCTTGATGGGCAGAACGTCCTGATACTCGCCCCGACCGGCTCGGGCAAGACGGAAAGCGCCTTGCTTCCCGTCCTCGAGAAAATCAAGCTGATGCAGGCCGAAGAGGGCGCGGCGGCGAGCGAAGGCATCTACGCGCTTTACATCACGCCGCTGCGGGCGCTGTCGCGCGACCTGAAGGAGCGCTTCGGCTGGTGGTGCGACCGGCTCCAGATAACCTACGACATCCGGAGCGGGGACACCACGATGCACGAGCGGGCGAAGCACAGGAAGAACCCGCCCCGCATCCTTCTCACCACCGTGGAATCGCTCCAGGCCCTCCTCCTCGGCCGCATCATGCGGCGCCACCTGACCAGCGTGCGCTTCGTGATTGCGGACGAAATCCACGACATCCTCGACAACAAGCGCGGGGCCCAGCTTTCGCTCGGGCTCGAGCGCCTGAACGAAATCGCGAAGTTCCAGCGCATCGGCCTGACCGCCACGGTCGCGAACGAGGGCGAGGCGGCGAAGCTCCTCTTCGGCGACCGCGAATACGCGATATGCGAGAGCGGGAAGAACAGGAAGAAGGACATAACCGTCGAGCACATCATCGGGTGAGAAGAAGCTCGAGCGCATCAAGGGGCTTTGCGAGAAGAACCGCTCCCTCCTTTTCGTCAACACGCGCAGCACCGCAGAGGAGCTGGGCGCGTCGCTGATTAAGATGGGCGCCCCGATAGGGATACACCACGGCTCGCTCTCGAAGGAGGTGCGCCTCGCCACCGAGGACGATTTCAAGTCCGGCAGGCTGAACTCTATTCTCTGCACGTCTTCGCTCGAGCTCGGAATCGACGTCGGGGACGTGTCGCTCGTGATGCAATACGGCTCCCCGCACCAGGTCTTCCGGCTCATCCAGCGCGTGGGGCGCTCGGGACACAGCCTGGACAAGACGCCCAAAGGCATCGTCTTCCCCTCGGATTTCGACGACATGCTCGAAAGCGAGGTGATTTCCGTGCTGGCCGACAACGGCTGGATGGAGGACAAGCGTGTGGAGAGGGGCGCGCTCGATGTCATCGCCCACCAGCTCGTCGGCCTCTGCCTGGATTTCGGGCGCATGGACCTGGCCAGGATGCATTCGATACTCTCGCGCTCGTACGCCTACGGCATAACGTACGACAAATTGCGCATGGTCGCGCTCCAGCTCTATGCGGAGGGCATCATCTTCTACGACGAGGACGCGCAAGGCTCCGTGTCCGTCCGCGCCAAGACGAGGGCGCGGGAATACTACTATTCATACCTCAGCACGATTCCCAAGACCAAGCGCTTCCTGATGAAGGACATCGCGGCAAACCGCATCGTGTCCAGCCTGGACGAGGAGTTCGTGGTCAACCTGGAGCCCGGCGCGGGCTTCCTTTCGCGCGGGATGCCCTGGCGCGTGGTCGACATCACCGAAAGCGAGGTGCTGGCCGAGCCGGGCTCGGGTTCGGACATCATGGTCCCCTCGTGGACCGGCGAGGACATCCCGGTGTCGCAGACCGTCGCGCAGGATGTCGGCAGGATGCGCGCGGTGAAGAAGGACGTCCGCCCGCTTCCGGACGATTCGACGCTCATCATCGAGATTGTCGAGGACCTCATAATCATCCACGCCTGCTTCGGGACGAAAATCAACGAAGTGCTCTCGCGCGTCTATTCCAAGAAAATCACCGCCCTTATCGGCGAGAGCGTCATCTCGGTATCGGACCCGTACCGGATTCTCATCAAGCTGCCTTTCCCCCTGAAAGAGGAGGCGGTTGTAGGCTCCTTCCGCGAAATCCGCGACGTCCGCCGCCAGCTCGAGGACTCACTCGAACACTCCTCCCTCCTGAAATTCAAGTTCCTGCACGTCGGGAGGATGTTCGGCCTGCTTTCCGAGGACGCGAACATAAGCTCCAGGTTCATCAGCGCCATGCGGCACTCGGTCGTCTACGAGGAGGCGCTGCGCTCGATTTTCTTCAGGTATTTCGACATCGAGGGCACGGAGAAGGTCCTCGCGTCCGTCCGCGCCGGGAAAATCCGCCTCGTTGCCGACGTCCGCAAGAAGGCCAGTTTCTTCGCGACTATAGGGATAGAGCGCGTTTCAGGGGCCGAATCGGTCGGCGCCCTCGCCCCCCGGGAGCGCGTCATCGCGGCGTTCAAGGAGAACGCGCTTTCGAAGACCATCCAGCTGCGCTGCCTCAACTGCGACGCGACGCGCTTCATGCACCTTGCAGGCGCGCCCGACGCAATCAAGTGCCACAAGTGCGGCAATGCGTCGCTCGCGCTCCTTCCGCGCGCGGGCCCGGCAGTGCATGATTTGGAATTCTCGGCCGGGCTGATACGCGCCTACGGGAAGCGCGCGCTAATCGCGCTTTCCACATACGGCGTCGGCCCATCGACGGCGGACCGCGTCCTCAAGCGCCTGCAGAGGAGCGAGGATGCGTTCTATCTGGATTTGATAGAGGCGCAGAAGGTCTTCATCAAGAACAAGAAATACTGGAAGCTTTCCTGAGCGCCCCGCAAACGCCCTGCCCCGCCAATTGCGGCTAAGCGCCCTATTCCTCTATGCGCGCCCTCTTGAGAGGCACCTTGGAATAAAGAAGGCCCAGTGTCAGCACGGTCCCGACTACGACCTCGGTCCACATGCCGAGGCCTATCAGGACCCCGATGGCCGCGGTCACCCATATCGCCGCCGCGGTCGTGAGGCCGGTGGGCTTCCCTATACCCTGGCGCCAGATGACGCCGAGGCCGAGGAAGCCGATGCCCGTGACTATCTGCGCGATGACGCGGGAAGGGTCGATATATGGGCCGGAGAAGCTCGTGGATATGACGGTGAATATCGCGCAGCCGAGGCAGAAGAGGGCGAAGGTCCGCAGGCCCGCCGGCTTGTGCCTGCGGGAGAATCCGATGGACAGCCCGATTACGACCGCCGCGACGAGCCTGATAACGACCTCGATGTCATCGACCATACGGCGATATTTCAGCGACAGACATTTTTAACCTTCCCCCGCTCCTCCGGCCCATCGGCGCATGGCGGCAAGGCCTCCTGATATTAATTTTTCCCTCCCAATCATCCTCCGATGTACAAACAGACCATAGTCGTCCGCGCTGACCTGGGGATGGGGAAAGGCAAGCTCGCTGCCCAGAGCCAGCCACGCATCGCTCGGCGCGTACAAGAAAGTCGATGAAGGCGCATCCCGATGTGGCCCGCGCCTGGGAGATGGAAGGCCAGATGAAGGTGGTCCTGAAAGTCCAGGGCGAGGAAGAGCTGCTCGAATACTACAACAAGGGAAAAACGGCCGGAATACCGTGCGAACTCATCCGCGATGCCGGGCACACCCAGGTGGAGCCCGGCTCCATTACCTGTTTCGCGGCAGGCCCGTGGAACGAGAATGAGCTTGACGCCATCTACGGGAAACTGAAGCTCCTTTGAATGGCGGCGGTATGATGAACTTCTTCCTATTCCATTGCTGGGGCGGCAACGGCCGCAGCTGCTGGAGCGGCTACATAGCGGACGAAATGACGAAGGCGGGTGCGCGGGTGCTCGCGCCTACATTTCCCAATACGGACGAACCCGTTCTGGGCGAATGGCTCGCGGAGACCCGCAAGCTCGTCCCGCGCTTTGCTCCCAAGGACGAATGGGTGCTAATCAGCCACAGCCTCGGCGGGCCCGCGATTCTCCGCCTACTCGAATCGTTCGGGGATGGGGAGAAGGTGAAAGCGGTAATCCTCGTTGCCGGATTCGCGAAGGACCTTGGAATCCCCCAAATCCGCAATTTCGTGGAAAAAGAATTCGACTGGGAGAAAATCCGGCGGGGGGCGGAGCGCTTCATTGTCATAAGCTCGGACAACGACCCCTTCATCCCGCTCTCGGAAGGGGAGCGCATGGCGAAGCACCTGGGCCCGGATTGCGAATTCATCGTGGAGCGAGGGGCCGGGCACATCAATGAAGGGGCTGGATTCACTTCGTATCCGCGCCTCCTGGATTTGATGAAACGGATGTGATTGCCGGATTCGTCATCCGGGTGCGGAAGCCGCATCCATGATGGTCTCGGCCATCGGTTCCTTGCCTGCCTTCGAGCTTTCAAGCAGCTTTCTCGAGCACGGGTCGCACATGTTGCCCGAATGTATCATGTGGTCCTTGGCCGGGCTCTCCGGTATCCGGTCCAGCACTTCCTTCGGTATGACGGCGCCCGTCCTCAGGTGCACTATCGCGTTCCTGGGCTGGTGCCATGAGCAGCACGTCATATCGTCAAGCTTCAGATTCCTCATCACAATCACCTTTGCCAGAGTGCGGGCTGGCTTCCTTGAAACATCAAAACCGCGAAGCGCCCTTCAGAGCAGCTTTATCCCGCGGCGCTCCAAATCCGCGGCCATCTCTTCCGGCCAATGGCTTGCCTGCACTTCGCCTATGTGCACCTTCTTCAGAAGGAGCATGGAAAGCCTCGACTGGCCGATTCCGCCCCCGATTGACAGGGGCAGCTGGTCCTGCATGAGCATGCTGTGGAACCGGAGGCCGAGCCTGTCCAATGCGCCCGCGGCCTCGAGCTGCTTTTGGAGCGAATCCTTGTCTACACGTATCCCCATCGATGAAAGCTCGAACGCGCTTTTCAGGACCGGGTTCCATACGACGATGTCGCCGTTGAGGTTCCAGTCGTCGTAATCCGGCGCGCGCCCGTCATGCGGCTGGCCGTCCCGGAGCGGCCATCCTATGCGCATCAGGAATATCGCCCCCTCTTCCTTTGCGGCCTTGCTCTCCCTCTCCTTGCGGCTGAGGTTCGGGTATGTCCTTTCCAGGTCGGAAGTCGTCACGAACGTGATGTCGTTCGGCAGGGCCCTCTTGATGTGGTACTCCCGCTCAATCATCCTCTCCGTGTTCCTTATGGCGTCGTATATCTTCGCGACTATGCCGCGGAGGAAATCCACGTTGCGGTCCTGCGCCCTTATGACGCGCTCCCAGTCCCACTGGTCCACATAAAGCGAATGGATGCGGTCGAGCACCTCGTCCGGCCTTATCGCGTTCATGTCGGTCCAGAGGCCCTCGCCCACCTTGAAGCCGTACCTGGCAAGCGCCATCCTCTTCCATTTGGCGAGCGAGTTGACTACCTCCACCCTCGCCCCCCGATCATCCCCCACTTCGAACGATACCTTCCTCTCCGTGCCGTTCAAGTCGTCGTTGATGCCTGTCCCGGCAAGGACGAACAGCGGGGCGGACACCCTCTCCAGGTTCAGGTTCTCGGAGAGCCTGTCCTGGAAGTGCGCCTTTACCTTCGGAATCGCCCTCTCGGTGTCCCTGACTGACAGCCGTGGCCTGTATCCTGGGGGGATGGAAGATGACATGATTGATTCGTTGTAAAAATAATTTATAAATGGTGTGGTTAGACCTCTACAAATACGAAAATCGAAATATAGAGAAAAGAAAATGCCGCCGTCATTGGACTTCGTCCAATATGGCGTCATTTTCCCTGAGGCGCTATGCAGGGCGCATCATGTCTGCAAATGGAAAATGCCGCAGGCCTGATTTGAACAAGCGACCCCACCGTTTCTGTGCCTTTTTGATAAAAGGCGCCCCAGAACGGGTCTCCAAACCCATTGAGAGTCTTCAGCTTCACAGTCTCTTTCAGTTAAATAAATCCTAAAAGAGGCAGGTGTGCTCTCCCACTGAGCTACTGCGGCTTATCAGAGTAGGTTAATCGATACTTTTTATAATGGATTCCATCTTTCCCCGTTTTCTCGGATGGGTGGACCCAATTGTCCGTAGCCAATTTTTGGCCATTGCTTTACCATGCACGGCGATTTTGTATGTATCGCAATTCGATTTTCTGATTGTAGTTCGTATCCCGTTATTCTCCAATACTTCCATCACTTGATTCAACAGCACAAGATTTTCATTTGTAATCTCGATAGTCGGGTACTGCCCCGCGCCCTTCTTCTTGCTCACGAAAACCGAACCGTCTGTATCGAATAATCCACGTACAAATGCCCTGCATAGTGCATCTGATTTCAAGATTCCTGCGGGCATGCCCCGCGAATTTTTTCCCACCCCAATCCCGAAGCCGACCTCCCCGGTCAAGAACTCGAAGAAGGCTTTTGAATAGATTGTAGCCCTGAGCCCCCTCCCTCTAATTCGGTAGTATACCCTGGATTTTACAGAACGGGTCATGATACCGACTACCTTGTCCATATAGCCCTCGTCTTTCGGGCTTCCTGTAATGGTAACCTCGTATTTTCTGCAATTTGTCCAGATGTTCCCGTCGCCGCTGACAATGCCGCATAATTCGGCCATTTCCTCGTCGCATGAATAATTTCCAGGCGCCACGATTCTGCTAAAGCGTTGGGTGCAATATTAACTGTTTTCGAGGTTCATTTCCGCAGAAATCAATCCCCGCGCGATAAACGTTGCGCCATGATTTCCCGGAGCCCGGGCGCCTGGGACGGCCCGCTCACTTTCCGTACCTGCGCTTCCGCTTGGCATACTCCGCAAGCGCGGCTCCGAAGTCCTTCTTCGAGAAATCCGGCCAGAGCTTCCTGCAGAAATAGAACTCGCTGTAGCAGGCCTGCCACGGCATCAGCCCCGAGAGCCTCTGCTCGCCGGATGTCCGAATCACAAGGTCCGGGTCCGGTAGGCCCTTCGTATAAAGGTGCGCGCTTATCGCGTCCTCGTCCACTTTTTTCAGGCCCTCGGAAAGCATGGCGTTCACCGCATCGACGATTTCCTCGCGCCCCCCGTAGGACAGGAGCAGGTTGAGCTGGTATTTGCGGTCCCCGCCTGAGGTTACGCTCTCGGCCTTCCTTATCATCTCCTGTATCTCTTTGGGGAACAGGCTGATCCGCCCGAAGAACCGGACGCGCAGCTCGTCCTTGTTGCGGTCGTCGCTGTCGATTGCCTTGCGCAGGTTGTCCTTGAACAGCTCGAAGAGGCCGCCGACCTCGTCGCGGTCGCGCTTGAAGTTGTCGGTTGAGAAACCCCACATCGTCAGCATGCGGACGTCGGCCGCCTTGCACCATTTGAGCACGTCGCCGATTTTCCGGATGCCTATCGCGTAGCCCTCCTGCTTGGGGATGCCCTTCTTCACGCTCCACCTGCGGTTGCCGTCGGGAATGATTGCGATGTGCCTCGGGACGCTTGCCTGTTCCATGTGAAAGACCGCCTAATAGACTATCTGGGCGAGCTTCTTCATCTTCGCCGCGCGCTTGAGCTCCTTGGCTATCCTCCTGCCCGCGCTCATCGGCTCCTTGTAGTAATAGGCCGAATAAGGCGAGCCTTCCGGATAGACGTTCGTTCCCGCGACAATCCTCGCGCTCACTTCGAACGCGTAAATCTGGAGCTCCTCGGTGATTATCGTCTCCACGCAGAAGGGCCCGAAGAGGCCGCCGAAGAGGTCGAACGAGGTCTCGCTTATGGTCCTCCCGATTTCCATGTATTCGGAGAGGAGCGACTCGCGGAGCACCAGGGGCTCGTTGCCTATGACCGTGAACGCCATCTTCGGGTCCATGCCGAGCGAAACCGCGCGGGCGATTTCGTCCGCGCTGCTCTCGACCCGCCTGTCCACCCCGAGCAGTTCGAGCTCGCCCTGCTTGGTCTTGTATCCGTGGCCTGGGAACGGGCTGAAGAAATAATGCGGGTAGGCGCGGACGCCGATAAGGAACTCCTGTATCATGTATTCCTTCTCCTTGACGCGCTTCCGGAACTCCTCCTCGGAGCTCACGACGACGTAGCCGCGCCCCCCCTTGGCGCCGGGGAACTTGACCATCACGGGGCCGTCGATTTCCTCGGGCTTCAATATGCGCGGCGTCTTGATTCCCGCTTTTCCGAGCCACTGGAACATCTTTTCGCGGCTCCGCTCCCACATCAGGCTCCTCCGGTTGCCGTACACGGGCACGGGGAGGTCGTCGAAAACCTCGCCGACATACTCGACGAACGAGCCGTGGGGGATGAGTATCGCCTCTTCGTCGACGAGATACTCGAACGGGATGTCCTTGTAGTCCTCGACCTCGATGAATTCGTCAGGCCTCCCGAGCGGGAACGACTCGTACAGCTTCCGCTTGTCCTTCTGGACGATGCCGATGGTCTTGATGCCCTCCTCGCGGGCGCCCTTGAATATCTGGAGCGAGGAGTGCGAGCATATGGTCGCTATCTTGAATTTCTTGTAATTCGATAAAATGTCTTCTATCTTTTTTCGCTCGAGCATATGATATTTGATGATAAACCTGTTAAAAAATGTTTTTGTATATAGTATTGTTGCATTGGAAGTGATATTATGGCACAAGCTCAACAGAGGAAGCCGGAAAGGGAAGAAGCCGAGAGCATCCTCCAGTCCCTAAGGGAACTGGCACAGCGCCTGCAGGGCGTGCAGTTCACGCCGCATCAGCGCGAGGAAATCAACCGCATGCTCCACGAACTGGTCCATGGCATGGCTCAGACGGTCCAGAGGGGCCAGGCAGCCGCCCCGCAGCAGGCGCCCCCCGTCCAGGCACCGCCGCAGTCGAGGAGGACGCCTGCGCCCAGGCGCGTCGAGCAGTTCGTCTATGATGTCACGCTCGGAGGCAGGACCTACCGCGTCGCGCTCGCAGACCCGCTCCCGACGCTCCGCGGCGGCGGTGTCGACCTGGCGGCCGCCCAGAGGCGCCTGAATGATTTGCTGCTGAACAACCAGCTTGTCACCCGAGCGAACCCGAACGACCCGGCAAGCCCGGTCGTCGCGCTCGCCCAGGTGACGATGCCCGGCACGACCGTCGCAGACCAGAGGTTCAACGCCGGCACGCCGAACCAGAGGCTCGACCTGTTCAGGGACGCCTACCTCAACCTAACGTTCCGCAATGGAAGCTATGTCGAAAACTCGGCGGTCCGGATAGCGGAAGTCCCTCAGGAGGGAAGCACGAGGAGAAATTGAAGGGGTGGAAAGAATGGCACAAGCACAACGTCCGACAGAAGCTCAACCGAGGCAGACGGAAGCAGAGCGGGTATTCACCGAAAGGCTGGTCAACCGCGGATACACGAACGAGCAGGCGCGGCAGGTCCTGGACATAGTCCAGCGCCTCCGAAGCGGGCAGAACGTCCGTTTGACTCCGGCGCAGTCCGACTGGGTCAACGACATCAACGCGGTCAACGCCAGATGGAGCGAGATATCGCCTTCCACGCGGAGGCTAAGCCAGCTCCAGCCCGGGCAGGTTCGCGAGATGTTCGCGGGCATGCTGCTCGCAGGGCCGGTTCGGCCCGCCCCGGTGATTGCAGAGGTGCAGAGGCCAGCCCCGGTCAGGACATTCGTATATGACGTCACCGTGGACGGCAACCAGTACCGCGTCGAGACCAGCACCGCGCTTTCACCTGCCGGGATGTCGAGCGTAGAACAGAGCAGGATGGGCCAGCTGCGCAGGATGCTCTCCGCCAGCCCGAGCCCGATACTCGCGATAACGACGCCGGAAGGCGCGACCGTCCGGCCAGGCACGCCCGAATTCGGGCAGTTCGGCCAGTCGTATGCTAGGGCGTACGCGGCGATGGTCCGCGACCCCGAAAACGAGCGAATCGCGATATCCACGGTCAGAAGGCGCAGCGGGGGCTGAATGCCTTTTTTCCCATTTTAATTTTTTCCCTTATTCCCCTATTTTACATCCTTTTTATCAGCCGGATACGCATGATGTCGTTCCCTTCGACGCGTATCTCCGTCTCCTCAACGCCGGCCTTGCCGAAAACCAGCATGCCGCCCCTCATGAAGAACCCAGCGTCAGGGAGGCGCGAGCTGAGCGGAAGCGTCCGTGACTGGACGCCGCCTGAAAACGAGAATGCCGCGACTTCCCCCTCGCGCGGGGCTATGAACAGTATTCCTGATTGGTAGACCATGCTGTCGCTCCGGAGCGAGGCCGTGCTGAAAGGCATGGTGTATGCGGGAATCGTGTCGCCCATGTTCTCATTCGGGATGACGGTCAATGTCCTGTCGTTCTTCGTCAGGACGAACACCGAATCCTCTCCGGGCTCCCAATCAGCTATGCCCTCTGCCGAAAGCCCGCGCATGTCGGTCCTGCTCGCGTGCATCGCAAGGGCGATGGGGTCGAACGTGAACGTCTCGCGGACCCTCGTCACTATCAGGAGGCTGGAGTCGGTCATCACATAATCCCTGCCGAACCTGCAGACGCTCTGCCTGATTGTCTCCCCGGGCTGCAGGAGGCTTTCGATTCCGGAGCCGCATACAGGGGCTGCCGGAGTGACCGGCCCCTGGCGTGCGGTCATCCTGGCGGATGCCGTTGCCGCATTGCCGGATGCCGCAGGCCTGGACGGAAGAGTGCTCCCGTTATTGGCCGGAGCGGCGTGTGCCCCGCACGAGGCGAGGAGCGGCAATGAGAATGTCAATGCGAACGTGAGCTTCCTGATTTTCTGCGGCTTTTCCGCTTCCCCCCCGGCGAACGCTAGCGTTTTTCTCAGGCGCATACAACAGAATTTAGTTGTTACAGTTTATAAATATATATGAGATTGAACCCAAATACAAACGGCTTAAAGCGATTCCGGCGATGTCTATCCATGAAAGCGATAATCCTTGCCGCAGGCGACGGCACGCGCCTCCGGCCGCTGACCGAGACCAGGCCGAAACCGATGCTCCACGCGGCGGGCAGGCCGATCCTCCACCACCTGCTGGGCGAGGCCAGGAAGGCCGGCATAACCGAGGCGGTCCTCGTAGTGCGCCATATGAAGGAGAGGATTGTCGATTACGTATCGAAGGCCGATTTCGGCATGAAGGTGTCAATCATCGAGCAGGGGCAGGAGAACGGCTCCGGCGCGGCATTGCTCTGCGCGCAGCCGCTTGTCGATGATACGTTCATGGTCCTGGCAGGGGACATCGTCACGGAGGCCTCGGTCATCAAGGCGGTCATGGACGCGCACTCCGGCGGGATAACCGTCGGGCTCAAGAAGGTCGCGAACCCGCACGGATACGGCGTAGCCGAACTATCGGGCGAACGCATAAGCCTGTTCGAGGAGAAGCCCGCGCACCCCAAGTCCGACCTCGCGAACCTCTCGGTGTACTGCATGGAGCCGACCGTCTTCTCCGACCTCAAGTCCGTCGGGAAGTCAGAGCGGGGAGAGTACGAGATAGTCAGCCTTTTCGTAGGGGCGAGGGGCGTCGTAGTCCAGGGCTACTGGCGGGACATCGCATACCCATGGGACCTGCTCGAAGCCAACGAATGGCTGCTGTCCAGGATGGAGGCCAAAAGCGGCCACATCGAGAACTCGACCATCGAAGGCAAGGTCATCATGGAGCCAGGCGCGAGGATAATCAACAGCTACGTGGAAGGCAGCGTGTTCATAGGCGAAGGCACCACCATCGGGCCGAACGCGTGCATCAGGGGTTCCAGCTCCATAGGCCGGATGTGCTCCATCGGGCCGGGCACGACGGTCAAGAACAGCATACTCCTCGACAACGTGAACGCGAAGCACCTGGCGTACATAGGCGACAGCGTCATCGGCGAGAACGTGAATTTCGGCTCAGGCACGCAAATCGCGAACTTCCGCTTCGACGGCGACAACGTGAACGTGCTCACTGAAAAGGGCTGGGCGAACTCCGGAAAGAAGAAGCTCGGCGCGTTCGTGGGCGACAACACGAAATTCGGCGTGCTTTCCTGCACGATGCCGGGGAAGCTGATAGGCGCCAACTGCGAGATTCATTCGGGCGTCGTGGTGAACAGGAACGTGCCCTCCGGCGTGCGCGTCTTCACGAGGCAGCCGATTGAATTCGGGAAAGGCGGGAGATGGGGGCGTGGAATGAGAATAAGTATTGAACGGCTTTGCTACTGATACGTGATTTTGTACGTGGTGAACTGAATGGGAAACTACAAAACGATAGAGAATCTGGGAATGGCGTTCATAGGGGAAAGCATGGCGCGCAACCGCTACACGATGTATGCCGGACTTGCCGTGAAAGAGGGTTACCGGCAGATTGCGGACATATTCATCGCGACCGCGATGAACGAGCTCGAGCATGCCGAATGGAACATGCGGATGCTGAATTCGGTCATGGAGAAGGCGGGCGTCAAGACCTTCGACCCGAAGGTCGAGATGGAAGTGCCCCATATGATGAAGACGACCGCCGAGAACCTCGGCGCCGCGATTGCGGGCGAGCACTACGAGACCACGACCATGTACCCGGAATTCGCGGCCGTCGCGGAGAAGGAGGGCTTCACGGACGTCGCGAAGCGCCTCCGCTCGATAGGGACGGTCGAGGCGCACCACGAATCGCGCTACATGATGCTCCTCGAGCAGGTCAAGGCGGGCACGGTCTTCAGGAAGTCCGCCAAGGTGAGGTGGGTATGCATGAAGTGCGGCTACGTGCACGAAGGCACCGTCCCGCCGGTGAAATGCCCCTCTTGCGACCATGACAAGAGCTACTACATGCTGCTCTGCGAGCAGTTCTGATTTTTTTCATTCATTTTTTCCCTATTTCTTGAACGGCTTCGACTTTTTCCAGAATTCGTCGAAATACGCCTTGAAGGCGTCGGCGACGTCCTGGCTAGCCACTTCGATGCATATGGGCTCTGCTGATATCAAAGTGATCAGCACCGTATCCTTGTAAATGGTGAAATAGGCCGGGGTCCGTATGTCGATTGGCATGTATCTCGCAACGCATAGCCGCGTGGAATTCCTCTGCTTCAGGAGGTTCGCGCTTGCATCGGTGTTGAAAAGCATGCGGCATCCGATTCCTGCTGCGGCCCTCCTCCGGTGGTCGGCCTCCCAGTACCTCGCGAACTGCCCTTTCGGGCCCTTTTCCTCCCAGGGCGGATAGTCTGGGACGCCGAGAATGCAGTATTCATCCCCCTTCCCCAGCTTCATGTATGTATGCTCGTGGGCCGTTTTCATCCCTTTCATGCCGCTGAACACGGCGACGGTTTCATGGGCCCCCGCATGGGCATAGAGCTGCATGAGGCTCGGGAGCTGGGCATCCAGCTCTGATTCAAGCGCATCGACCTCGCGTTTCTTCTCATGAAGGTAATCCTTGATTTTCGCCGGTTCGGCGGCCTGGAAGTTGCGCACGCCGTTCCGGTCGATATGCGATACCAGCCCCTTCCTCTCGAGCTTGTCCAGGATGATGTAGAGCTTGGACGTGGAGACGCCCGCTTCGGACGAAATCGCGCCGGTTGAAGATGAACCCAGCCTCAGCAGGGCCTTGTATGTCTTGGCCTCGCCCTCGGTAAGGCCTATCATCTCGAGAATGCTCTGTTTCATGCTACTCCCTAGGGGGGAAAGAGATTTTAAATAGTAGTTTTGCCCACAAATTAAGATGTTTGATAACATAAAGAGGTGGACTTATGGCTATTGCACAAAAACCGAATCCCGGAACTGAGCGGCTCCGAAGCCAGAAACTAGGCGTCTTTGTAAAAAATGAACGCGGCGTTCTGATTGAAGAGGCATTTCGCAGGGCGGACGAAGCCGGTCTCGTAATCGCTTCAAACAAACGGATTTCCGATGTTAATGATTCCTCTGAAAAGTACGATTTGCGCGAGGCGTACCGATGCTGGTCGGGAACAATAATTGCTTACGAAAAACCGGACCAGGAGCTTGGGAAGGAAATAGAATACACCAATTTCAACACAAACATGAGATACGTCTTCCCAGTTCCCGAAGAGCACCAGGGTAAGAAAAACGTCATACTGGTTGCGGAGCATCCCAACGTAACTTTCGTCAAGGAGTGGTTTAACCTGCTGATTGTACGGGCCACCGAAGTTGGCATTGTAGAAAAATTTCCGGCTTCAAACGGCTGGTACCTCGGTGATCCGAAATTCGATATCCCCTGCGGGGACGAAGTTAAACCCCATATCAGGAACGCCACATTTCTCCAGAGGGCAGACAAACTTGTGGGTTCTGTTGTCCGTGGTGAAGAATGGGCCTTTGACCCTACGCTTACCGACTTAATGTCCATTTACAAAGCCGGGGTGGTGGTGGAAGGCACCCGCGAGCAGATTACCGCGGCCGCGAGGCTGATTGAGCAGATGAAGGTGAAATGATGGCCTTAGCCAAGAAGAATCCAGGCAGCGAGAGAACCCTGGGAACGAAACTCGCCGTGCTTGTAAAAAGAGCCAACGGCGTCCCGATGGAAGAAGCCCTGCAAAGGGCTGACGAGGCGGGCCTCGTCATCGCATCGAACAAGCGGATCGAGCGGGCGATTATGGAGCGCAAGGAAAGGCGTTCCATACTGGATGCGTTTCCATTGTGGACCGGAACCCTGGTGGCATACGACGAACCGGGCCAGCGCCTGGGAAAGACATTCGAGTACACCGAAGCCCGGACAGGCAACAGGTATGTCCTGGACGTGCCCGAGGAGCATCAAGGAAGGGCTAATGTCGTCCTTGTCGCAGAGCACCCGGATTTCACAATCGAAAAAGACGGGATGAACCGGATTATCCACGCAAAAAGGCTCGGCATCCTTGCAAGGGTGCCGACCATCCTGGGAGGCGGGTGGTATCACGGCGACCACGTCCACGCCATACCGTGCGGAAAGAAAGTGGACAAGAACAGCGAATCCGCAAGAATACTCGGCGCGGGCTACAGGGGAATCCGTTTGGTCGTCAGGGGGGACGATTCTTTCCAAGGGCTCATCACATTCTGCACCGTGAGCCTCAACTACCGCCCATCGGACCGTTTCGGAGTGGTCGTCGAAGGGACTCCGGAGCAGATATCCGCGGCCGCGAGGCTGATTGAGCAGATGAAGGTGAAATGATGCCTTTAAACCAGAAGATTCCGTGTCCTGAGAGAATCCGCGGGCCGAACCTTACGGTATTCCTCCGTTCCGACCGCGGGGTCCCGATGGAGGAGGCCCTTCGCATGGCCGACAATGCCGGGCATGTGATGGCATCGACCAAGCGCCTTAGCCGGGCCCTTTACGGAAGATTCGAATGGCGCGACATAATCGACGCATTCCCGTGCCGGAGCGGGACGATGGTCGCATATGAGAAGCCGGACAAGGCGCTTGAGAGCCGCATCCGGTTCACCGACCCGAATACCGGGCTGAATTACGATTTCATGGTCCCGAGGGAGCACTGGGGGAAGAAAAACGTCGCCCTTGTGGCGGAGCATCCAGATTTCCATATCGAAAAGGACGGACACGACCGGCTCATCCTGGCAGAAAAAGTGGATGTCGTCGAAAGGTTTCCGGCTTCGAGGGAAGGGTGGTTCTTCGGCGATGAAAAACACGACATCCCCCAGGACAGCAGGCACGTCAATCCCACCGGCCCGAGCGGCAGGCACATGTTCCGGATGGAGAAGGGCGTATGCATGATTGTGCGCGGCTATGACTGCGGCTACCATTCGCAGTACATCGATTTGAGCGGCTGGCCGTCCATCGGCTTCGGGGTTGCGGTCCAAGCGGCTGGCATGACGCTCCCTGGCGACATCGAACCGCTCATCAGAGAAATCCGGGACTCTGCAGGGGGCGCGCAGCTTACGGTCCGGCAGGAAAACGGCACGCTCATCATAGACGGCAGCCGGGAGCAGATTGCCGCGGTCGCTGGGCTTCTTGAGCAACTGAAGGCGGGAAAATGACTTTAACCCAAAAAAATCCAGGCAACGAGAGAATCCGAGGGGCATATCTTTCCGTCTTCGTAAAAAGAGATAACGGCGTTCCGATGGAGGAGGCGCTTCGCAGAGCTGATGAGGCTGGATTAGTTATTGCTTCAAACAAACGGCTGAGCAAAGCTCTTGTTGGAAGCGATAAATGGCGGGGCATAATCCGGGCGCTCCCATGCTGGAGCGGGACGATGACCGCTTACGAGGAGCCAAACAAGAGAATCGGGAAACTGATTGAATACACCGATTCGGAAACGGGCATTAGCTACACGTTCCCGGTTCCAGAAGAGCATAGGGAGAAGAAAAACATCCTCCTGGTCGCAGAACACCCGAACTTCTCCCTTGTCAAAGATGGCGGCGAAAGAATAGTCCAGGCAACAGAAATAGACGCGGTGGACCGGTTCCCGACATCAAATGGCTGGTACTTCGGCAACTTGAAATACGGCATTCCCTGTGGATATAAGGCCGATAAGGCCTGGCAAGAGGCCGGATTTCTCTGGAGAATGGAAAAACGGATTGGCCTTGTCGCCCGCGACAACTATAATCCCGATTTCGATAGCTTCAGGAAGGCCGTCTACCTCAATGCTCCGCCATCCAATGAGTTCGGGGTGGCTGTGGAAGGGACTCGGGTGCAGGTCGAGGCGGCCGCGAGGCTGCTCGAGCAATTGAAGGTGAAATGAATGAGGATAAACAGATTTGCAGGCTGCCGAAAAGAAGCCAAAAAGGCGATATCCGCAGCATTGCGAGATAAGCATAAGGCCGAACCCGATATAATAAAACCCGATTCAATCCCGCTATTTGAATTCGGAGACATGGGCGCATCATGGGGCAATTTTTCATGGCGCACATTTTTCGAATATGCGTTCATCGAAGAAGACTGGGCGAGGGCGGCTGAGATTGGAATTGTCTATGAAAAACGATTTCTCGACGTCGTTCCAGCGGAATATCGGAAAGAGATGCTAGATGAATTAAGAAGGCTGAGGGTAGAAATTGAAGATTGCATTAACGACCCGCGATACCGTGCCGGTTCGGGTTGCAGCCAAGAGCAGGCCCGGGTTCTAAGGGGTTGCCAAAATCCCGAAAGCCTCTATTGGGCCCATCTCGCCCCACTCGCCCCTGGCGTAGCCCATGTTAATCACGACAAGGCTGTGTTTGATAAGGACGGCAACTTACGTCCGGACTGGAATTTCTTTGATGGGTTTATCGCAGCATTGGAAGGCGGGGTCCTCAGAACTCCCCAGCCGGGGGATTGGCGCTCCCAATTCATGTACCTAAAAAAGTACGAAACCGAGGGCGAAATAGACGGCTCTGTTTTTGGCGGCGGATACGTGCAGGTCAGGTTCCATATCGATGTCGTAAGATTATTGGAAAGCAGGAATATCTTCACGGATCCCGAAGGCTTTGCCGTGCCCGGAGAATACGGGAAAACCTTCATGGTGAAGGGCGGGATACCAATCGAATGCATCGATGGCTGGAGTTTTTGGGAAGACGACGGGCCGCCGCCGTATCGGAAATCCCCCTAGATAGCGATATCGGTAAAAATACCGAGATGAAAAATCTCCGAAGTCAAACCGAACAGGAAATTTACTGAATTTCACGAGCGAACTTCGCAACGCTCGCGTGTCGACAGAGAACCAAAGTTCTCTGCGCACCGAAATCGAAGCGTCGATTTCGATTGGTGCAGGGAACTCGGTTCCCTGACATTGACCGGGGCATGAAGGAGAAAAAATTCATGCAGGGGAAGAGTCCTTGAACGACGAATCGTTCAAGAACTTCCCCTGTCTAATGATAACGAAGATAACCTCATGATGTTTTGGTATCTTTTACCCTGAACCATGGCTAAGGAAAAGATATTGCAGGGGAAGTGATTCGAACACTCGAACGGACTAACCGACCAGGCCCTGAACCTGGCGCCTTTGACCACTCGGCAACCCCTGCTTGAAGAAAAACTTTCTACAAGAAGCGTTTTCTATTGCATAGGCAACCAAATAAAAGATTGCGCCCGCGCCCGTTTTTTAGGCGCGATGCGCTTCCAGTATGCAGTTCAGTCGCAGACGAAACCCGGCGTCTCGAACTTGGACGAATCCAGCGCCCATGACTGGCAGCTGTAGACGGGCGAGGGCAGATACTCCAAAGACGGCGTCATGTATCCGTTGCCGATGCCGAGGCTGGATGTGCCTATGCCGCCCCACTGCTTCTCGATCTCCATCGTCTGCCATTCGCATTGCTCGTGCGTTGCGAATTTTACACCGAGCGCCTCCTCATTGTGGCCCGGGCAGGACAGGTACAGCATGCCGTTGCCCGAAGAGTCGCCCTTGTATACCATGACCGCGCTCGGGCAGTCCGCGTATTTGGTCTGCTGCTCCATCCGCATGTTGTTCTTTCCGTCGAAATACAGGTTCAGCACGGCTACGCCGTCCGCCTCTGAGGTGTATGAAACGGTGCACCTGCTTGCTGCTCCAGAGCCGATAAGGTCCGAATAGACTTTTCCGGAAAGCTCCGGGGACGGCGTGATTGCGGGCTCGGTGCCAGCGGGCGTTCCCGCACCGGTCGCGTCCGTGCCGGTCAATGGGGGATTGCTTCCGCCAGATGTGGTTCCGGAAGGCTGGGTTGCGCCCGAAGAAGCGCCCCCTGAGGGGCTTTGCGTCCCTCCGGACGCGGAAGCGCCGGCAGTTTCATTAGGGCCGCCCGTGCTGTAATTGGCCGAGGATTGGGCGCTGTAAGTGCACCCGAAAACAAGCATCCCCGCCGCCAGTAATACCAGTAAAACCGAGATTCCTTTCATGGACGGACATCGGGAAAAATGTTTTTAATGGAACCTACGGCTGGTGCGCCTGCTTGGCGATGGCGCCGCCGTTCTTCTTCAGGTGCACTATGGATTTCCAGAAGAAGAAGCCGACAATCGCAAACGTCATAATCGGCGACAGCCAGGATGGGATGTCGAATCCGAAGCCATCCAGAATCATTATCGCTCCTAGGAACAGTATCGAATACATTGCACCATTCTTCAGGAAAATGTACTTCTTGACGTTCTCGATGTTGCGAATCGTGAATTCCCGGACGACGAACGCGCCGATGCCGTTCCCCACGAGTATCAGCGGCACTGCGAGCGTGAACGCGAACGCGCCCACCACCCCGTCGACCGAGAACGTCGCATCGATGACCTCCAGGTACAGGAGCTTGCTGATGTCGCTCATGCCGCTTGCGCCGGAAGACGCGCCTTCGAGCATGTCCCTCTCGGCAAGCTCGGCGTTCTGCTTGAAGCCGTGCACGATGAAGAACGCGGTCGAGCCCACGACCGCGCCGAACGCGATCAGTGGGTCGATGTTTATCGCGAACCATGTGATGAGCATGAGGAAAACCGAAACGACCGCGAAGAACCAGACGCCCTGGCTCTTGATGAACCCCTCGCCGGGAAGCCCGAAATGCTTGGGTTCCAGGAAAAGCCAGTGGAAGAACAGGAACACGAGGAACACGCCGCCGCCCATCAGCAGTATCGGGCTGCTCTGCTCTATCGCGTGCGCGACTGCGGGGTCCGAGCTGAACATCGCCGTCACCACCCCCACCGGGCCGAGCGACGGGTTCGCCGCGAAAAGTATCAGGCCGGGCAGGAGGCCGCGGACGAACACGACCGCGATGATGATGCCCCAGACGAGGAACCATTTCCTCGCCTTCTCGGACATCTTCGAGAGCACCTCCGCGTTGATAATCGCATTGTCGATGCTGGTAATCGTCTCGAAGAACGCGAGCCCGAGGATTGTGAGCAATATTCCGAGGATTTCCATCTGTTTTGGATTATGCATGCTGATTTTTTAAAGAAAATCGTCCGGAAGCCCCATCAGGGGGCGCGGGCCGCGCCGTGTGCGAACCCGCTTGCCTTCCTGACGGCTTACCAATAAATACTACGGATGCGATTCCGTCCATCATGCTCGCAAGCGACAATACGGTGGAAAAGACGCCGCTTGAAGGCGCATTGCTGATTAGCCCCAGGAAATTCGTCGACGGCCGGGGCGCATTCCACAAGCTGTACACCAGCGCGCTTCTCGCCTCGTGCGGAATACGTTTCGACATCGCAGAGGATTATCTCACATACTCCTGCAAGGGCGCGTTGCGCGGCCTGCATTGCCAGACCGACCCGTATTCGCAGGCCAAGCTCGTGACATGCCTGAGAGGCAGCATCTTCGACGTGATCGTGGACTTGCGCCAGAGCTCGGAGACATGCGGGAAATGGTTTTCAGTCATCCTCTCCGGAAAAACCCACCAGACGCTTTATATCCCGAGGGGTTTCGCGCACGGCTGCCTTGCGCTGGAGGAGGACACGCTCGTCACTTACAAGGCGGACAACCCGTACATGGAAAAGCACGAGGCCGGGCTTCTATGGTCCGACCCCGCCCTCGCAATCCCATGGCCGGGCAAGGGCGGCATAATCGTTTCAGAAAAGGACGCGAAGCTCCCGCTTCTCTCCGCGGCCGTTCGTTTCAGGTAGCGAAGGCAAATGAATTTACAGCTCTTTTTTCCTTACCCCGTACCCCTCTGTCCTGACTCCAAGCATGGACATCCTTATGTATCCGATTGTGCCGAGAACCGGCGCAAGAAGCGCGGCAACTAAGGCAACAACCGGGAAGTACAGGAAATAAACCGGAAAGAGGTAGAACCTGTTGTCCTTGAAGACCGGGAAAATCTTCCCGTCATATGCCAGATAGCTGTTCTTCGCGAGGATGGCGAGGGGTATCCCGTCCTGGTTCACGGCTCCTTCGAAGACGACGTTCCTTCCGAATACCTTCGGCATCTGCGCGAGATAGCGGAGAATTGACCGCAACGCGCTTGCCGCCTTTTCCGGAAGCGCCTTGCCCTGCCAGAAGCCGTCTGTGAGGCTGATTGCCGGGAACCCCTCCGCGCCCGTCACGGGCGCCGGCGCAATCTCGTCCTGCGCCGATACCGGGAGCCTGAAGAAATGCATCTGCGATGCATGCCACGCGGCGCCAGCCATGCCATGGAATATCCCCGGCCGCCATGGCGCGAGGAAAAGCCCGTACACCAGGGGGAGGAAAATCCAGTAATACGCCTCGTATGCGGGTTTTGCCAGGTACATGAAAAGGATGGTCCCGCGCAGGTGATGGAGCATCTTCGAAGGCTTTATGACGAACATGGAGACCGAGAACGGCGGGTGCATGACGAACGATTCCACATATTCCACTTTCGCCCCCATCCTCCGCATCCGCTCGAAGTGCTCGATGTCCTCCCCGCCGTAATAGAACGGGAAGAACGCCAGGCCGGCCTTCTCCAGCATCCTCCTCCCCACGCAGCCGTATTGCGCGATGATGTCTATCGTCCGGCCCGGCCCGCCCGGGCCTGTTCCTGACTTTCGGAAGCGCGACGTCCGCGCCCGAGTCCACTGCGCCGACCAGCCTCGCCGACGAGCGAATCCGAATCCGGGAGCGCGTCGTTGTCGGCGAGTACGACCATGTCGTATCCTTCGTCGAACGCGAATTTCTCGCCGATATAAAACCCGCCGGCCGAACCGCAGTCGGCCTTCCTCCTGATATGCACGACCGGGAGCCCGCAAACGTCATCAAGGAATTCATCATCCTCGCCGTAAACGATTATCACGTCGAAATCCCTGAACGCCTGCTTCGAGAGCCTCTTGACGTGCTCGGAAAGGATTTCGTTCCAATTGCGCGTCGGAATCGCGACCGCGATTCTTTTCCTTCCCCCCTTGCGGCCGTCCCTGGTTTCCGCGACCAGTTCCCCGAGCTCCGGCCCCCTGCGGAGGAACGCCGCTTCCGCTGCGCGCATGCGCTTCGCATCATCCGGTTCCGTTTTCGTCCCGCTCATATGAACCCGAACCTGTCCCCGTCGAAAAGTCCCTTGTCGGAAATCTTGATGTGCGGGATGACGAGCAGTCCCATGAACGAAAGCGTCATGAACGGCGCCTTCATCCTGCACCCCATCCCCTTCACCATTTTCTTCAGCCCTTCATATTTTTTAGCGACCGGTTCCGCGCGCTCATCGCTCATGAGCCCGGCATGCGGGAGCGGCAGGATGCCCGTTTTCCTCCCGTCGAAAACCGCGAGCCCGCCTTTTTTAGCGATGATGGCATTGGCTGATATGCAAATCGATTCGTCGTCCGCCCCGATGACGCCTATGTTGTGCGAGTCGTGCATAACGCTGGAGCCGAACGCGCCGCGACGGATGCCGAAATCCCTGATGAATCCGACCGCGGGCCTCGCTTTCCTGTAGCGGTTTATAACCACGATTTTCTGGACGCCATTTTGTTTGAAGTCCGCCGCGTCGATGATTCTTTTTTCCGTTATCAGCTCCCCGTCCACCGCCTCGATCACGGGCCAGGGGCCTTCCGGAAAAAACGAGATGTCCTTCACCCCGATTTTCGCCGCGT
The DNA here is from genome assembly GCA_963734525.1 of uncultured archaeon. Taxonomy (GTDB): domain Archaea; phylum Micrarchaeota; class Micrarchaeia; order Anstonellales; family Bilamarchaeaceae; genus Bilamarchaeum. The sequence continues at coordinate 42,062 of CAVTHI010000007.1, read as the reverse complement.
GGAAATTGTTCAGCGGCCTTGCGGCGTTCCGCGCCATGAGCGCCCCCCTTCCGCGCGCCGGGTAGGCATTCGCTCCGCCGACGTACGTCTCGATGACCTTGAACGAATGCAAATCCCGCACGACCGTGATGTCCGCAGGGTCGCCCTTGCGCAGCAGCCCGGTCCCGAGCCTGTAATGCTCGCACGGATTCCTGGTGCAGCTGCGTATGGCGTCGAGCGGCTTCACCCCCAGGCGCACGCATTTCGCGAGCAGGGCGTCCATGTGGCCGTCACACAAATCGCCCGGCTCCATGTCGTCCGTGCACAGCATGTTCATCCCGCCGCGAAGCACCGGGTACAAGGCGGAAAGGTTCTTCGCCGCGGAACCCTCACGGACGAGTATCCTCATCCCCTTGCCCGCCTTTTCGACGGCCTCCTCCAGCCCGTAGCACTCGTGGTCGGTGTCGATTCCGGCCGATATGTACATGTCGAGTTCCCTGCCGCGTAGGCCGGGCGCGTGCCCGTCGACTTTTTTGCCGCGCTTTTTTGCCGATGCTATCTTGGCCATGACGTCCTTACTCCGCGCGATGACGCCAGGGTAATCCATCATCTCGGAAAGGTGGGAGACGTCCCTTGACGAAAGGAGCCGCCCGATTTCACGGGGGCCAAGATGCGCCCCGGAAGTCTCGAATGGCGTTGCCGGGACGCATGAGGGGGCCCCGAAAAAGAATTTGATGCATGACCGGCGCCCGTCCCTTATCATGAACCGCACGCCCCGCTCTCCCAGCACGTTCCCGATTTCGTGCGGGTCGGCCACGGCGGCCACGACGCCGTGGCTCGCCGCGACCTTCGCGTACTCGGATGGCAGAAGCATCGTGCTTTCAACGTGCATGTGGCCGTCCACGAGGCCGGGCAGGATGTACCTGTCCGGTGCGGATGCGAGCCTCCGCACCCGCCTGATTTTCCGGCCGAATTCGATTTCCGCCGGGTAGACGCTTCCTTCCGTCACATCCACGAGGTTTCCGGTAATGCGCATGGATGGGTTGGGAACGCCCGCTTTATATCTTTGTCTGGGGTCCGGATGCCGTTTTCCGGCTGAAGCGGTTCCTTCACACATAAAAAACGAGATTCTATAATATTTATATAGACCTCCACCCATATTATTTACGGATTGCAACACCGGCATTAAGTCGCCGTGTGTGGCAAAGATTGTTTTATAAACTATTCTGTTTTAAATAGTAGAATTAGGTGTATCAAAATCATTGAGAGGCGGGATTGACATGGGTGGACCTAAAAGGCTTCAAGACAACACAGAATTCAATAGAGAAGATTTAAATTCTACACCTCGGAATCTTTCTGGAGGGCGCAGGCTTACTTTCTTCGGGAGGTTCCTGCTCTCAACCGCTATGGTAGGTGCTTCTATGACTGGTGGTGCGATGCGTCAGGCTTCTGCGGAAACAACGATGGATGCGAGGGCCCTTGAGACCCTGAGGTCGAATCTCGTCACGCAATTGACCGGAATCCGCACGCAGTTCGACACGATGCGGCGCAGCTCCATCCCGCCCGTCGTCACATACACCGACCCGAGCATGACGAGCCTCCTCGATACGCTCGCCACGAATGCGACGGCGCTCAATCTCCCGATTACCGGAACCACGAGGGAAGAGAGGTTCCGCTCATTGAACAACTGGCTGAACGCCACATGGCGCGACCGCACTGCGCTCGCCGGCAGGAACCAGGACAGCGCAATCGACCCGGCCGCGCTCGACGAGCTGACAGCCAGGCTCACAATCGCAATGGCGGCCCCGGCCGCATCAGCCGTCGCGACCGCAGTGGTCCCGACGATAGTTCCGGCGGCCCCGACAACGGCAGTGCCTGGCTCTCCCGTTCCAGTCCCGGTGGTCCCAAGCGGACCCGCAGTGACCGGCGGCGCGAGGGACGCAGGCACGGTGGTGGCGCCCACGGACGCGAGCGCGCCCGTATCATTGCGCACGCTGAACGCGCAGATTCTTGCCGACCTCGAGATGATTTCGACCTGGGGCCGGACGGCGCAGGTGCGCTCAAGGGCCACCGCGCTATCGCGCGAGCTCGGCCGCGAATTCGACGCGAGAAGGCCGAACACGAGGACAATAGAGACCAAGCTCACCCAGGCAAGGACGCTCATCACGGCAGAGCTCCCCGCAGCCGAGCTGCGCGTGAGCGAGGACCGCGCGCGCGCATACGAAACCGCGAACGGCGGGCCGCACCCGCTTGCCGGGCAAATCACGACGCTCACCACTACCGTTTCGGGCATGACCGGGGCATCCGCGGAAGCAATCCGCAGGCGCATACCGGACCTTTATCTTCTCGATGACGCGTCATTGCGCCAGATGTACGGCTACCTGAACGAAGCGGCGACGGCCGTCCAGGCCGGGAACGAATCCCAGGCCGCGGACAAACTCAGGCTCGCGACCGAGCTTTTCGACAGGCAGCAGGCGACTTACATGCGCCAGGTCGGAATCATAAGGCAGATTGCCCAGGCGTCCGTGACAGAAGTCCACTCCAGCACGCTTCCCACGAGGGAACAGCTGGTGGGGTTCGAGCGCACGCACCGCCAGGAGGCAGGCGCATACTACAACGTCCCGGTGAGGGAAGTCCTCGCGGGCGGGAGGCCGGGCCGCGTGCTCCGGCGCATACCGACCGCAAGGAGCGACCTTGAGGCCCGGATGCAGACGCGCGTCAACGCCGCGACGACGCTCGAAGGGCAGGCCGGCAGGCTTTCATACTCCGCGGTCCGCGCGCTTTATTCGGGCACGACCTCGGACACCGAGCGCCTTCACCAGCTGGTTAGCTACTACAACTACGCATCCAGCCACGGCTTGGACACGGCCACGGATGCATCTACATTCTATCTTGCATACTCGAAGGCTGCGGTCCTTGTCATGGACCCGACCGTGAACGCCTTCAGCCTCCTCAGGGCCGAGCAGCAGACCGCGCTCATCCGCTCTTACCTGGGCATTCCGGCGGGCCGGGACATCCCCGCCGCGGACAGGACCAGGGCGATACGCGAGCTGACCGCGCCGCTCATGCAGAACGAGCAGCTCACCTACGACTACCTTTATTTCGGCGTCTTCGACCAGGCCGTGCGGCGCATCGCGCCCTCGAGCGACCAGACAATCGTGAGGCTTGCGAGCGTGCGCTCGCTCAGGCTCACGTACGAGCTCGACTACCTGGCATACCAGAAGAACATCACCCCGACGAACATCCGCGATGCGAGCGGCGTTGCGATATCGGACCAGGACCAGCTGGCCGCGATGGCGGCCCAGTATCCGCAATACCGGTTCCGCTCGGCCCGCTCCATGCTCGAGACCGCGGTGCAGACCGCGAGGGATTCCGGCATGCCGGCGAACGACGAGGTCATCCTCGCGGCCCAGGCGTACCTGACCGCGAACAGGGCGGACCCCGCGGCGGACCGGCTCGTTTCGACCGCTGATACCTTATATAATATGGCGCTCAGCCTCCTTTCAATAAGGGAAGCCGAGCTTTGGGCGGGCAGCACGACGCTGCGCTCGCCTTCGGCCGATGCCGCGACCGTCCGCTCCGCGCAGGAATCCATTGCCCGCGCGAGGAGGGTGTATGTCTTGAGCTTCTCGGTTCCCGCGGCCGGCCCCGCGTACCACTACAACGTCTCCCGCAGGGCTGCCGACGACGCGGTCCAGCTGCTGGCCCCGAACGGCTTCATGGCGACGGAATCGTCCGGCATGTACTTCACGCGCGGCGGATACCTTTCGCCGACCATGCACGGAGTCACCGTGGCCGGCGCCGAACCGACTGAAACCGAACAGCGCCGTGGCGCAGCGGCCGCGGAGCAGAGATACCTGACGTTCCTTACGAGCCTCAATGAGAGGGGCAACGCAACGCTGTTCGTGCCGTCCGCGACGGAAACGGTTCTCCGCTCGGCCGGCCTCTACGGCCCGATGAGGGTGCTCGACCAGAGGGTCGGCAGGATTAGGCCCGAGCAAGGGGTCTCGGCGCCGCAGCTCGGCGAATTCCCGGACCTCACTCCCGAAATGAGGAGGGCCAGGCCATCAGGAAGCCCGGTTGACATCAATTTCATCCCCCAAAGCAGCGCTGCGGTGATACAGTTCGCCGACCGCGCCAACGAGGATGTCGACCTCAACGTCTACGGCCAGCTCTACCAGGAGCTAAGAAGGCAGGTCTTCATGCTCGGCAGCACGGCGACGCCGGCGCTGCTCCACGGCTTCGATGTCGCGCCGGCCAGCTACCCTGTCCGGACCGACGTCCAGTTCAGGCAGCAGGACCAGAGGCTCAAAGACAGGCTGCTCGCGATAGCGCGCGAATACGGCCTTCCGACCGACAGGCCGCTTCTAGACTCGCTCCGCGACAGGATGATGGCCGTTTCGGCGTCATACTCGCAGGCGATGGCCACTACAGACGACACCGCGCGCACGCGTCTGCTCGGGGAATACCAGCAGAACTCCAACCGCCTCCTGCTTGCGGTCCTCGATGTCCGGCTCGCGCAGCTCGAGGCCCGCCTCAGCGGCAACGTCATGCTCGCAGACGGGCAGCCGATACGCATCACGGACCTCACGCGTTCGACAGACCCGCGGGCATACACCGTCCGCAGGGCCCAGCAGATGCTGACCGAAGCGCAGGCCATGCGCAGCGCGCTCTCGACAAACGGAGACATGTTCGCAAGGGGCATGCAGCCAAGGGAAGCGGTTGCGATTGCAGAAATGGGCATCGCGAGCCTGACCGACGAAATCCTCAGGCCGATACCGAGGCCCCCGCAGCCGCAGTTCACCGCAGCGGTCCCGACCGACGCGATATCCCGCGACAGGAGCACGCGCGTGAACGACAGGAACGACCGCGAGACAATAATCCGCTTCACCGCCTCGAGGACCATGATAACCCCCGCAGGCGGCAGGGAAGTGTCGCTCGCCGACTACGAAAGGCAGAACGGAGCCCAGAACCTGACCTACTACTGGTTCATGTTCCAGGACATCCAGCCGAGCACCGGCCTCCTGCTGCTGAATCCGCGCTACCGCGACACTACGCAGCAGAGGTATACTGGCATGCTGATAAGGGGAGCGACGCTCACCGACGGCACGACCGGCGACTTCGTCGTCCGCGTCCGCAGGGTGGATGCGCCTTCCCGCGACCTCGAATGGGCATCGGTGGCAGAGGCCGACGGCCGCATCAGGCCTGAAAACGTGGTCTTCCAGATGAGGCCTGGCACGATGGAGCCGATGCGCGACGCGCGCCTCGAGCGCACAATCGACCAGGCGGCATTCGCGCGCCAGCACGAGACGAGCGCGCCCGACCAAGCGACCGTGGTGGAATACGGTCCGATAACGCCGGTTCTCATCGTGAGGCCGAGCGCGACGAACGCGACGCCGCCTTCTACGGCGGCGCCTGCGCGGACATCAGCGCCCGCGTCATCGCAGAAGAAATGAGCGAACAGCATTCATAGGGTGGGCAGGGGCGGGGACGCCCCTGTAATAAATAATAAGGGAGGGAGATGCGTGAAACTCAGACACGGAAATACTTCGGAAGATTCAGTCGGATGCAAGGGCAGCGCGGCACAGCGGATGGAAGTCACCCGGAACAGCCGGCTCAAGGATTTCGCCATAGCGGGCGCGCTCGGATTTTCGCTTCTCATAGGTTCGGCAGGCACAGCCCGCGCCCAGGAAGGCGGGGCGGCTCCGGTGCCTGACGCTTCGGCAACGGCACGCCCTGATGGCGGCGTAGCGGACGCATCCGCAGAGGCAGCCCCGGTTGCGGCAGCGCCCACAAGCGCGCCCGCCCCGGTTGCGCAGACGATATACGGCCTTCCGGCCGCGCTTTCCGTCTCCATCGGAAGCAGCGAGCACCCTGCCAACGTGCAGGCGCCCGACGTGCTCACGACGAACGTATTGCGCATGTTCCAGCTCCTGGACATACTGAGGACCCCGCCTGCGGCCCCGGCAACAGGGCAGCAGGCCAGCCCGGAGAGGCTGGCGTACGATGCCGCAATCAGGCTGCACGGCAATTCCGGCGCGGCCATAGCCGCAGTCGAGACGGCCCTCGCCCGCGGAATCAGGAACCTCGGCCAGGTCGCCCAGAGCCGCGAGAGCATGGGCGCGGACGCTGATGCGCTCGAACAGAAGCTCACGGCGGTCAACAGGGCTATCGGTAACCTTGAGACATCCTCCACGATGGAAGTCGCCGGCAACTCAATCACCTGCGTCCTGCGCATGATGCGCGGGGGCGAGGTGTGCACCGAGTCCGCCGCCCCGAGGGCGCAGGACAGGCCGACCTCGCTGGACGCTCTCCCCATCATCGAGATGCTCCCTTACGACTTCGGCACGCAGTTCTTCCTGAGCGGATTCGGCAACGGGAGGTTCGTGATGGCGGACCCGGGAACGACGCCGATACTGAACTCATTGTTCGGAGGGGCCGGCGTCGCGCAGAATGCGATGAGCACGTGGGCCGACGCCCTCGAAACGCTAATGAATTCGCCGAACGACCCAGCCGCGCTTGCGAACGCGGCGCACGCGCTTCACGGCGCGCTCAGCCAGATTCCGTCCGACAAGCAGATATGGCAGCTGCCGCAATTCAACTCGGCGATGAGTGCGCTGGCGAACGGCGACCTCCGCGGAGGCCTCGCATCGCTCCGCGGCATGCCGCAGCTTAACGCGGTCTGGTCGACCCTCGGCAACCTCAACCAGCTGCAGCTGAGCCAGAGGGCGGTCGCGCGCATCAGGGCGGGCTTCCTGCTAAGGTTCCCGGACGGCACCAACCCGGCCGAATTCCTCTCCTTCCGGAGAGGGACCGAAGGCAGGGCATACCCCTGGGACGTGCTGTCATACCAGGTAGGCGCGAACTACACGAACCTGCTGATGAGCGGGCGGCTCCAGTCCTACACCCTGGACTTCAGCTCGTTCGCGCTGACCCCGTCGGGCCCGGCGAGGGCGGTCGAAGGCCAGGGGCATGCGGTGGACGGCCAGGCCGGAATAACCTTCGGCGGCACCATGTTCCACGACCCCGTGGAGGCGACGCTTAGCGCAAGGCTCGGCTACCTCTGGTGGGCCATCAACGCGAGCGACGAGGCCGGAAGGCCGCTCGAGGCGAAAGACAGCTCGGTTTACGGCATGCTGAATTTCGACGTCGCGAGGGTGGGCTACGAAGGCAGGAACTCGGCATTCCGCCTCAGCAGGTGGGGCCTGGGCATGTTCAACCTCAATCCGTACGCGTATTTCACTCTGACGGGCAGGTCGTTCGAAGGCAACAACATGCGCCTCGAGCACCACCTGACGCCGCAATACCTCATGTTCTGGGGAAGGAGGCAGGACGGCATGAGCGAGGACCTGTTCTACCAGCACCGTGTCGCGGCGGACCTGCGCCCGCTCGATTTCACAATCCAGAGCGGCAACAACCAGACCTGGTACGTTGGCCCCGGGCTCTTCTACTCGTGGAACACCGAGCAGGGCATACACTCGCTGGAGCCGTACGCCCACGTCAGCTACAGGTGGGCCCCCGGAGGGCTCGCGCTCGATGCCCGCGTCGGATACTTCACCGAAGTGGGCGGCGACAACTCGTTCCGCGCGCCGAACACCGTCACCGGGACTCTCAACCTCATCCTGACCCCGGCCGAATGGTTCAGGAGCGGCTCATCGGGCCCGGTCCGCGTCGACGGCGGGGTGAACGCGGGCGGCTCGGCCACGGGTGAAACGCGATGACGGCCTTTTGGCCGCACCGCCTATCGCTTTTTAATAATCTTTCTCCCTTAGTTTTATCATATTTCATAAGGTGATGTATCTATGGGCGGCACTGCGCAATTGGAAAGACCGGCGGAATCTACTGGGAACGAAAGGCAACTGTCAATAATCCGGCAGCTTCCTCTTGCGATGAGCGTCACTCATCCCACGAACGCGCCTACCGCCATCGCGGCGGCGACGAACGCCGTGCAGATATCGCAGATACTCGCAATCGTCCAGGGCACCCGGCCCGCCGAAGGGCGACGCCCGCAGGGCCGTCTATGACGCGGCGGTCACGACGCTCGGCGAAGGCAGCCGCGACGAGGCCGTCGCATTCCTCACGCGCTCGCACATCGCCTCGATTCTCAGGCTCAACACGCTTGTAAGCGCGGGCGAAAGCCTCGGCGACCAGGCGACCGCCGTCGCCGCAATGCTCAGGCCCATAAACACCGGCATCGGCGCCGGTACCATGCCGGCCTACGAAGCCATCGGGAACGAGGTATCGACGCTCCTCCGCGTGGCTGGCGGTGGCGAGGCCACGGCCGCGCCCACGGCGCAGGACACGGCTGCGACATCCGCGCCGCTTCCGCTGATAGAGACGCCCCTCCAGGACCTGGGGCCCATCCACCTGCTTTCAAGCTCATCGAGCGAATCAGTCGTGGCCCTGAACGCCGCGACGACCCCGCTTCTGAACTCCACGTTCGGAAGCCAGGAAATAGCCCAGGGCGGAGTGAACGCGATGGCGAACGCATACGCGACGCTCGCGAACCACCCGAACGACCTTGCGGCCCAGCAGACGGCGGCGCAGGCGCTGCACGCAGCGCTCAGCCAGATTCCCTCCGACAAGCAGATATGGAACACTACCGCGCACCCGCATTTCAACGCCGCCATGGCCGCACTCGCCAGGGGCGACCTGCGGACCGGCCTCAGCGAGCTCTCGCAGGAGCCTGTTTTCAACGCCGTATACGGCCAGCTCAACAACCTTTACGTGATTACAATCAACCAGAGGGCGGTGACGGTCTTCCGCGCCGGCGTGACCGCGCGCTATGAATTCGAGGAGAACCAGGACGCGTTCACATCGTTCATCCGCGGCTCGAGCTCGGGGAGCTTCGAGCCCCGCGTGCTCTGGCTCGCCCTCGGGCTGAACTACGAGCGCCTGCTCCTTTCAGGGCAGCTGAGGCAGCTTGCGGTGACGCCCGGCACAGGCGGCAGCCCCGGCACGGTCTCAGAAGTGAACCGCCAGAGGCCGTCTCCGGCACGGGCGACGTCATCAGCGCGACGCCGCAGCTCGCAGTCGGCTTCAGCGCATGGAGCCACCCCGTGGAGATGGTGTTCCACTGCAACGTGGGCTACCAGACATACACGATAGGCGCGGACGTCGCGACGCAGGGCGGCACGACGCAACGGCTCGAGACCTCGCAGAGCGGGGCGTACCTCGGCCCGTGGGGCGCGCAAATCAACTTCCCTGGCCGTGAAGGCCAGCGCATGATGGTCAGGATGTCCTCGGTCAGCATCGGCGCGGTGGGGAGCCCGGAGAACGCCTACGCCAACGTCACATTCGAAGGGAGGTGGCTGGAAGGCAACACGATGAGGATACGCTCGCAGGCCACGCTCGGCTACCAGCACTTCCTGGAGCAGCACGGGAGCATGGTCGACATACACCCGGCGGATTTCACGATACAGGTGAATCCGAACTGGTCCCTTTTCTTCGGGCCCGGATTCAGGTACACCACGAGATACGACGCATCGGGCGAGCAGCTGTACCACACGCTTGACGGCTACGGCGCGTTCGGCTTCCGCTACGACCGGGGCGTCTCGGTGGACATCCGGGGCGGCTACCTCGGCGAGGTGGGCGGCAGGGAAGAGGACCGCATACCGGCAACGCCATACGGCGGGCTCAACATCACATTGACACCGCAGCTCTGGTTCGGAGGGGACAGCCAGAAGGCCGCGGGAGAGAGGAAAGTGGGATCAACGGTCCCGAAAAGAAGGAGGACTCAGTGAAGGGTGGGAGGACATGAAAAAAATACTGTTGGGCCTGCTGTTTTTGCTCGCGGCGTCATTCGCCACGAACGTGAACAACGCCCATTATACCGGCAGCGCGGCCGTGCCCGAGATATTCTTCGACACGGACATGCAGTTCACGAGCGATTTCACGCTCCAGCTCGTATCTGGAAACGTCTCCAGCGGAGACCCCAACGACCTCCAGACGGGCGACGAGGTCTGCTCGGGCGCCACGGTCCGTGTCGTCCCGACGGTCAGCTCGAAATGGGCGACGCCCGGATCTCAACACCGTAGCGCTGTATTACACATGCTACGGCGGCTACTGCCCGGCCATGATATCCTACAGCACGGTCAGCTTCCAACCGCAACATCGGATGGCTTTCATCCTCGACATGGAACGCGCAGAAATCGTTCGGCGACTCGAACGACTACTCGGTGCTCGAATCCGACTACAACACGCTCGGCGTATCGAACTTCTACACACAGGCCGTCGGTTACGTTAACGGCACCGGCGTGACCTACACCAACAAGGAAGGCGGCGCGGGCATGTTCTGCAAGGGAACCTTCCAGGTCGCGGACGGCGTAACGGTGCAAGGCAGCTCCGCAATGCCCACCGTCGGCAATGCCGAATTCGCAGTGAACGGCGTGGGCTCGCACAATATTACGACCCGGCTTTCCGGCGTCAACTGCTTCCCCTCCGTGGTCAAGCACCCGACGAACATCCCGGACAACCCGTCATATTTCCTCATGACATATTACACCCACGGTTCAGATGTCGAACTCGACCCGCTGGTGGCGACCAAGACCGTGACGCTCACCGTCGGTGAATCCGGCGGCGACTGCTCATTCAACTACGTGACGAACACGGCCGAAGCCGGCAGTTCGCTCCTGGACGAGGACCTCATCATGGTCAAGGCGACGATGCACAACACGGGCGACCCGATGCGCATTACCGGCGTATCGAGCTCGAACCCGGGCATGTTCGCGGCAAGCCCGTTCCCGGTCGCTATCTGCGACGCGCTCGGCTTCCCGCCGTCAATCTGCCCGGCGTCCAACGGCTTCAATACTGACATCGCATCCGGCGCAAACAGGGACGTCTACGTGCTCATCTCGCGCGACGCGAGCGCAACGGGCGGAACCGTGCTCACGTTCACCGGCCAGACCTCGGCAGCGACCTGCGGCTCGGCGGCCACGTGCACAGCACCCCTCGACCTCAGCAACGCGGTATCGTGCGATATAGTGCCGCCGACGCTGGAAGTCACGCCGCTGACGGTCGCTGAATACACCGTCACGTGCAAGAACCTCGCAGGCGACCCCGTCACATGCACCGGCTCGAACTGGTACTGGGACGGCATCGTGGGCGATTTCATGGAGAGGACGAACGCTCACGCATATGCATACGCGACCTCGCCTCCTGGCACCAGCGGTACGCTCAACTACCATTCCGGCATTGCGGACTGCCACTCGGACGTCGATGTGACGGACGACGGCCTCGGGCACGAATACGAGTGCGAGTTCATCCCAGCAAGTGCCACGATGAACATAAGCACGTCGAAGTATTTCATCCTGAACTGCTTCGTGAACGGCACGCCGAGCGTGCCTGACGACGCGGAATACGACCACGTGAACGGCCTCGGAGGCAGCACGGGCAACTCGAGCGTGCACGGCACGACATACACCGCGCCCGGCTCGCCGGACAGCGGCGACCTGCAGGCCTTCTCGTCGTGGGCAAGCATGCCCCCGCCGATGGTGGGCAAGATAACCCTCGCCCCGATTACGGTCGTGAACGGCTCAAGCGACGGCAACGACACGAACAACACGGACCCGGACAATCCGGGTTCCACGCAATGGTGCACGATCGGGACAGGCCCGCTCAGCGTCTTCCCCGGCTCGCACGGCTGGGTGGGGATAATGTGCGGCGAGCATGCCAACGAGACCTGCACGAGCGTCGTGTGGTCGACCGAGGGCGGCGTATCGCTGTTCAATGCGGACACGCACGGGACCGAATACACGATAACCGGCGACCCGCACGCCACCGGAAGGATAGAGGCCTACGTGAACGGGGATGCGACGCACTCCTGCTGGGTGCCGTTCTACATCGCCGAGCCGGAGTGCTGGGAGTACACCTGATTTTTTTCCCTTTTCTTATCCATTTTCTTTATCAGCCTGTTCCCGATTCTTTTTTTCAAGGTTTTCAAGGCGTTCTTCATGATTTTCAATGCGTTCATGAAGAATACGTTTCAAGGAGCCTCGGGATTATGACCTCGTAGTCCTTCTCGAGCGCGTCTTTCAGGTCGCTCTTCTCGCCGTGCATGAGGAAAATCCTCTTCAGCCCCTTCACCGACTTGGCGAACTGCACGAGCTCGTTGAAGTCCGCATGCCCGGTCAGCCTCACGCTTTCCACCCTCAGGCCGAGCGTTATCTCCCGGTCTTTCAGCTTCAGCGCCTTTTCGCCTGCGAGCACCTTGCTCCCCGGGGTCCCTTCGGCCTGGTATCCCACGAAAATGAGCGCGTTCCGGGGGTCGTTCCCGAGCTTCTCCAGGTAGAACAGCACCGGCCCGCCCGTCAGCATGCCCGAGGTCGTGACGATGATGCAGGGCTCCTTCAGCACGTCCTCGCGCGTCTTTGCGCGGGGATGGTGGAAATTCGGGCTCTTGAACGGGTCGTCCTCGCTCATGAGTATCCGCCGCTTTATGTCGTCATTGGCGTATATCGCGTTGTGGCGGTATATCTTCATCGCCTTCCCTATCATGCCGTCGATGAATATCTTCGTCGGCGGCAGGGCCCCGGAGCGCATGTAGTCGTCGAGTGCGAGGAGCACCTCCTGCGCGCGGCCGACCGCGAAGCTCGGTATGATGACGTGCCCGCCGTTGTTCAATGTCTCCTTGATGATGCCTATCATCTTCTGGTAGCTGTCCTTGAAGCTCGGGACGAGGTCGGTCTTGGAGCCGTACGTGCTTTCCATGATGAGCGTTTCCGCATTGACGCCCCGCTCGCACGGGTCGAGGACGCGGCTTTTCCGCATGCAGATGTCCCCGCTGAACAATGTCCGTTTCCCGCCTTCCTCCACGAGCGTCATCGCGCTCCCCATTATGTGCCCCGCGGAAAAAAACGTGGTCTTGAAGCCGGTTTCGAAGGGCTCGTTGTATTCGACAATCAAGGAGTCCCTCATCACCCCGTCCACGTCCTTTTCGGTGAACAGCCTGCGCTGCTCCCTCTCGCCGTGGTGGATGCGGTGGTAGTCCGCCAGGAGCACGCCCATCAGGTCGCGCGTCGGCTTGGTGAGGAATATCCTGGGCTTCGCGCCCTTGGAATAGACGTGCGGCAGGTATCCGCTGTGGTCCAGGTGCGCGTGCGAGACCGTGACGTTCCTTATCCGCTTGAGCTCGTCGTCGTGGAGCAGCGGGTATTCCGTCGTCTGGCCGAGCTTTATGCCGCAATCCAGGAGCAGGTTCCGTTCCCCCGATTCGAGCAGGGTGCTCGCCCTTCCGACCTCCTGCGCCCCCCCGTAGAATGTAATCCTCATAGCAATCCCAGCTTTATCTTGGCTTTCTTGGACATCCTATCCGGCGTCCATGCCGGTTCGAAAACGACCGAAAGCTCGATATCGAGGTCCTTGAACTCGTCGAGCCTGGCAGTCACCTCGTTCAGTATGTCGTTCAGCATGGGGCAGGCGGGCGTCGTGAAGGTCATCTTTATGAACACCTTCTGGAGCGCGTCCGCGCCCTTCTCGCGGATATCCACGCCGTACACGAGCCCCAGGTCCACGATGCTTATCCCCAGCTCGGGGTCGATGACGAGGCCCATCTTGTCCAGGATCTGCTGCTTCGTCACCATGCATGCCCACTTCTCAGGGAAAGATTATTTAATTTTAGTAGGCCTATCCAAAGCCGGGTGGTATGACCATGAAAGAGATAACAATCATCGCAGGGAATGACGTCGGCTCTCTGGCAGTCGTCGCCGAGACTCTCGGCTCCGTTGGAGTCAACATCGAGGCGATATCCGCCTATGGCGTCGACGGCAAGGCCATATTCAGGGTTATAACCAACGACGTCCAGACCGCGGTCAAGGCCCTCTCGAAGATTCCAGGAGTCACATTCAAGGAAGCCGACACGCTCATCTACAAGATGATGAACCGCCCCGGGGAGCTCGGCAAGATTACCCGGAAGCTCGCCAACAAGGGCGTCAACATCGAGAGCCTCTACATCGTGAGCAGGAAGCAGGATTTCACCGAAGTCGCCATAAGGCCCCTTGAGCGGGACATAGAAAAAGCCAGGGAAGTCCTCGGAATCAAATAAAAGGGGAAAATTAAAAATAAAAAAACCTGATTCTACGGGCTGTGCACGTCCACCGTTACGTGGCCCCACGTCGGAGCGCAGTGGTTGGGCGTGACGTCCACGACCTTCCCGCCTGCAAGCGGGAGCGTGGTCTTGATTCCCATCGGGAAGACCTGGTCCGCGACAGAATCGGCGCCGCACGTGATTGAGAGGCTCATCCCCGTCGCATCGGTCCCGCCGACGTATTCGACTTCGAGCCCGCCGACCATTTGCGGCGTGCTCGCGTTGATGACGCTGTTGAACGTCTCATCGGTCGCCTCGGCGCATACCAGGGGAGTGCCCCCGTCTGTGCCGCTGTCGACGTCCGGGCCGCTGTCCACGCCTGCATCGAGGTCGGTTCCGGTATCGGTGCCGGTGTCCGTTCCGGTGTCTGTCTCGGTGCCCGTGTCGGTGCCTGTATCGGTTGAAGTGTCGCCGTCTGTCTGGCTGTCGGTGTCCGGGCCGGCATCCACTGCCGCATCCGGAACCGGTGGGACCTCATTGGTATTGTCGTCGGCGCATGCCTGTGCGCCCGCAACCGCTGCGGTGAGCGCGAGGCCTGCAACCAGGCATTTCGCCGAGGAGAACCTTGAAAAGAATCCTTTCTTCTCTCCCGTTGGGCCTTCCTTCCCTTCCTTCTGCTCAGCCGGCCCGCCCTTCGCCTGCTGTGCGTTTTTCAGTACTTCATTTGGATTTGGTGTCATTCAACATCTCCCTCCCGTGATTATTATCAGTCTATTTATGCTGGATAACATTTATAAAGATTCACTTTCTCCCACAAATCCCACGGAGAGGGGCGCAGAAAGGCTTATATGCCGCGCGATTGCAAGTCCTTCATGGCTCCCAGGCCGGTAATAATAGACACGAACTTCCTGCTCATCCCCTTCCGTTACCGGATAGACATACTCCGCGAGCTGGATTACCTGGTCGAGCCGAGCCACCGCTTCGTGATTTCCTCGAAGACCATGAAGGAGCTCAAGAAGATAGGGAAAAAGGTCGGGAAGGACGGCATGGCCGCGCGATTGGCCATCAAGCTGGTCGAGGCGAATTCATTGCGCATTGACGTAATCGAGAGCGAAGAGCACGTCGACGACTGGATAGCGGATTACTCGAAGGCCAACCGCGCCATCGTCTGCACCAACGACAGCGAGCTGAGGCGGCGCCTCCGTGCGCTTCATATAAAAGTTATTACGATGAAATCGAAATCGAAGCTGGGGTTCGTATGAGCGACGACGACATCCTCGTTATGGGCTGCGCAGGCATACTGGTGCTGATTGCCGTAGGCCTTATAGCCTTCGTCGTCCTTGGCCTCAAGCCCTTCTCCTACGAGAAGCGCAAGGAAGGCTCCAATACGTGCCTTACGGTGAAGGCCAAGCGCAACCTCGCGAAAGTCAGCGTACAGGCCAGTTTCGGCAACGAGGACATCCTCTTCGAGAGGAAAAGGATACGCAAGGGCCAGAGCGTCGACTTCGTGTTCCCCTCCTCGGACAAGCCGGCGAAGCTGGTCGTGGAAACCGAATCCGGGACGTCGCAGGCCGTTGAAGTGTAGCCTGTGAAGCATAGCATGCGAAGCCTGATTTTGTCGATATAAAAAGGAGAATGGGAAAAAAATAGAAAAAACCGGAAAGAAAATAGAAAAGAAAACCCCGAAAGCCGAAAGGAAAAAGGGACGCTCCCCCTTCAGTCGGGCTCCGGGATTTTTGTGTGCTCCGGCCCCTTCGGCCTGCCCTTCTTCTGGGCGAAGACCTTCGTATACACGAGCCAAATCAGGCCGAGCACTATCGCAATCGGGAGCAGGAAGCCTGCCGCGACCACGATGAGGCTGATTGCCGCCGCAACCGCGGCGAAGAACCACTGGCCCAGGCTCTCAAGGGGGAGCGTCAGCGAAGTGCTCGCGGGCTTCTCCTCGTAAATCGTAATCGCTATCGTGGAGCGCTCCACCTGCGAAACGAGATACTGCTTCTGCCCCTTGAGGAGCTCGAGGTCCGTTTCGACGCGCGTCACTTCGCGCTCAACATTAAGCAGGTCGCTGACATTGTCGCTCATGTTATACAGCTTGTAAAGCCGCTCGAGCTCGAGTTCCTTGTTCTTTATCCTGGTGTCCAGGTCGGTATACTGCTGGGTGACATCCTCGAGCTGGACCGAGATGTCCTTGACCTCCCCTATGCCCTTGAGCATCTCGTTGATGCTGTCGAACTTGGAGGGGGCTACCTTGACAGTCATCGTGTACTGCTTCCGGTTGCCGTATTCAGTGTAGCGGATATCGCTCGTCTCCGCGCCCTGGGAGCTGAGCATCGCCTTCATGTCGTCGAATTTCTCCGCCAGCATGCCTTCCTGCACCTTTATCGAAATCGAGCCTTCCTTCGTGACATACTGGTTGGAGGACGAATAGTCCGCGGAGGGCGAAGGCGACGGGGCAAGGGCCTCCCTTGCTATCCCCGTTCCCATCCCCCCGCTGGAGGGATAAGTGCCTTCTTCCGTGATGCCCATGCATCCGAACATGAGCACAGATACGAGCATTGTGAAAACAACGAGCTTGTTCAAGCCATCACCGCCTCCTAAAACCCAGTTAAGGATTAAACCGCTTCGCTTTTGCTCCGCCCGCCGCCGCAATCCCGGCATAACCCCCGTCCAGTCCCGGCCCGCGGAAATCCTGAAGCGCTCAGGGCACGCACCGCAACCGATTTAATCCGTGCCTGCAAATCCGCTTCATGCTCCTCCTGTACCAAGGCGAGGCGTTCAACGCGAACTTCTTCCACGAGTCCAAGCTCGATATCGACCACGCCTTCCTGCTCGAGGGCGGCTCGCGCAAGACACTCCTGGTTTCGGACATGAACGCGGCCTACGCCCGCTCGCGCTTCAAGGGGCGCGTGCGCGTCTATAAGGACGCAATCAAGGACCTCTCCGCATTGGTCAAGGGGCGCGCGGTCGGATTCGACGCGTCGTCGATGAGCTTCAGGATGGCCAGCCGCATCCGCAAATCCTGCCGCCTGAAGGACGTATCGCAGGAACTGCTGGCCGCGCGGGCGGAAAAAACCCCCGCCGAGGCGTCGCTCGTGTCGCGGGCGGTTCGGGAAACCAAGGAGATTTTCGAAAGCCTCGATTGGAAGGCCGCAAAAACAGAGCAGGACATCCACCGCCAGCTCCTCCTCATGACGTTCGAGCGCGGGCTTGAGCCGGCCTTCCCGCCAATCGTTTCGAGCGGAATCGGCACGTCATTCCCCCATTACACCGCGCAGAAGAAGAAGCTCGGGCCGCTCGTCCTCGTCGATTACGGCGTCCGCTACGGCCATTACTGCGCGGACCTCACGCGCTGCTTCATCAGGGTCGAGGACCGGAAGAAGAAGGAGCAGTACGAACGGCTTCAGGACATCTGCTGTTTCATCGCAGATGCGCTTCCGGGCCTCGAGAAGGGGAAGGACGCGGCGAAGCTTGCCGAAGAGCTCATCGCCAAAGCCGGGTTCCCAAAGATGCCGCACGCGATAGGCCATGGAGTCGGGCTGGACATACACGAGTTCCCAAGGCTCGGCCCGAAGTCGGACGACAAGCTTTCCGGGGCGACGATTGCGATAGAGCCCTCATTCTACCTGAAGAACTACGGCATGCGTTTCGAGGAGACCGTCTGGTTCGACGGGAAGCGCGCAAGGATACTCTGAGCAAATCCGGCCGTTCCGGCAACCCGCCTCATAATGAAGAGATATATTGTCATCATGCACCCCTCTGGAAGGGCGGTTGAGAAACAAGGCATGAGGGGAGCCCCGAAGCAGCCCCCGGGCCTGAAGCATTTGCTTGTAAAAGTATGGCGTTTTGCTGCATTTACCCGGTCTTTCCACGGGGACGAGCACCCCTCTTCCCGAACTTGAGGGCGTCGAAGTCAATGTTCGCTTCAATATCGATAGCTATCGCCTCTTCAAACAGCCTTTTTGACTCCATGTTCATCCCAACCCATCTTGGTTTTCTTCCCGCCATATTCTCTGTTTCAATTCTTTCTCCCGCGGCATATAACGGTTGGGTACTTCTCAAAAGAAACAATAAGTATTATATAATATGCGAATATAACTTATTATATGTCAATTCATCTCATCAACCCGCGCCCGGGCGCTTATAAAAAAGCATCCAAGAGCCTCATCATAAGCGTGCTCACGTACGAGCATCCTCTCTCCCTCAAGCAGATATTCGAAGAAATCAGGCGCAAGTACGAGGTATCCCTGACCTACCCTGCTATCCGGAAGGGCGTGGTGGAACTTGCCCAGGAGAAGGTCCTCAGGCATACGGGCAAGGCGTATGAGCTGAATCCGGAATGGATAACGGAGGTATGCCGTTTTGTCGACAGCATGCAGACAAATTACCTTGCAAACTACACGCCGCTCCAAAAGGTCGACATGGGCGAGGACGTCACCATCTACACCATGAACAGCATATATGATGCCGAATTGCTGTGGGGCAAGCTCCTGGTCGACTGGACCGAACGGCTGAATCCCGGGGTCCCGCACATAAGCACGTTCCAGACGTACCATCTGTGGATACTGCTTTTCCACCTGGACTGGGAGGAAAAACAGCTTATTGCGCTGCGCGAAAAGAAGACGCGCATGTACGCGGGGGTGTACTCGAAGACATTCCTGGATAAGATGGCGGTGAAGTTCTACAACAACAGCGCCGTCCAGACTAAAAACATCACCGACGGCTCATTCACGCGCGGCTGTGAGCTTGGGACGTATGATGACATGATAATCCAGCTTTATCATCCTCCCGAGATAGCAAAAGAAATCGAGCAATTCTATAGCCGCGTAAGGCGGGTGGAAGATATCGATTTGGCCAAATTGAGCGGTATCGCCAGAAGAAAAGTGGAAACCAAGCTTTCAGTATTCAAGAATGCCGAGATGGCCAACCAAATCCGGAGCTCCCTGCTGGGGCATTTTCCGAACGGGATATGAGCCCCCCTCTTTGCCTTGGGGCTTATGTTTCCGGGGCGTCTCGCACCGATACGGCCTTGCCGGTTAAAGCGCCCGCGTTTTAAAAAAATGCAGGAGGAAGACCCCGAGAGCTGACCTCTGAACAGAGCCGTTTGCGTTCAGAGACAAAGCCTCGAATACTCACCTCTGTTTTCCATGCTGATCTCAGGTCAGAAAAAACCCTTGTTTTGGCCTCGTTACCGAGGCCTGTTCTGGAGAGCAGAGAATAAAAGCGAGGCATCACAACGGCCATCGTTCAAACGCTAAAGGGATGGTTGTATCGCGGAGTGAAATGACTGCCTAAAATCACCGTACCAATCTCATATTCGTCAGAAGCATACGATTTTATCGCTCTCTTTGACCAGCACGTACAGATCTTTCAATGACGAGATAGGGCATAAATTATCGCCTTCTTTGTTCCTCAGTTTAAGGCAGGTGCCGCACGCGAGAATGATGCCGCCTGCTAACGCAAATTTTTCTGCCTCTTTCTTTGCCGAAAAATGCTCGATGCTTTTTTCTTCATACTCGACGGCCTTCCCAACAAGGAAGACCTTCACTTCGTCGCCCTCTTTTTTCGAAAAATTCGCGAGCCTAAATGCGTTCCAGACAGCTTCAATGTCGCCGGTCGAAATTACTATCCCCATTTTCATGCGAATCACCCGGGGATCATTCCAGATCCTTTTTCATCTCGTCAAACTGCTTTTTCGTTATTTCTCCCCGCGCGTATCTCTGCTTGAGGATTTCTGAGGCCGAAAGAGCCCTCGTGCCTCCAGTTATGCTCCGGTAAAGCCAGAATACCACCAAGACGAGCGCAACAAACGCCAAGGCCCAAAACGCAAGGCCAGCTATCCAGCCCCAGCCGCCATAGCCCATCATGTCGTAACCCATCATTCCGCCGTAAGGATAAGCCATAAATCCACTTCCATAACCGCCGCTGCCGAACATGAACGGCATCATGCCCATCATGCCGCCATACGTAACGCTCGTGTTCGTCTGCCCGCAATATAGCACAAGAGCCATCTGAATGTGCGCCTGCCTGAGGCTTTCCGAGCCTTCGCCGCCCATCATGCTCTCCACGGCCTCATGGGCAGCCCCGGGGTGCATCTGCTCCATGTAATAATCGCCGATGAGTTCGAGCTGCGGGGGATTTAGCTTGTCGCAGCTCACGTTTGAGCTGATAAGCTGCTTTGCGGCAGCCAGTTCGCCTTCATCCATCGTAGCAAAGGCGAGCGATACGAACAACAGGAAGAATACCGGCAAAATATCTCTCATACGTCCCCCTCCACGTCCTATGTTTACTACATTACCCGCGCTGTTTATTACAATTTGTGCCAAATGAAATTCGCGCCTCTTGCTTGGATTATTGCCCGGGAGTCCTGAGCCCGGGGCTCGGAACTTCAGCTTTGTGACCTGAGCCAAGGTTCGAATCTCAAAACCTGTATTTTGTGGCATCCACTTCTCTTCGCACGTCAGAGAATGTCTCAAAAAATCAGAAGAAAAATTGCGGCAGGTGGGATTCGAGCCTATGGTTCGAATCTTTTTCTTAGTGATTCGAACTAAAATGATAATGCAGGAGGAAGGATTCGAACCTTCGAAGGCGCTGAGCCAGAGGATTTCCCATGCCTCATTCGGCCCGGGAATGATGGGCTCTTAAGTCCCCCGCGTTTGACCGCTTCGCTACTCCTGCGTGAAAACAGCTGTTTCACCTTAGCAGGAGTGCGGTGGACCAAGTCCACCCAAACTCCTGCAGAAACTTTTAGGGATGGCAAAGAACAACGTTCTTTGCACCCCATTGTTCAAAGAACAATAGGGAAGTTTCATCAAAACTTTCTATTCAATCTTTTTATCAAGCTACCTTAGGCTGGGGGAAATAGAAAATAAGACAAGCTGAAGCAGCCCCTTACCCATACATCGAGCCGCCTTCATTGGCGCTCGGGCCCTTCTTCTTCATGATTCTGGATTTCAGGACGGACTCCTTGATGTCCTTGGAGAACTCCTCGGCCTCTTTTTCCAGCTTGGCGGTGTTGAATGGCACGCCCGTAATCCTTGCAAGGACCTTGAGGACGTTGGACGCGGCCCTCGGGTCGAGGTATTCCTCGGACGACTCGGCCAGGATAGTCGTCACCGGATAGGAATCGAGCGCGCCCTTTGCGAGCAGGATGCCGGTCACGCCCGTGGTAGCCCCTTCGCGGATTGGCTTGGCTATCTTCTTCGCGATGATGTCCTTCACGATTGCGGCGTCGCTCGACACCACGAACACGCCCTTCTTCTCGTCTTGGAGCGAGATGCCCCCGAGCGAGATGATGGTGGCCGCGCCGACCGATTTCGCGAACTCGTATATCTTGTCGGCCACGTCCTGCGACGAGCCGACCGGGATTGTCATCTCTGAAATAATGACGATTAAGTTCTGCTTCTCGGAAAAGTGGATGCGCGCGGCCGGCATCGGTTTGTAGTCATGGATCGCCGCGAGCGGGGCGAACTCCGCGCTCGATATGTATCCGCCGAATTCCATTGCAAGGGATTCGACTATCTGCGATGCGGCGACGCTGCCTACAAGCCCTGTGCCCGGGAACCCCATGATGACGGTCGGTTTCCGGAGTTTCCTCATGTCCGCGGTCCTGTGGATTTCAACGTCGCCCATACGGTAATATGGGGTGCTAAAGGCTTTAATAATATTCGCATCAAATCCGTTTTTCTATGTCAATGAAGCAGGAAAAGGTCTCGATGCCGATGACTTCGGCCGGAATCATCGGATTCTCGCCGGACATGAAAATCAGCGGCATGGAAATAGACCCGAAATACCTGGTGGCGGCAATCTGCCTGATAGTCGTCATCGTTCACGTCGCAGCTTTCGCAACGAAGTAGCGAGAACACTCTTTATCTTCTGCGGCTCGCTGTCGCGGACGCGTTCTTCGGCCAGCACCAGCAGTTTCATCCGGTCTTCTTCGGCCTCCTCGAGCGACTGCACGAGCTTGGACAGCGTGATTATCGGCACGAGCCCGCTCCCGGTGTCGACCCGGAACTCCACGCTCTTGAAGAACCTGCGTGGGTAATCGACGATGATGTCGTGGCCCGTCTCCTTTGCGAGCATTGCTTCAAGCCTCGCCGCCTTCCCCTCGCTCCAGCCTTCCTTGGGGAGGGACGCAACCTCCTTGTAAAGGCGCCTTGTCGAAAGCGCCTTCGCATACGGCCCGCCTCTTGCCGAGCGCGCCAATGCGGCAACCGCCTCCTCGTCATCCATCGCGGCAAGCTGCGCGGGCGTGATTTCCCCGTCCTGGATGGTCCCTTCCAGCGCGCGGTAGAGCATCGCGGTCGCAATCCTCACCGTCCGGTGGAGGTAGACCGTCGAGAACATCATGAACCTCGCGACAAGCAGGTATTCGGCCGCCTCGAGCCCGCCCTTCCCTATGCAGAGCTCCCCGTCTTTCATGGTGAGCGTGTGCACGATGCGGTCGATGTCTATGACGCCATAGGCGACACCGGTGTTCAATGCGTCCCTCTTGAGGTAGTCCATGCGGTCGGCGCCCAAATCCGATGTGACTATGCTGCCGTACGGGGATTTGCCGACCTTGGCAATCTCCGCGGGGTTGAAATTCTCGCTGATTATGTCCGCGATTTCGCCCTTCCCGATTAGCCTTTTCCCGCGCTCCTCGTGGTCGCCCACATATTTCGCCAGGATGTCCTCGCCTTCATGCGAGAACGGCGTATGCCCTATGTCATGGAGCAGGGCGTAGAGCTTGACTTTCCGGATTTCGTCCTCATCCAGCCCCACGTTGCGGGCTATCACATTGGCCAGGTGCGCGGTGCCGAGCGAATGCTCGAAGCGCGTGTGGTTGGCGCCGGGATAGACCAGGTTCGTGACCGACATCTGCCTGATGCGCCGGAGCCTCTGGAACGGTCCGCTGTCGATAATCCTCTCCTCGAGGCTGTCGAACCCGATTGTGCCGTGGATTTCGTCTTTCACTATCAGAGCCGCTCCCCCCTTTCACGCCGCCGCTTCGCGGCCATTCTGCCCAATCACACCGGCGCGAAAACGCCCTTCTTCTTCTCGATGATGTCCCCGTTCTCGGCCATCAGCCTCAGCACGGCGAGGCACCCTTCGGGGTCGAGCTTGGCCGCGGACGCCACGGAAGGCGCGTCCATCTGGTCCTTGAGCAGGGCCTCAATCAGCGCCCTCGCCCTGGAGTAATATTCCCGCGTCACGACGTAGAACTTCCCGTCGAAGCCCTTCACGCCGACGACGGCCCCCGTCTTCATCTGCGGGCCGAGCGACTCGGAAAGCATCATGGCCTCCCTCTTGTCCTGGATGATTATGAACCCCTGGCTGTGGAGCATGGCCCCGGTCGGGCTGACTGGCGGCGCGCTTCTTTCGGGAGCCTGCGGCTTCTCCTCCGCCGCGCCCTTTGCGCCCTGCGCCTGGCCTTTCTGGAGGAGCGGGTAGATGTGGTCGCTTATATTGTAGACGCCGTCCTTGTATTTTGTCCCGCGGAAGACGTTGACCATCCCCTTCTGAGCGAGCCCCTGGAGGATGCCCATCTCGGTTTCCGAGAGCGCCTTGCCCACGTACTCCGGCGTGCGGTTCTCGAACCTTATGGAAAGCAGCTTCTTCATGACCGCAATCTCGGCATCGCTTACCGGGCCTTTCGCCTCGATTGGCCCGGGCTGGGGCGCGTGGGTCCCTAATGGGACAGAAATCAGGTAATAGCCCTCTTTAAGCATGAAAAGCTCGAGCGAATCATGTCCGGCCATGTCGGACGGAAGCTCGATATAGGCCTTCTCCTGCCTTCTGAGGACCCGCACATTGGCCATTGGATGATGATAAGCCCGCTTAGGGTTTTAATGCTACTGGACAGTGCGTTTCTGCAGGCGGGGCGGGGGAGGCGGCCTGAGGCTGGGCGGCCGGACCATCACGGCCACCACTTCGAGCTTGCTTCCCCTGATGTTGGCGAGAGTCTCTGATGCAAGTGCGCCCGCTTCACTCGATTCGCCGGTGCGCGCGACTATCCGCTCGAGTATCTCCTCGACGCGGTCGCTGCCGATTTTCTCGAGCCCTGCCGCGGCGACTTCCCTGTGCGGCTTATTCCCGTTCACGAGCGCATGGAGGAGCGCGTTCTCTACGTTCCTTGTTATGAGCTTGAGGCTGTGCGCGTCGAAGAGCGAGCCGATCTCCCCAGGCTGCGCGCCGAACGTCGCCATCTGCCTGAGGGCGATTGCGGCCTCGGTTTCGCTCGCCCTTCCCGAATAAACGGTGTCTACGGCGCTGAATATGCATTCGACATACATCCTCTGCGGGGTCGTCGGGTCCGGATAGACCGTTTCGAGAAGGAATTCCCTGTCCGCCCTCGCGTCCTCGGCCTCGGTCCTGATGCGGATGGGCCTTATGCTCTCCCCCGCGACGTCCTTGACCTGCTGGCCGAAGCCGTTCTTCACGATTGCCACGAGCTCGGCCTTGATATCGCTCCCCTCAGCATTCCTGAGGGCCTCGATGACGAATATGACGTTCTGCTCCATGTCCCCGACCGGGGCGCCCTTTTCCTTCGCGGCCTTGATGGCCTCTTCGTTGGCGTGGATGGCGCTTATCAGGCATCTCTTCGCCATTGCGAGGTACCACGGCTTGTCGACGTCCTTGGACTGCACTTCGCCGGAGTTGATTCTTACGACCATCGCCCCGACTCCGATAATGGCCAGGTGCGCGTGCGAATGGGCCGGGTAGGCCGCCAGCATGAAGAGCTTCTCGTGATAATCGCGGCCCTCGGGGTTCTGGGAGATGTCGTTGAGCTTTATGCCCAGGCCGACAAGCCTGGCGGTATTGCCGTTTTTCGAAGCAAGCGACTCTATGACCGCCTTCCAGGCTGAATTCAGCTCGGTCTGGGAGAGGCCCTTGGATGCCGCCGCGGCACTGACCGTGTCGAAGGAGGCATTGTCGCCTTGCGCAAGCTTGTCGAATGTTTCCTGTGTTATCATGTCCATATCACCTGGGGGGCTGGTTTTTGTGTGATAATATATGGTTTTTCGTATATATAAGCCTTCCTATTATCCGCCCTGGCCTGCTTTTCCGTTTTTCAGGGCTGGGAGTCCTGGTTCTGTGTTATTCTTTTTGAATTTTCAAGTATATAAACATTTCGTTCATTGTCGTTTTTTTCTCACATGCTCGCCTCCTTCGCATGGCTCGCAGGCGGGGTAGGGTGGCTGGCGCTGGTGCGGGCGATTTAAAATCCTTGACGCCGATAACACTCCATGTCGATTTCTCCATTCGAAGAAAGGTACAAGACAGAGATGAACGCTGTTTTCGACGACGAGGCGAAACTCCGCAAATGGATGGCCGTCGAAGTGGCGCTTGCGAAGGCGCATGCCTCGCTCGGGCACATCCCCAAGGGCGCCCCTGCGGATATCGAAGAGGCGGCCAAGAAAGTCAAGCACAGCCGCGTCATCGAGATAGAGGCGCAAATACACCACGATCTGATGGCGATGGTGAAGGCGCTTACAGAACAGGCCGGGGACGCGGGCAAATACGTGCACCTGGGGGCGACCAGCTACGACATAGAGGACACCGCGACCGCGCTGATTTTCATCGAAGGGATTTCCCAGCTCGAGAAGCGCCTGGGCGTCCTTGCATCGACGCTGAAGCGTCTCGCCCTCGAGCACAAGGGGACTGTCTGCATCGGCCGCACGCACGGCCAGCACGCCGTGCCCACGACCTTCGGCATGAAGTTCGCCCTATACTATCAGGAGCTGAAACGCGACCTCGAACGCCTGGGCGAGGCCAAAAGGCGCATATCGGTGGGCAAGATGTCCGGCGCGGTGGGTACCATGGCGACATTCGGGGCAGACGGGCCTGCGATGCAGAAGCTGGTCATGAAGGAGCTCGGCCTCGGCGAGGACCCGGTGACGAACCAGGTCGTCCAGCGGGACCGCCATGCGGAAGTCATGTGCGCAATCGCGATTACGTCTGCCCTATTGGAAAAGATGGCGAAGGAAATCCGCAACCTGCAGAGGACCGAGATATGCGAGGTCTCCGAGCCCTTTTCAGCGAAGCAGGTGGGCTCCTCCACGATGCCGCAGAAGCGCAACCCGCATAAGTGCGAGCGCGTCTGCTCCCTAGCGCGCCTGTCCAGGGCGAACGTGCTGACCGCCCTTGAGAACATAGCTCTCGAGCACGAGCGCGACCTCACGAACAGCGCGAACGAGCGGGCGATTTTCGGGGAAAGCTTCATATCCCTAGATTACATGGCGCTCGAGATGACGAAAATCCTCGACGGGCTCGTTTTCTATCCCGACAACATCAAGAAGGACCTCGAACTCACAAGGGGCCTGGTGATGTCCGAGCGCATCATGATTTTTTTGGTTGAAAACGGGAGGCTGGGGCGGCAGGAAGCGCACGAAGCGGTCCGCCTGCTTGCCCAGGAGGCGTTCGCCAAGGGCAGGCACATGAAAGAACTGGTGCTCGAGCGCAAGCTGCTTACAAAGAAAGAGGCGGACGAGCTGTTCGATTACACGACATATGTCGGACAGGCGAAAAGGATAGTTGAGGATGCGGTGAAGGGCTGAGCCCGCCTCCGTCGTCAGGATAATCGTGGGGTTTATATACCCTTTCCTGATTATTGTATCAGACCATCCAGAGGTTCATCATATGGCTACACCGGCGAAGACTTACACTTATGCCGCTATCGCGGTCGGATTTCTCGGGGCCCTCTTTGCCCTCATCGGCGGGGGCGGCCTGCTTTCCCTTCTGGGGGGGTTGCTCGCCTTCATGGGCTCGGTTCTGGGCGTCCTTTTCTGGAAATACGGCTACATCATGATACCCCTCATCACCGAGAGGACGAAAATCATCATGATATCCGACCTCGGGTACGAGATACCGCCGAGCCAGGACGTCATCGTGAAAAGCGTCAACGGGGTGTTCTATTCGTCGGCATTCCTCGGCGTCAAGATTTTCGAGTCCGCGACCGAAAAGACGGGCGAGGAGACGATGTCCTACAATGCGTTCTTCGAGCGCGCGATATCGAACATCAAGTACGTGACGAAAATCGCGTACATGCTCTACGTCGAGGACGTGGGCGAGAAGAGGAAGACCATCGAGACCAAGCGCGCAGAGGCCCAGCTCAGGTTGGCCCGCGAGCGCGACAAGCAGCAGCCCGACGTCCTGCGCATGGACAAGCTCGAACGCGAGGTCGCCATCTGGGACAACCAGCTCACAAAGCTAATCAAGGGCGTGAAGCCCATGGGCGTCATAGCATATGCCCAGACCACGGCGGTCGGCCTGAGCAAGGACGCGGCGATGGCGGGGGCCCGCTCGCAGGCGAACGAGCTAAAAACCGTCCTGGCAAACGCCCTCAATGTGGAAGTGGTCAACCTCTCCGGAGACGAGATGCTCAAATGCTTCGAGTGGGAGAAGTTCTTCCCGATGACGGCGCAGGAGATGGAAGAGAGCGTGATTTGAATGGCGGTAGGCGGAAAACTGAGGCTCGTCAAGCTCTCAAATTCATCCATATCCAGGAGGAACCTCCTGGTGCACCCGCCTGAGCCTCCCATGGAGGTCCTTTTCGGGGACCCGACGGACTCCATCTACATCGGAAGGACGAAGATTTTCAACATGCCCTTCTACTGGAGCTACCAGAACGTCGCCAACCCGCACATCGCGGTCGTCGGCATATCGGGTTCGGGCAAGTCGTATTTCATCAAGACGTTCCTGCTCCGTTCCGCGTTCGTCTGGAACAGCAACGGCCTCATCATCGACTGGGCCGGGGAATACCGCGATTGGGTCAAGCAGACCGGCGGGAAGGTCGTGTCTCTGGGCAAGGGCTCTTACCTCAACCTCCTGGACCTGGGCGGCATGAAGCCTTACGACCGCATCAAGCAGGTCATGAGGACGCTCGAGCTGCTTACGGACATAACGAACTACCCAGAGCAGAGAAGGCTCACCGAGCAGGCGATAGAAAAAGTATATCTCGAGAACAAGTTCAGGATGGACGCGAGGGAACAGAAGGACGAGCTTGGAAAGCCCCTTTCCCCGCCTACGTTGAAAGACGTCGTTCGCGTCCTCACCGAGCAGTCCCAGGTCGGCACATACGAATTCCCGGCCGAGCTCGAGAACGCGATTTACCGGCTCAAGCAGTTCACGAAGCCGGGCGAGGATTTCTTCGCCCAGCAAAGTACCGTCAGCCTCGATGTCCTCATTTCCTCGGGGCTCGTGGATTTGGACCTTGCAGGCCTGCCGGATGAAACATCCCGTGCGCTCGCAGCCCTTACCATTCTCCAGTTCATCAAGGAAAAGATGAGGCTTGAAGGCTGGGCGTCCCAGAAGGGCCTGCGGCTCCTGATAGTCCTCGACGAAGCCTGGAAAATCGGGAAGGACGAGAACTCCGACGCGGTCATGATAGTCCGTGAAGGCCGCAAGTACAACTTCGCCATGATAATCGCGTCGCAGAACCCGACGGACATCAGCGAGGCGATTTTCTCGAACGTCGGGACGACGTTCATGCTGAAGGTGAAGTTCGAGAAGTTCCTGGACTACCTCCAGGGCTCGCTCAACTTCAGCAACTACATGCGCGATGAAATCAGCCGGCTCGGCGTCGGCCAGTGCGCGGTCAACATGGCGCTGACTCTGCCGACTCCGTACCCGTCCACGTTCCTTATCAGCCAGATTGAAGGCGAGGAGCCCAGCAAGGAGTTCTTCCTCGACCTCAGCGGAGTGCTTACAGACAAACAGCGGAGGGATGTTGCAGTGTCAAGAAGCGTATCGTTCCTAAAGGAGGATTTCAGGAGGAAGCTCCGGCAGTTCGGCATGACCGACGACAAAATTGAAGAGCTCACAAAGGTCTTCGACAAGTCCAACCGGCGCATGGACGTGGTATCGTTCGTCCTTACCCTCGAGCGCGACGGCATAGTGCGCAGGAACATCGGCGACTTCCTAAAGGACGCCGGCATAGACGACATCACGATAATCAACATCTTCGGCAAGGTCGACCTCAAGAAGAGCGGCGGCGTAGGCCGCGAGATTAGCCAGGTCGTTCTCGAAGAATGAAGGGGTGGATGATTTGTCCGAGACGGTAAAACCCGGTCCCTCATACGGCAAGAAGCTTTGCATCTCCTGCCAGATGGACGTAGAGGGCAGGAAGGCCTTTCCGATCCAGGAGGACCGGATAATCCGCGGCATCCGCGCCGTGAAGAAGGCCCTGGGCGTGGCGCAGATGAACAAGCTCTACGTCTGCGAGGCCTGCATGCCCAAGCACATGGAGCGCAGGCGCTCGTTCGAGAAGACCATGCTTTTCGCCAGCGTGCTTGCGGGCATAATGCTCCTCATCATGATAATCGCGCCGATATTGAACGGCCGCTTCGAGGCCTGGGCGTTCCTGTCCGGCTTCATCGTGGCGGGGTTCATTGTCCTCCTGCCGGTCATGTTCAAGTACGTCCCCGCGGTTGAAGGCGTCAGCGCATTGGCGAAGGCGCCCCCGGGCGGTCCGGCGCCACCGGTTCCGCCGGTTCCGTATTACCCGGCGCTGCCTGCGCAAAAAGCGCAGGCTGAGCCACCGAAGCAGAAAAGCCGGTCTGACGATGCCGCCAAGGCCCCGTCTCAGGGCGCCAAGGAGAAAACCCAGGCGAAAAAGAAGACCAAGAATAAATGAGGTGTAGACATGGCGCTTCCATCGACACAACCCAAGAAAGGCGCGCCCGCTCCGGGCGCGGCTCAGCAGCCGCAGGGCTCCCCGCTGAAGGACGAGGCGCACCCGCCCCAGGTCGACGGCTTCAAGGTGAAGGGCAGGCTCGCCAAGGGCAAGCTCAAGGACCTCGCGACCGTTCTGCGCTCGATTTCATTCCTCGAGCTCGCCCCGGAAAAGGACGTCCTTAACGTCATATACGTGGAAAGCCGGGACATCGACAAGAACCCCTACCTCTTCTCCATAGTCAAGCTCAAGGAGGACGAGCTCGAGGTGATGTACACAATCCCCTCGGAAATCAGCCCGAAGAAGAGGCGCGTGGACGTCATCCGCTACCTGCTCAACATACTCTCCCTCATCGAGTCCTCGTATTCGGTTGACAACAAGACCATCTACCAGCTCATCGAGACGTCGATAAAGGAGCTGGCCGGCTCGGTGACGATGGACTACAACAAGCTGTACACTTCGTACGATTCGCTCAAGAAGGAGGTCGACGACTACAAGAAGAAGGTCGACCGGCTGACCGAGCAGAACCAGGCGCTCACGTCCCAGAACTACGAGCTGAAATCCCAGAACGACGACTACAAGCTCCGCCTCCAGCAGCTCGAAGGCCTTTCGGACGAAGCCCTGAAAGGCAAGCTCCAGGAATGGGTGGCCGAGCACAGCGGGACGATTAACATCACCGAGTTCGCCAAGCTCAACAAGGTCTCGGACGCCCGCATCGAGGAGATGCTCAACAAGCTGGTCAGCGAGGGTTATCTGGAAGTCGTCCAATAAGGCAGGGTTCACATGGCCGAGCTAAGCACGAAAATCAAGAAGAAGGTATACAGCTTCGAACTGAAGAAGAAGTACCAGTACCTCGGCCACTACAAGACGAAGGTGCGCCCCCCGATAGAGCGCATCAAGGACGCTTTCCGCGCAATGCTGAAGCCGAAAAAGGAGGAGAAGAAGGCCGCGGCCGTCGTGATGTCCGAGCCCCCTAAGGGCGGCTTCAACTTCATGGTCTTCGGGGCGTTCATCTTCATCGCGCTCATCATCCTCGGCATGGCATGGCTCTACCTGTCCATGGCGCTCATAACGCCCGGGACCGGGTTCCTGCAGCCGCAAATCGACAAAGCGGCCATCGACAACACGCTGGAAAGCGGGGATGTCATGACCACCGGTTCCAGGGGCAGCTCCAATTACCTTGCTGCGGTTCTCGTGGACTACGACACCCGCAACCTCAACAACTACTCCGTCAACATCACCGCCTACGAGAACAAGCTGCCCTCCGAAGTATTCATCCTGAACAGCGAAAGGATAGAGGCGACGACGTATCCGGACTTCATATCCTCGCTCCGCGCGGACCTGGCCAAGAGGAAGATCATACTCAACGAAATCACCCTCAAGCAGCTCGAGACGGTGCCCGAAGGCGCCCTCGTGATAGTGCCCTCGGGAGCGATACCGAAGGAAATTCTCGGCGTGGACAGCCCCATGAACATGCAAAAGCTTGCGCAACGGGGCGTCGTC
The DNA here is from genome assembly GCA_963734525.1 of uncultured archaeon. Classification (GTDB taxonomy): domain Archaea; phylum Micrarchaeota; class Micrarchaeia; order Anstonellales; family Bilamarchaeaceae; genus Bilamarchaeum. The sequence continues at coordinate 10,905 of CAVTHI010000007.1, read as the reverse complement.
ATACTTTACATCGGCCAGCCCTTCTCGAAGATGCTTAACGGCACCCTGGTCGCATTCACCCCCAAGGAGATAACCCAGAACCTCCCGGTGAGGTTCGACGAGAGCAGCCCGGTCAGCTCGACCGACGGCTTCCACCTGTTCCAACCCCTTTACCGCACGACGCCGGGCGGAGGGTGGGCATCAGGCCAGGCTTACGGCTCGGTCAGCATCGTGAAATCCGGCGACGGCGCGTTCATCTTCCTGCCCCAGACGCTGGACGGCGGATGGAGGGGGAACTATTCGGCGGCGGCCGAGGACGTCTCGCGCATCGTGTTCGAGGTCCCGTGGGCGAAACCAAGCTCGGACAGCAAGGAATACCTGTTCACCAACCAGACGAATTATACGGGCACGCGCTATTTCTTCACAGAGCCCTTCGAGGCGCCCAAGGCTACAGTGAGGGTTGATTTCACCGGGTATTCGGCGACGTCGAACAACCCGATAAGGGAAACGCTCTACATACGGGTCGAGAAGCAGAGGAACAACTCATTGCTCATAGAGGAAGGCGGACGGGTGGTCTCGGCCAACATCACGAACCTCCCTGTCCGCATGAACGCACAGCTGCGTGAAAACCAGGCCGCCCAGCCGAACATGTACCTGGTCGTGTATGACAGCAACGGCACGGAGATACAGACGTTCCCGCAGGGCAACCTCAATGTCCAGGCGGACGCGTCCTTCGACGTCCTGATATACCTCGACCGCGGCGAATACACAGTCAAGCTCGTGGACGACGAAAGCAGGGTTTACGCCGAGACGTACATGAAGGTCGTCTCCATAGACATCACCTACACGGGCAACGACCAGCAGAGGCGCTCGGCCTACCGCTTCGACATCACTATGGACGGCACCCCGAAGCTCCTCAGCGAAATCAGCGTCAAGGTGGACGGCGGGCAGTACGGCTCCTACACGTTCAACAATGTCGACAAGCTCAGGATAGACGTGGGCCAGTACACCGGGGGCGAGCTGCTTCCCCTCGGCAAGCACAGCTTCGATTTCACGGCAGGGGGCCTGAAAGTCAGCGTTCCGGTCAACCACACCCGCCCCAAGACGATATTCGACGAGCCGTTCTTCTGGATTACGCTCCTCCTCACCGGAGGCATCGTCGGCGTCGGCGTGATATTCGCCCGCCAGGAGGAGGTGTTCTTCTCCATAGACATCCCGGACTTCCCGCCGATAGCGAGGACGAAGATACCCCTCAATTCGGACACCGTCCTCAGCATCTTCGAGAAGGTCAACGAGAACTACCGCTGGCAGAGCACGCCGCTGACGACCCCGGAGGTCAAGAACGGCTTCAAGGAGATATTCTACCAGGGCAAGCCCGTCTACATAACCGACTACAACGTGGAGTTCCTGCTCGACGACCTCGAGAAGAAGGGGCTGGTCAGGGAATCGCTCGGGTATTACGGGCTGACTGCCTGGCAGCAGAAGAGCAGGCATACGATAGAATACATGGCCCTCATGCGCCGCCTGCGCGACATATGCGTCAACAACGCCATCCCGTTCACCGGGCTCGGGGAATCGAAGGAGGCCGACAGCGAGATTACCGTCGTCGGCCAGCAGATGTCCCTGCACTTCTACGAGAAGAACATGAACTCGGCGGCGCTTCTCGCCCGCGTAATCCCGACAATCGGGCACGGCATAGCCATCATACTGTTCAAGAACTCCTCGGACAAGGAGCAGTTCCAGACGCTCGTCAACTCATCGCCCACGATAGGGCCCCTGATTGTCAAGATGGAGTCGGACAGCTCTTCGCTCCTGCTATTGACCGCGGACGAGCTCGAGAAGATGCTCATTGAGTTCAAGTCCATGTGAGCCTTTCCTTTTATTTCACTTAGGTTAAAGGCTCGCGAAACTTCCTGAGGTTAACCCCAGATTGGCGGTTGGGCATTTCCCTTTCTTTCCTTCCTTGCCCGGCCTCAGGCATGGCTGGGGGAAAATCAGGAAATTCGGAACTTCTGAACTGGTGCGGGGGGGGCGATTCCACCTGGACGGGGCTGGCGCTCGCTTCAAAGGATTAATCCCGTAAAACGCGGGCAAAATCAGGGTTTCTGCTTCTCGTACAATCCGGCCATCTTCTTCTCGTCGATGAATTCCAAAAGCCTGTTGCAGCGGTCGCACCTGAAATCGACATTGGCGGCGGACTCGAAATTCGTTATGCTCGACGCGCCACAGGTGGGGCAGAAATAGAACTCCCCCCCGGCCTCGCCGGTCGCGGCGTTGATTTTCGCCGTATGCGTGACCGCCCACCTCTCCATCCTATCCTGGTTCAGCGACCAGCTGTACGAATACCAGCCGGTCTCGCTGTCTTTTTCGCGGATGTAGTTGACGAGCCCCTCGTTATGGAGCTTGTTGAGCGTGGCGCGCACGTCTGAAATCTTGATTTTGAGCTTCTTTGCGAGCTCTTCGTCGCTGTGGTTGCCGTAGAAGTTCCTGACGATGGCGAGCGCGTTCTCCCCGCCGATTTCTATCAGGTCCTGCCTGACGTTCGAATCGCCGAGTATTTTGCCCACCTTCTGCATGAACAATTCGGTGCCCGCCTGGTTGTTCACCGGCGCGGGCTCTTCGGGCTTCTTCAGGGGTTTCTTAAGGAGCTTCTTCGAGGATTTGTCCTTTGACACAGCCTTGGACACGGATTTGGCAGGAATATTGGCCTTCCTGGCCTTTGGAGCCTTCTTTCCCTTGAGAGCCTTGTTTTTAGTCTTCCTGAGAGCCACTAGCATCACCCACAACAATCCTGTTATTGCTCATTTTTGATATTTAAATGTTTGCTTTTTTTGAGCGTTTTCCCATAAATACGTAGATTGAACAATCTGCAGTATTCCAGTGAACATACCTACTGAATATTCTTAAGAGATTGGAAAATAAGACACCTGTTGCAGTGCTTATATGAGCAAAAAACGGGCACCAACCACTAATCGATGCCCATTTAGTATGGCATTCAAACTGGTTTAGCGCCAAATGGCAGTGTTTAAATCGTATTTTGAATATTTGAAACCGTTCTGCCTTGAATACCCTCTTTGATCTTTCTAACTAACTCTGCATCTTCTGGGTATTGACGGCTAATCCGTTCTTTTACCCAGATTAAAACTAGAGCCCCCCATAGGGTATCTTCAGCAATTTTAAAACGGCTTGATAGTCTTCCCACCCAAGATGAATAATCCTGAATCCGAACCAATTCCTCAAACTCCGCCTGAATTAACTGCATATCTCCTCCTAGAAGGCCCTGTAATTTTGTCAAGCCACCCTGTTTAATGTCCAGGATAATCTGTTTTTCAGGGCTGTATTGACCGGGCAATTTTATTGTATAACTATTAGTTGTCTGGTCAGCATCAAGAATCGATATTAAATTTACTGGGAGGCGACCCGTTCCAGCAAGTTCTCCCAGATTACTAACTAAATTAGCTGCGCCAACATGAATGATTTCTACACGCTGGATAATATCTGGTGCAAGTTCTCTGATGAACTGCGACACTATACTCCCTGCTCGTTGGTCCTCAACGGCAATTAATAGTTCTGGGTGTAAAACATCATCTAGGTTTGATAAACAAAAAGCAACACTAGCGCCATAAGTAATCTGGATACCACTAATTTTTCTGACTAATAATATTCGTGCTTCAGATGGCAACTCACTAAGCACATACGGGGAATGGGTCGAAACAATAATCTGTAGGTTTTTTACTCGAACTAAGTTTAGTAGTTTATTGACCAACCTCCGTTGTGCCTTAGGATGAAGCGAAGACTCGATTTCATCTATAACTATGAGCGAATAATCCGGAATGTTCTCGATTGCATGAATAAAATTAGAAATAATAGCCTCGCCCGTTCCTTGATGAAACTGCGACATCTCTCCAAAACTAGTTTTTAATATTCCTACTTCTTTTCTACTATCAACATCTGTCTTAGCATATCGAGCCTGTTCGTACGTTCTCCCCATTATCTCCACGACGCTACTTAAATCTGACTCGGGTAAGGGTTTAGCGGAAACTTCCCTTATTTTTTCTTTAGCCAATTTTGAATATCCGATAAGAGTTTCTATTGGCTGTGTTCTAGTTAAGTCAAAATAATATACTCTATTCTCCATGCGGTGGTCTATTCCGCGCCATCTTGTTGTTTCCTTTTTTATGGTATGCTTTATTCTTTGGGGACCTCGCTGAACGTCATAATCAATCCTTATATTTTGTAATCTATCCCAAACCGTAGTTGGAAAGAACTGGCTTGGATAAAAACTTCCGCTTTCATCCACTGCTTGGTAAACTGATGCCGCGAGTTTTAGAAAAGTGCTTTTACCAGTTCCATTCTCCCCCACAATAGCCGTGATTGGAAATTTGAACTCCATTTTCTGCGTAGCAAACCCGTGCAATCCGCTTACCTCTATGCTATGAATAAATCTTGGCCAAGGCGCGGAAATTAGTTTAGTTCTAATTTTTTGAATTTCAGGCGATAGATTACTCATAGACATCACTTCGCTATTCGATCCCACCATTCTTCTTTCATTTACCCTGATTATTGTAATCAATTTGTCTGTTTATCATCCCCTCTTATCTAAGACTATTCTGTAACCTTCTGCATCCAATACCAGGGGAAAATGTTGACTGTTCCAAGCTAACTTACAGATAAGACAATTCGGAGTAATCTGTCCCCATTTTTCCTTCGGATAAGTTCCTCGTCTTCTTGGTTTTTCGCAACGTATAAGTAAAGTGCCATAATCTCGAACCGTATAATAGTATTTCTTCTTCTCGACCTCAACAACTACCGGATTCATTAGACCTTGTGCCACAAACTTCCGAATAATATATAGAGACTGTTCGTGTGTAAGTGTCATATCCATCAAATGAACAAAACGTATTAAATTTGAACATTACGGCGTTATTTTTCACGAATATCTACGCAATATCCATTCCGGACGTCCGCCAACCTCTGTCCGCATATTACCATTTTTTTGAGCTCTTGCCTTTCTTTTGGCCCGACCGGCATGGAATCTATCTGCCGCAGGCGGTTCTGGTGGCGCCTGAACGCCTTCACCGCGGCGGCGTAAGCGTCGCGGGCATGCACGTCGTCGATTTGCGTCCCGATTTGCCTCTTTTCGAGCTTGCTCATGCTTTCATGCGGCGAGAAGACCCGGACGTTCAGCCTCGCGGCGATTTTCTGTACGAAATGCGACGGCGGGTGCGTGTCCGCGGCGACCAGGACGGGTGTTCCGGCGTCCGATATTATCTTGACCAGCCTCTCGTCGCTGGCCTCCTTCTCGCAGCCGCTTGCGACCAGGTTCCCGGAAAGGTCGAGCATGGCGTATCCGGTCTTGATTCCCGGGTCGACCCCGACGATGATGTAGGCATTACCGCCGCGGTTTGGATTTAAGGAGCTTGTCATATATCCCGACCGTTTTCTTCATGCTGTTCTCGATGGAAAACCTTTTCGCGGTCTTCCTGCCCTCCTTTGCGAGCGCCCCGCACAGCTTCTCGTCCTCAAGGAGCCGCCGCATCGCCTTGGCGAGGGCCTCCGTATCCCCGGGCTCGACTAGGAGGCCGTCCTTCATGTCTGTTATGACGTCCTTCGCCCCGAGCATTCGGACGCCTATCACGGGCAGCCCCATCTGCATGGCTTCGACGAATGTCAGCCCGAACGTCTCGCTGTCGGAAGCCGAGGCGAACACGTCCGCGACCGCATACGCCACTGCGGGCCGCTTCACGAAACCGGTGAACACGATGTTTTTTATCCCGAGCGAGCCTGAGAGTGCCTTGAACTTCTCCAGGTACGGGCCTCCGCCTGCGACGATAAGCAGCTTCCCGTCGTCCTCGACCCTTCCATACGCTTCCAGCAGCCTGTCCAACCTTTTTTCGAAGCTTATCCTGCCCAGGTAGATGACGGTCCTCCTGCCTGAAGGTATCGAGTGCGCCTTCCTGAACTGCTCCGCCTCCTTCGCCGTGCAGCGGAGCTTCTTCAGCGATATCCCGTTCTGGAGGGCCACCACGTTCTTCATCCCGTACGAGCGCAGCTCGGACACGAGCTCGCCCGTAGGAGCCGTCACGATGTCCGCCATGCCGAACGTGTGCTTCACGAACTTCTTGGCCGTGAGATGCCCCACCTTGCCGAATATCGACGGGAGCTTCCCGTTGAGGAGGTGCGGCACGTAATCCGGGTAATGCGTGTGGTATGTCGCAACGACCGGCACGCCCTTCCGTTTCCCTGCAATCATGCCCTGGAGCCCGAGGTTTATCGGGGCGTGGGCGTGGATGATGTCCGGCTTCTCCTTGGCTACGAGCGCGCTCACATGCCGGTAATCCATCGAAGCGACGCGGTAGCTCTCATAGAAGGGGAAGGGCGACGACGGAATCCAGTATATGCAGAAATTCTTCGATACCCGCTCATGGAAAAATTCCCGTTTCCCCGGGCGCGAATAGCACGACCTCATGCTCCTTCGACAGGGCGCCTATGATGTCGCAGAGGTAGGCGACCACGCCGTTGGTCTGCGGGAGGTACGTGTCGGTGAACAGCGCATCCCCATCGTGGTCATCGGCCTGATCCTGCAGGTCCTTCTGCACGTGTGGCGCTACGCGGTCAACCGCTGAAGGAGGGGGAGCCCAATGAAAGGAAACCGGGCCGAGGGCAAACGGATGATCCGGAGGTTCAGCCGGCTCCGGATCTTCGAGCATTGGGGGATCGTCCTTTCCACGCTGATCCTGTTCGCCACGGGTCTGTCCCAGCGGTTCTGGCACCTGGACTTCTCCCAGTGGCTCATCCTGAAAATGGGGGGATCGACAACGTCCGGTGGATCCACCGGTATGCGGGGGTCCTCTTCTCCCTCGGGCTGATCCTGAACGTCGTCGTGGCCGTCGCGGGAGTCGTCCGGGGGAAATGGTCGCCCTCGATGTTCATCACGAAGAAGGATTTCACGGACGCGATCGAGAACATCAAGTACTACTTCGGGCTGGATGACCACCCCGCGAAATGCGACCGGTACGACTACATGGAGAAGTTCGAGTACTGGACGATCCTGATGGGCGGGTTCCTGATGATCCTGACGGGAACGGTCCTCTGGTTCCCGATCCTCGTCACGAAGATCCTGCCCGGCGAGATCATCCCCGCGGCGAAGGCCCTGCACTCCAACGAGGCCCTGCTGATCTTCCTCATCAACGCGCTCTGGCACATCATCAACGCGGTGTTCAGCCCCGAAGTGTTTCCCCTCGACACGAGCATCTTCACCGGGTACATCTCGCGTGAGAGAATGGCGCGGGAGCACCCCATCGAGCTTGCGAGGATCGAGGAGGGGTCCCGGCGGAGCCTCCGGCGGCAGGTCGGACAACCCGGCGGGACTCCCTGTCGTGAGGTTGGGGACCTCGGAGTAGAGCGGGAGGGAGATGCAGAAGCGAATCATTTTCCTGCTGTTCCTGAATGTAGGGATCATCCTCGTCAGCCTGGGGATCATCAGCCACCTGAGCGTCACCGCCAGTATCGAGCGGTCCCTGGAGAACCGGCTGATGCTCGCCAACATCATCGGCCGGTACATCGACCACGTCATCGAGAGCAACGTCAAGCGGCTCTACGATATTTCCCTCTCCGGGAAGGTCGACCTCGAGGACAACGACTGGGGTCCCGAGAGGAAGGCCCTGAAAACCGCCATGGAGTACTCGATCTTCACCGGGAGAATCTTCCTCCTGGACAGGCAGGGTCGCGTCCTCCTCTCCTACCCGCACCGGGAAGAGGAGGGGGCCGATACCTTCAGCCTCCCGTACGTGAGAAAGGCGACCGCGGACCTGAAGCCGGTCATCACGGATGTCCACACCCTCCCCACGACCAAGCGTTCGATCGTCCTCGCGCTCGTTCCCATGAAGAACAAGGATGGGGAGGTGGTGGGGGTCGCCGGGGGAGAGATCGACCCGACGAACTACATGTTGTCCCAACTCATCGCGGCGATCCCCACGGGCCACGACACGATCATCGAACTCGTGGACAGCCAGGGCGTCATCATCGCGTCCAACGACCCGCGACGGATCCTCACCTGCGGCGACCGGTACCGGTTCCTGAAGGGCCTCGTCACGGAAAGAAAAGGATCGGTCCAAAGCTGCCACCGCTGCAAGGAGGGCGCCCCGGAAAGCGGCAGGGAGCGGGACATGCTCGCCTTCGCGCCCCTGTCCATGGCTCCCTGGGGAGTGATCGTGAGGGACCCCCAGGACTCCGTGTTCTCGCCGTCATCGAGCCTCCGGAAGGGATTCCTCCTCCTGAGCGCCGTCGCGATCGTCACCACCCTGCTGCTCGCCATGGGGCTGTCGAAGGGGATCGTCCGGCCCATCCAATCCCTCATCGGCGCCACCCGGAGGATCGCATCGGGCAACCTGAACGACCCGATCGAGGTGCAGGCCAAGGACGAGATCGGGACCCTCGGGAAGAGCTTCGACGAGATGAGGAAGAAGCTCGCCGAATCGCTGGCGAGCATCCAGAAGTACAGCATCGGCCTGGAGGGCATGGTCGCCGAGCGCACCGGGGAGCTCCGGCAGAGCCGGGAGAAACTCGCCGCCCTCCTGCAGGGGATCATCACCGCGGAGGAGGAAGAGCGCAAGCGGATCGCGAGGGAATTGCACGACGACACGAGCCAGTCGTTGAACGCGGCCCTCATCTCCCTGGATTCGATCGTCGCGCACTTTCCGCCGTACGATCCCATCCGGAAGCAGCTCCTGCAGATCCGGGAGCAGTGCATGGCGATGCTCAAGGGCGTCCACCAGATGATCAAGGACCTCCGCCCGCCGATCCTGGACGACCTGGGCCTGGAATCCGCGATAAAGTGGGTCCTGGAGAAGCACATCGGGGAGAGGGGGATCCGGTACGGCTTCGAGACGACGGGGAGCAGCGAGGAGTTGAAGGCCCGCGCGCGGAGCCCGGTGGATTTCGCGAGACTGGAGCTCGTTCTCTTCCGGATCGCCCAGGAGGGGATCATCAACATCAGCAAGCATGCCGACGCCGGGAACGTCGCGGTGTCCATGGTGTTCGGCGAATCGGCCATCGACATGGAGATCCGGGACGACGGGAAGGGGTTCGATACGGAGTCGATCTACGGGGCCTTCCGGAAGGATCACCACGTCGGGCTCGGGCTCATCGGCATGGGGGAGCGCATCTCGCTGCTGGACGGGACACTGACGGTCCGATCGGAGCCGGGCCAGGGAACGCGGATATCGGTGCACGTGCCGGTGCCCGCCTGAAGGGGAACCATGGCGAAGATCAGGATCCTCGTTGCCGACGACCATGCCCTCGTGAGAGAGGGAATCATCGCCATTTTGAGACTCCACGGAGACCTTGAAGTGGCGGCGGAGGCCGCGGACGGCAAGGAGGCGATTCAGAAGGCGGCGAAGCTCAAGCCGGATATCGTGTTGATGGACATCGCGATGCCGGGTCTGGGGGGACTCGAGGCGACGATGGAGATCAAGAAAAACCATCCCGAGATCAAGATCCTGGTCTTGAGCCAATACGACGACAAGGAGTACGTGAACCGGCTCCTCAAGGCGGGTGTCTCCGGCTACATCCTGAAGCACGCCGTGGGGACCGACCTCATCGCCGCGATCCGGGCCGTCGCGCGCGGGGAATCGTACCTGTACCCGACGATCACATCATCCGTGATCGACGACTACCTCCACAAGCGGGACACCAACCTCGAGGATCCGTACGACAGGCTGACCGACAGGGAGAAGCAGGTGCTCAAACTCATCGCAGAGGGGCACGCCCACAAGGAGATCGCGTCTCTGCTGGACATCAGCGCAAAGACCGTCATCGCCCATTACACAAACGCCCAGGAGAAGCTCGACATCCACAACCGGGCGGAGCTCATCAAGTTCGCCCTGCGGCGGGGGATCATCAAGTAGCGAAGGAAGGTCATTCCTCTTCCAGGACGACCCTCAATTCATCGTTGGGAGACTCCGCGTATTTCCGTTTCGCCATCTCCACAAGACCGCGGTGGTTGGATTCCTTCCGCTTGGCTTCCCGACGCTCCGCCAGGCCGCCCAGCAGGAGCATCCTTCCGTTTTCCACTTTGTAGACCGCGAACAAGCGCCCCAACTCCCCCGCCTCCTCTCGCCTCTCTTATTGCATCTCCTCCTCCGCTGTACTATCAAACAGCAAAATTGATGCCGACAATCGATCCGCTTTAAATACAAGCACTTGCGCTTGTCCGGCCGTGGGTTTGGGAAACGGTTTGCCCAATGATTTCAATATTTTTGACAGGATGCCCCACCCGGCGCAATCCGGTTCTCCTTCCGGGGCGATTCGCCCACCGCCCGGATGGGATTCCGGCCACGGCCACCAGGGGATCCCTTCCCTGGAGGAAGGAAGGGACCGGTCCTCGCGCTTCGGGAGATGTGGTATCTTCACCGCTTATGGGAGACGCGGGCCAGGTCGCCGGGCATCGCGCGGAGAGGGTCCGGACCGGCCTCGACGTGCTCGTCGAGAAGCGCTTCGCCCCCCTGCGGGGGCGTGCCGTGGGGCTGGTTTGCAACCCCACGTCGGTGGACCGGCGCCTGCGTCACGCCGCGGACCTGTTCCACGCGGCGCGGGGCGTCCGTCTTGCCGCCCTCTTCGGCCCGGAACACGGCGTCCGCGGGGACATACAGTACATGGCCGCCGCGCGCGGCGGGCGCGACCGGAAGATCGGGGTCCCGGTCCATTCGTTGTACGGGAACAGCCCGGAGTCGCTCCGGCCCGCGGGCAAGGCGCTGCGCGGGCTGGATGCGCTGGTCTTCGACATCCAGGACGTCGGCGCGCGCTATTACACGTACCAGGCCACGATGCTCTTCTGCATGGAGGCCGCCGCGCACGCGAAGCTCGATTTCTTCGTTCTCGACCGGCCGAACCCGGTCGGCGGGCGTCTCGTGGAAGGACCTGCGC